>JAIBAT010000097.1 GCA_019695055.1 Candidatus Sumerlaeaceae bacterium | reverse complement strand
GAGGTTGGTTTCGAAAACCTCTGAGCGGGAGCAGGGCAGGGGATTGAAGACTGTAAGGGTTGAGTGATGGCCGCGCCGTGTGGAATCCACACCGGCGGCAAGATGTCGAAGGCTTCGCGAAAGCTGGTCGGCGAGCACATCTGAAACCCGGCTGAAGCGGCCTTCCATCTGGAAGTGGACCTCGTCTATGCTGCATCCGCAAATGGAGTCGTGGGGATGGCACTGCATGAGAGTCTTCCAGGCGTAATCAATCATGTCGCCGGCCTTGTAGCGGCTGCCAAAGAGGCTTGCCAATACTGCGAAAGGTTCGACCCAGGATTGCAGCTCCTGCTGGAGACGGAAATTGCTCTGCTTGAGGTGGACGCGTGAACTGGCAGTGGAGGGAATGACGCCTCCGTTGTCGCCCCAGCGAAATTCCCCGGCGACGGTTTGGGGGGCTGGAAGCTCGGCGCGCACGGCCTCGACGTAATTGGGAAGTGTGCTGTGGACAAGCTGGAAACCCGGATCGAGGGCGTTAACGTCGTTGATGATTTCCGAGAGATTTTCCTGGGCTTCGAGGTGATCCACGCCATTCATCATCATCAGATGGCGGGTGTGGGCTTGGCCCTTCTGGCCCTCCATCAATTCCCGGATCATGGCGATGGCGTCCGCCGGTTTGCGCGGCAGGCGCTGGAGGTTGTTGTACCATTGGATGAGGAATACGGCGAGGACCTTGCTGCCGTCGGGGGATTTCCAGAAGAACTCGGCGCCGGCGGAGCGATCATATCCGCGACCAAAGATGGCGGACTGGATGGCGAATCCCCGAAGTATTTGGGGGAGTTGTGAAATGTTGCCAAATTGGTCCGGGACGTAGCCAATGGGCATGGGCTCGACGCCAAAGTCGGCGCGGCAGATACGGCGGCCGAGGAGCAGGTTACGTATGGTGGACTCGCCGGTGGTCAGGAACTCATCGTTCTGAAGGTACCAGGGGCCGATAAGAATCCGGCCGCTGGAAATGTGGCGGGAGAGGCGTTCGCGTTGGGCAGGCCTGATTTCGAGGTAGTCCTCAAGAACAACGGTCTGGCCATCGAGGTGGAAGTGGAGGAAATTGGGGTCGTTGTCGAGAATGTCGAGGAGGTTGTCAATGAGGTCAACGAGCCGGGAACGGAAGTTTTCGAGGGATAGGTACCACTCGCGGTCCCAATGCGTATGTGAAATAATATGAAGCTTGTATGGTGCTGAATTGGTCAACGCGCCCCGTCCTTTTCATGTTGAAACAAATTCCCTTGCTGGAGGTGACGAGTTTGAAAAGCAAGCACAATTGTAAGCGGTTACATAAGGATGCAAATCGTGCTATGTGACCTACGACAAATTGGGGCTAGATGTACCCTTTTCCGCGGGCACCAGCTGCTGCCGGGTCACCACCTTTGCCACCTTCGGGACCCCCTGGACCGCCGCCTGCAGGGACGGGAGTGGGGGTGGGTGTGGCTTTTGGCTTATAAAGCGGCCCGGAGGAGCGCTTGGCCAATCGGGCATCCTTCAGCTTCTTTGCGGTGTCCTCGAGGGAAGCTCCTGAAGAGCGCCACACCACGTTCTGCACCGGTTCTGAGTACAATTCCTTCGCCTCAGAAGCCGGGAGGAACCCTGTGGTGGATCCAATGGCAATGGCAACGAATTCGGAATTTGCCCCCATGGCCAGAAACTTATAGCCGGCTGGAACAGTGCCAAGCACTCCGGTGCCATCTGCCGTGCGTACTTCCACGGAGGCGCTGGTATCCCCACTGGTGGAGACAACCTCATACCACTTGGGCTCCGCGCTCATATCGATGGGCTTTGGCGATTGGGCGAGGGCCGCGCCGCAGCAGGATATGCCGATAGCGAGGAGGAAGAGTCGTCGACAGAATGACATAATGAGTATTTCCCTTTAGCTACGATTTGGACGCCATTGAAGGCCTGTCACAAGTATCTGCAACAGGATAATTCTATTTGGGCCGGGGCTTTGGGCGATTTACCTTGAATCGCTTCGCCATGGCGCTGTTGGTCAGAACAAAGGCAATCGTGGCTCCAGAGAGGACGCAAGTTCTCTGGAAGAGGGTGAGATTCCCTCACGGGCACGCCGCTGTAATCGGGGACGAACACCGCAGGAATACCCACTGTTTCGGACAAGGGACGGGAAGGGGCGGTCAGTAGAATGATCCGGGAGTCAGAAGACAGGGGCCAGGGTTCCTCCAATACGCTTCTTCGTGGAAAGGGAAGCAGGAGGCTAGTATGGAATCACAGAAGACACAGGCAGGGCGAGGGGGAGCCCGCCTGATCATTGCCTTTTGGGCGACTTTACTCCCGTGTCTGGGTGGGGCCCAGGCTTTGCCGGATCGGGTTAGTCAGTTTTCTCCGGGGCCTGATGCTGGTTTTGGGCAGTCCGCCTTTCCGGGGTGTGTGCTTGGCTTGCCGACGGGAAATGTCGATCCGACGCAACCGTGCCAGGATCCGTCGCGGATTCTTTCGCTGGGTACGGGGGGCAGCATTACGCTGGCCTTTGACAATAATTGGATTGTGAATGGTCCCGGGCCGGATTTCACGATCTTTGAAAACCCCTTCCAACCTGTTGGGTTCCCTGATCAGAGTTTTGCCGAGACCGCGATTGTGTCGGTAAGTGAGGACGGGACGACCTGGACGACGATTCCGTACAATTTTGTGGATCCTGGTACCACCGGGGGATTGCTTCAAAAATCGTGTTACTCCGGCCTTGCGGGGTTGAACGCTGTTTATAGCAATCCATCCAACGGCATCTCTGCGTACAACCCGGCGGTGAGCGGGGGAGATGCTTTTGATCTGACGTCTGTGGGATTGACGCGGACTCGATTTATCCGCCTGACGGATACTGGCACGACCGGTCCGACGCAAATTCAGGCCCCCAGCGGGAGCATCATCAATGACTACGGCAATGCCCTGAACCCGCCGCCCAGCGCGGGTTTTGATTTGAATGCGGTTGTTGCCATACATACCTCCCCGCGGAGTGCCTCGGTGCGACGTGAGGACTGGGAACTGTATGAGTAGGTTGCCTCACAAGGGTGCCTTTACGCTCATCGAGCTCTTGATAGTGGTGGCCATCATCAGTATCCTAGCCCTGATAGCGATTCCCAATCTATCCTTGGCCAAGCGCCGTGCGAACCAAGCCAAGTGCGCTTCCAATCTTAAGGCCATTGCCTACGCGCTTTATGCCTATCGACTCGATCTTGACCACTACCCGCTGGCCGATGGAACGGCCGGGGAGATGGAGAGCATGGGGCAAACAAATCCGGGCAGTGGCCCAGCGGCCAATGGAAGCTGGGATGGAGTTCCGCGGGTCCTCGTGAATCGCCGCTATCTCACCAGCGAGGAGTATTTGTTTTGCCCGACGCATCGGGACAATTTTAAGGGCGACAGGCTGCAGAAGTTTCGATATGCCTATAACAATTCCGCGGCGGACACGGGGGGAGTGACGGGTGCGCCAAACAACGTGGAGCGGGATTCGCACGATATTTGGTTTTGCCGGTGTCTTTGGGTGCCCGTTGATAAGAGCTTCAATCCCGCGGCGACCGACGCGATCTATCCCCACGGTGAACAGCAGGACCGGGAAAATACGCTGTTCTCGAACTCGCGGGTTGAGCTACGGGACGGGCGTGCCGATTTTCTTGCCGCGCATCCTTAGTTTCCCTGGAAATTCGCGGCCAGTTAACGTGTAGGATTCCTGCACAAGGTCCAAATACCCGTTGCCAACGTTCCGTGCCAGGCTCGTCAGGAGCCCATTCTTCCGCTATTTGCGTGAGTTTCGCCATTTCAAGCGTTCGCTGGTTCTTGGCAATGTATTTGCGATTATTCAAGCCCTGTCGCTGATTCCGATCTCGCTGTTCTTCAAGCGAATCATTGATACCTACATACCGAATGGCGATGCTGTGTCGATTCTATGGGTTCTTTTCCTGGGCCTTGGCCTTTGGGGAATCCACATGATTGCGGCGGTGCTGAGCCGCTATTACACGCTGTCTGCGACGAAGCGGGTCACTGAAGGGCTTCGCGCGCGTCTCACGATGAAGATCCAGCAAATGACGCTCAAGGTTCATGACAACCAAAAGGCGGCTGACCTGCATTCCCGAGTGATTCTGGATACTGAGCGTGTGGACATCATGGCCAATGCATTGGTGGTTCACGTGCTGGTCTCGATCATTGTCATTGTGGCGGCGGCGGCGCTGCTGACCTACATTAACGCACGTCTCTTCCTGCTGCTTTTCCTCATGCTGCCGTTCTATTTCATCATTCGCAGCGCGTTTGCCCCGAAGTTGAAGGAAGGGCATCGAAACTTTCGCGCCGAGATGGAGAAAATGAGTTCCATCGTAAGCGAAGTCATTCACTCCATCCGGCTCGTCAAGAGTTTCGCGATGGAGCACCATGAGCAGCGCCGGGTGGAGGAGCGCATCCAGAAAGTGACCCATAGGGGCGTGCGACTTTTCACTGAAGCGGCCGCCTTCCAGATTCTCCTGCAGTTTGTGGGGGGAATGGCCATGCTGGCGATCTTTACAGTGGGCGGCTGGATGGTCATCAATCGGCAGATCAGTGTGGGGGACGTGGTCGCGTTTGCGACCCTGACGGGGTATTTTCTGAATCCGATCAATACTCTGATCGCAACGACGGATCAGGTTTACGCGGGGACTGCGGCCCTTGAATCCATTTACGGCCTCTTTGACATGTATGATACCGAAGAGAGCGACCATCTGCCGGGGATTGACGTACGCGGTCAGGTTGAGTTTGATGGGGCGAGTTTTGAGTATCAGCCGGGACACCCCGTTCTGCGCGATATTTCCCTGGTGGCGAGACCGGGGCAGCAGGTTGCCCTTGTCGGCGGAAGCGGCGCCGGAAAGACGACGCTTATCAATCTTATCCTTGGTTTCTACCGGCCTGTGAAAGGGCGTGTTCTAATTGACGGCCAGGACGTGGCTGCCACGAATCTACAAAGCCTGCGCGAGCAGATTGGGGTGGTGTCCCAGGACAATGTGCTCCTCAGTGGCACGATTCGGAACAATATATTGTACGGCAAACTGGACGCGACGGACGAGGAAATTTCAGCTGCTGCGACCGCGGCAAACGCCCATGATTTCATCAGCGCGCTGCCCGATGGTTACGACTCGGAAATCGGCGACAGGGGCGTTAAACTCAGCGGCGGGCAGAAGCAGCGGATTGCCATTGCCCGTGCCATTTTGAAGAATCCCCGCATCCTGATCCTGGACGAGGCGACGAGTGCATTGGACAGCGAGAGCGAACACGCCGTGCAGGAAGCATTGGATCGTCTGCGGCGGAATCGCACGTCGTTTATCATCGCCCACAGGCTTTCCACGGTCCAGAGCGCCGATGAGATCATTGTGCTGGAGAACGGCCGCATCGTGGAACGGGGTACGTTTGACGAACTGGTGGCGCGCAAGGGCGAGTTTTACCGTTTTTACATGCTTCAGTTTTCCCGCCAGAGCCAGGGCGCAGCTTAGTAACGCCCGACGGTCTAAACCTTCGCCGGCGCCTTTTGCTTTAGGAAGTTGCCAAGCAGCGTCTTGCCCTCGGTCGTCAGGATTGATTCGGGATGAAACTGGACACCCCACACCGGCTGTGTCCTGTGTTTCAGGCCCATAACAATGTCATCCCCAGTCCACGCGATGACTTCCAGGGCAGCGGGGATTGTGTCGCGCTTAACAATGAGCGAGTGATAGCGTGTAGCGATAAAGGGATTCGACATGCCATCGAAGAGGGGATCGCCGGAGTGAAAGATTTCGCTGGTCTTGCCGTGCATGACCTTGTCGGCGCGCACAACGGAGCCCCCAAAGCTTTGACCGATGCACTGGTGGCCAAGACAAACGCCAAGGATGGGAACCGTTTCGCCGAATACCTTGACGATGTCGAGGGAGATGCCAGCCTCGTTGGGCGTGCAGGGGCCGGGGGAAATAACGATGTGACTGGGCGCCATTTCAAGTATACGGGGGAGTTCGATCTTGTCGTTGCGCACGACTTCCATTTCGGCACCGAGTTCACCAAGGTACTGAACCAGATTAAACGTGAAAGAATCGTAGTTATCAATGACAAGCAGCATGACTATTCCATACCTCCCTCGGCCATCTCGATGGCCCGGATGAGGGCGCCTGCCTTGTTGATGGTCTCCTTATATTCCGCAACAGGGTCGGAATCCGCCACGATGCCAGCGCCGGCCTGCATGTAGGCCTTGTCGCCCTGCATAACGATGGTGCGAATCGTGATGCAAGTATCGAGGTTGCCGTTATAGCTGATATAACCTACGGCACCTGCATAAGGGCCGCGCTGAACGGGCTCGAGTTCATCTATGATTTGCATGGCACGGATCTTTGGTGCTCCGCTCACAGTTCCTGCCGGAAAGGACGCCTTAAGCACGTCGATGGCATCAAAATCCCTTCGCAACCTCCCTCGAACATTCGAAACGATGTGCATGACGTGAGAGTACCGCTCGATGATTTTAAAGTCATCCACATGGACGCTGCCGTATTCGCATACACGGCCAACGTCATTGCGGCCGAGGTCAACCAGCATGACATGCTCGGCGCATTCCTTGGGATCGGCCAGGAGTTCCTTTTCCAGGTCTAGGTCCTGTTCCCGGGTTTCGCCGCGCGGCCTTGTTCCGGCGATGGGGCGCAATTGAACCTCGTTGCCGATGACTTTGACCAGTACCTCGGGGCTGGAACCGGCGAGACAAATATCGTCGAGTTGCAGGAAGAACATGTAGGGTGATGGATTCACGGCCCGCAACGCACGGTAAATGTCGAACCAGTCGCAGGAGATCGGGACGACAAAGCGCTGGCTTGCCACGATCTGGAAGGCGTCGCCGGCCGCAATGTACTCCTTGCATTTATCCACCATTTCGGTGAATTCATCCTGAGACAGATTCGATGAAATCTGCACTCCGGACAGGTTAACTGTGTAGTCACTGCGGGGATTTGGCCGCATCAACTTCTGGTGGAGACTGTTGATCTTTCGCAGCGCTTCCTCGTAGGCCTCGAGGGGAGCGGCGTGGCTGGTGATGTGGGCGTTGGCTAGAATCTTCAGCCGATGACGCAGATGGTCAAAAATCAGCAGCGTGTCCGTGATCATGAAGAACATGTCCGGCAGTTCGCGGTCGTCCTCGGCTTTGCTGCCGATGGATTCGAGGTTCTTTACCTCGTCATAACTCATGTAACCCACCGCCCCGCCACAGAAGGGGGGCAGGGTCGGATCTATGACGAACCGGTAATGCTGCAGCAGATCGCGGAGGCGGTCCAACGGCATGGGATCGCTGAAGCTTTCCTTGCGCCCGCTGCCGTAGAAGATCTCGATTTCCTGGCGCTTGCTCTTGAAGATCGTCTGGGGATTGGCGCCGAGAAAGCTGTAGCGTCCAACGGTTTCGCCACCCTCAACGCTTTCCAGCAGGAAACCAAACCGGGAATCGCAGATCTTTTTGTAGGCCGACACGGGCGTTTCCATGTCGGCAATGATTTCGCGATAAACGGGGATGCAGTTCCCCTGTTTCGCTTTTTCGAGAAACTCTTCTTTAGTCGGCTTGAAAATTGTCGTGTCCTCGTGGTGCTGCCTTGTTCAACTGCCAGCGGGGCGGTGCCGAATCCGTATTGGTCGTGCCGTATTCATGAAACCCGATTGAATGGCGGGGATTCGGCGGTTTCAAGGGCCGAATGCGGCCCCCGGTGTGCGTCAGCTCTTGTAGACGTCCTTGCTGTCGAACACCTTATGGCCGTCCTCACGCCAGCTCCCGCCGTCCTGGACGCGATAAAAGCAGGAGCGGTAACCAGTGTGGCAGGCGCCGCCAACCTGTTCCACTTTGAGCAGAAGGGCATCGCCGTCACAATCGAGGCGGATTTCGTGGACTTTCTGGGTGTGGCCGCTGCTTTCGCCCTTTAGCCAGAGCTTTTGGCGCGAACGGCTGTAGTAACAGGCCACGCGCTTCTCGAGCGTGATTTGCAGCGACTCGCGGTTCATCCAGGCAAACATCAGCACCTCGCCCGTGGCGTGGTCCTGCACGATCGCGCCGACAAGCCCCGCGGCATCGAATTTCACGCTGTCCAGCAAGTCTGCCATTGTCGCCTGCAACCCAGTTGCCCTTTCCGCAGCCCCATGGTGGGGCAAGATCATTGAGTTTTCATATAATGAACACTCCGGCGGATATTCCAACGCCATTTGTTGTATGCTTGGCATGGTTTGGGATGGCCCTGTGCCCTAATTTGCTTGTCATGGGACTTTCGGACTATTGTGGTTCGTAGGCTTAACCTCATAGGGATAGGAGTTACTCGCGGAAATGAAAGTCGGAGTTGTCGGGCTCGGATACGTGGGATTACCACTGCTGGTGGAAATCGCAAAGAGCGGCTTTGAAGGCGTGGGAATTGATGTCGACCAGGCGAAGATTGATGCCATCAATGCCGGAAAGAACTACATTGAGGACGTGAAGGACGAGGAACTGGCAGACCTCGTTAAGGCAGGCAAGGTCAGTGCCACGACGGACTGGTCTGTGGTGCGCGACCTCGGCGCGATCAGTATCTGCGTTCCGACCCCGCTTCGCAAAACAAAGGATCCCGACATCTCCTACATTGTGAGTGCCGTGGAGAAGATTTCGCCACATTTGCAAAAGGGCCAGATCATAATTCTCGAAAGCACCACTTACCCTGGCACCACGGATGAACTGTTGAAGCCGGAGTTCGAGAAAAATGGCATGGTGGCGGGCAGGGACTTCTACCTCGCCTTCTCTCCAGAGCGTGTGGACCCTGGAAACCCCAAGTTTAAGACCAAGAATACCCCGAAAATTGTCGGGGGAACCACTGCCGATTGCAGCCAGAAAGCGGCCGAGTTCTACGGCAAGATTTTCGACACAGTAGTCCCCGTTTCCAGCACCATGTGCGCCGAGATGGTCAAGCTTCTGGAGAACACCTTCCGCAGCGTTAATATCGGTCTCGTCAATGAGGTCGCGTTGATGTGCGACAAGCTCCAACTTAACGTTTGGGAAGTTATTGAAGCTGCAGCGACTAAACCCTTTGGTTTCATGCCTTTTTACCCCGGCCCGGGCTTGGGAGGGCACTGTATCCCAATCGATCCGCACTACCTCGCTTGGAAGCTTAAGTCCCTGAATTATACGGCCCGGTTTATCGAGCTCGCAAGCGAGGTCAATGGCCACATGCCGGAGTTTGTCGTGGACAAGATTGTGAAGGCCCTTAACGAGGACAAGAAGGCTGTCAATGGCAGCAAGATTTTTATCGTTGGCGTGGCCTACAAACCCAATGTGACGGATATCCGCGAAAGCCCGGCGATAGACGTGATCGGGCTGCTTCAAAGCATGGGTGGCACAGTGACCTATCACGATCCACACATTCCGTCTTTTGAGGAACATGGCTTGGCCATGAAGTCCGTGGGACTGGACGCATCTACACTTAAGGGATGCGACTGCGTGGTTATTGTGACCAACCACGCCGGGCTGGATTATGACGGGATTCTCGCAAACGCGAAATTGGTCGTGGATACGCGAAATGCCCTGAAGGGAAAATCGGGCAAGGCGCGGGTCATCAAACTTTAGACTACATCAGAAGTTTTGGGTTTGATCAACACTGATCAAATTATCCATGGCAATTACGCGAAGATCTAAAACACTTCTGATTCTGGCCGTTCTCACCGTCGCTCTTGGGGCCTGGTGGAATGGCTCACGAGTCGAGATTGTCAACGCGCACCCATCAGGCGCAAACGTCATCGCATTCGGGGACAGCTTAACCAAAGGCGTTGGTGCCGGGCCTGGTGAGGATTACCCCGCCCAATTGTCGCAGCTGATAGGTATTCCGGTATTGAATCGGGGTGTATCCGGCGAAACGACTGCGCAGGCGCTTAAGCGCCTTGAGCGTGACGTCCTTAGCCAGAATCCCCGCATTGTGATTGTGTGTCTTGGCGGAAACGATTTGCTGCAACACCAACCGGTTTCCCAGACGTTTGCCAATCTCGAGGAGATCGTGAATCAGATTCAGGGGAAAGGTGCCCTGGTGGTCCTGGTTGGAATCAAGGGGTTGATGTTTGCCGATAACCACGGTCCGGAATACAAAAAGTTGGCTGTGAGGCGAGGCGCTGTGTTTGTGCCGGACGTACTCAGCGGGATTTTATCTGACCCAAAGCTGAAATTTGATCAGATTCACCCCAACGGTCAAGGCTACAAGATTGTGGCGCAACGCATTTATGAGGCAATAAGGCCCTACCTGTAGCTCTATTTCCTGGCAGCGGCGCTATTTTCCCCGCCAGTCAGCATGGGCCGAACGGCATCCGCCCACCGTTCGTATCCGGCTTGGTTGAAATGAAGTCCGTCTGAAGTAAGATTTGGCGGAAGCTGGCCGTCCTTGTCGGCAAGGAGCGCATGAAGGTCAATCAGCGGGAATCCTTCCTTTTCCGCATATGCCCGGATGACCTTGTTCCATTCCACGATGCGAGGATTCAACGTTTCACGCTTGGCGTAAGGAGCACCACAGGGCGGGCAGGTAACCAGAATGATTTTTACGTCGGGAAACTTGGCGCGGGTTTGCTGGATTACGTATTTGTAGGCGCCATGCCAATAATCGAGAGGGACGCTGGATACCCCGACGTCATTTGTGCCAATCAGGAAAACCAGGTGCGAAGGGCGGCAATCGTATACACATTCCTTCATGCGGCGTGTGACGCCTCGGTACAGGTTGCGTCCTTCGGGAAAGTCGCATACGCCGTCTGAAGAGATACCGCGATTCAGGACAGGAAGGTCCGAGAAGAAGTTCTGAAGTTTAAATCCCTGTGTCAGCGAATCGCCGAGAAACACAATGTATCGCTTATCCTTTTCAAGAGCGGCATTTTCCGAGATGAAAAGCTTCACGCGATCGATCCAGAAGTTTTGCCATTTCCCCGGGACCGGGGCAGGTGAGATGCTTGTGGCGAGGGTCGTTGCGCTGGTCGTCGCCTCCGTGGAAAGACTGCCTGACGTGGGCGTGTCTGTAGCCGAACCCGCCGGACAGATGGCCAAGGCGGCAAGTAATGCAACGGTGGTGATTACCCTTGTTGGATTTCTCACTGGAACTCTCCGAGAATCGCGTGGTGGTGGAACGTTGGAAAACTGATTTTGACACTTGCATTGGAAAGGCAAGCGTCAAAGCAGCCTGGTTAAGAGAAGAAGGTGGCGCCGGAGACTTTCCCGACGCCACCAGCATTGCTTTCACGCACGCGTGAAAAGCTGTCAGGCTTCGGTCTCGTCCTCATCCTGGACAATCAGGTATTTTCCTCCCCATGGTGTTACCATGGCCATAGTGGTGCAAATCGTGATGAGTGTAATGCTGCCGTGCATCTCACGGAATGCCCATGACAGGCCGAAACCGATAAGCCCGCCGAGTATCACACTGACATAGGTGGGGAGGTTTCCCGACAGGGAATTCCTTCCGACAAGTTTTCGAATGATTATGCCGGTGACGCCGGCCATGACTCCAACTATGATGCCTGCCAACATTGCCGGCACGAGTTCCATTGTTTGTGAGGTTTCCATAAAAAAATCCTTAATAGAAATAGGGGGGTGATGGTGAACAGGGGAGGGCTCCGATCTGCATTTGCCTAACACCCTAGGCTTATGATTGCGCCATGCTCTGCGCAGAAACCGGTCATGGGGAGCCCGCAGGAATATGATAGAAGAGTGGCGCGGGCTGGAAGCGGGGCCCGCAGGGCGCATCAAATGCGAATATTCTGATAAACGATAAAGAGAGGTTGGCCTTGTTCCGGAAAAGAGAAACTGGTCTCAATAGAGAAGCCTATTCTCGTCGGGTTCCTGGAGGGGAGGTCTTCTGCGGCAATGACTATATCATTTGATGGCCGCTCAAAAAGTGGGCTTGTTCCCAGCTTTGGCTGAAGGCAGGCAAGCACCCGCATTGCAGCCCGATTTGTGAGGTCATTATCGGAAAAAGGTGTTTCTGGCTGCCTGGGTTCCGCAGCTGCCGGATTGAGGCTGGCAAGGGTCAAAGACGGGTGGGTCGTGTCTGAATGAGATAGGTGAAGCGCCGTCCCCGTAACAAGTAACAGGAGAAGCGCGATCATCAGAGCCCATGCCCGGGAGGCTTTGCCTGCATGGGTTATCAGAACTCCGGCGGCCATGATGGCTTTGCTACCAAGTGTTGCTATTCCCATTCGGAATGGCCCCCGGTGCCGTAAAAATCACTGTTAAATGAAAACCGCGGGTCGGCATATAGAATTTCAATGGCAATAGGCGGTGATGCTGGATGCCAACCACATTCAAGAGGGAGTTTTATGAGCCATTTCGATCTCAAGAATCACGACCTGCACGTTTCGGAGATTTATCGGAATCTTCCACCCAGCGAGCTCTATGAGCACGCCATCCGGTACGAAAAGGACGCCAGCATCGCCGAGAACGGGGCCCTCGTAGCATACTCCGGCTCCAAGACGGGGCGTTCCCCGAAGGACAAGCGTGTCGTGCGCAACCCTGCCTCCGAGAAGGACATCTGGTGGGGAAGTGTTAATATTGAGCTCGATCAGAATGCATTTGCGATTAACCGCGAGCGTGCCCGCGACTACCTGAACACCCGCGACCGCATCTACTGCTTCGATGGATTTGCCGGTTGGGACCCAAAGTACCGCATCAAGGTCCGCGTCCTTTGCTCGCGGCCTTACCATGCACTTTTCATGCACACGATGCTGATTCGCCCCACTCATGAGGAATTGGAGACGTTTGGCAAGCCGGACATGGTCATTTACAATGCTGGTGCCTTCCCCGCGAACCGGTTAACGGCGGGAATGGGATCCAAGACCAGCATCGACCTGAGTATCGAAGACGGTGAACTTGTTATTCTCGGAACTGAATACGCCGGTGAAATGAAGAAGGGCGTGTTCACTGTCATGAACTACCTTGCGCCCAAGCGCGGCGTACTATCCATGCATTGTTCGGCGACTGCTGATCCCAAATCGGGGCGTTCCTCCCTGTTGTTTGGTTTGAGCGGCACGGGCAAAACTACTTTGTCAGCGGATCCCAAGCGGCGTCTCATAGGCGACGATGAGCATTGCTGGAGCGACGAAGGGATCTTCAATATCGAAGGCGGATGCTACGCAAAGGCCATTAACCTGACGCCCGAAAGTGAGCCTGATATATTTGCGGCCCTCCGATTCGGGGCCGTTCTGGAAAACGTGGTCCTGGATCATGACCACATGGTGGATTTTACAGACACCACCATCACTGAAAATACTCGTGGCGCCTATCCCATCAATTTTGTCCATAATGCAAAGATTCCGTGTGTTGCGGGGCATCCAACGGATATCATCTTTCTGACCTGCGATGCGTTTGGCGTATTGCCCCCGGTCAGCCACCTTTCACCTGCCCAGGCCATGTATCACTTCATCAGTGGTTACACGGCTAAAGTGGCCGGAACGGAAGTGGGTGTGAAGGAGCCATCAGCCACTTTCTCTCCCTGCTTTGGCGGTCCATTCCTCGTTTGGCACCCCAGCAAGTATGCTGAATTGCTTGCAGAGAAGATGAAGAAGCATGGTGCCCGGGTTTGGCTGGTGAATACTGGTTGGAGCGGCGGCGCTTATGGTGTGGGGCATCGAATCAAGCTGGCCAATACCCGTGCCATTATCGACGCCATCCACAGCGGTGCCCTCGCAAATGCCAAAACGCAGAAGGATCCTATATTTGGATTCGAGGTTGTAACGGAATGCCCGGGTGTTCCGAGTGAGATTCTCATTCCAAAATACGCCTGGCCGGACAAGGCTGCGTACGACGAGACAGCGAAGAAGTTATCCGGCTTGTTCCAGAAGAACTTCAAACACTACGCGGACGGCACGAGCGAGGAAATCAGGAACGCAGGGCCGGCTTAAGGCCGTGGCCTCTCTCCATGGGATGAGGCTCAGGTTACAGCCTGGAAAAGTCCGAAGAAAACCGCAATCCAGATCAGTCCCTTAATAAGGAAGAACAGGAACCCGGCAACGCCAAGCTTTTTGAGCCACGGGCTCATTTGCCGGGCATCCTTCTTACCTGCACTGTTCCAGCGAGGCGGCGGTCAAATGCGAATTCCGAGTAACCCACTCGAAGCACAACGGCGGGGGATTGCTTCAGCACGGTGATGCTTGTCCCTGGCAATATGCCAAGGGAGAGGAACTTGCGAACGTGTGCCAAATCGGAGAACCGCTCGATGAGTGCTGTTTCGCCCTTGGCCAGATCAGACAGTACCGCAGAAGGATTGTGTGTGTAATCCACAGTGCAGCCTGTCCCAATCTGGGACTCTTCCATTTTGCGAGTCCCGAACCAGCTTTTGAAACGCTGAAGGAGAGCCGGCTCCCGAGCTGTCTCCATGCCACATCGTGGACAGCGCACATGGCCACAGCCGCCACTGGAAACGCAACCGTGACAGGCGCTGGCGCTGGCTTCTTCGTTGAAAGCGAATCCGCAGCCATTACAGATCATCGTTACATCCACCCTGTCTTGACGAGTATCGCATTCACGCCGAGCCCGACACCGGTTGCCGTGACAAGAATGGCGGCCGTGCTCATCAGGGCGAACCTCCACCCGCGCTCCTTCTTCATGACCATGAACTGGGCAATGCAGGGAAGGAACAGCGAGATGACCAGGACAGCAACGAATGTTTGGCGTGCGTCAAGTTGTCCGTGATTCTGCAGGTCGAAAAGTCCTGCCGCGCCGTAATCGCGGCGAAAGAATCCAAAGAGAAGCGCGGGCGAGGCTTCCACAGGCAGGCCCATGGCTTTGACGAGAGGAGCCATCCCGGCAATTATGACCGCGAACAGCCCGGTAATGTTTCCCAGCCAAATGATAACGCTGGCCGCAAGAAAGAGGGGGAGGATCTCAAGGAAATACCAATGCATTCGGGAATAGGTCTTGGTCAGCACATTGCCAAGTCGCGGCATGCGCAGAGGCGGCATTTCGAGGTAAAAAGCGGGGGCCTCACCCGGCATATTTTTCGAGGTAATAAACCCGAGAACCAGGAAAATTGACGCCAATATCCCCGCCCAGGCCACCAGTGCAGCGGGCCGCTGAGCGAGCATCCCAAGGACCACACCAAGCTGTGCGGAGCAGGGGATTGCAAAACCGAGCAGCAATGTTGCAATGATTCTCTCTCGTTTGGTTTCCAGAATACGCGTGACGACCGTCGCCATGGTGCCACAGCCGAATCCAATGACAATCGGGATCACGGCACGCCCATTTAGTCCAAGCTTCTTGAACAATCGATCCAGCAGCAGCGCCAGTCGGGGCAAATACCCGCTGTCCTCCAATACGGAAAACAGCAGGAAGAAGGTACCGACGACCGGCAGAATCAGGGCCACAGCGTAACGCAGGCCAAGGGTAAGCACCCCGTAATCATGGACGATAAGATCCTGAATCATGACCCACGGAATGATTTTCTCTGTCCAATGGGTCAGAAACGGTGTGACGTAAGTCTCGTAAACCGAATTCTCGAGGAAATCCACCAAGGTACCGGCACCGAATCCGCCCACAAATTCGTACACGCCGAAATATAGAACCGCCAGTGCCAAGGGGATGGCCGTCCAGAAGTTCATCGTGAGTTTGTTCAGGAGCCCCGATATTGCCCCTGTGCTTGGTGGCGGGAAATGGGCGCATTGACCAAGGAGCTGGTCCCCATGTTCCTGCCTTGCAACGCGGACAGTCAGTTCAAAATCGCCCAATTCCTCGGCGGTGAGTTTTTCCGCAGCAGGGCTGGCGAGAAAGCGTGTCGGCAACATTGGAGTGTCGGGAGCACTGCCGGACTCTGTTTCCATAATCCTTTGAATACGGCGTGGGTAATGAACTGTGAGTCTATTCGGCCTTTGAATCCCGTCCCGAATCACATGGCAGAGGCCCGTAATGCCCTCGTTGCTAGTTGCAACTGTTTCGATGACTGGGATTCCAAGGAGTTCGCTCAATCTGGTGGAATCGATTTGAACCTGGAGTTGCCGCGCCTCGTCCATCATATTGAGGACAAGCACAACCCGTCGTCCCAATTCGAGCAGTTCAATGGTCATTGGAAGCATGCGTCGCAGATTCTTGGCGTCCACAACGTGGAGAAGCACGGCATCCTCGGATTCCATCAGCACGTCCCGGGAAACACGTTCCTCATCAGTAATCGGCATCAGGGAGTAGGCGCCAGGGGTGTCGCTCACAACATGACCGGGCAATAGCGCAGAGTGGCCGCTGGAGATCTCCACAGTAGTTCCGGGATAGTTGGAAACCGTGGCATGGCGTCCCGTCAGACGGTTAAAGATGAGACTTTTTCCGACATTTGGGGGGCCACAAATGATGAGCTTTTGTACGGTCTCGGCGGTCTGGACGGAAGAGCCAGTTTCGACGGTATTGGTGTGGCAATTGCTCATGAAACCGCTGGCGGACCCTTATCCTCCCCAAGTATGGTGTTGCCAGTGTACGGCGCCGGACAACAAATTTCGACTTTGTCTTAGCGAAAACCGCTCCTGATGTATTAAATTTCCTGAGACGCCCAATGCTCGAAAATTTATCATGCACTCACGGATAGATGATTGATAATAATGAACTTGGCGTCACTGTTGGCGGTGTAATCTGGGCATCGAAAATTGCCCTCTTGCTGTCTCATTTCCTATTGTTTGGGAAACTGGCTGATTTCAGCCAGTTCCTTCTGAAATCAGCCGGCCGAAAGCGGAGGATTTTTCCGTTTACAGGCCTCGGATTGTGCGGCGAAGTGTGTCTAACGATATATTGTGAGTCAGGAATCATGAGCGAATTTCACGGCGATTTGAATGGCAGAGGGCTCAAGTTTGCCATCGTGGCCAGCCGTTTCAACGATTACATAACGGAGCGACTTGTGACGGGAGCCCAACATTGTCTCAGGGAGCACGGTGTGGCAGAAGCCGACATTGATGTGTGGTGGGTTCCTGGAGCCCTTGAGATCCCTGCGCTGGTTGCGCGCCTTGCAGAGGACAAACGCTACTCGGGTATCGTCTGTGCGGGTTGCGTTATCAAGGGCGATACAGACCACTACGATTTTGTGGCAGGGGAAGCCATGCGTGGTGTTTCCGAGGTTGCCCTGGTGGGTGGGGTAGCCATTGGAAATGCAATTCTCACAGTTCATGATCCGCAACAGGCTGTCGAAAGAAGCGCCAAGGAACACCAAAACAACAAGGGTTGGGAGGCCGCTTCAGCCGCCCTGATTATGACGAACCACTTTCGGCGGCTGGATTCCGCCAAGTCCTAACGAACTAGCCCCTGGGGCGATAGTCGTCCAGCGTCTTTTCCCGTGGGACATTCCAATGTTTTACCAGTGCTTTTTCAAGAGCCGCCGCACGGACAATGTCGTTGGCGAAAGCGCCAGTATCCACAACACCGTTCGTAATGGCACCTGGCGTGGAACTTCGCTTCAGGATTGAGGCAACCAGTCGCCTCGCAGGGACCACCCAAACCTCACCCTCGCGGTCGATTTCATGAGCCTCGTTCGCGCCGGCAACGCAGACCACAGGACTCACGCCCAGATTTGCACCGGGCTCGAGTCGTCGAGCCAGTTTCTCCACAACTTCTGCGCCGTCTGTCGCCTGTCTTGCTTCGGATGGCCGGATGGTTGTCTGTCCCGATGCCGCGGGTGTCGATTTAATCACAAAAACTCCCGACGGGCCGACGACCACGTGATCAATCCAAACTTCACCTTCGCGCACATCGTGAAAGATTGAAAAGCGGTTATCCAATTGTTCCAATAGGGACTCGACGCGATCACCGGCGTTTAGTTCCGATTTCGAAACAATCCGCATTCGTCGCATGGCGTTGTACATTAGCAGGAGTCCGACAATGGCGACGGCTGCACAGACAGCAAGGATCACGGAGCCTGTCGCCGAAAGGCCACTATTGGGAATCTCCCGTGCGACTACGAAAAGTACGATTGCCGAAACCAGCACACTGGCAGCTGCAATCCAAAACTGGAAAAAACCGTGCCGCGACTCGGGGTCGAGCTTGCGCACGCCCTGCCCCTCAAGTCCCGTATCCTTTTCAATAACCGGTGGTTTGTAGACTCGTGCCATAATGAGATCCAGCTTCTCTCCATCCGCTTTGACTTACGCAATTGAATTTCAGGGTGGCGGCCTCTGGACTCCAGTTCAAGGCTCCGTCCAAGGCCCCAGCAGTTCGTCAATTCGGACGAAAGTATAACCCCGTTTCGTTAGCTCGTCGACAATTTCCCCGAGATGCTCGTACAGGTGGTCCCTGGTGCGCCTGGGGCTGGCTCCAATATGCGTAAGCAGCATGAAACCATTCAGGCCGTCCGGGCTCGTCTTCTCGTAGTCCAGAAGCCCCTTAATCATTTCGTCGGAGGTCACGTACTTGGGATCGTCATCTTCCATGTAATCGGCATGGGTCCGCGTGCCGGGGGAGTAGTTTACCAGCACCATGCCCCAGGCCTTTGTCCATTCGACGATTTCCGGTGTGAAGTGTTCGTAGGGTGGGATGAAGTAGCGCGCCTTTCCACGCGGCACGCCAAATCCCTCGATCTGTTGCAAATTGCTGGTGAGGTCGTCGTCAAATTGTTCACGGGTCACAAGCAGCTTGGGAGGGTTTTCCCAAGACCCGTAAAGTAGGTGGGCATAGGAATGCGGCCCGAGATAATGTCCCTCGTCACGAATGCGTTCAATGATAGGTTTAAACGCCTCGGTGTTATAGAAATCGCCCGTAAAGTAGAAGGAACCCTTGATGCCTCGCTTCTTGAGGGTGTCGAGGATGGTTGTGCCGCCGTCCCCAAATTCGCCGCCGGTGAATTCCAGCGCGATGACCTTCTTGTCTCGCGGCCCCCGAATTATGCAACCACGATCAAAGGTAAGGGTGGTTTTCGAATCTGCCATGGTGGAAACTCCTGAAGTTGTCCTGTCATTTGTAGCGGCGTTTGCTGCGAAGATTGTGGAAAGAAGCCATGCTGTGCAAATAGCCCAATACCGGCCGGACATCAGACCGCTTCCTCAGGTTTGTGGGCGATTTCTCCAATGGAAATGCGTTCCTTCCAAATCAGGCAATAGAGGCCGTAGCCGATAATCGGGAAAATCTGCAGTGAGTGATTAATAAAGGCATAGGCCAATGCAGTGGCTTTCCCCTCGGGTGTGTTGGGAACAATGTTCATCACGATGAGTCCAAAGAGCATTCCAAGTTCCATCAGCCCCCAATACCCCGGCGCTGCCGGAATGATAATTGCCACGCAGGTGATGACCGTGATCGCGATGCCCTGCAGCAGGTTCATCTTCATTCCCGGAAAGGCGTAGGCGCAAATCTGCATGCAAAGACCAACGGTAATCCAGACAAACAGCGAAGTCAGTATCACCATGGCGACACTCTTGAAATCACGCAACGAGTGCAGTCCGTCCGAAAAGTTGTGAATGAGCTGCGAAATCTTCATGCGGATTCCCTGCGGTGCAAAGGGCACCTTCTCGACAATGCCGCGCATCAACTCCCGTGTCTTCGACCAGATGAGGAAGCCAGCCCCCACCAGCATCAGAATCGCGAGATAGGCCAGCTTCTGGGAGGACTGATTAAGCTGTTCACCGGTCAATTGGAAGGGGCCGTACTCCAATTTCAGGCCGGGATCAATTTTGATCTGAGTGAACACCACAACAAGCAGGACAAGGAGCATCAGGCTGTCGAAAATTCGCTCGACCACAATGGTCGCAAAGGTTGCCGTGAAAGTGACTGCTTCCTTCCGGGCCAGAACGTAAGCCCGCGCAAACTCGCCGATTCGCATCGGCAAAAGGCTGTTAATGGCAAATCCGGCCATCATGGGCGAGAATAGCCGTGAGGATTTGAATTCGCCGATCGGTTTCATCAGGTAGCGCCAGCGAATTGCCCTGGCATAAAAGCTGATCCACGTCACGATCAGAAAGGGGATTGACCAGAACCAGTTGAAGGACTTCATGGCAAACCACAGGTCGGCCATGTTGATGGGCTTCAGAGTGAAATAGATTACGACGGCGCTGATGATGATGCCGATAATGAGCTGAACAATTGGGTTTTTCATAGGGGTAGGGCTGGTTAGGTAGGCAAGCCACGGGGCGAACACAAACGAATTGTGACACTGCCGGGCAGCAAATGGAGGCCAGAATCTGACACGCAATTTGCAGGCAAATGGGTGCCACTTTTTCACCTTGCATTGCGTCCCCAATGGCCGCGTTTTCGGTGAGGTAAATCGTTCTTATTGGGACACAAATTGGAAGGAATTTGAAGATGACTCAGATACGTGGCATCAAGGCTCGCGAGATACTCGATTCGCGCGGAAACCCGACCGTTGAAGTGGATGTGCTGCTCAAAAGTGGCGCTTTTGGCCGGGCTGCTGTGCCATCGGGTGCCTCGACCGGGGAGCGCGAGGCTATAGAGCTGCGCGACGATGACAAAAAGCGTTACCTTGGCAAAGGGGTGCTGAAAGCCGTCGCGAACGTTAACGAGAAGATTGCCCCCAAGCTGGCGGATATGGACGCCCTCGACCAGATCGCCATTGACGAACTCATGATCAAGCTCGACGGCACAGAAACGAAGTCAGCATTGGGTGCCAATGCGATTCTTGGTGTCTCTCTTGCCGTTGCCCGGGCTGCTGCCGATGCCGTTGGTTTGCCACTTTATCAATACCTCGGTGGCGTGAACGCGAAGACACTGCCCACGCCGATGATGAACATTGTGAATGGCGGCGCCCACGCCGATAACACAGTGGATTTTCAGGAGTTTATGATCGTACCGGGCGGCTTTCCAAGGTTCAGCGAAGCCATCCGAGCCGGTGCCGAGGTCTTTCACGCTCTAAAGAAGATTCTTAAGGGCAAGGGCCTGAATACAAACGTTGGTGACGAGGGCGGGTTTGCACCCAACATCGCCACTGCGGAAGAGGTCCTCGACACAATCGTCGCGGCCATCGAGGCGGCAGGTTACAAGGCTGGCAAGCAGATTGCAATCGCCCTCGATGCCGCCAGCTCCGAGTTTTACGATAAGGCGAAGAAGAAGTACGTGTGGAAGAAGAGCTCGAAGGAAGAGCTGTCCGGCGACGATATCGTGGCATACTACGCCAAACTTTGCGACAAGTACCCGATCCTCTCCATCGAGGACGGTTGTGATGAAAATGATTGGGAAACCTGGAAGAAGCTCACGGAGAAGTTGTCTGACCGGGTTCAACTGGTCGGCGATGATTTGTTTGTCACAAACACAATGATCCTCAAGCAGGGCATCGAGAAGGGAATAGGCAACTCGATCCTCGTCAAGGTAAACCAGATCGGATCCCTGACAGAAACCTTGGACGCCATTGAGATGGCCAAGCGTGCACGTTACACCGCCGTCATTTCCCATCGCAGCGGCGAAACAGAGGATTCCACCATTTCCGACATTGCCGTTGCCACCAATGCAGGCCAGATAAAGACTGGCAGTGCCAGCCGCAGTGATCGCATGGCCAAATACAATCAACTCATCCGTATCGAGGAGATGCTTGGCGGTGCATCGCAGTATGCCGGATTTGGGGCTTTCTACAATATCTTGAAGCCGGTGCGGTTCCTGTAATCATCATGCAATACCAGCGGTACATACAGGTCGCCCTGGTGCTGGCATACGCCGTTCTCTGCTTCGGACAGCCGGAAGGGGACCAACCTTCCCGACCGCGCCGTTCAGCGCGTAGCCGGCAACAAACAACTGACACGGAAAAGAAGACCGCCACGACGGACACGGCCACTACGCCAACCGTCGCGGCGGCTTCGGTGTCTCTCCCGCTTCACCTTGGAGCCATGAGCCGTGTGGATGAGTACGCAAACATCGCCGAGGCTGTGAGGACAGCGCAACAGGTCGATAAAACGGATCTCAAGATTGGGTATTTTATCACAGCCGCTGAACCCTTTTATCGTTACCAGGCTGGGACCCTGGCTTGGACTGAACCCGGCCCCAGTGATAACTACTATCTTGGTGTCACCGTTCAGGATGCCGCCGATGGCCGCCTGATACCCGAGTGCAAGGTGTCGGTGAGTTTCACCGACGCGAAGGGAAAGGATGCCCTCTCCACGAGACCGCTCGGCTTCATCTGGGACCCTAAATTCAACCATTACGGTGGCAATATCCAGGTGCCAAGGGATCCGGGGGAACTCTCCCTGAATGTGAAAGTCGAGCCACCTGGGTTTTTGCGCCGCGACAAAAAGCTGGGGGCGTTCTTCTCCGAGGTCGTAACGACAAGTTGGCCATCGGTGACCTTCCCCGAGGCAAGGGCATCCGCGGGACCGGAAAAGCCAAAGGCCGATATTGATAAAGCCATTTTCCCGGCTGGTCGTTACCCGGCGATTGAGCCGACGCCCTATCCCGGTGCCGATGGGACAACACCACCGGCAGCGTCACCCAAATCCGGCAAGAAATAATTCCAGTGGGTTCGGGTAGTAGCTGACTGGCCGAATTGGCCAATTTCCCTGTGCCGGGATGGCGGAACTGGCAGACGCACCAGCTTGAGGGGCTGGCGGGAGCAATCCCGTCGGGGTTCAAATCCCCGTCCCGGCATTTACATTCCTTTCATCAATTGGCGCTCCACCGCGACCATACTCCAAAAGAAAAACCGCACAATCCCGTGAGGATCATGCGGTTTCAAAATTCCTAAAAGGCAAAGAAACTTCTTTGAAGCGTCAGGCAGCCTTCTGAACGCGACCAGACTTCAAACAGGTGGTGCAAACTGTGGCGCGCACAGCCGACTTTCCCGATTGAATCCGAATGCTCTGAAGATTCGGCAAAAACCGCCGCTTTGTCTTATTGTTAGCGTGGCTTACATTGTTGCCAACCCGGGGGCCCTTACCACACACCATACACTTTGCCATGATTCTGTCCTAAATCCTTGGGATTTCTTCGTTTAACGTATTGCGGCCAGGAGCCGCAGTCCTTTATCACTCCAAGGCGAGCAATTGCCTTGGTGTGGCACGGCTATTGGTTATTTCGGCTGGCCCGAGTTATTCACGGCCCTGCTGGCGCCCCTTTGGACCGGGCATTCGTTTTCATTTGGGTGTCCTCGATGGATGAGTTGGTATTATTTATTACGAAATAAATATCGATTCACATGGTTTCCAACTCTGACCGTGTCTTGCAGATAAGGAGGGAAGGTCAGATGAGAAGAACCTTCGTTGTATCGTCGAGAATTCCCGCCCCGCGGGAGGCTGTTTACAAGTTCCATGAGGACCCCAGCGTCCTACCGGAAATTTGCCCTGACGAGGCTCCGGTCAAATTGCTAAGTAAGCGCAATACCCTGGAAAAGGGTGCCGTCGACGTTTTGAAGGTTCGAATACTTCCCTTGGTTTGGGTGAAATGGATCGCCCGCCATTTCGCGGTCTCTCCCGGCTATTACTTCGCGGATCGCCAGGAAAAAGGCCCGTTCAAGTTTTGGCAGCACGTCCATCGGTTTATAACCACTGGCCCCAATGAGACTCTGCTGGTGGATGAGGTCGAGTACGAATTGCCGTTCGGGCGCTTGGGAGATTGGATCGCCGGCGGTTTCGTTGCGCGTCAGTTGGCCAGGGTATTCCAGCATCGCCACCATGCGACCGCGGCAGCCCTGGCCTTGAGAAGGCACGCATAGAAAATTCTAAGAACAAGTTTGATGGTTGCCCCTCACGGGGAAACCGTCCGGCCCGGCGCTACACCCCCTCCGCCGGGTCGTAATTTTTTTCGGCTACACGATTCTCAGGTAATCGATGAGTGCACACCTGCGGATCCGGCAGAATGTCCGGGGTGTGGTGATGCCCTCTCCGGTGGGGCTGGCGATCGAGAAGCTGGTATGCCCCTCACCCCCGCACCCCAACCCCGCATAGCTCGGGCCGTTCTTCACAAAGATCGAGCAATCCATGGCGCGCCCCATTTTCGTCATGCTGCCCACATTTAGCGAATGGATGACGGCTGTATGGCGGTACCCGTGTTCCGCCTTCACTGCCATGTCTATGGCCTCGTCCACGTCGCGACAACGCACAATTGGAATAAAGGGCATCATCTGTTCCTGTTGGACCCAAAGGTGATCGAACCCGGTTTCCCCGATAAGCAGTGGCGGATCGCCCGGAACGTCGATGCCGATCATCTTCGCCAAAACGCTCGCATCTCTGCCAACCATATCGCGGTTCAGCATGACTCCCGAGCAGCTCTTCGCCGTTCTGGGATCCCCATCCTTAACGCCGAAGGCCAGCCGTGCGAGCTCATCAATCTGTTTCGGACTGAGTTCGTAACAGCCCTGCTTCTTGAGCTCGGTAATCAGCTTGTCGGCCACGCTTTCGACGACAAACACTTCCTTTTCGCCGATGCAGAGAATATTATTGTCAAAGCCAGCCCCCAGGATGATGTCTCGCGCGGCCTGGTGCAGTACTGCTGACTCATCAACCACAACCGGGGGATTCCCCGGCCCGGCCGTTATGGCCTTCTTGGGGGTCTTCAGGGCTTCCTTCACCACGGCACCGCCACCGGTTACCAGCAGCAATTTGACCTTGGGGTGGTTGAACATCTGCTTGCCGGTGTCGATGGTCGGCTCGTCAATGCAGGTAATCAGGTTTGAGAACCCCGAGACGCTCTTTATGACGTTATTGAAAATATCCAGCGCGTAGGCAAAGCATCGCTTGGAGGCTGGATGGGGGTTAAAAACTGCCGTATTGCCCCCGGAAAGAAACATGATCGAATTATTGATCAGTGTCTCAACGGGGTGGGTGGTGGGTGTGACTGCCCCAATCAGGCCAAAGGGAGCGTACTCTTCGATGGTTAGCCCCCGGTCACCCGACCAGCATCGCGTCACAAGGTCCTCAACGCCGGGTGTGCCGTCTGCAACGGCCTCGTGTTTGGTCAGTTTATGGGAGATGCGCCCGAGTCTTGTCTCTTCGAGGATTCGCTTGGAGAAATCCTCCTTGTGCTTGTGGGAAGTGGCACGGATGGCATCAATGATGGCCTTGCGCGTCTCCAGCGAGGAATAGCGGTATTTCTGGAACGCAGCGTGGGCTGCCTCGGCGGCTTCGTCGATGGTGCTGAACACACCATGCAAGCCGGTTGAACTTCTCGGCGTAGTGGCAGTTGCGGCGGCTGCGCCACCGGAAGCGAGGCCCCCCTCCCTGAGCTTTCTGACCACTTCATCCACGATGATGGAGATGCTGCGTTCGTCCAAGGCTTTGTCTCCTGGAAAAATCCCGCCCATGGGCAGGCGGCATGCGCCAAAAACAGGTGAGTCTATCAGCGACCAAACAGCGGGAATCAATGGGTTTTTCGTGGCGCTGCTGGTCGGTGGATTACGGGCCTGTAATTCCCAATCTGCCCCCCGGCCAGTTGCCCGGCAAGCCGTGGAATCTGCTGGCGGTTTCCCTCGGGCACGGCTTTCGCTCCACAACGCGCTGTTTCTCAACCTGTAGTCCTTGACGGGTGAAGTTGTCTCGTTTGGATGGTTTGCTATGAAAATGCCTTCTCTTAGTCGATTTGCCCTTGCGGCGGCTTTGACCGTCGCAATTTCATCGCGCGCTGCAGTCGCTGGCTATGCTCCGGTGGTGGATACCCCCACCACGGCCGTCACCGCTGCCGTTGCAACGGAGTCGGACGGCCGTGTGGTACGTTCAACCACCCGCAATACCGGTCTCGAACTGACTACCAGACCTGCTGACTTTACCGTAACCGGTGCCCTTGCTTTTGATGAGACCAAAATGATGCGTGTGGCCGACTTACGTCCCGGGATGAAAGGTTATGGTCTAACCGTCTTTAACGGCATCAAGCCCGAGAAGTTTGAGGCGGAAGTCATCGGAGTACGGCATCGCACATGGCCCAAGGACGACATGATCCTGTGTCTTCTTAAGCACCCCATGCTCGACGGCATTGGCGTTGTGGCCGGCATGAGCGGCAGCCCCGTTTACATGGATGGCAAGGTTATCGGTGCGGTGGCCTACGGTTGGAGCACCAGCAAAGAGGCGCTGGCTGGCGTAACTCCCATAGAATCCATGATGGGAGTTTTCAATGCGACCCCACGCGGCGAGGTTGACCTCGGGGACGGCGCTGGCAGCTCGAAGAATGCCTACAACGCCTTTATGGAAATGCGCCGCACGCTGGCATTTAAGTCGCCCTTTGAGCCGTCAAAGGCGGCGCCGGAGCAGTTCAGGGCCGATGAGTTCCCGGAATCAGATCGCACCCGACTCGGACTGCCCGAGCAGTTTACAATGCAGCCGCTTTCCGCGCCGCTTTATGTGACCGCCTCGTCTCCTGCTGCGGTGCGGATCCTTCGGGAGACTTTCGCTCCCCTCGGTGTTGAGGTTGTCCCTGGCGGCATGGCAGCCAGTGGGGGAGCGCCAAAGTTTAATGCGCAAAACGCTGAGAATGCCCCCGGCGGTCCGGTGACGGATCTGAAAGCCCTCGCCGACGAAGTTTCCGGCGGTTACGGCCTGGCCATTCCTTTCGTCGAGGGGGACATGGGTGCCGCTGGCGTCGGAACTGTGACCTACCGCAGTGGCGATCGCCTTGTGGCGTTTGGCCACCCCATGTTCGGAATGGGCCTCGTCAAGTATCCCATGGCGCCGGCGCGCGTGAATACCATCGTTAAAAGCATCGTGCGTCCCTTCAAGCTCGGCGAATCGGTCGGCCAGGTCGGAATGGTCAAGCAGGACCGCCTGCCCGCCATCGGCGGAGTTTTTGGCGAACAGGCCAAAATGTTTGACGTTCGTACCACGGTGGATGACCAGAACTACACAGGAAAGCATGATTATAGCTTTCGCGTGTGGAACGACAAAATGATTGGCCCCTCCTTTGTCATGACGACCATCGAGGAAAGTATTGGCGCGGCCAGCCGCTACGGTGGGGATTCGGCAGCCCTTTTTCGCTATTCGCTGGCCTTTGACGACGGAACGTCATTTACCAAGGAAGACTACTCCGCCGATTACGGTGCCGGCATGATGGGTGCCCTCATGGCTGGCAGCGATGTCGGGGTTCTCATGAACAATCCCTATAAGAAGGTCAGCCCTTCATCTGTCGAATTTGCCCTGCGCGTGACAGACCGGCTGCCGCAAGTGGAAATCGTACGGGCGGAACTGGACAAGGCGTCCTACAAACCCGGCGAAACGGTTACCGTAAAGTGGGAGCTCCAACCTTACCGGAAGCCCCGTACCTCGATGAAGTATTCGTTCCAACTGCCAGGCGACTTGCCGGACGGTGACTTCACGCTGATGGTGGGAGATGCCTACCGCCGGGAAAGCCTGGATATGATGCGAAACCCCGGCGGTGCACGAATTTGGGACTATGCGAGTCTGGTGGATTACCTGAAGCGTAATTACCCGCGGAACAAGATTTATATTACGTTGGAGGACCGCGACTCCGGTGTGGCCGTCCGCGGTAAGGAACTGCCTAAATTGCCGGGCAGTGTCATCGATACAATCAATGCCACCGCTGACCGGACAGAAGTGGCGCCGCTTTCGGGCAATGTCCTCGTGGATGCCGACATTGTTACGGAAAGCGAGATTAGTGGTTCACAGTCACTGACAGTGAAGGTCGCGCGAAGGAATTAGTTTCGGCGCCGTCGCTTCTTCCAATCTTCGGTCAACATGGCAAAGCGCACATGGTCGCGCCAGCGGCCGGATATCTTGAGGTAGCGTCGTGAGAACCCCTCCCGCGCAAACCCCAACCTCCGCAGTAACGCAATGGAGGCTTTGTTTTCCGGCTGGCAGTTCGCCTCAACACGGTGAAGGCCCAGAACACGAAAGGCGTGGTCAAGGGCAAGAGCCACGCCGCGGGTCATGAAACCCTGGCCGGCGTGGGCGGCACTGGCATAGTAACCCATGTAGGCGTTTTGGAAACCGCCACGAAAGATCTGGCTGAGATTTACCACGCCAACGATTGCTCCGTCTGATTTGCGGCAGACAAGAAGCCCTTCGAAATCCTCGCGCTGGCACCGTGCCAAATATGCCTCAAACTGCAGGGCGGTGGTCGGTGGAGAAACCCACCCGCGATGGAAGGCCCGGCTGGCGCGGTTCATGGCGATGACCTCAACGCAGTCGGCAGGTTCGGGGGGGCGCAGATAAACGTCTGGCTTTGTAGGAATGCCCTGCTGCTTACCACGAGATTTTGCTCTCTGGTTCATATGTCCATGGTGCTTTCGACAGCGTATACTCCCACGATTTTCTCCCATTTCTCGATGATTTTCTCCAGACGCATGCCATTTTTTTCCGCTACGCGTATAGAGGCGATGTTTGCGGGATCAATGAGGGAGATTACGCGCCGGAGTTTTAGATTGAGAAAGGCATATTCCCGGCTGGCGATGGCCGCCTCTGTCGCGAGGCCCTGTCCCCAAAACTTGCGGAGAAATAGGTAGCCGATTTCAATCTCACGCTGCCCTTCCACTTCTTGGACAATGAGGCCGCATTGGCCCGCGAACTCACCGGTTTTGGTGAGCTCGGCCAGCCACAAACCATGGCCGTGTTGCTGGTAGCTGTTGAGTTTCCACTGGATCCATCCTTCCGTTTCGGTGCGGTCTTTTGTGGAAGGGTAGAACTGCATGGCCACCGGATCGGAGAAGATGCCGAGCAGGCTGTCGGCATCCTCCATCGACATTTCCCGTAGCCGAAGCCGGGGAGTTTGAAGCGTAAACATGCAGGCAACATTCTCATAGTGCTAATTCGCGGCCAATCAAAATCCACCGACTGGCCAACTAACTCTAGAGGTCCATAAGGGTCTCCAAAGGGTCAGAAGGGAATAGGCAAACCAATTTCCACATGGTAGGGTGCCTGTATGATGATTTCCAAACTGCAAGTCCCACATGGTCGCGTCCCGTCGCGACAGCACTGCACATTTCAACTGGTCCAATGCACATTTTAGACCGGTCGAAGTGTGCGCACGGAAGGGGTCATAAGGGAAGGGCTGCGGTACACACAGTTGATTTTATGGGCTTTACAGAAACTGCAAGCCCCCCCTCCCCCTTCCCCCCGGCAATCTGTCGGCCTACAGGACCGACACCAAGGGCCGAGGAACCTGTATGATCAAGAATCTCCTGGGCTGAGGTATTCCATGAAACTCCATTTCACGGCTGCTTTAAAGCGAAGGATAGCAATCGTTAACTAATCTTAATTCCTGTTTCATTAGACGATTGCGCGAAATTCTGGTTGTAATGCGGCTGTCGGGCTGATGTTCATTAGCGGCCCGCACATCATAATACGAAAGTGTCGCTTGTAGGGGCGAAGAAGGCGGCACTTTCTGGAAGGACGTATCCCCATGCGCCCAATCAGTCGCGGTTTTACTCTCATTGAGTTGTTAATCGTTGTGGCGATCATCGCCATTTTGGCGGCAATTGCGGTGCCGAATTTCCTGGAAGCACAGACGCGGTCGAAGGTTTCGCGGGCCAAGGCGGATATGCGGTCCATTGCCACAGGCGTGGAGGCTTACGCCGTGGATAGCAATAAGTACCCGCCCGCCGTGGAGTACGGATCGCCGGTTGTTTGGGGTGACGTGACACAGCCACCCTATCACATGAAAACGTCCAGTTGCATCACAACGCCAGTGTCGTATATGTCGAGCCTGCCATCGGATGTATTTGGGAAGCGCCCCCTGCCGACACCGCCACCAGGATCTCTGGACATCTTTCAGCGCTTCTTTTTCGTGAACACGGACTACATAAATGCCAACCCGACTTTGGCACCACCGAATGTGAATGCCTTTTCAGTAGCCGGACGATACGGCGGGATATGGATGATGTTTTCAGTGGGACCTGATCTCAACGAATTCAATCAATATGGCTATGGCGCGCCGGATCCGCCGCGAATGTTCCGCGACTATGACCCGACAAACGGCACGACGAGTCTCGGGAACATCTTCAGGACGCACAAATCGGGCGACATCATCGGGTACGATCCCTACTTCTGGACTACGCCGTAGCTCGGCCACATCTGCGCTATTGCATTTCGAAACTACCGGCAGGCCAATGACCCCGTTTTGAATCCAAGAAGAGGGGTTGTCATGGAACGAACTGGACTTGCGAGCGGTTTCTGCCTGGCGGCCATGCTGGCTTCAACGGCCACAATTGCCGCCCCGAAAGGAACGACATCGGCCACAGTTGAACGCAACGGAAGGCCCAACATTATTTTTGTGCTAAGTGACGACGTTGGCATCGGAAACATCGGTTGTTACGGTTCCGACAACTTTAAGACGCCCAGGATTGACGCGCTGGCTAAAAGCGGAACCCGATTCACCCGTTGCTACTCAGCTCCGCTTTGTGGGCCGTCGAGGGCGCAAGCCCTGACTGGACGTTACCCGTTCCGAACCGGAATGACATCCAACGAAACGGGACAATCACTAAAGCCCGCAAATGAAGTTATGATCCCCACCATTTTGAAATCTGCGGGTTATGTAACAGCGGCGGTGGGGAAGTGGAGCCAGTTGCCACTCCAACCCGGGGACTGGGGATTCGATGAATACTGGCGGTTTCAGGGCAGCGGGAAGTACTGGAAGTCCCAAGGTGGAGCTAACTTCAGGAATGGCGAATCCATAAATATCGGACCAGACCAGTACATCCCGGACCTGATGCATGGGTTCATTGTCGATTTCATGACACGTCACAAGGATCAGCCGTTTTACATCCACTATGCCATGTCCCATATGCACGGCCAGATCCTGAAGACGCCCGACAGCAAGCCGGGCAGCAAGGATTTCTACGCCGACAATAACCGGTACATGGACAAGCTGGTGGGGCAGTTGGTGCAGGATTTGGAAAAACTGGGCCTGAGGGAAAACACACTGATAATTTTCGTAGGCGACAATGGCACGGCGCAGGGCGGCGTTGCGCGCGCCACCGTCAAAGGGCGACCTCTGTCCGGGCAAAAAGGGACAATGCTGGAAGGTGGCAGCCATGTGCCCATGATTGCAAGCTGGCCAGGTAGGACCGCTGCAGGAAAAGTCAGCGATACCCTTGTGGATTTCACGGACTTTCTTCCAACTTTCGCGGAGCTGGCCGGAGCGAAACTGCCCGAGGGCGTAAAGATCGACGGGCATAGTTTGGCACCGATGCTTCTGGGTAAATCACGAACACCCAGGGAATGGATTTACGTGGAGTTGGGTGGAAAGTGGTTCGCGGAATCCCAAAATTGGAAACTTAATAAAGGGGGGCAGCTATTCGATATGAAGGACGCCCCCTATATTGAGAAGCCTGTTTCCGCAGATACAACGGACACTGAGGCCCTTGCCGCACGCAAGCAGCTACGGGCCGTGCTTGACGAGCTAAACCCGGCAGCTGGGAAGCAGTCTGGTGCGACTGGCAAAGCGGGCAACCCGCGTCAGCGAAGGGAAGCTGGCGCCGCTGTACAGACCACCGGGTCTGCAGTCCGGCCCAATCGACCACTCCTGACGCAGCAGGAACGACAAACCCTGAGTCCACAGGAGAGAAAGAAGCTTCGAGCCCAGCGCCAGGCTCAGCAACAAGCGGCAGGGAATCGCCCGTAATCTCGATGCGAAAAGCGAAACAGCCGGCGATTTTTCATCACCGGCTGTTTCCGTTTTTTGTGACTATTGCTGCTTTGCGGGCGGCGGTTCCGCCGTCGGACCGATCGGGCGCAGCTTGGTGGGGCCATCAAAGGATTTGAACTCCGTCCTGGATTCCAATTCCTTCTTGGTCTTCTCGCTGGCGATCTCCCTGCAGCCATCGGTCTGCCATCCGCCGCCAAGCGCGCGGTACATGGCAACGAGAGACAACGAATTCATGCCACGCGTTTGCACCTCCAGATCGCGCTGGCTTACGAGGTACTGGCATGAGACAATAACGGAGGCGAAATCCGATTTGCCCTCCTTGTACTGAGCAAGCGACGACTTCACAGCCTCACTGGCCGATTCGGCGCTCTTGTTGTACAATGGCAATTGGTCCTGTGTCTTCACGAACGCGACCGCGGAATTTTCCACCTCACGTGCCGCGTTGAGGACGGCGTTCTGGTACGCGAAAACGGCCTCCTGCAACCGGGCGTTTTGGGCGCGGGTCAGGTTCTGGGTGACCGGGTAGACCAGCAGCCCGGTAATATCAACGCTGCCACCAACGGCGCCACGCCAGCTGTTGTTGTCAAAAATTTGGGAAGAGGCGGTCGATCTTTGCCCTACGACGCCGAACAGGCTGAGGCTTGGGTAGATTCTGGCCTTTGCGACTCCGAGCTTTTCCAGTTCGAGGGCGACCTGGCTTCCGGCCGCCATCACATCGGGGCGGCGACGTAGCAGGTCGGCAGGGACGCCAATTGCCACCTTCTTGGGGGCACGGGGAATCTTTGACGATTTGGCAATAATGCAGCGCAAATCCTGGGGCGGCATACCCAGCAAGACACACAGTGCATTCTCTGTTTGTTGTTGGGCCGCCTCAAGGGTGGGAACCTTGGCCTGGGTCTCCTTCAGGATGGTCTGCGCAAGGGCGGAATCCGCATCCTGAGTCTTGCGCTCTTCGGCCGCCTTCGCCACCTCATTCAACGTCTCGATGTCTTCCTCCAACCGGGCACGTTGTTGGCCAAGGGTGCGGTACTTGATATAGTTCGATGCGACGTCGCCCGACAAGGCTACCAGGGCCTGGTGATACTCTGATGTTACGGCATCCACATTTGCCTTGGCAGCGCGGAGGTTCCGACGCTGTTTTCCCCAGATGTCCGGTTCCCAGAGGGCAGCGGTCGACATGTCGTAAACGGTCAAGTAGGGTACATAACTTACACTGGGAAGGATGGCCGGAGGAATCGGAAGCGGCACTGTCGGCGGATTAATTGTCAATTCAGGGCTCAGGTTCTGGCTGAACTTGGAGCGTGTAATTCCTGCGGATGCTGTGGGCAGCGGAACAAGAGCCCACTTATTGATGGACAGGGCGGCACGGGCCTGGACTATCCGCATTCCGGCGGCCTGCACATCTAGGTTCTCCGTATAGGCTTTATCGACGAGGCCGTTCAGCGTCGAATCGTTGAACACAGTCCACCAGGTGCGTGGGTCCGTTGGCTGGCCTGTCAGTCTCCCGCCGCTGGCGGCTTGGAATTCCTCCATGACCGGACCGGGGGGTGGAGTCCATTTTGGACCAACCATGCACCCTGACAGCAAAATAGCTGACGCTGTTCCCAGCAGAATCCTGGGACAAAAATGCTTCATCGAAATGAACCTCATTTGTTTGTTGGCGCGACCTTTGAGAACCTGCTACAGAAGGAAATGGCGGCAAGGGAAATCTGGGCGTATTCGGCCGGGGCAAGCAGGCAGCAAGGACAAAGCACGCCCGGAGAGCCTATGTTGCGAACAAGCCCTTGGAATTATCGCCATCTGAGATTAATTCGCTCTGATCACCTCTTCCATGCATTCTCGGTTCACTTCATGACGCTCAGTTCAGTGTTTCGAATGTATTTCCTAGGCGCTAATGCCACGAATGATCTCCGGCATGTCCCTCTTTATGTGACTGTAAAACATCTTGAGTCCCGGACAGAGGTAGTTGAGTCCGACCTCGCCCATGGGTGTGCGCACAAAGCGGTTCTTGGGGCACTCCCCCCAGCACAGGAGCAGGTGGGGGCATGCGACGCACTGGCGGGGAAGTGAGTCGCGCTTGGAGAAGCCAAAATCCTGCTGACGCCTGGAGAAGGCCATTTCCCCGAGGTGGATATCAGCGATGTTGCCAAGGCGGAATTCCGGATAGACATAGTGGTCGCAGGCAAAGACGTCACCATTGTGCTCTACAGCAACACCCTTGCCGCAGAATTCGGCAGTAACGCAGCGCTGGGAGGGCATATGCATGCTCTGTGCGACGGCCGACTCAAACACGTCGACGTGGACCCGCCCCAGATCGTGGGTGTACCAGTAGTCCCAAATCTGGCAAAGGAATGTACCCCATCCCTCGGGATCAACGGACCAGTCTGTAACAACGGAGTCGGGCGTCCCAGGCCGTGACCGGGGAGTCCCAACGACGGGCATCTTCTCGGCGTCCCAGTGCTGTGGTGCCACCTTTCGGAATTCGGTCGGTTCCACGCAGGCAATGAACTGGACCTTCCACGCACCAAGTTCACTGGTGAGAAAGCGGTAAACCTCGACGGGGTGGCGTGAGTTCTCGCTGTTAACGACGCATAATGCATTGAAAGGCACGGCGAAGCGTTTCAGAATGCGCGACGCCTCCCAGATTCGCTCAAAGGTGGGCTGGTGCCCCTTGGTAACACGGAAACGATCGTGCATTTCCCGTGGGCCGTCAATGCTGAGCCCGACGAGGAATCTATGTTGCTTCAGGAAACGTGCCCATTCCTCGGTAATCAGCGTGCCGTTGGTCTGAAGGTCATTCTCAATGCGTTGACCGGGCTTCTTATGCTTGGATTGAAGCTTTACGACTTTGCGAAAGAAATCGAGACCGAGCAGGGTTGGCTCGCCACCCTGCCAGGAGAAAATGACCTCATCGCCGGTTTGGGCCTCGATGTACTGGCGGATGTGCTCTTCCAGCATTTCGTCTGCCATGCAAGGGTGTGGGGTGTGCTGGAGCAGGTCGCCCTTGTGAAGGTAATAGCAGTAAACACAGTCGAGATTGCAAACTGAGCCACCGGGCTTCACCATGGCATGAAATCGACGTTGGTGGCCCTTTGGTAGTGGGGCAGGTTGAAAAGTCGGTTTTCCAGCCAGACCAGCCTTCCCCTTGTCGCTGCTAACACTTTGCTGATTCGACATGGACTGATTTGGCAGATGACTGTCGAAACAAGCAAATGGAAACGGCGTGAATCTCACTGCATCATTTCATTCTACGGATGCACCAAGATCCAGTCAGGATTGCTCAAACATGCCTCTGGCCCACTGGAACTGAGACTGCGGGCTCCGCGTGGTATCGTTATTCCCGATGGCGGGGCCAGCAGGGCCCTGACAAAAGGGGAGAGGGCAAATTCTAGGGCTTTGTGACTCCGACATATAAATCACCGTCGGTGTGCCACTCGTCGTTGCCGCCATTTTTGCCGGTAAGAACCTTGTGAAATCCCG
>JAIBAT010000162.1 GCA_019695055.1 Candidatus Sumerlaeaceae bacterium | reverse complement strand
GAACAGCGGCGGCGTGAAACTGGAACACGCGAATCCGAGGGGTGATGATCGATGCCCGACACCAGCGGTGGGCGGGACCAGCAAGCATTGCTGGAGGAATTGCAAATCGCCGGGTTCGTGCCCGAGGCCCACGCTGCCTATCGTCCCCGATGGTACTGGCCTACTGGGATAGGCTCTAACGGCCATGAAAACCCACCCCTTCACACCGAAACTGCCCGAAGTCCCCAAGTGCAAGACACCCTTGGGGCGGAATCTGTTGCAGACCATTGCGGAGGATGGTGTTGTGATCCGATACGGCTCAGACTGTCTGGCTGAGAAGGTCGGCGGTTCCACGGCGCCAGATCTGGTAGTTTTTCCCGTCCTTATCCTCAACAATCCAGCGGTCTACCACGCCGAAAAATTCCTCCAGTTCGCCGGCGGTGCAGGTGGGTAAAAACGTGCGGATCACGCGCGGGTCGTAATAGCGAAAGAAGTACTCCTGCCCTTCTTCGTCCGTCACCACGAAGATTTCCCGCAGATGCGCGTACAGCACCTCTAATTCCGCCGTGGTCTGGAGCAGAATCCCAGCGTTACGCCCCATCGTCTCGATCCATTTTTCCAGGAAGGGCAGCGGTTGGCCTAGAGCGACCAGATAAGGGCCGGCATGCGCCACCGCTTCGGCCATCTCGCCGGAGAACAAGGTATAAACCGAATGGCCCATCAGGCGAGCCAGGAACGCGAGTTCGCCAGTCTGTGCGCCATCGATAATGGCCAACAGTTTGGCGTCCTCGGCAAACGGCGCGGCCGCCGTAACGAGTTTTTCCAGCAACGATCCGGGAGGTGGACTCGCCACGGGCTGTCCCACGAGGGTCGGTTCAGTGGCCTGGAACACCGCGATCGGCTTTGGGGGGAGCGAAGACGGAGGTTTGGTGCGCTCGTCCGACACCACCGGCTGGGGCGTCGCACCACTCACCAGTTCCAGGGATTCCCCAATCCCGTCGATGCGAAACAAGGAGTCACCGGCGGTAATTTCGTCGCCATCGCGGAGGATGGCTTCCTGGATGCGCTGGCCGTTGACCCAGGTGCCATTCGCCGAACCCAGATCGGTCACCTGGCAGAAGGTTCCATCCCAGGCCAGCCGGAAATGGCGACGGGAGAGGCGCTGATCGGCAATCGCGACCTGGCAGCTTTCCGCCCGGCCGACAATCAGAGACTCGCCCGGAGCGTCGAGGTAAAACTGGCCCCAGCTAGGACCGGCAATAATCTTTACCCTAGGCCGGTTGGGCATCGTGCAAACCTTTCTGTCAGTACGTCATAGTCGCCGTCGATCCTCATCCGCTTGAGTGATCCGATGGGTGGGTTCGGGCCGGGGTGGTTTGAAGGACTGGCCGGTTCTGCCCAGGAGGGTGAGATTGTTGCGCTCGATCCAGGCATTGAGGCATCGTTGCAATCCCTGCTGGAGAACGTCTGGTTCAGCCTGGGCGCGGAGGTTGATCACCAGGTCCAGGGTAGTCGCTCGTTCGGCGGCGCTTTGTGACAGCAGAGGTTGGGAGGTATTGCTGACCACATTCACCACTGCGGTCTGGCGGTCGCCACGCAGCAGAAACTTGCCGTGGGCAATTTCCACCGCTTCGGTCTGGAACTGCTGGCGCACTGCATCCGCTAATTCCAGTAACGCGGCGTCCACGTCCAGCGCTGTGTCGGTTTGCAGTTGCAGGGTGCTGTTGAGCCAGCCGAGTTGGGCTTCCCCTTCGGCATAGGCGTCATAGTCAATGTCGGCCAGCACTCGATCTTCACGGTGTGGCGTTTCCAGCCAGGCCATGAGGGGGGCGAATCCCTCCCCGGTCAGGGCGGAGAAGGTCAGGACTTTGGCCGTCGGAAACCGCTCGCGCAGTAGGCGTTGAACCTGGGCAAGCTGCTCTCCGGACAAGAGATCGATCTTGTTGATGGCAATCGCTTCGGCTTCCTGCTGCTGTAAGCGGTAGATGTAGGCGATTTTTTCGGATAGCCGGGCTTTGCTGGCACCGCCGAGTAGGTCGAGCGCCTGGAGAGGGTCCACCAGCACGGTGAACGGCGCGAGTGCAAAGCGGTCAGCGTGAAATTTCTCCAGTGGCTTGAACACGGTCGCCACCAGGTCGGTGCAGCTTCCCACTGGCTCGGCCAGGATGATGTCCGGCTGAGATTGGGCGATGAGTTCGTCCGCCCGCGCAATGAAGTCGTCAAACCGGCAGCAAAAGCAACCTCCAGCGACTTCGCCCGTGGTAAAGCCGAGGGCACGAAAACGCTCGGTATCGACGAGGCCATCCGCTTGGTCATTGGTGATGATACCAACGGTTTGTCCCGCACTGACGTAGTGCTCGGCAAGCCGGAGTAGGGTGGTGGTTTTGCCGGCGCTGAGGAAACCGCCGAGTATTACAAATTTGATAATACTCGCCATGTTATCCGTCAAAGACACTACTCCTTAATAAAAGCCAAGAGGATACTGTGTGGCCTGCTCATCACTTCTCAAGTTGAGTTTTCTGACGCTCGGCCTGGTACTCGGCAAATGCGGTATCAACAAGCGTCACGTCCTGGAAACCATCCTGACGGACTGTGGCATCAGGCCAGAATGTACGGTAACAGTACAGGATGATGTCCTTGACCTGATCTGCTGAATAGGCGTACCTCCCGTTTCCCAAGCTCCGGTAGTCGGTCTCTGGGTCGGCAAGTACTGCCTCGAATGCCAGCTTGAGTTTGTCGAGTTCCCGTCGATTCTCCGCCAAGAGCCGCATCTCGCGTACGCATTCCGAGTACTCCTCTAGCGTTTCTGGAGGAAGGTCATTATCGTCGAACCACCCGATGGTGACTTGGTCCAGGTACTCACGTAAGAACCATTTGTTGATAATCAAATCTCTTACCTCTTTTCAAGAGTGGTATCAGCGGGCATCGGGAAAATGTTGTTTGACTTTCCAACTCTCCGAGGCATTGTCCCAAGCCATGGTTGTTGTAGTCTTTGTTACCGGCTTACCAGGACCCGTGGGTGGCTCAACTTGTTGGTATACATTCACATCCACTTCCTGGCCGCTGGGTTTGGTGGCCACTTGCGTTGTCTCTGTGCCAGAGACCCCGGAGAAACCTTCACCTACCTTCTCGTTGTGGTCGATCGTTTTGGTAAATTTCTTCTTATCGCTCGGCCCAGGCACCTCTTTGAACTCGGGGTCGGATTTGATCCCTTTGACCCCCTTTGCCCGAGTTTCTACCCATTTCTTATGACTCGTGAACTTCGTCGAGTGCTGTTGTGGTGATACCTTACCATCTGGCGCGATTCCCTCTTTGACTCGCTTTTTAAGGGCATCATCCGTCACATCAGGGCCGTGTCGAGCGAGGCTGTGCCCCCCATCTGCAGACTCCAATCGCTGAGCCAGCTTCTTTGCCCCCTTCTCCTTTGCAAGCTTCTTCGCGAGATTTCGCTCATACCGGTCCGCTAACTTCTTCCACAATGGGGTAATCATACCTTTGGTTTTGCCGAGCGCCTTGTTGGCCAGTGCGGCCAACTTCTTCCCAACAGCCCCCATGGCCTTCTTCACCCCAGGTATCTTTGCCAACCCCAGCGTGGCGACAGTCGTAGCCGCGGCAATTCCAGCCCCCTTGAGGAAGGTTCCAACCCCTCCACCCTCGGTGGCGCAAGCCTCGATGCCGCCAACCACGGCATCGGCGCCGACACCAATCGCGGCAATGGCACCAGCACCGAGACCGGCCGCCGCCCCAATAATCGGCACCGCTGCGCCTACCGCACCACCGAGCGCCCCCCAGCCAAAACCTTTTGCAAAGGCGCTTGCCCGTTCTCCCGGAGGCGCGGTAGCCGCTCCGATGGCACCACCGATCAAACCGCCAATGAGCGCCGCACCAGCGATGATACCTAGCGCGACAAGGGGAACGATCAGTCCATCCGGGTCGCGCCGATTGATAGGATCATTGTGGGCATATTGATAGAGATTCGTGCTCCCCCCACCATAACGCAGCGGATCGGGGGTAAGGTAACGACCCAGCGTCGGGTCGTAGTAGCGGAAAACGTTGTAGTGCAGCCCGGTTTCCGCGTCGCAGTACTGGCCCAGAAACCGGAGGGGCTGGCGTACTTTCTCCACCAGTATCCGAGCCTCCCCAAACGGGCTGTACTCCGCCTTCCAGACCACCGTTCCAGCAGCATCCGTGAGAGCCAGCGGTGTTCCAAGACGGTCGGTATGATAGTAGTAAGGCATGCCGTTGATCCGCACGGCAATCGGATAGCCTTCACCAGGAAGAAAGACATAGTCGCGTCGCTCGACCACCTCACCATTACATTCTGTCCACTCCCGAAGCAGTTGGCGGCCTGCCCATAGAAAGTGGGTTGTCGTGTTCCCACACTGCTTGCGAATACGCCGGCCAAAGGCATCATAGGCGAATTTAACCGTCTGGCTTCGGGTATCCCTGATCTCAAGCAGATGGCCCTGGCCGTTGTAGCGGTAGAATTCACTGCAGGATCCCTGACACCTGACGAGGTTGCCATGCCCGTCATGTTCAAACCGTTCCGCGCCGGCCGAGAGAATGCGGTTACAGGCATCGTAATGGGCGTCGCCAAGACGGTTGCGAATCAGGTTGCCGGCGGCGTCGTAAGAAAATGCCTCAATGGCACCAGAGGCATCTCCGCAGGTAATCAATTGCCCGGCAGGGTCATACGTGTAACGCCACTCATTGTCAGGAACCGCTCGGCTGACCAAGCGATCCCGGTCGTCATAAGCATAGCGCTCACTGACGACAGGCTCATTGGTGTAAACCGGCGAGATAGTCTCTATGGACGCATAATGGCCTTCTGAGTATACCGTGGCACCGGTCGTCACTCCGTTGGGGAACCGAATTCCCGTTGTTGAACCGACCTTATCATGGCTGAACGTTAACTTACGTCCACTCCAGTCGGTAATACCAATCAGCAAATCGTCCCCGTCATAATGGAAACGGAGTTTCTCATTATCGGAGGTCTTGATAGTGACAAGATTTTCCTCGCCATCGTATTCGTACTCAATGGCGAGATCGTCCTGGGTTTCCTTGACGGGACTGCCCTTGCCATCATATTCGAAGGTAACTTTGATGTATTCGTTTACGCCTTGTACAGGCTTGTCGCCGTCCCATTTGATCGCTATGAAATGGCCATCGGCAAAGTCCGCCCGTTCATTGTCCCCGGACTCATCGGCCATAATCCTGATCCAAGGACGGCCATTGACCTTGACAATAGAATTGCCGTCATCATCTTCTTCATAGGATTCTTCCGAACCGTCAGGCAGCACGCGGCGCAGCGGGTTGCCATCTTCATCGTAATCGAACTGGGTTGAATGACCATTGGGGTCAACGACTTCAATGACCTGTAGCTCTTGATTCCTAACAAAGCGGTTCTCGGCGCCATTGGCGTCCACGGTTCGAACCAGTTGTCCGGCATGGTATTCGAGATGCTCACGGGCGCCGTCGGCGAACGTGGCCACGAGTGTATCCCCCTCTTTCGCATATTCGCAGCTGAGCATTCGCTTGCCATTGCGGTGAATTTCACCAATCGGCCCCTCTGGCGTATAATTGATTTCGACAGTCTGGTTAATTGGGTCAGCGATACGAACGATGCGACCGGTTTGATCGCGATCAAGGTGATAACGGCGGCCTCCAGCCGTTCTGAGCCCGGCAATCCCTTGATCCGTCAACTCCAGGACTGATTGATTCCCCCGCGAGTCTTCCAGGACTATATTGCCTTTCTCGTCGATGCGCGCTTTATCGTCACCGGCAACGATCTCGGCAGCAAGTCGAGCCCGGCGTTCCTTTCGCTGCAACTCGGCGAACGCGTTCTCGTGCTCACGGCGAATTTTCATTATTTTTCCTCAGCACCCCCATTGCCTGCACCGAAGCTACAAATGCCCACAAGCCGGGCAAGGCCCCTTGCACACCAGCGCCGCGCCTGATTCCGCCGCACTGTGAAACGCCGCCGCCGGCGTCCCAGGATTAGCCGTGCCGACATCGCCAATGATGACCGTAGGACATCCCACCACAATCACCCCCCCATGCGCCGTCAGGTCGCCAATCCGGGCGGCCGGCATCCCTCCAATGATCACCGTCAGCGAACCCTTAACGATCACATCCGGCGGGCCAGCGCAAACGCACATATCGCTGACCCGCGCGGCGGGCATGAAACCGATCAGGACCGTGGGGCATCCCGGGGGAAGGATCGGCCCCCCAACGTGCGGCACGATGCCGGTAACCATGGGGCAGGTGTGCATATCGGTAACTCTGGCGGCGGGAGGCATGGTCATACTCCTTGATATTTAATGGGGTTGCTGAATTCCCGCTAATATGAAAGGGAAAAACTGCTATTAACTACCGCTGAACTCCAGCGACGGCGCCTGAGGATCCGCCTTGGTGGCATCCTCTGGCGCCTCCGGACTTGAACCACTGCCGCTTCCAGCCGCGCCACCGCTGTTGATATTCACCAGCGTACCCTGAATGGTAACGCCCGCCGGACCAATATCAATAAAACCACCGGCTCCCTTAATAGTTAATTGCAAACCCGCCTCGATCACCACCGTCATTCCCGCCTTAAGATGGATTTCCTGGCCGGCTTCCAAGGCGTGCTTCGTACCTACCTTCTCCTGCTGATTCGTACCCACCGTGAGGGACTGGTCACCATCAATTTTTTCCTTCCGGGCACTCTTCACATGCAGGTGGCTATTGCCTTCAATCAACTCCTTCTTATCTTTTTCAATCACAATATCCTGGTGACCACCACTCGAATTACCCCCCTTGCCCACGGTGAAGAACAGATTGCCCTCGATTTTCTCCACCTGATCTTTTTTGATCTTCAGATACTTATTACCATCGATCTGTCCCTTGAAGTCATTCTCGACATACTCATCCACATTGTGCTCAGCATGGATGACGATCTGCTCCTCGCCTTTCTTATCCTCGAAACGGATCTCGTTGAAATTCGCCGCGCCGCCATCTTTGGAACTGCGACTGATGACTCCACTGATGGTCTTATTGGCCGGCAGACCATACGGCGGCATGCTGGCGCCGTTGTAGACCCGCCCGGTAATGATCGGCTGATCGGGATCACCCTCGAGAAAATCGACGATGACCTCCTGACCGATGCGCGGGATATGCATCGCCCCCCACTGCTTGCCTGCCCAGGTTTGCGACACCCGGATCCAACAGGAACTGTTCTCGTCGGACTTGTCGTGCCGATCCCAATGAAAATGACACTTCACCCGGCCGTATTGATCGGTATAAATCTCCTCGCCCTTGGGGCCGACCACGATGGCGGTCTGTGGCCCCTGCACCACCGGCTTGGGCGTGATGCGCGG
>JAIBAT010000046.1 GCA_019695055.1 Candidatus Sumerlaeaceae bacterium | reverse complement strand
CCCCACCAACAACCCCCAAAACAAAAAAAACGGCGGAGCAGAAGCCCCGCCGCCACGAAATCGATCAGCTACAACTACCCGGTCAGTCCACCATGAAACTGCTGACAGTCACCGGCACCGGCGTACTCGACGAATTCCGCGGGGCATTCCCGGCCGAAGCCGTCGCCACAGTAAAGTCCGCATTGTTGTTATCCGTATCCGTCTGCCCCAGGTTGTTCCGCAGGTTCACCTGCGTAGCCACCAGCGCCGCCCCACCATTCGTAGCCGCGCCGCCCTCCGCGTTATCCGCCGCGCCCCACGAAACCGCGTCAATGATCAGCGCATTGGGCAGCGAAGGCTTCGTATTCAACGCCGCGGCCTGATCCACAAACGCCACCTTCCCGCTCGTCCCCGACATGTTCATGTTCGTCGTCGAAATATCCGGAGTCGGCATCGTAAGAGAAGGCGACGCCGTCCCTACCGATCCCGTAGCGATCAGCAGGTAACTCTTCGCCGGAATGGTAGTCGAAGCAGGAAACGCGTAAATATTGGATGCCGAACTCCCATAGTTACCCGTCGCTGACCCATATTGAATGGACGTGTTCGTAAGGTCAGCCGAAGAGGTGCCCGTGTTAAGCAGTTCCACATAATCCTTCAGGTAGGTATTAGCCGTTGCGCCTCCCCCACCACCATATGCCGCACTGATTTTCACGTTTGCCTTCTGGGCACCGGCAAATGCAGCCACACCAACCAAAGTTAACGCCAATGATGCTCGAACGAGCCTTTGAAACATGATGATCCTCCCCTAAATTTCGGCAAACCGCCCGAACAGCCCCTGCCTGCCAAACCAGCCCGAGCAGCCTGCACCATTATTTAATGCACCAACTGCACGGCTTCTCCTGTCGGATGGGTAGGTCAAAAGGAAAAATCAAAATCGCTGGCCCCAAAGGAGCATCAGTGTTTGTCCTACGAAACTCCGATTGGAATCGAGTCGAGCCCGCGAGGCTTGGAACAAGAAATCGCAAACAGCATGAGGATCATGGTAAATCCACCATGGCGCGCACACCCTCTTCCCGGGTGGCATTACTCTGGAGCCAATCTCCCTAATACCTCTGTTGGGTAAGACGAATGAAATTCCTTGTTGTTTGAGGGAATCAATCAAGGGATGGTTGGGAATGAATTCCTCAAAGCGACAGTTTGCCACCATGCCAGGAATTGAGAAGGTGGCCCCGTATGCGATTGCGATAGCCTTCTCAATTCTTCCATTTCTCACCCTGCTCCCAAGGCTTGCGAGCTCATACTTGGGGTTTTCCCACAACGACATTCAAAATGCTTACCGCCACTTCATAACTTTCGCCTGTCGCGAGTTGTTCTCCGGCCATCTTCCGGTCTGGAACCCCTACATCTTCTGCGGAACACCGTTTCTGGCGAACACGGACTCCACCCTCTATTACCCACCCAATCTACTGCTTTGGTTCGCTTTGCCTCAACCCCTCTCACTGAACCTCTCAATGATGTTTCATCTGGCACTCTTTGCGACGGGGATGGTGTTCCTATCCAGATCCCGCGGTCTTTCAACTCTTGCCAGCGCCTTTGCTGGAAGCGTTGCGGGGCTGAGTGCGGTAATTATCCCACGAATCTTCGCCGGACATTTCACAATGGTCTGCAGCCTGGCTTGGGTTCCGCTCGTACTGGCGAGACAGGGATTGTTGCTCAAGCAGCCCTCCTTTCATAACGCCGCAATGCTGGGCCTTTGCGCAGGAGCAATGGTTCTTGGAGGGCATTACCAAATCGCCTATTACGCCGCGCTGTTCTGCTTTCTGACTCTCGCCGTGGCGTTGGCTCCGAGCCTACTGGGGAACCGCAGGATTGCAGTGATCCACCTTGGTTACCAATTACTTGCGATGGTGCTTGCTGCAGGTTTGGCGGCAATTGAACTCGTTCCGGTCGCAGACGCCATGCAATTCTCCGCACGAACAGCCCAAAAGGGCGCGGAATGGTTCTCTGAATTCTCCCTCCTGCCGCAGAGCTACCTTGCAGCCTTGGCGCCTTGGTTTCACATCAGTGCCAACGGGGAGAAGGCCCCCTGGTACTGGTGGGAACAAACAGTTTATTTCGGAATGCTTCCATTATCCCTGGCATTGGGTCGCATCTCCGGACTTGTAAGAAAAAGGCAATTCAACTTCCCTGCGGTTGCGCTCATCCTGGCGGTTATCATGGCCTCAATCGGACTCGTTCCTCATTCCGATCTGCTGCTGCGCTGGATACCCGGTTGGGCCATTTTCAGGGGCCATGGGCGCATTATTCTCTTCGGCCTGATATACGCCATTATTCTGGCCGCCGAGCAGTTTGATGCAATCCATCGGGAAGGACCAAGGAGGGCATGGGAAAGCACCATTGTCGCTGTCCTATTGTGTTCCCTGGTGTGGTTCATTGGCACCTCAATACCTGGCGGGAAACCCGACCCAACCCGCAATTTGCCCGCATTCCCCTACCCGGAATCTGCCAATACCGCGTGGATTATCGCCAGGATCGTGGCGACAGGAACACTCGCGGCGCTTGCTTTGGCATCCCTCTGGAAGCGCCCCGCCTCCGTTTACATGCTGACAGCCGTTGCTGTGGCGGATCTTCTTTGCTATGCTTGGCCGGCCATCCAGCGCACCACCCCAGCTGACAACAGCTACGCATCGAAGTCTTTCTGGGAATTCGCGCGCGAATTTCGGGAGGAAGGGCGGATTCTCTCCACCACGGATTACCTGTCCTCGGAACCGATATCCCACGAAGTTTCTGTAGTTGGCGGCAACGACATTAGCCTGACCCGCTTCATCAATACGACATTTGCCGCGATGTCCGGCATTTCCATGGATGAGCCTCATTTTGATTACTCTCCAAGTCGGGAACACCCACTACTTGATGCGGCAAACCTAAGGTTTGTCATGCTCAAGAACGATTCCCCGGCCATTACGACGGGCGTTTTGGAGGTTGCGGCTTGGTCGGATGTCAGTTCAATATTCCGACGACTTACTGCCCTCCCCCGTACCTATGTCGTTTCCCATGCGCAGTTTATTGGAGAAAGCGAGATGGCGGTTTACGATTCCCTCACCACGCCCACGGTGGATTTTCACCTGACAGCCTTGATTTGCCACACACCCTGGGCCGGAAAATCCGACGGGCGCAAAAGCAAACCGGTGATTGCCCGCGTCAAGTACGACTCAACCACAACCGCACGTATCCTGGTGCCCAAGGGTGCGGCAGGTTGGCTCGTACTTGCCGATGCCTACTACCCACGCTGGACCGCCACCATTAACGGAGAACGAGCCCAAGTATACCGTGCCAATGGCGGCTTTCGAGCAGTCCGGGTAAAGGGAGGGGAGGAAGTGGTTTTTCAATACCAACTTTATTGGCATCTGATTGGGATCGCCGTCACCCTGGCAACCATCCTGGTCTTCATGGCCCACGCATTGGGCCTGACAAAGCGAATTTCCCCGGGCCTCAGGCAGCGGTTCCTTGCGTGGTCCACCGAGAAGTAGCTCAACCGTCTTCCCCGGCCGCCTCTCGAATTACCCAGTTGACTGATTATCGTCTCCTACCATTCTTTGACAGAAACACCGAGGAGAAAGCGACCATGAGGTTCGGATTTACGGCAATTTGTTTGGCAGCCCTGTTGTTGCCAGGATGCGGGCAGGAAAAGGAAGGAACATCCGAATCGTCCACGGCACCCAGAATTGGCGCTTCTGCCGAACCGACACGATCCGAAGGCGGCACTGCCGGCGGAACCCGTGTCACTCGAACGGCGACATCCTCCGCAGCCCCGGGTTCCGGCCTCGCCACAACAGTATCCAATGGCACCACAACTTCCACCGCCACCACCTCCGCCACCGCTGCCAGGCCGACAGGGCCAACCCCGGAGATTCAGCAAGTTAACCCCACCGAGGCAGAAATGGGGGCGCCCATCACGCTGACCATCTACGGTAAGAACCTCAAAGGAGCACGCATCGCCATCCGCGGAGAAGATGGAAAGGATCGCGACCTTAAAATCGGTCCCACCCCAACCGATACTGTCATCACTGGCTCCGAAATTCCCTACGAGCAAATGGAACCCGGCAAATACGATGTCCTTGTTATCGGCGCCGACGGACAGGCAGCCGCGCTGCCAGGCAGCTTGAACCTCAAATAGTACCCGGATTGCTCTGGCTCAATAACAATGCGGTGGCCCGCAATTTGCGAGTTCGTCAGAACCCTGCCACCGAAGTCATGCAAATGAAAGGACGACTACGTTGAAGTTACCTCTCCTCGCATATGTTCCCTTGTGCGTATTGACCCTGTCATCCCTGCACCAAGCCCACGCCGAAACAACCACCTCCATAAAGGTCCGCCAGACGCCTGAGCGTTCCGCAAGCACCACTGCAACCACCCGTTTGAAAGTGTCTCCCCAGCCAATCATCGAAAGCGTCCAGCCTGCCACCTGGGATGTCACAATGCCACAGGTCATCACTGTGCGTGGCAGGAACCTTCAAGGTTGCCGACTCGGAATGCGCGACCACGATGGCAAGGACAGAGAACTGATCACCGCTCCCTCGTCCTCTGATACGGAGTTGTCGGCCACCGCCACTATTCTGATCGGGTTGAAGGTGGGCCGATACGAGGTTTTCGCGATCGATCCCCACCAGCAAGTCGCGCCATCCACTGGTTGGATAACCGTTCGATAGCCAGACTTTGTTCCTATTCGGAAATTTCGTAGAGTTGCAGCGTCCGCCCAATAAACCCGACACGCCTGGCCTTCGGGTTCCTGTCCAGCCGGACTTCCACAATCCGGACAATCCGCCCATGATCCGTCAGCGGATAATCGCGATCAAACAAAGTGGAACTCACGACCAGATAACCCGGTTTCGGCGCTCCTTTGGGTAATTCGTAGGATATCCCATAAATACTGGGGTCCACTCGCCCGAAGTACAGTAACTGCACTTTCGCAATGCCGCGCTGCTTCATGAACTCCCGCAACCGAATCAGGTCTTGGCCCCAGTCCAGATTGGAATCCGTCGTGATTCGAGCCGCCTGTCCAGGACTGCGCACAAAGGTGTTGAAATAAGACAGGTAATCCGGATAGGCGCGAACATCCACCGCGACCATCCATAGTCCCAGGATTCCAAACAAACCCAACCGCCAGCGTGGATGTCGCGCGTTCGTGATGACCAGTGAGACCCAGAGCCAGAACAATGGCGCCGCAGGCAATAACACCCGGGTTCCGATCTGCTTGCCACTGAAGAAAGAGAACAAAATAATGATGAAGACCGGGGGAAACAAAAGCAATACGGTCTGAAAAGTCATTCGCGGAGCGACCCTCGTGAAAATGAGAATAGCCGTCACAGCAAGAAGCATCAACGGAATCGGCGTCTTCACGCCGAGCAACGCCAGATAGTAATACCAAACTCCCTCCGGATAATAAACGCCAAACAGGGATGCACCATACCCTGTTGCCGATTCATGCAACTGCCGGTCAAAGCTCTCAACGTAAACCCTTGGCAATGGCACCGGAATGCCCGCCGGCAGCCCCCGCTGTAGATCCGCCAGCGTCGGGGAAAGAAAGTCCATTTCACCCAGACTGGTGCACGTTCCCTGAAACAGGTATCCGGCATTGATCACCACCAAACTTGTCAGAAAAATTCCTGCAACCTTCAGCGTCAGGCGGCCAAAATGGCAGTCTTCATGGAAATGGCGCCACGCCACCGCCAATACGACAAGAATGGGATAAAGATAGAGGGCTGTTCCCTTGCATAGTTGGGCCACACCAACCAGCACCCCACAAACGATCAGCCATCCCGCATTCTGACACCGAAGGAATCGGTGAAAACCCCAAATAGCCAGGGCCATAAAAAATGCAATCCCCGCATCAAGCGCCGCCAGCCGCGAGTGCGCAAGAATTCCGGGCGAAAACCACACAACGGCTGCCGCCAACAGGCCTGCGAGCGCAGGCCGCCTGCCCCCAAAATCATGAGCCCAGAAAAACAGCAGCACCCCCAGCAGCAACACCTGCACCACTGTAACAACCCGTGCCGCCACCACTATCTTTTGGTAGTCACCGGCGAACCGCTGGGCAAAATTATAACCATTATACCAGAACGAATAGCCCGCATCCGGAAACGGCGCCGGCCGCGAAGTGTCGGGATGCAACTGAAGGAACGCCATCGGAAGTGCCGACAGTATGTTCAACAGCGGCGGGTGAAACTCGGCATAGCCAAAATCCCCGGTCGAAAGGATATTATGCCCCGCCGGGATGTGGCCAAATTCGTCCACTGTCGCGGAATCCTGCCTAAGGCTTGAATAGGCAACCCCGAGGTAGGCAACAGCCAGAATAACCAGAAGAACGGAAATCCACCCTCCCCGATCATTATGTCCGGCAACCTCCGGCACCGCTGCGCCACGAATTCCTGTCTTCATTACTTTCCGGTCGCTCACAGGTTCGCGTCTCCGCCCATCGTTTCCGTCGTCAATACGGCCGTCGGCGTGGTCAACAAGTCTCCCGATGGCGTGGTCCCCCTGTCGGAACTCCCGGGCTTCGTGGCCGGGCCCCGAATTCGTTCCTTCAGTCTTCTCGCCTGCTGGTGAAATGGCGAAAGCCGCAACACCCGATTCACGAGGCCCAGCGCCTCTTCACTGTAGCCAAACTTATAGCTGGTAAGAGCCTGGTTGAAAAGGCCGTCCGCCCGCGAAGAGGCATACCGCGCGGCCCGCGAAAAATAATCCAGCGCCTTTTCCTTTTCACCCTGCCGCGCAAAAAACTGCCCCATCCGGTTCAGCAACTCTGGCAATGTCGGATCCATTTCCTCTGCCTTGCGAAACGCGGCAAGGGTCACGGTCGGCGTGGAGCTGTTCACATCATGCCAGATCGCCAGCGCCATCGTCGCCCGGAAATTCCTCGGCGACTCCGCCACTGCCCGCTCCAGCTCGTCTCCCGCCCGCCCCCATTTATCCGGATCCTTCCGCAACCGCACCAATTCCGAACCATTCGCCCGCAGGTTTTCCCGGCATGGCAAATGCTCCGGAAATATCACACTGTCGCGCCGCTTGATCAACTCTGCGTTCGCCGGCGTATCCCGTGCCCAAACCATCCCGTCATCGTCCCAGAACACCAGCCGCCAATTCCCCACCGCCCGCAGGTTGTCCGCCAGGGAATAGTTGTCCTTTCCTGCGCGCTGCAACAGGTACGGAACCACCCCAATATTGGCGCCATGATCATCCAAAAGCGACACCACGTCCGTCGTGCTTTCCATGTCCACCTGCCGCTTCAGCACATCGGCACGAGCTCGCCGCTATCGTTGAAATAGCGGTAGCGTCTTCCGTCTGCTGAAAATGTGACCTGCTCGCCCCGTCGGAGAATAAGCACGTGTCCGTGCAACTCC
>JAIBAT010000083.1 GCA_019695055.1 Candidatus Sumerlaeaceae bacterium | reverse complement strand
CGGACTGCGCGGGCGAGGTTACTCGGAGGGCGACATCAACAAGATCGCCGCGGAGAACCTGCTGCGGGTGCTGGAAGCAAACGAGGGGTAGTCGCGGCCTGCCGGGGGATTTCACCACCAAATCACCAAAGCACCAAAGCATTGAATGAGTCGATACGGACCCCACCACCAGAAGGTGGAACTACGAGCGGGGGGGGGAGGGGGTACATACTTGTCCTTTCGATGCATTTAAGATTCCTATTATCAGTGATTTGGAGGCATTTTTTAGTGCGTATTTTGTGTCATTTAAATCGGTTTAAATTGTGCTTAAGGGTGGTAATTCGGGCCCTCGAACGGGAGGTTTGAGGGCCCTTGGGTTTGGGTGTGCAGAGTCGGGGGTCAGGTCCGTTTCGTTTTTTTCCGGCGTTTCCTGGGGTAGATGTTGAGGTCGAGGCGTCGGGCTGTTTCGTCGGCGGTGTGGAGTCGGTAGAGCTGGGCGAGGGCGTATATGCCGGCGTTGACGTCGGTGACGCGCTGGGTGAGCTGGTGGACGTCGCATTCCATGACGGGCAGGCGCTCGATGGCATGGAAGAGGCGGCGGCAGGTGACGGAGGCGAGACAGATGGTCTGGCCGAGGACCTGGCTGACGGTTTCGATTTCCTCGTCGTTCTCGGGAGGCGGATTCTTCTCGTCGTAGAATACGAGTTCGTTGCTGGGTGTGGGGTCGGGGATGTTGATGGGGTCGGGTTCATCACGGGGGTCGGCGGGGGGACCGTCGGGCCAGACGGGATCGGGCAGGGGCTGGCTGCTGAGTCCGGAGATGTCGTCGCCGAAAGGGTCGGGGACGGGGGTGAGGTCTTCGTTAAACATGGTGCTGCTCCTTTTTGATTAAGATGGGAGCATTATGCACGGGGAAATGGCTTTGCCTATTCCCCCATGACCCCTTGCAGCCCCTTACAGACCCATAAAATTTTACCACCAAATCACCAAAGCACCAAAAGTGTCGATGCACCTGGGTTGAAGAAAAGGCATTGAACCGCAGAGTTCGCAGAGGGCGCAGAGGAGGAGAAGTGGGTGAGTTTATGGCTTCAGGCCGCTGATCACGATCGAGAACTCGTAGTGCAGGGAGCTGATGAGGGTGGTGCCGCGGCCTGTGGCCTTGAGGCGCACCTGGAGGTAGCCGGCGGGTGGGCGGGGAACCGCTTTGGGCAAACGATTGAGGGCGAAATGGTAATTGCCGGCGGGCTGCTCGTAGGGCTCGAGGGTGAGGTTGTGGCGGGCGAGGATCTGGGCCACCTGCTCCCGGGGCGGGCCCTCGAACTGGCTGGAGACTGGGAATGCGAGGGAGCCGGGGGGGACGGGATAACAGCCGGTATGGGCAGTGGTGGTGGGAGAGGCCTCGAGCCACGGGGTCCAACTGGTGCCATCCTCGCTGAGACGGTATTCGCAAAGCAAGGTATCGGTGGTGAGGGGGCCGATATTTGGTGCGCCGAGGCGCAGGTCGGCACTCGTGTCGGGGCTGTGGCAGCCTTGGATGACGATGGAACCGGCGAAACTGGAGCCGAGGCGGTTGCCGTCGCCAATGGGCTCGGGGGCGAACTGGACGATCTCATATTCGGTTCCAAAACCATGGGTGCGGGCGAACCCGGCGGGTGTGATGGCCCACCCCGCGGTCAGGGAGGCCCCGGCGGGGACGGTGGTTGCGAGGTCAATGGTCTTAGTGAGGCCGGTGAAGATCACGGCGTGGGTTGGAGTGGCGATGGAGGCAATGGCAAGGAGGGTGAGGAGTTGTCGTTTCATGGGTGCATGGCGCGCCTGATAGAGGTATGACGCAAGGGGTTTAGTGTAAAAGGATTGTAAAGGCGGGTTTGGGAAACGCTGACGCCATGACGCAGAAATGCCAACGCAATGACGCAAAGATGCAAAGGCGCAAAGGATTCGCAAAGGGTCGGAATGTATTAACACGCAGGCTTGCGAAACGTGGGGGGTCAGTAAATGCAAGTCTATTGGGACTTTGAGCACCCTAATTTCACTTATCTTGCCATGAGGGCGCTCAATCGACCATGTTAAGGAATTATTACTTGCAGCCATTTCATCGGAATGGGAAAACAGCATCAGAATGAATGACATACGCATACTGGTTGGCGACTGCCTGAAAATGTTGCCGCGACTCAATCCAGAAACTATTCAATGCTGCGTAACCTCACCGCCTTATTGGGGACTGCGGGATTACGACTCGGACGGGCAAATTGGTGCCGAATCGTCCCCAACTGAGTATGTTGCGAATTTGGTGAAAGTATTTCGCGAGGTACGTCGTGTGCTACGCAAGGATGGGACGATCTGGCTAAATGTGGGGGATGGATACGCACGAAATGGTGGAACCGGAAATTGCGGTCCAAATGCAGTCGTTGGGAATACCCGTAAGCTCATTCAAAAACGGAATTGTAAGGTTCCCAATTGCTGGGGATTGAAGGACAGGGATCTTCTCGGGCTTCCATGGCGTGTTGCATTTGCATTACAGGAAGACGGTTGGATTCTCCGATCACATATAACATGGATCAAGAAAAGTGCCATGCCGGAAAGCGTAAAGAACCGGCCGTCAAACGCAACCGAATCTATTTTCATGTTCGCGAAATCCTCGCCTTATTACTATGACAGTAAAGTTGTCCGGGAACATAGTGGGGCAAACCTTAGGAATTATTGGATGCTCGGCCCCGATCCGAGTGGAAAGGGGCATCCTGCGCCGTTCCCTCGTGAACTGGCGCGTCGATGTATTCTCCTGGGCTCAAGGGAAGGCGATACGGTGTTGGACCCTTTTGGAGGGTCAGGAACGACGGGATTAGTGGCGAGTCAATTGAATCGAAGGGCGGTCCTCGTCGAGTTGAATTCGGATTATGCAGAAATGACCAAAGAGCGCGCGTCCGTCATGGAATCGCAGTTGCCGATGCTTGCAATGGAGCGGGGAAAGGAATATGGTCGGAATGGCAAAAAAGCGCGGCTCAAAGCAGCTCATTCTTGAGTACTTTTTGGGTAACCTTGGAAAGGTGCTGATTTCTCGGGACATACAGAAAGCAAGCGGTGGTGCGGTTGAGTGGGCCAGGCGCGTACGCGAGCTACGCAACGAAGATGGCTACCAAATTTTGTCGCATAAGGATCGCGCAGATCTGAAACCGAACCAATACTTATTGGAAACAATTGATCGCGTTCCTGCCTTTGCTCGCGAGATTTCCACGGAAACGCGCGCCTGGGTGCTTGAAAGGAATGGGTACACGTGTCAAATGTGCGGAGCCGCAGCCGGCGACCCGGATCCGCTTGGCGGCAATCGTACTGTTCGACTTACAATGGGGCACATTATTGATAAGTCAAAGGGCGGCGACGACACTCCACAAAATCTTAGAGCCGTATGTACCAATTGTAATCAGGGACTTCAAAACACTGCGCTGCCGAAGCCGGTTCGCATTCATCTGCTTTCGCAGATTCGAAGGGCTACCATCCCAGACCAAATTGCTACGTTGGAGTGGTTGCTGAAGAAATTCGGTTTGGAAACAACAGAGATGCTCCCCAAAAAGTAGAACCGAAACTGTCGATTGTCGATTAACGGGGTAGCAAACAAAAAGACCTCTGCTGCCGCGCCAGGTCTTGATTCGTCCCATTGTTGCGCGTCCTGAGGCTTTTGCGTTTTCAAACTCTTTAGTATCAGTCATTTAACCAGAAAAAACCCTAGGCGTTAGCAAACCGCTGCTCCGGGGCCCACTCTGTAACCCCGGAAAATGCCAACTCACAGGAAATCCAACCGCCCTATCGTGGTTTAACTGCGGTTTTCCCCTGTGCTTCTCCGAGGACCCTGCGGATGGCTTTACAGTGCTGTTTCCCGTGAATTTTTTCACGAATAGGGCGCTTGCGGGCCGTTAGAATGCCTCGGCTATTTGGGGTCTCGGGCCCCGAACTGCGGGCTTGACAGAGTTCGCTTCGGGTCACGGGATTGCAAATCCTACGTTGTGCAAAATGGCTGACGAATCCAATGAAAATGGCGAGGGGCAATTCAAGCCCAAGCCGCCGGAGCTAAAGCCAGACAGTGCGATGCGCAACGCGGGTCTGGCCATTACAATTCCGACGCTTATGGCGGCTTCGGTCCTGGTGGGGTGCCTGATCGGGTACTATCTGGACCGGTGGCTTCATAGTCGCGGGATCCTGTTCCTGGTGTTCCTGGTGTTGGGAATTGTGGCCGGGGTGCGGGAAGTGCGGGCGATTTTACGCAAATTAAATGATGGGAAATGATGATACCCAGGCTGGTGAAAAAGGTGTCGGTGGCTGCGGTGATTATCGCGGCGGTGCTGGGCGCGCAGTGGATGCTGCGCGACGTGCGCGCGGGTGCCTATTTTCTTGCGGCGTCGGTGTGGTCGGTGGCGAACCTGCTGGTGCTGGCGGCGATCGTGACGAACGGCCTGCGGCCGGGCGCGGGTGACAAGATGGGCCTGCTGTCCTGGGCGGTGCTGAAGATGGTGTTGTTCTTTGGCGGGATCGTGGCGATTTTTGTGTTTCGGCCTACGACGCCGGGCGAGGTTGGCGGGTTGTTTGCGGGGATTTCGCTGACGCTGCTGATCGCGGTGCTGACGATTGCGGGGGCGGCCATTTTGGGCATTGATATTGTGACTGGCAAAAAGATTTCGGGAGCGGCGGTGCCCGGCGGTGCGAATGCGCCGACGGCCCAGGCCGCGGGAAACAAGGCATGATCGAGTGTATGCGCGGCCTCCGGCCGCTGGTGGGACATAGAACCCTTGTGCTGGTGGCGCTGGTGCTGGCGGCGTTTTTGGGTTTTTCGCAGGCTACCTTTGCGGCGGCGGAGGAGACCCACGGCGCGGCGGCGGAGTCGCATGCGGCACCGGCGGCGAAGCATGGCGAGTCCGCGGTGGAGGGTGTGGTCAAGGAGGCGGAGGGCGACATTCACGCAGCCGAGCATGAGGAGGCGACGGAAAAGCCGGAATTGCCAAACCTCATCAGCGTGCTGCTGAAGATGAATGTGGGCGGCAAGCCGCTGGCCCATACGCCTGTCGGGCACTTCATGCATGTTTTTGAAGTTCAGATCTTCATGGTCTTGATCACGGTGATCTCGGCGGTGTTTATCTTCGGGACGTTGCGGCTGCGCATGATGGTTCCGGGCAAGCTGCAGGTGTTCCTGGAAATGATGGTGGAGGGTTTTTACAATTTCTTCGGCGGCATCCTGGGTTCGCGGGGGAAGAAGTACGTGCCGTTTGTGGCGTCGCTGTTCATGTTCATCTGGCTGAACAACATGTTTGGACTGCTGCCGCTGATGACGGGTGCGACGGGCGCCTATGAGACCACGGTGACGCTGGCCGTGATTGTGTTCTTCTACGTCCAGATCAATGGCATCCGCGAGGCGGGGCTGTGGCACTGGTTCCACCATCTCATGGGTTCGCCGAATGACGCGGTGACGTGGGCTCTGGCGCCGTTCATGCTGGTTCTGGAAACGATTGGCGAACTGGCGAAGCCGCTGTCGCTGTCGTTGCGTCTTTTTGGCAATATGATGGGCGAGCACATCCTGTCGGGTGTGTTCCTGGTGCTGGGCGTGATGGTGATGGGAATTGTGTGGCCGAACCCGCTGGTGGGTGTGCCGCTGCACACGCCGTTCCTGCTGCTGGGGCTGCTGGTGGGGACGATCCAGGCGCTGGTGTTTTCGCTGTTGAGCACGATTTACCTAATGCTGCTGCTGCCGCATGATGATCATGGGCACGGCCACGAAGGCGAGCACGGCCACGCCGCGGCCCACTGAGGGGCAGAGGGCGAGCGGGCGAAGGACAAGTTTACGTAGTAAACGCCGGACGGCGGGGCTGAACCCCCGGTGGTCGGCGCAACAAATACAGTAAGGATGGTGTTTGGATATGGATATGTTTACCGCTGCTGCTTTTGCCTACCCGATTGGTCTGGGTCTGGCGGCGATTGGCGCGGGCCTTGGCCTTGGCAAGGCTGTGAGCTCCGCGATGGAAGCCATGGGGCGTCAGCCCGAGGCTGCCGGGAAGATTCAGACGGGTATGATCATCGGTGCCGCGTTTATCGAGGCTCTCGCGATCTACGCTCTGATTTCCCCGTTTATCGCCCAGATCGTCTTCCTGAAGAAGTAGTTTCGGCCTGACCAAGCCGGGGGAGGGCGCCGTGGTTGTTGTGGCGACTCCCTTTGCCGCCAGTGGGCGGCAGGCGCGCCGGGCCGTTATGGCGTGGCGCATTACCCAGGGTCCGCGAGGAATCCATGAATCATGAAATGATTGCCAAGATACTGACCACGCTTGTGGCTTTTGGGCTGTTCTTCTGGATAGCCAAGAAGCTCTTCTGGACGAGTATCCTCAAGGCGATTGAAGACAGACAGTTCCGCATCAAGAGCGAGTTCGACCGGATCGACAGTCTCCAGCAGGAGGTGTCGACGATGAAGGCCGACTACTCCAAGCGGCTGGCGGACATCGAGAAGGAAGCCCAGCAGCGCAAGCAGGACGAGATCGTCCAGGGGCGCAAGATGGCCGAGGAAATCGTGGCGCAGGCGCGCCAGGATGCCCAGGCCGAGCTGGAGCGGGTGAAGCAGAACCTTGCCATCGAGACGGACAAGATGCGGGCTTCGCTGCGCGAGGAGGTCGTCCAGCTGACGCTCGGCGCGACGGAGAAGCTGATCCGCGAGAAGATGGACGACGGCAAGCAACGCCAGCTCGTTTCGCAGTTTGTTGAGGAACTGGCCCGCAAGTGATAAAAGTCGATCCAGTCATCGTTGAGCGATATGCGCGCGCATTGTTCGCAGTATCGAAGCGGCAGGGCATTACCAATGACCTGCTGCCAGACGTGGACGCGCTGACGACCATGGTGGGTGTGGGCGCGCGCCTTCAGGTGTTCTTTGAGGCGCCGCAGATCACAACCGAAGCGAAGCTGGACCTGATCGCGAAGGCCGTGAAGGGGCGTGTGCATGAGATCATCCACAACCTGCTGGTGCTTCTGCTGAAGAAGGGCCGCATAGAAAACGCGGGTGCAATTCTGCGGCGGTTCCGGGTGCTGGTGGAGGAGGATCAGGGCATTTTCGAGGCGGGCGTGGCGACACCGAAGGCGCTTGGTGAGAGTGACAAGCTGACGCTTCAGAAGGCCCTCGAAGCCTTTACGAAGGCGCGGCTCAAGATCAATTACTCGGTGGATCCGGCGCTGATTGGCGGTGTGCGGTTTAGTTATGGCGATGTACTGATTGACGACACGGTGCGCGGCAAGCTGGGCAAGTTGCGGGGTCGGCTGGAATCGGTGATGCACCAATGATGACGCGGGCGGAATTCCTGAAGATCTATCCCCTGCAGGCGCTGCGTACGGCGCGGGTGGTGAGGCTGTTTGAGGACAAGGATTTGGGGCTGAAGCCTGGCGAGGGCAGCATGAGCACGGCCGAGCAGATTCAACACATCTGCCAGAGCCACAATTTCATCCGTGGGCTGTTTGAGGACAAGGTTGTGGCCATGGACTTGTTCCAGAAGCCGTACGATGTGAGCAGTGTCAGAGCGGCGGTGAAGTCCATTGGTGAAGCACGCGCCGAAGTCGTGCGTGCGGCGAAGGCGGCGTCGGATGATTTCCTGGCGGAGCAGATCGAGCCGTTTGGCCCGGAATGGAAGATGTCGCGGTTGATGCTCGCGGAGGTGATGCTGGACCACGAGTGCCACCACCGGGGGCAGCTGACGGTTTATGCCCGCGTGGCGGGCAAGGTGCCGCCGATGGTGTATGCGCCGGTGGATGAAAAGGTTTTGGAGATCTGAGGACGCGCTCGGGTTTTCACGCAGTGGCAGTTTCGCGTTAACATTAAAAGAGGACTGAGAGATGGCAATTCGCGCCGAAGAGATTACGAATATCATCGAGAAGGAACTCGACAATTACTCGTCGCAGCTTGACGTCGAGAAGGTCGGGACCATCCTGAAGGTGGGCGACAGCATCGCGACCGTGTACGGCCTGAGCCAGGCCATGGCGGGGGAGCTGCTGGAGTTCCCCGCGACCGACGGATCGACGGTCATGGGCATGGCGCTGAACCTCGAGGAATCGAGCGTCGGCGTGGTGCTCTTCGGCAGCGACCAGAACATCAAGGAAGGCGGCGAGGTGCGCCGCACCGGGCGCATCATGAGCGTGCCTGTGGGGCCGGAGCTGGTGGGTCGCGTGGTGAACCCGCTGGGTCAGCCGATTGACGGCAAGGGCCCCATCACCTCGAAGGAAACGCGTCCCATCGAGTCGAACGCGCCAAACGTTATTGCGCGGCAGTCCGTGAAGCAGCCGATCATGACGGGCATCAAGGCCATCGACGCCATGATCCCCGTTGGTCGCGGCCAGCGCGAGTTGGTCATCGGCGACCGGCAGGTCGGAAAGACGGCCATCGCCCTGGACGCCATTATTAACCAGAAGGGTCAGAACGTTATCTGTATCTATGTCGCCATCGGCCAGAAGGCCTCGACGGTGGCCGGTATTGTGGAGCAGCTGAACCAGTTCGGCGCGATGGATTACACGATTGTCATCAGCGCACCGGCGGACGACGCCGCGGCGCTTCAGTATATCGCTCCCTATTCGGGATGCGCCATGGGCGAGTACTTCATGTATAATGGCGGCCACGCGCTGTGCATCTATGACGATTTGACCAAGCAGGCGGCTGCGTATCGCCAGCTTTCGCTGCTGCTTCGCCGCCCGCCGGGCCGCGAGGCGTATCCGGGCGACGTGTTCTATTGTCACTCGCGTTTGCTGGAGCGCGCTGCGAAGCTTAGCGAGGATCCGCAGATTATCAAGGAGTCCTGCCCCCAGGCGAAGGCGCCGGGTGGCTCGCTGACGGCGTTGCCGTTCATCGAGACGCAGGCCGGCGACGTGTCGGCGTATATTCCGACCAACGTGATTTCGATTACGGACGGCCAGATTTATCTGGAGCCGGACCTGTTTTACTCGGGCATCAAGCCGGCCGTGAACGTGGGTCTTTCCGTGAGCCGCGTGGGTGGTAATGCCCAGTTCAAGGCCATGAAGAAGGTCGGCGGCAAGCTGCGCCTGGAACTGGCCCAGTATCGCGAATTGGCGGCCTTTGCGCAGTTCGGCTCGGACCTCGATGCGGCGACGAAGGCCCAGTTGACGCGCGGTGAGCGGCTTGTGGAGGTGCTGAAACAGGACCAGTTCACGCCGTATCCGCTGTGGAAGCAGGTCAGTATTATTTTTGCGGCCACGCAGGGCCTTTTGGACGACCTGCAAACGCGCAATATCAAGCAGTTCGAGGCGGAGCTGTTCCCGTTCCTTGAGACCAAGCATGCGGACATCCCGCACACGCTGACCAACGAGAAGGACCTAAGCGATCCGTTGCAGGATAAGATGCGCAAGGCGATCAGCGAATTTAAGGGCGAGTTTGTCGCGAAGCACGGGCAGGGAGTGCTGGTCCCGAAGGCCTAAGCTGCGGGACATTCCGGATTGTGGTTTTCATCCGCAGACATGGCCCGAAACGGCGGAGTCTGCGGATTTTCATTTTGGGGCGGTTCTGGCCCGGCAATTGCTGGCATCAGACTATCAATAAGACGCCCGTCCGGGTGTTGTATTGAGAATTGGCTCTGGGATCCAGCGCATGCCCCTGCTTGAAATTAACAACCTGACCAAGAGTTTTGCGGCACCATCGGGTGAGAAGACCCTGATTGTGGATGTGCCGTCGTTTTCCCTGGAGGAAGGCGCGCAGGTGGCGCTGGAGGGCGCCAGCGGCTCGGGCAAGACGACCTTCCTGAACCTGATCGCGGGGATTTTGCAGGCCGACGGTGGGACAATCCGAGTTGCCGGGCAGGAGATGACGGCGCTGGCCGAGCCGGGGCGCGACCGCCTGCGCGCGGCGACCATTGGGTACGTGTTTCAAACTTTTAATTTGCTGCAAGGTTACACGGCGCTGGAGAACGTGGCGTTGGGGATGGCGTTTGGGCGCGGTGTGGATGGGCCTCATGCGCTGGCATTGCTGCAACGCGTGGGGCTAAACGAGCGCATGACCTATCGCCCGCGCCAACTCAGCGTGGGTCAGCAGCAGCGGGTCGCGGTGGCGCGGGCGCTGGCGAACCGACCCAGGCTGGTGCTGGCGGACGAGCCCACGGGCAACCTGGACCGTCACCACGCGCGTGAGGCGCTGAAGCTTATCCGAGAAGTGTGTCGCGAAAATGGCGCTGCGCTGCTTCTCGTGAGCCATGACCACGAAATTCTTGGCCAGTTTGAGGATGTGCACAAGATTTCTGAATTCAATCGTGCTGCGGCACTGGAGAATCTTCCTGCGGAGCAAAAAGGAGAAGGCCCAAAGTGAGTGCCACGCCTTCCATTTATAGCTCCCCGCACGTGCCGCGTTGCGGCATCGGTTTCATGATGATGCGCAGCATGCGACAGCATGCGCTCAGTTCCATCATTGCCATTGTTTGCGTGGCGCTGGCCACAGGCCTGACCATTTCCGTGGTCAGCATCAACGCGCAGGCCTACAAGGTGTTTACGGGTGGGCAGGCTGGGTTTGATGCGGTGCTGGGTGCCCGCGGCAGCCAGTTGCAGCTTGTGCTGAACGCGGTGTTTCATCTCGAAACATCGCCGGGAAACATTCCCTGGTCGCTTTACCAGGCCGTGAAGAAGGACCCGCGTGTGGAACTGGCCGTGCCGTATGCGCTGGGTGATAATTACAATGGATTCCGTATTGTTGGGACCACGGAGGAACTCTTTACGAAGTTTGAGTTTGAGAAGGGAAGGAAGTTTGCCATCGCACCGGGCGGGCGAATGTTCGACACAACACGGCGGGAGGCCGTCATTGGCAGCTTTGTCTCTCGACAAACGGGGCTGAAGGTGGGGAGCAACTTCAATCCTTTTCATGGGCTAAACTTTGACCCCAAGGCGAAGCACGACGAAGTTTATGTGGTGACCGGAGTGATGGAGCCATCCAATACGCCGTCGGACCGGGTGATTTGGATTCCCATCGAGGGCGTTTATCGTATGGAGGGCCATGTGTTGCGTGGCGCGGACAAGGAATTTAAACCAGCGGCAGGAGAAGAGATACCCGACGAGCACAAGGAAGTCAGCGCTGTGATGCTGAAGCTGCGCAGCCCGCAAGGCGGGTTTTCGCTGGAGCAGATGATTAACAAACAGGGCAAGGTGGCGACACTGGCCTTCCCGATTGGGCGCACCATGGCGGATCTTTTCGACAAGATGGGATGGGTCAACCGAATCCTGGGACTGGTGGCGTACCTTGTGGCTGTGGTGGCGGCCGGGACGATTCTTGCGAGCATTTACAATACCATCAATGAACGGCGGCGGGAGTTTGCGATCCTGCGTGCGCTGGGCGCGAGACGGCGCAGGGTGTTTACGGCCATCGTGGCCGAGGCTTCGACGATTGCGGCCATTGGGGCTGCGGCAGGCCTGCTGGTATACCTGGGAATTCTTGGTGTCGCTGCGAAGATTGTCCAGGCGCAGACCGGCGTGGTGCTGGACCTGATGTTTCCTCACCAGATTCTGTATTTGGCCCCACTGGGAATGATAGCTCTGGGGGCATTGGCGGGTATTGTGCCTGCCATCAAGGCTTACGGCACGGACGTGGCCGAGAACATTTCGCCAACATCGTAATCAACAAGGACGGAGATTGAATACCATGGACTCAATTCGGGGAATGAAGTTGCTGGCCGTTGTGGCAGCGCTGGCCATTGCGGGCCTGACCTCTGCCAATGCCCAGGAGAAAACCTCCAAGGACGCGAAACCGGCGGCGGTAAAGCAAGCACCTGCAAAGAAGGCCGACAAAGACGACAACAAGGAGGAAGCCCACAGCCACGAGGGACACCACCACGTTGCGCCACACGGCGGAACTCTGGTTCCGTTGGGGGCAGTCGGCAACCTGGAAGTCGTTGTGGACCCAAAGACCGGAAGCATCAGCGGCTATGTTGTGGATGGCTGCGCCGAGAACAGCATCCGGATTGCGCAGGATTCCATCACACTCAAGATTGAGGACAAGGAGCCGTTCGAAGTGGTGCTGAAGGCGGTGACAAATGAGCTGACCGGCGAGAAGGTCGGCAGCACGTCCCAATTCGATGGCCAGAGCGATCGGCTGAAGAAGCGCAAGGAATTCAAGGGAACGATTGTTTCCGTGAAGTTGAAGGGCAAGACATACAAGGACGTAGGGTTTGCCGTGCCGGCGGAGAAGCATGACTGATTAGTAGCGGGCTGGCAGGGTAAAACGACAGGAGTTTTCCCCTTGGGAATCAAGAACGGGAGCGCGGATTTCGAGTGAGTCATACCAAGTATTTCGTATTGGCGGGTGTTGCGGGAATGGCTGCGGCGGTTGGCGTGTGGGCCATGTCGAGCCCCGCGGCCCGGAAGTCTGCCGAGCTGGTGGAGGCCCCGCCCGTGGTTCAGGGTGCGCCGCTGAACGCCGCTCCCAAGGAGGCCCCTGCGCCCGTCTCCGAGGAGTCCAAGCGGATGGCCATTGTGGCCAAGTATGAAAGTGACGCGGCGAAGGCTGCATCCACGGAGAAGGCTGCCGTGACTCCGGCACCCGTTGCCAACTCACTGGAGAATCCGCAGGTTGCAGAAGCTCCGCCGTCGCCGACTCCGGGTAGTGGTGTCCTGGATTTGGCAAAGTCCATTCCGGCCGAGCCGACATCGCAGACGGTGGCAGCTGCGATTCCCAGTCCGACGCCGTCCATCTACAAGGCGGACATGAGCCTGGATGTTTCCAAGCTCAGCACGCCGACCCCTACGCCAGATCCCAGCCACCCCGACGCCAAGATGCTCGATTTTGCGACCCTCGCGGGATTCAAATACGAGGTCTTCATTCCCGAGGAAGGCTCGCGGCCCGAGGATTTGCCAAAGGAAGCTCAGAAGGATCAAATCCCCGCGAACATCAGGCTGCTCAACGGGCAGAAGGTGGCTGTAAAAGGTTTCATGGTCCCGACGATTTTTGAAACGGACGGGGTGAAGGCATTCATTCTCACGCGTTCGCGTTCGCTGTGCTGCTTCGGCCAGATGCCGCAGATGAACGAGTGGATCGACATCACCATGGAAAAGGACAAGAAAACAGAGTTCTTCAACGACATGGTGGTCACCGCGTATGGAACGCTGGAGGTGGGCGAGCAGCGCGAGGGCGGGGTGGTGCTGAGCATCTACCGCATGAAAGCCGATGCCGTGACGGCGGACGAAGAGCCGGTCAAGTAGGGACGTTTGGCCCGCCTTTAGATGGGAGCGCGACGCGAAGGTCCCCCGGCAACGGTATCCCCGTTGCGATTCATGCTTCTGGGAGCCCTGCTGTATGCGGGAGTGGTGGGTATCCGATGGTTCAACGACGCCCATCCGCCGGAGGTGACGGTCCCCGATGTTCCACAGGAAGTTCGCGGGGCCCCGCTCATTGGCAAGAAGGAGATCGTGACGTCCTCGCCGTCCCCGTTGATCATGGCCCAACAACAGGCCACGCGAAACGGGCGCAAACCTGTCAATGTGGCGGATGTGGATGAAGACACCACCGTCCCGGCGGCTGACCCTTCCGGCTTCAAGCAAATTACCTTCCGCCTGCTTGGCAGTTTCAATGCGGGCGCGACGCCGGTTGGCAATGGACCGGCGGCCGGAGGGGAGAAATCCGAGGCACAGGCGCTGCAAATTCCACCGAATATCAAATCCCTCGACGGCCAGAAGGTCGCACTGAGCGGGTACATGGTGCCCGTGGATATTGAAGAGGGAAAAATCCGGGCATTCATCCTGGTGAAGAACCAGATGCTTTGCTGTTTTGGAGTGATCCCCAAATTGAACGAATGGGTCTATGTCACAAAGGAAGATAAGGACGGGGCTCCCTACTTCCCGGACACTCCGGTTCGCGCCAGCGGTACGTTCAGCGTGGGGGAGGAATTCCGGGATGGCGCGCTGACAAGCCTGTTTCGCATGAAGGCGGACAAGATCGAGGGCCCCCGGGGAACCCCGGCCTCGCCATTGCCATAAGGATTAGATTCCCGCGAAATTGGGCTTGTGCTGGCGAAATCCCCGACCAAGTATGCGCCGCACCATCAGGGAATGACCTTTCAATGAAGCTCGACTATAAGGACGAACTCGGCCCGCCCGTTCGCATAGGAATCCTGCAGCACCAGAATGAGATTCGGGTGACGCTGCAGGGTCGGTACCGCATTTATGCCGGTGGCGGCGGAACGGCGCTGCCGAGTGGCGACCTGGACCTAATTTGCAGCGTGGAATACAGCAAGAAGGCAGTGCTGCAATACCGGATCGTTCTCAAGAAATGTTTTTCCAGCGATGCGGCGGATGCCGTGACTTCGCCTTCGGCGGAACTGGAACCCCTGCAAACTATTAAGTTGGGCCCGGAGATCGAGGGTCCGGCGTCGGCGTTGGAGTACTGGCGATGTTCGCGGCCGTTCGAGACTGAGGCGGCGGCGGAGGAGGTGCGCGATAAATTGCCGCGTCCCGAGCGAATGACGATCCTGAAGGAATCGGTTCAGCGCCCCTCGGGAATCATCCACGCCCGGCCAGCCAAGGGCGGGCAGCACCTGCCTGCAGAGGACTGGATGCGCTTTGAGCCCAAGGGGCTCGATGAGTGCCGGGCCATTGTGCATGACGTAATTGTCGGCGTGGATTACCACTGGCGCCATTTTGAGCGGCAGCGTTTCCGGGGCGCCGTTGAGGTGCGCATTGATAACGAGGGCAAGCTGACAGTTGTCAATGAACTGCCCATGGAAGTTTATTTGTTTTCAGTCAATTCGTCGGAAATGATGTCTGTGATGCCGGACGAGTTGCTTAAAGCGCAAACTGTGGCGGCGCGAAACACGACATTTGCCACCATGGGCAAGCATCACTATGCGGATGCTTTTGATCTTTGCGCCGACGACCACTGCCAGTGCTATCGCGGATCGAGCCGCGAGACGCCGGACTCGCGACGGGTGACACTGGCCACGGTGGGCGAAGTGATGACCCATGACGGGTCTGTTTGCGATGCCCGTTACTCAAAGATGTGCGGTGGTATCATCGAGTCATTTGACAGTGTCTGGCACGAGGATCCCCGGGCGTACCTTGCAGCGGGAATTGACGCAGAGCCTGGTTCCGATGTGGCGGCGTATTTCCCGGCCAACACCGAGGAGCGGGCCGCGGCCCTGATCAATGCGCGTCCCAAGTGCTGGTGCAACACCACGCAGGGCGATGTGCCACCGTATTTGCGATACTCAGCGCCTTACTTCCGGTGGACGCAGAAATATACGCGCGAAGAGCTTGAGGTGCTGCTGGCGCGGTACTTTGGCGGGAAAGTGGGAGAGCTGAAGGACCTCGTGCCGCTGAGCCGCGGAGCTTCGGGACGTATCGAATACCTGAAGGTGGTTACGTCCGATGGTGAATGGACCATCGGGAAGGAGTTCCAGATTCGGAAGGCGCTCTCCAAGACTTTCCTGTATAGCTCGGCTTTCATTCCCGAGTTTGAGCGCGATGTGGCGGGGGCTGTGGTTTCGGTTACATTGAAGGGTGGCGGTTGGGGGCACGGCGCAGGGCTTTGCCAGGTGGGGGCCACCATGATGGCCTATCACAAGAAGACCTACCGGGAAATCCTGCTCCATTATTACCCGGAATCGGAGATTGTGGCGTTATCGCCGCCAGCCAGCGCGGCCAAGATCGCAGAGCACATCTCCAAGCGCGAATCGCGTGATGGGGACCGATGTTTTGAGTTCTACAATTGCTACGCCGTGGCGCAGTGCCCGGTGTACCTCGAAAAAGTCAGTCTCGAAGCCCAGGAGATGACCATCGGGTTCGAGGTGGGTGATAACCAGGCCTCCAGCTTCGTGTTCCACCAGACCCAGAAGGGTGCGGAAATGGACCTCGAAGCGCGAAAGGTCGAATGCCAGTTCCTGAAGTTTTCGGGCCCATCCGCAGTTCCCAAGTAGAATCCTGTAACTCAGGATTTCGCGGTGAGAATCCCAGCAAACTGGTCGCGCGTCAGCCTGTAGGTTTCCCAATTGTCCAGGTGAGTCGCCCCAAGGCGGCGATAGAAGCGCTTGGCCAGTTCGTTCCAGTCGAGCACCATCCACTCCATGCGTCCGCAGCCGCGACGGTCGGCCTCGGCCACACATTGGCGGAACAGTTCATAGCCGGCGCCCGCACCGCGGCTGTCGGGCATTACGAAGATGTCTTCCAGAAATAGAGTTGGCAATGCGAGGAACGTGGAGTACGTTTCCAGGAGGAAGGCGTAACCTACAACCTCGCTGTCCAACTCCGCCAGGAAGACGTCGAATCGGGGTTTGGGGGCGAAGGCGTCGGCGATAAGGCGCGCCTGGGCTTCGGGTGACGGCGGATCCAGTTTCTCATAATGGGCCAGCGCCTCCACCAGCCGCAGGATGTTTGCGGAGTCGTCGGGCACGGCCCTTCGGACAATCACTTTTTTCGTATTAGCCATTATTTCCTCCGCCCCTGATTTCCTTTAAGAACACCCGCGAGTTCATCGAGGGACAAATCGAACCTCAAACAGTTTCGGCCAAAACTTTCCGGTGAGGAAGAAAGTCTTTCGGTCTGGTCGGTAGGCGATGCCGTTCAGTACATCCGGGGCTGGCGTTCCGGATGGTGATTGGCGGTCGGCGGCGCTGCGCAGGCTCGAAGCATCAATCTCCGCAGTCACGGTGGCTGTTCCAGGGTCGATGACGACAATGCGATCCTCGCGCCAGACGTTCGCATAGATTCTTCCTTCGGCCCATTCCAGTTCATTGAGCATTGCCTGAGGCGTACCGCGAAGGGTCACAGTGCGGCTTGTGGTGAGGGAGAAGGTGCCCGGGTCGCGTGATTGAAGCGTGGCGGAACCATCGGTCATCCAGAGTTGCTTCCCATCCGAAGTGAGCCCCCAACCCTCGCCCTTGTAGTGAAATGTCCGCACCAATCCAAGGGTCGCGGCATCGTATACAAAACCGGTTTCCTCGCGCCATGTGATCTGGTAGAGTTTTCCTCCGAGCAACGCGAGCCCTTCGCCGAAATAGCGGCGCTCGAGGGGGATGGATGCGAGCACACGTCCCGACTCGGGTTCGACGATTCGCAAGGTGGATTGCCCGTTCAGGCCTGTACTTTCGAAGAGCGCGTTGTCGGAGTAAACAAGCCCCTGTGTGAAGGCTTTCGGGTCGTGCGGATGAACCGCAATGATCTCCGGTCGCAGCAACTGGACTGCGCTTGTCTCGGCTCGTAACGAGGTTCCAGCGACGGCGCAAACCATCGCGGCAAGTGCCAGGAAAATGCGGTGGCAGGCAACACTCCACCCGAATTTATGCATCAGCCACGGGCTCATTTTGAATGCCATCCTTCGGGCTGACCATCGTCGCGAGGACGATGTCACCGACGACATTGACCACAGTACGACTCATGTCGAGGAGCCGGTCCACGCCAAGGATAATACCGATTCCTGCGGCGGGTACGCCGACCTGCTGGAGCAACAGCGCGATCAGGGGTATGGATCCCCCGGGAACCCCGGCCGTCCCCACGCCCGCCAGCATGGACATCAGCACGACGGTACACTGGGCATGGATGTCGAGGTGGACGCCAAAGAATTGGGCCAGGAACAGAACCGTGATGCCTTCAAAAAGGGCCGTGCCGTTCTGGTTGCCGGTGGCGCCCACGGTGAGGACGAAGGAGGACGTCGACTTGGGAAGTCCGACCCTGGTCTGTGACACTCGCAGGGAGGTTGGCAGCGTGGCGTTGCTGGAACTGGTGCTGAAGGCCGTGATGATGACTTCTTCGATTGCTGCGAAGAACTTCAGGGGCGAGCGGCGCGCCACCAGCCAAAGTGCCGCCGAGTAGGTCACGAGCAATTGGATAAGGAGACCGGCAAGGACAACAGCGATGTACTTTCCCAGGACGACAAACAGCGACAATCCGATCTTTGCGGAGGTTTGAAAAATCAGCGCGGCAACGCCAAACGGCGCAAAGGCCATGGCATAGCCGATGACCGCCATGCAAAGTTCCTGCAGGGACTCGAGAAACTTCACCACCGGGGCGGACTTCTCGACGCCGACGGAGGTGATGGCCGCACCGACGATGATGCAGAAAACGAGAAACGCCATGATGCCGCCGCCCCGGTAGTTGGGGTTTGGAGTGAACAGGTTTGCCGCGTCTTCGACAGGATTGCGGGAAAAGGAGTCGGAAATCACCTGGGCAAAGGGCTTGGACTGTTCCGCCAGCTTCAGGCTCTTCTCCACATCGGCGCCGGTGGTGCGTTCCATAAGCTTTGCCCGGGCGGACTCCTCGATTCCCATGCCCGGCTTGAAGGTGTTGACCAGGACAAGGCCGATGATCACGCTGGCGCCGGAGAGCAGGATGGTCCCGGCGAGAATCTTGCCGCCCAGTCTCCCAACTGTTTTCAGGTCGCCAAGACCGGCCACGCCCAGGGCAAGTGAACTGAAGACCAGCGGGATCACAACCATGAACATGAGATTCAAGAAGATATTGCCGACGGGTTGGGCGACGTTGGACGTGGTCCAATCCAGAATATCCTCGGCCGGAATCAGTTTTCCGCCCCACCTCAATGCGTACCCCTCAGCCGCAAGCGTTCGCCCGATGGCGGCAAGGGCCACACCCGCCAGCAAGCCAAGGAGAATGCGCACGGGCAGGCTTAGCCTGCGCTTTTCGCTCATCGGCTCTTGCCGAGGAACAGCCAGCTGAACATACTCTTTCCCGCGGTCGGGGTTCGCTGGGCCGCTGCGGTGCGCTGGCATCGGACCACGCAGGCCTGGATCGCCTTGATGAGGTCGGCGTAATTCGCCGGTCGATCCCCGGGTTGCTTGCCCAGCATTTGGACAACCAAATCCGATGTGTTTTTTGATATGGCCGGAACCAGCTCCATGGGTGGTTTCACTGGATCCATGTGGTGCTTCTTCACGATCTCGCGGACATTCTTTCCGTGGAAGGGCGTCTGGCCGGTAAGCATGTGGTAGAGTGTGGCGCCCAGGGAATAGATATCCGTTCGGTGGTCCACCGTGGAGGCGTCCATGGCCTGTTCGGGAGAGAAGTAGAGCGGCGTACCCAGGGAGGTATGGGGCTTGGTGTCGGAAACATTCGTGGCATCCTCGTCGAGGCGCTTGGCCAGGCCGAGGTCAGCCAGCTTTACTTGCCGGGTTTTTGTGAGCAGGATGTTGGCCGGCTTGATGTCGCGGTGGATGATGCCGATCTCCAAGGCGGCTTCAAGTCCCTCCGCCACAGACTGCGCAATGCTGAGCGCGCGTCCCTCGGCAATGGTTCCGTTCAAGGATATGAGTTCCCCGACGGTAATGCCGTCGATATACTCCATGACGAACAGGTAAAAGCCGTCAATCTCGTCGCAGTCGAGTACCCGAATGACATTGGGATGCGTAATGCGCGAGGCCATCTGGGCTTCGTGCATGAATCGCTGGAGCACTTCGGGATGGTTGAGGGCCATCCGCGGATCCAGCACCTTGATGGCGACTGGGATGTTCAGGACCGTGTGGTGCGCGAGGAATACTGCTCCCACCGCGCCCTTTCCGATCTGGCTGGCAATCTGGTATTTGCCAAGGCGGCGGCCAAGGAGCGCGGCGGCCATGGTTCGGCCACCGGTTTCATCCTTGCCCGATGTTCCCGATGAACCGCCCGACTTTGGCGGGGATTGTGCCCATGGCGATGATGGCGTCAGGGGTGCGCCGGTGGGCGTGGGATTCACAGGTGGAACTGGTTGCCCGGCGGCGGCCAGATTGACCGGTACGGCCTGAGTTTCTGTGTCGTCGTTTGGTGGTGCGGCTCTTGCCGCGGCCTCGCTGGGCAGGCCGTGCTCGGTGAGGATACTTCGCGTCACCCCAATGGCCAGATAACCTTTGGCTGCAAGTTCCATGGTATTGGTCTGCGCGGCGTCGAGATAGCCGGCGTCTCGCAGCCGGGTCCATACCGTGCCCCATCCGGCCGCGCGCGCCTCATCGGCGCAGCGGTCGAAGCAGGCCTCGCTTACCAAGCCCAGCCCCGCGAGCATCTCGCGCAGGGCCAGGACTCTATCGCTGTATGGACCCATTCAATCCCCGGATTTCGCGGGCCGCGAGGGGCAATAGCCGCCCGCAGCCTTAAAATGGAACCTTCCCAGCCAATCCAAGCTTTCCGCCCAGCATCACGCATCCCGCGTGCAGGGTGTGTCAAGGCCGCAGGCGCGAACTTCCCTAAACGTGGTGGCAGCAGGTTCTAAGCGGCTGGGAGATTCGAACTGATGGAAGTAACCACCCGATTCAGGTGCCTTTGGAGGTATGGCACGGCGGCAAAGTAGAGAAAGAAAAGAAGAAGAGTGGCGCGAGCGGTGGCGGGGTTGGGCAGGCCGGCACTCTCCTCGCATGAACGGATAGCTCGGCAGATTGACATATGAATGCGTATCACAAAAACTAACCAAGCAATCATCAGGCAGTAACCAATCACAAAACTCGGAACCACGTAGGGCAGAAAATCCGGCTTGCCCGTGATCAGGTGGCCTATGAATGGGGCCATGCTCAAAATGATGGCGGCATAGATACCGACCCCCACTGTCACGATTTTGGATAGGTTAAACACCCGCTTGTTGCTTAGCGAGTTCAAATCTTCCATGGTTCTCAATAACCAGTAAACCCAGTAGACTCCCAATGTGAGCCAAACAAGCAGGTAGGTCTTTGTTGGGGAGTACTGCCTGATGGCAGCGGAATCCGAAATCATTGGCGGGCCTGACTCACTCCGCGGTTTCCCGCCTCATACCCAGTTTCTCCATCAGCGCAGCGTCGTGGCTAATACCGGGGTTGGGGGTGGTCAGGAGTTTTTCACCGGTAAAGATGGAATTGGCCCCAGCAAGAAAGCAAAGGGCTTGAGCTTCGTCGGCCATTTCGGTGCGGCCGGCGCTCAGGCGTACTCGGGCGTGGGGCATCAGAATGCGGGCGGTGGCGATGGCACGGGCCATCTCGATGGCGTCAATCGGTGTGCGATCGCCCATGGGGGTGCCCTCCACCGGAACTAATGCATTGATGGGCACGGACTCGGGTTGGGGATCCATGTTGGCAAGTTCCCAAAGGAGACCGATGCGGTCCTCGCGACTTTCTCCCATGCCAAGAATTCCTCCACAGCAGACCTCAATACCTGCCGCGCGCACGTGCCGTAGGGTGTTCAGGCGATCGTCGTAAGTCCGCGTTGTGATGATGCTTGGGTAAAACTCGCGGGAGGTATCCAGATTATGATTGTAGGCTGTCAGGCCGGCCTCTTTCAGGCGTTTGGCCTGGGATTCGTTGAGCATGCCGAGTGTCACGCAAGCCTCCATCCCCATCTCGCGCACGCCGCGAACCATTTGGAGAACTTGGTCGAAGTCCTGCCCGTCGCGCACCTCGCGCCACGCGGCACCCATGCAAAAGCGGGTGGAGCCCGCCTCGCGTGCGGCGCGGGCCTGGCCCAGCACTTCGGCCACCGGTTCCAAACGCTCGCCCTTTATCCCGGTCTTGTAGTGCGCGCTCTGCGGGCAATAGCCGCAATCCTCCGGGCAGCCTCCCGACTTGATGTTGGAGAGTGTGCAGTGCTGCACCGCTGCCGGGTCGTTGTGCTGGCGGTGGATCGCCATGGCGCGGAAAACGAGCAAGGGGAATGGCGATTCGTAAATCTCGCGCACTTCCTCGCGGGTGATGGCGGCACTTTTTGTTTCAACGGACGGCAATGTTCGGCCTCGGTTCTTCAATGGATTCAGGTGTGAGGGTTAGCCCCGCACGACGCCCCGGCGCAAATGAAAAGTGGGTGCTTCAAGGTTCAGAATCTTACCCGGGGGAACTCCCGCGGCTTTTCATCCTCCAAGTGCGGGCGCAGCGGGCCCATGCTTTCGTCCCGGGCGATGTGGTTGCGGAAAATAACCCATGCCCCCAGCATGACGAAGAAAAAGCAGCCGCTCACGGGAATGTGGAACGGGAAATTGAACAGCGCGTCCACGCCCATGCTGACGAGCGAGGCAAGAAACGCCGCGGCCATGAGCACGGCGCGTGCATCATGGGCCGCGGCGCGGCGCGCGGTTTCCCATGCCTGGCAGATAACGACGCTCCAGATCGCCATCCAAGTGGCCAGCGAGATGATTCCCGATTCGGCAGCAATTTGCAGGTAGTCGTTATGAACAAAGCCCGGCGATACACCGCGAATGACGTCCGTCAGGATGAATCGGTAGAACTCGCTACCAGGTTGCTGCTGAAACTGGTCCACCACTTCCCAGAATCGCAGATTATAGTTTCCGTAACCGACGCCGAGGAGAAAGTTGTCCCGGAGCATCTCCACCGCGATCAACCAGTAGTAGAACCGGCTTCCAATTTCCTTGGAGGCCAATAGACGCTCGGACAGGTTGAACTGAAGCTTGATCAGGGGATTGGGGACGAACAACAGCAAAAGGATTACGAGCATCCCAAGGACCCCGGAGAACAGGAGCTGGCGACGATAGGCGGGAAGCAGGACAATCAAAAGATAAAATGGTATAACTCCTGCAATTATCGCAACCCATGCGCCGCGGGTTCCGGCTGTAATCAGCGACGCCGTGATTGCGAGGCAGGCCAGAAGGCCCATGATGCGCAGGAACCACTGTCGGCGTCGCAAGACGAAGAAAAGTCCCCAGAACAGCAGCGGGGCAGTAAACGACGCCATGTAGTTCGGGTGCCCGAAGGTGGAACTGATGAGTTTCTTTCCGACCACTTCCTCGCCGGTGGCCTCGTTGACAACCTTGCTGTAGGGGAGGAACTCCCAGCCCTGGCTCTGGGCCACGGCATAAAGCGCAGCGGGTATCGCTGCGACAATGGCGACGAAGAAGATCTTTTCCAGATCAAGTCGCGACGGAAGGGAGGTAATGACCAGAAGGAAGAAAAAGAGAAAAGCCAGGACCTCCATGAGGCCGCGCAGGGAAAAGCCCGGACTGCGCGAGACAAACACCGAGGCGAATTCGAGAAGCACGAACAGGCCGACGAACATCACCAGCGAATTGCGCGGAAAGAAGGCCGGCGGAGCCATGGCCCGCCACAGGACATAGGGCAATCCCGCGGCCACCATGGCGAACTGCAGGTAGAACGCCTGGTTCTCGACGGGCTTGAGCAGGTAATAGCCACGTGCGAGGTTGAATTTCATGGCCACGAAATCCCACAGCGCCGGCACGGCGTAGGGGAGTGTCAGGACGACAGCGAGGACCGCCAGTAATCCAAAACGACCCGCCAATGCCACCGAGCGCTCGCCGCAAAGCAGTTCCTCCAGCCTTCCGCGAGTAGCGGTGGCGCGGGGCAATGCGGAAGCGGCCATTTCCGGTGTCATGGGCAGAACTATCAACTCCGGTGTGGTGCGGTGCCAAGTGAAATGATTGCTATATTACATGTGGGAAGGCTTGAACAAGCTGCCAAAGTTCTGGAAGATTCCTTAGGAAATGCAAAGTAAGCTGAAATCCCAGTTGCTGGAGCGCGCCCGGGCTATTGGTGCGGACGATGTGCGGGTGACGGCGGCCACGTTGCCCACTGAGCACACGGATCGCCTCAGGCAGTGGTTGGATGCCGGGCGCCACGGGGAAATGGATTACATGGCGAGAAGCGGCGAGAAGCGGGCTTCGGCCGAAACAGTCCTTCCGGGTGCGAAATCGGTGATCATCTTCGCGTTTGGGTACGGGCAACAGAAAGCAATGCCGGTATACAGTGTCGATGAGGTTGGGTCGGCGAAGGTCCGCGTTGCCAAGTATGCCCTTGGTGAGGATTATCATTTGGTGCTGCGCCAACGACTGGAGCCTGTGGTTGAATGGCTTTCCACCGAACTTCCGGGAAACCAATGGCGCGTCTGCGTTGATTCAGCGCCGTTGCTGGAGCGGGCATTTGCCGTGGAAGCGGGAATTGGCTTCTGGGGAAAAAACACCATGGTGCTGTCGCCTCGCGCGGGCTCCTTCTTCTTTCTGGCGGAGATCGTGACCACGGCGGAAATCGCGCCGGATCCGCCGATCACCGGCACTTGCGGCAACTGCACGCGGTGCATTGATGCGTGCCCGACCGCGGCGATTGTGGCGCCCTATGAACTGGACGCGCGCAAGTGCATCTCCTACCTGACCATCGAGAAGAAGTCGGAGCTTACCGCGGAGGAAAGCTCGCAACTTCATGGTTGGGCGTTTGGATGCGACATTTGTCAGGATGTCTGCCCTTATAACAAATTTACCAATCCCACGCCCGTTGCGGAATTCGAAGAGGGACGGATTGTCCACGCGTCGGAATCCGTGGAAACCTTTGGAGAGCCTGCATCCAACAGCGCCTTTGAGCGGCGTTTTGCGAAAAGCCCGATCCTGCGGCCCGGGCGACGGCGGGTGCAACGTAATGCAAGGTTGGCTGCCCGGAAACGCGGATAGGAAATTACAGGCCCAGCAGCATCCGCTCCGGTTCGTTGACCAGCGACTTGATTATGCCAAGGAAGCGCACGGCTTCCTTGCCGTCGATGAGGCGGTGGTCGTAGCTCAGCGCGAGGTACATCATGGGTCGGATTTCGACTTTGCCGTTAATGGCGACGGGGCGATCCTCGATGGCGTGCATGCCAAGGATGCCGACTTGCGGTGGATTAAGCAGGGGTGTGGACATCATGGAGCCGAAGATGCCGCCGTTGGTGATGGTGAAAGTGCCACCGCGCAGTTCGTTCAACCCGAGTTTGTTGTCGCGGGCGCGAACGGCAAGATCCACGAGTTCCTTTTCAATGTCGGCGTAACTCTTCTGGTCGGCGTCGCGGATGACGGGCACTACGAGCCCACGCTCCGTGCTGACGGCGACGGCGACGTGGTAGTAGTGGTGGTAGACGATGTCGTTGCCGTCGATGGAGGCGTTCACCTCTGGAATCGTGCGCAGGGCCTCGACAGCCGCCTTCACGAAGAAAGACATGAACCCGAGCTTGATGCCGTGGCGCTTGAAAAACTTGTCGGCGTGGCGCTTGCGCATCTCCATGATGGCGGACATGTCGGCCTCGGCGAAGGTTGTCAGCATGGCGGTTTCGTTGCGCGCCTGCACGAGACGCGTGGCCAGCGTGCGGCGCAGGCGCGTCATGGGCTGACGGGTTACCGGGCCGTCGGTGTCTGAACCGTTGCCTTGGGCTGTCGGTACTCTTTCGATGGTTGCTGCTGGTCGCTCAACGATTGCCGGCTTTGGCGCCTCGACCCTTGCAGGTGAGGTAGCGGGCGGAACTGGCACTGCTTTTTCCGGAGTACGAGCTGGGGCGTTCGTCACAGCGGCGGCCGGTTTAGCCTTTTCAGGTGCACGGACAGGAGTGTCCGTGCCACTGGGAGCTCCCTCGGGTTTCTTGGCGTCGGTGTTGATGGTCCCGATCACGGCGCCGATGGGAACGTCGGCGCCAGCCTTCGTGGAAATGGCGAGCACCCCGGATGCCTCGGCCTGGAGGTCTGTTGACGCCTTCTCGGAATCAATGACGACGATGGTGTCGCCCTTATTGACCCATTCGCCTTCCTTCTTCACCCACTGGGCTATGGTGCCTTCGGTGATGGATTCGCCAAATGCCGGGACTTTGATTTCAAATGCCATAGATCGTTTCCTTGGGTATAGATGGCGACGCCGTCAACAATATCCGCTTCGAGGGGGCCCGGTTTGAGGGCCGCGGTGACAATGAGTTCCTGCTGGCGCGCATGAAGCGAATGGGAGCCGGTGGCGGGCGATGAAGACCGCGCGCGCCCCACATACCAGGTGGGCCGGTCGTAGAACATGGCCAGCACGCTGCTCATGAACGGCCCCGCGCCGTAGTTCGTGGGCTCTTCCGACACCCAGACCCATTCGGGCACGTTCTGGTACTTCTCCGTTACCTCGTCCCAGACGTCCTCGTTGATGGGGTAGAACTGCTCCACCCGCACGATGGCGACATCCTCGACGCCGAGCTCCTCGCGCTTCTGCTGGAGGTCGTAGAACACCTTGCCCGAGCAGAATAACACGCGCCGCGGCGACGCCACGCCCTTCGGGTCGTCCAGCAGTTCGCGGAAATGCCCGCTTGCGAGGTCGTCCATGGTCGAGACGCAACGCGGATTACGCAGCAGGCTCTTCGGCGTCATTACGATCAGCGGGCGGCGGAAGTTTCGCTTAATCTGGCGGCGCAGCACATGGAAATATTGGGCCGGTGTGCTGGGGTAGCAAACCTGCATATTATCCTCGGCGCACAGGGCCTGGTATCGGCGAAGCCAGCCGTTACTATGCTCGGGGCCCTGGCCCTCGTAGCCGTGGGGCAGTAGCAGGACCAGACCACTCATGCGGCCCCACTTGGACAGGCCGCTGGCGATGAACTGATCGATGATGACCTGGGCGCCGTTGGCGAAATCGCCAAACTGGGCTTCCCACATGATGAGGCGGTCGGGATCGCCGAGGGAATAACCGTAGTCAAAGGCCAGCACGCTGGCCTCGGCAAGGGAGCTGTCATAGACGCAGAACTCGGGCTGGCCCGGTCGAAGATTCTTCAGAGGAATGTAGGGTTCATTGGTGTCCTGGTCGTAGAGCACCGCATGGCGCTGGCTGAACGTACCGCGGCGACTGTCCTCGCCGCTAAGGCGGACGCCCGTTCCCTCCATCAGCAACCCGCCAAAGGAAAGCGCTTCGGCTTGTGACCAGTTCAGGGGGCCACCTTTTTCGGCGGCCGCGGCGAAGTCCTCGAGTAGCTTCCGCAACTTGCGGTGCACGTTGAAACCTTCGGGGACGGTGGTGAGCCGTGAAACGAGGGTCTTTAGCGTCTCCATGGGCACGCTGGTGTCCACTGCGTCGTGGGAGTAGGCGAAGCGCATCTTGTCCCATCGCGTGTCCACCTGAAACTTTGTCAGCTCGTGGCGGCTCTCGGAGGCGGCCTGCTTGCGCGCCTCCTGTAGGCGCGCCTCGAACTGGGCGGCCACGGCGTCGCTTTCCTGCTCGGTCGTGACTCCGCTGGTTGCCAACGCCTTCTCGTAAATGTCCACCACGGAGGGGTGGGCGGCGATCTTGGCATAAAGGGCCGGTTGCGTAAACGAGGGTTCGTCGCCCTCGTTGTGGCCGTGGCGCCGGTAACACCACATGTCTATGACCACGTCCTTGCCAAACTTTTGCCTGTAGTCGAGCGCGATGTCCAGCACGTGGAGCACATGCTCCGGGCTGTCGCCGTTCACATGGAAGATCGGAATGGCGATCATCTTCGCCATGTCGGTGCAGTACATGCCCGACTGGTAGTCCACCGGCGAGGTCGTGAAACCCACCTGGTTGTTGATTACGAAGTGAATGGTGCCGCCCGTGCGATAGCCCTTGAGCTGGCTCAGGTTGAATGTCTCGGCCACGATGCCCTGGCCCGCGAAGGCCGCGTCGCCGTGGATCACAAAGGGCAGCACGGTCTTGCGCGCCGTGTCCTTGTGCTCGGCCTGCTCGGCGCGGGTCATGCCCTCGACGACCGGGCCCACCATTTCGAGGTGGCTTGGGTTGTCGCACAGCGTGAGACGCACAAACTGCCCCAGGCGCGTGACGATGTCGTTGGCGAAGCCCTTGTGGTACTTCACGTCGCCATCGCCCATGGCCATGTCCAGGTTGTACGTGTCCTGGAACTCGCTGAAAATGTCGTCGTAGCTTTTTTCGAGGATGTTCGCCAGCACGTTCAGGCGCCCGCGGTGGGCCATGCCGATGACGATGTCGCTGATGCCGACGGACGGGGACTTCTCGATGACGAAGTCCATGGCCGGGATGAGCGTTTCGCCGCCTTCGAGGGAAAAGCGCTTCTGCCCCTTGAAGGTGTTGTGCAGGAACTGCTCGAACATCTCGGCCTTCTGGAGTTTCCACAGCACGCGCAGCTTCTGGTCGCGGGCAAGGTTCGGCTGGTTGCGGGTGCTTTCCATGCGCTCCTGCAGCCAGCGGCGCTCGGCGCGCTCCTGGATGTGGATGTATTCCACGCCGATGGGTCCGCAGTAGGTCTCCTGCATGATCTTGAGGATGTCCGAAAGCGGCGCCTCGGTGACACCGGCGATGTGGCAGGTGTCGAATACCATATCCAAGTGCTCTTCGGCAAGACCGAAGCCTTCCAGTTCCAGCTCGGGGTGCGACGTCGGGTTGCCGCCCAGCGGATTGACCTGGGCGATGCGGTGGCCGATGTCCCGATAGTGATAAACCAGCGAGTTGACGGCGCTTTGCAGGCTTTTTCCCCGCATGGCCATCTCGTGGTTTTGGGCGAAATCAAAACCCTCGAAGAATAGGGCCAAATCTGCGGGCACTGATCCCGGGTCGCGCTTCCACGCGACGTAGTTTTGCTCAAGGTAGTCGGCGTTCAAGCCGAGCGGTAGCGCATAGCTCATTGTGATTGTGGTCCGGCGGATAAGTGAAATGTCGAGAAACGGAGGGGGGAGGTAGCGTTTCTCATCGGCGAGTGTGGTTGCATATTGGCCGGTAGCCCTACTACCACGCCCCCGAAGATTTTATCGCAGGCGCGCACAGAAACCCGACATGCCAGACGGTTGAAGGATCTGGGGTGTCGCGGTTGGAGGGCACGGACTGGTGGGGGCCGACCGGAGTGCCAAAGGCCCGACTGCTGATCCCCGTTTCGCAGATAGTCGAGGAGGGGGGGGAGGGGGAGGGGGGGGGCTCCTTTGGCGTGTAAGTTTAATGATTTCAGTAGCGGCACGCTGTGAATAGACGTTTTTTGTGTTTTGAAACGCCCATTTCAACCGGTCCAAATTGCTGTTTTTTGCGCTGAAAATGCTGCGAAATTGACTTGGGGACCGGGAGGACTGCGGGCGTGGTTTGTGGTTTGATTGATCATGATGGGACGAAGCTAACATGAGTGGTGGGGTCTTGCCTATTCCCTTACAGCATCTTGCTGCCCCTTCTGGACCCTGAAAATTTTCCCGATCGTTCAAAAACAGACACGGAGGCACGGGGGCGTGGAGGAATCAGGAGAGGTTGCACTAACGTAGTAGTGCCTTCGGATGCCGCTAACATCGTCGCGGCATGGGGCGAATGCCCGGCGAATAGGGGGTGAGTATAAATCACTTCAAGTAACCAGTTGACTATTCTGGTGTTTCTGGCGTGAATGTGTTCCTCATCAACCATGGATAACGTCAAACAGGGGGGTACTGGACGGCGGGTTATTGCCGTCATGATTATCGGCGTGGTTTTGGCCGGGCTGGCGGCTTATGCTGTGCTTTTCGAGCGGCGCGAGATTTACCTGGCTCGCGGGGGCGCGCAATGCGTTGTCCTTCAATGTGGTTTGTTTGGTCGCGTGTCCAATGTCATGGTGCGCTATCCTCGCGGATCAAGCGGGCTTCCCTACGAGTTTGCTGCAACAGCGCTTCGCACTGGTTGCAACATGACCATCATATCGACTTACCAGTTTGGCGGCCCATACAAGACAGTTCATCAGGACAAGCTGATTGCTGCCGCCAATGATCACAACTGGCTACTGGTGAGATCCAGCGAAGAACACATTGGATACAAGAGCGATGGGACAGTTGAAAGCATTACATCCGGCACCACCCAGACTCCTTCCGATCCGATTCCCTTTTGGACCCGCATTGACGATCCCAAAGTTCTCAAATATTTTGAAATCACCGCCAACCTCGATGGGTTTCCCAGGGAGGGCTCGTCCACCGCAACCACCGAATCGCTGGTCACCACGGCCGCTGATCTGGTTGCCCGCCACCCCGACAACGCGTACGTTCGCACACTCTTTCTCGACGCACTGTTACGGAATCGCCGCATGGACGAACTGGCTGCGAAACTCCGCGAATGGCAACAGGACGAAAATACGCGCGACCCATGGCTTGCGCTTTCCCGCGGAGTGGGAAGGAGCGCCGTCAGGCGCCATGAATTGAAACAAGCGAACCGAGATGCCGGAGCGCTCTGGAAGAAAGCCGAAAAGGCACCCTTCGCGGAGCAACTCAGGCTAATGGCGGATTTTATGAACTACGAGGAAATGCCTGTTCCCGTTTTATCCCTTAGCGTTGGAAATGAAACCGCTGATAATTTCCTCGGCTATCAGGTCGCGGTCAAAGCTGTTCGCATTGGCGCCACGCTTCTCCTGTTTCAGGGGCGAAGAGATGAGGCACTTGGTGCCTTGGCTGGCTCCTACCGGCTAGGCCAACTTCTCAACGGTCAGGTTTACCTGGTTTCTCAACTCATCGGTTGTGCGTTGCGGTCCATGGCCACCGCGGGACTTGAACTATATCTCCTCAACGCCTGCGAAAGCGCAAACGACATCGCCGCAGCGTGGCCTACACTAGAGGCGTTGGAAAAGCTGGACCAGAAGCGACGAACCCAACCGGGTGGACCACAGGATATCTTCCTGACCCTGTTGGGATCTCGCAATGATCACAACTGGCGGATTGCCACAGCCGATGCACGATTTGAAGTTGCCCGTATGGCCGCCGCTGCAAAACACGAATTCCTTTCCGCTGGCAGTTGGCCCCGAACCCCCGCCGACTTTGGCCCGCTTTTGCCGGGAGGCCCCCCGACGGATCCCCACACTTCCCAACCCTTATCCTTCTTTTCCGCCAACGGGGATTTCGTTTGCTACAGTTGGGGTCCAGACGAGACCGACAACCGGGCCCAGCTTTCCTATGACCCCACCAATGGCACCCTCAGTGCCGGCGACCTCATCACCACCGTCCCCCGCGAACGCACCTTTCCCTTTCCTGCAACTCCCGTGGTCGCCGGATCCGCCGATGACCTCAGACGCCAGTTTCCCCGGGGCCTTCCGACGGATATTTATGCGGACAGGAAGACCCAGACACTCAGCATCACTGCCGACGCTCCCATCTGCATCTTCAGCGCTGGACCCGACTGCGACAGTTGGAATATTGACCGTGCCGGCCCTTCCTATCGCCCCACCATTCAATATGACCCGACCAACGGCGCCGTCAGCGTCGGCGACATTTTCATCGTTCTCCCCACAAAATAAGGGTGGCGTTCGGCCCACGGTAATCCGCATAATACGGCAACTCAACTGCTGCTGGCTTGCCAGCCCCGAAAGGTTCCCCGCATGAGTGTCACAGGAGTCGTTATCTTCGCCGTGGTCTTTTTCCTGCTGAGCTTAAGTCTGCTAACCCGCCACAGGTCCCCCGTGATCGGGGTCCTGACCGCGCTATTCGGTCTCATCGCCCTGGGCGGCGCGTGGTACGCATGGATGGAAACCAAGTCGGGCCCGTGGACGCTGGGTTACGCAGCCGTGGCTGCCGTCGCCCTGGCATCGGCACTGCGCCAGTTCATGGATGGACGGGACTCGAAGCCGCAACCATAGTAGCAGTGCCGTCGGATGCCGCTAACATAGTAGCGGCATAGAGCAGCATGGATAGGAGGGTGCAATCCCGATTGCTGAATGCCTTTGCGTCTGGGTTTGTTCGCAGAGGCATGGCTCTGGAACGGGACCGCACAGGGAAGGAGACCAAGGTGGGACGCGGCGATGCACAGGGGAAGTCACCTGTCACTTACGAGGCGCAGCTCGATGGTGACCCCACCTGGGCTGTCATGGAGGGCAGCCGACATTTTGAGGAACAGAGTGCCGTGTTTGCCGCGCTGCACCGGATTGTGCGGCGACTCGATGAACTTGAAATCCCCTACGCGGTGGCGGGGGGCATGGCCCTTTTTCAGAGCGGCTATCGGCGCTTTACGGAGGATGTGAACATTCTGGTGACCCCGGAGGGAATGGCGCAAATATTCGAGCGTCTGGATGGGCTTGGTTATACCCGACCGCAAGGGACGGAGAAATGTTTGCGCGATTCGGAGTCGGGGGTGAAGATCGAGTTCCTGACGACCGGCGGGTTTCCGGGTGACGGCAAGCCGAAACCAATTTCCTTCCCGAATCCTGCAGACGTTGGTCTTGAGGGCGCTGGCATCCGCTATCTCAACCTGCCCAGCCTTGTTGAACTCAAGCTGGCTTCCGGCATGTCGGGAGCCGGAAGACTGAAGGATTTGGCAGACGTGCAGGAGTTGATCAAACTGCTGAAGCTGGACGCGGATTTCTCGGAACAACTCAATTCCTACGTCCGCCCGCGCTTCCTTGAGTTGTGGGAGCAGAGCCGGTAGGAGCAGAGGTATCTGGAAGGAGGCACTAACGTAGTAGTGCCGTCGGATGCCGCTAACATAGTAGCGGCATGGAGCAGCGGGGGGATAATCCAAGGCCTTGATATCTTCGTCGGCCTGTGCGGCCATCGCGTCTGATCCCATGAGTGATATTTCTTTGGCCGGCAAACCGATGATCGAGTGTGAGGGGCTGACGAAGCAGTTTGGCTCGCTCACGGCGGTGGATGGGGTGTCGTTTTCAGTGCCCTTTCGCTCGATCTTCGGGTTTCTGGGGCCGAACGGGAGCGGCAAGTCCACGGTGATCCGGATGCTGTGTGGGATCCTGGAGCCGAGCGCGGGGAGGGCGCGGGTTGCGGGGATTGATGTGGTGGCGGATCCTGCGCGCATCAAGGGGCGCATCGGGTACATGTCGCAGAAGTTCTCGCTCTATGATGAGCTGATGGCGCGGGAGAATCTGGTTTTTTACTCGAAGCTTTATGGCCTGTCGGGGGCTGCGCTGCGCCAGCGGTGCGACGAGTTGATCGCAATGACGCACCTGGAGCCCTATTTAGCGCGGCGTGCCGCGCTGCTCTCGGGCGGGTGGCGTCAGCGGCTGGCGATGGCCTGCGCGCTGGTGCATCGGCCGGAGGTACTGTTTCTGGATGAGCCGACGGCGGGCATTGACCCGGTGGCGCGGCGGGAGCTGTGGGACATGCTGTTCGAGCTGTCGAGCGCGGGGATGACGCTGTTCGTGACCACGCATTATATGGATGAGGCGGAGCGGTGCTCGCTGGTGGGGTACATCCACATGTCGAAGTTGATCGTGTGCGGCGCGCCGGACGATCTGAAGCGCCTGGACGAGGTGAACCCGTCGGGCACGCGGCGGCTGGACGTGACGTGCGACCATGTCACCGTGGGGATGCAGGCTGTGCGTCGGCTGCCGGGGGTACGGACGACGACCATTTTTGGCCAGTCCATGCATATGCTGGTGGAGGATTCGCTACGCGAGGACCTGATCCACGACGCGCTGCGCCAGGTCGGCATTACCAGTGCGGATATACGCCCCATGGGGCCTTCCCTCGAAGATGTGTTCGTTACCCTTACCACCGACCGTGCCGGTTTGCAGCCTTGATATGCCCATTTTCCGGTGTCACGCCTTGGAGTCATCGCCATGAAAAAAGCGGTTCGCATCGTGGTCATCCTGGTCATCCTTGTGGCGGCTGCCATGGGGGCGGACAAATTGACGCGCCGCGCGCCGGCACCCGTGGGCATCTCGGGAACCATCGTGGCAGACGAAGTGCGAGTCGGTTCGCGGTACGGGGGGCGCGTGAGGAAGATTTATGCCCGCGAAGGCGACGCATTGACTGCGGGCCAGGTCATCCTGGAACTCGAAGCCACCGAACTGACAGCCCGCCGCGCGGCTGCGGCCGCCGCGCTCGCGGAGCTGGAGAAGGGAGCACGCCCGCAGGAACTCGACGCCGCCCGCGCCGAGTGGAAGTCTCTGAATGCAGAATTGGACAATGCCCAATCCGACCTGAAGCGGGTTCGGGATAAGTATAAGCAAGGCGTCCTGACGGCCGAGGATCGTGACCGTGCCGCGAAGCGTGTCACCTCCCTGGAACAGGCCGTGGCTGCTGCGAAGTCGCGTCAGGATCTGCTGACTTCCGGAACGCGGTCCGAGCGCCTCGACCAGGCCCGGGCCGCGCTGGCGGAGATTGACGCGCAACTTGCCGAAACCCGCATTGTCGCGCCAGCGGATTCCGTCCTTGAAACGCTCGCCGTTGAGGAGGGGGGGCTTGTCGCGCCGAATCGCGAGATCGCGGCGCTGGTGTTTCCGGACCGGCTTTCGGTAAAGGTTTATGTGCCCGAGACCTGGCTGTCAAAAGTGGTCACCGGCGACACGGCGGTGCTGAGCGTGGGTTCCTTCCCGGGCCGGGAGTTTGCGGCAACAGTGCGCTCGGTCAGCCGCACCGCCGAGTTTACGCCGCGAAACGTGCAGACGGTGGATGAGCGGGAGAAGCAGGTGTTTGCCGTGGACCTGAAGCTGGCGGAAACCAGCGGCACGCTGCGGGCGGGGATGTCGGCCGATGTTCACTTCAAGGGAATGCCACCGGTGCGGCCATGAGGAACCCCTTTCGCGGATTCAATGCCATCCTGTACAAGGAATTCATTGTCATTCTCCGCGACCGGGCCAGCCTGTTTTTCATGTTTGTTCCCGCGGTGTTTCAGATCATCGCCTACGGCTACGCGCTGGACATGGATGTAAAACATATTCCCATGGTCGTGATGAATGAGGACGGCACCCGGGAGAGCGTGGCGCTGGTGGACCGGCTGGTGAACACGCAGTCGTTCCGGGTGGTGGGGCGCGCGGCGAGCGTGGAGGAAATGACCGATGCCATTCGGCGGGGACAGGCCTATGTGGGGCTCCAGATTCCGCCGGGCTATCGGCGCGACCTGATGGCGGGGCGCACGGCGCACGTGCAGGCACTGATCGATGGGTCCAACTCGACGATCGCGCTCAAGGCGCTGAACACGGCGATGGGGACGACGTTTCGAGAGTCGCTGGTGTCGCTGGTCGGGTCGTCGGGGCGGGCGCTGCCCATCGAGCTGCGTCCGCAGATTCTCTACAATCCATCCATGCTGAGCCCGAATTTTTACATTCCCGCAATCATCGCGATCGCGTTGCAGATCGCGATGCTGTTTGCCACGACCCTGTCCATCGTAAGGGAGCGGGAGAGCGGCACCATCGAGAACCTGACAGTGAGCCCGCTTTCGCCGTGGGGGCTGCTGTTTGGAAAGCTGACGCCGTACATGGTGATCGGCCTTTTCATGGCGTCGGCGTTGTTCCTGATCATGCGCTACATGTTCAACATACCAATCCATGGCAGCATCACGGCGCTGTATGTGTCCTCGGTGTTGTACATTTTTACGATGCTCAGCCTCGGGCTGCTGGCGTCGACATGGGCGCGCAACCACATGCAGGCCATGCAGTTCACGCTGGCGCTGGTGCTGCCGTCGCTGTTCTTCTCAGGTTTGATTTTCCCGCGCGAGCCGATGCCGCGGATTTTTTACGCGCTGGGGAATCTGTTGCCATCCACGTATTTCGTGGAGCTGATGCGGGCCATCATATTGCGCGGGGCGGGGCTTGCGGATTTTGCGGGGCATCTGGCCGCGCTGGCCATCATGGGAGTGGCGTTGTTCGCGCTATGCCTGCGCCGATTCAAAGGGAGGATTGCCTGAATTGTCCGACTCAGATCACTTAGCGTCACACCGGTGGCAGGATTTGCAACCCCGCACGACAATTGTGGCCGGGGCGGGCCACTACCTGCCTGAACGCGTGGTGACGTCGGAGGAAGTCGAGCAGATGGTGCGCTCGCGGAACGGCAACAGAATCCCAAAGGGGATCATCCACCGCATGACCGGCATCAAGCGGCGGCGCTACAGTACCAACGAGGAACAGGCGTCGGATCTTGCGGTTGCGGCGGCGAGGCGCGCCATGAAACGGTCCGGCGTGTCCCCGGCGGATATCGATATGCTGGTCTTTGCGGCCTGTTCGCAGGACGTGATAGAGCCAGCCACGGCCAACATCGTGCAGAACAAGCTGGGGCTGGATGGCTGCGCCGCCCTGGACGTGAAAAACGCCTGCAACAGCGCCATGACGGCCATTGATCTGGTGGACAGTGCCATCCGGTGCGGGAAGATCAACTGTGCGCTTATCTGCACGGGCGAGAAGCTGGTGGATGGGATTGATTTTAATTTGGACACGGATGGCGCCCTGGCGCTGGGGTTTGCCGGGCTCACACTAGGCGATGCGGGGTCGGCGCTGGTGCTGAAAGCCTGCGACGAACCGGGGCGTGGCATACGCCACAGTGTGTTTCGCAGCTATGGTGGCGCGTGGGACCTTGCCACCATTATGGCGGGGGGATCCCTGCATGGTCTCAGCGGGGACCATGCTTTTTTCCGCTCACGCAGCCCCGAGCTGCTTCGCCTCGCGCTGGAGCACACGCCGAAGGCGGTCATCGAGTGTCTCAAGAGAACCGGCTGGGCGCCGGAGGCCATTGATTTAATTTGCGGGCATCAGGTCAGCATGGAGGCGGTGGAGAAGCTGACGCGAACGGTCGGCCTGGATCAGGACAAGGCGGTGGTCTGCCTCGGCGAATGCGGCAACACCGCCGCAGCCAGCATTCCGCTGTCCATAAGCATGGCGATGGAATCCGGGCGTCTCGAAGAGGGGATGAATGTGTTGCTGGTCGGCGCCGCCGCCGGCCTGAGTGTCGGTATTATTTCCATGGTGTGGTGATGACGCAAACAATCCTGGTTACCGGCGGTGGAGGGTTCATTGGCCGGGCCATAGTGCTGCAGTTGCTGGCGCGGCAGGCAAATGTGCGGGTGTACGCGCGGGGCAGCTATCCGGAGCTGGCCTCCATGGGTGTCCATGTGATTCATGGGGATGTTGCCGACCTGCCGCTGCTGGCGCGCAGTTGCAAGGGGTGCGAGACTGTCTTCCACGCGGCGGCGAGGGTTGGCCTGTGGGGGCCGCGGGTGGAGTTTGTCCGCGCGAATATCAATGGGACGGAGAACGTGATTTCCGCGTGCCGGCGTGCGGGTGTTCCAAAGCTGGTCTTCACGAGTTCGCCCAGCGCGGTCTTCGATGGGTCGCCGCTGGAGGGAGTCAATGAATCGGTTCCATACCCGTCGCGCCCGTTTTCCAATTACGGCGCTACGAAGGCTGCGGCGGAGCAGTTGGTGCTGGGGGCCAACGGGCCATCGTTGCGGACAACGGCGCTGCGGCCGCATTTTGTGTGGGGGCCTGGCGACCAGCACATCCTGCCAAGGTTTCTTGAGCGGGCACGATCGGGAAAGGTCTATCTGATCGGCGGGGGAACCCAACTTGTGGACTGCACCTACGTGGACAATGTGGCGGAGGCGCACCTTCTTGCGGAGAGTGCGCTGGGGCGCGGAGTTGCGTCGGGCAAGGCTTATTTCATCAGTCAGGGGCATCCCATCGCCATCCGCGAGATGATGGAACGCACGCTGGCGGCGGCGCATCTTTCTCCGCGGATGAAGTCCCTTTCCCCAAGTGTGGCGTTTGCCGTGGCCGGAGGGTTGGAGTTGCTCTGGCGGCTGCCCGGTTTCAGTGGCGAGCCGCCGCTGACCACGGCGCTGGCCCATGAGCTGGCCGTGCCGCATTGGTTTGATATTTCAGCGGCGCGGCGGGATCTGGGGTACGCGCCGCGGATTGGGATTGATGAGGGATTTGGGCGGCTCGAGCGGTGGCTGAAAACGCAAGCGGTTACCTGATCGGCGAAGCCCGCCTTAGTAAAGCTCCCAGTGGTCAACACCTGATGCCGGAACCCCGAAGTAGATCATGACTTGGGTCATGACAGTTGCGCGCTTGGAGGCGTCGGTGATGGTTTCAAAGGGAAATCCGAAATTGACGACTTTGTAGCTGCCGCTGTTTGCCTGGACGCCGGCGATGGTGCCGGTGCCGTAGGCAAGGCAGGCGAGGCCGGGGGCGAGGGCGGTGAGCACGTCGGGGGAATTCGCGTCGTAGGGTGCGCCATTGGCGGGGTTGAAATCAAACGTCAGCCCCGGAGTGAAGATGCCGCCAGGGGAGGCGGCCACGCTGTATGTGGTGGCGGTGTCGGCGCTGAACTGGCTGTAGAATTTTGTGCGGTAGAAGGTGCGGCCATTATTCTGGCTGTCGAGGTCGTAGGCGATCTCGCTGCCGGAGAGGAACAGGTTTCCGCCCGCGGTGAAGTAGTTGGTGACGGCGGTTTGTTCGGCGGCGGAAAACGTTTTATCCGTGGTGGATTCCTCGCCGAGGATCCAGTCCACCGCCTTGTAGACGGATTGATCCATCGTGACCTGTCCGTTGGTGATGCATTCGTTGGCGCAGCAATCGTAGGTAGCTCCAGGTACGCTGCTGAGCGCGATTGCGTGCTGCACAATATAGTCTGCGGAGTTTGACTTGCGGGGCTTGACGCGCTCGTAGCTGCCGGTGGCGCCGGTGGGGCCGCCCATGTGCGGTCCGCTTTCAATGGGATTCAGGGTGCGCGCGAGCCGGTCGAACCCATTGACGACCAGGACCTTGGGGCGCCCGGAGGCTGCGAATTTCACGCCGACGGTTTCGCTGGGAAGGCTTTCGCCGCCCGCGTTTGTGGCGGCCACGCGGAAGTAAACCGGTGTCATCGTTGGCAACCCCGAAATGGCGGTGGATGTGGCTGCTCCGCCCGGCACCACAACGGGATTTCCAAACCCATAGCCATCGAAAGATTTGTAGACCACATATCCTGTGGGTGCATCGCCCCCGGCCACCACGGATCCCGGCGGGTCCCAACCCACCGTCACCACGCCGTTGTTGGCCGTGGCGCGCACATTGATGGGCGGCTCGGGGAGCAGGGCCAGGGTGCCCGTTGCAAACTCATTGAAATACTTGACCGTCGCCTTGTAGGCCGCGCGGGCAATCCAGTTGCGGACCTTTGGGTCGCGGAGCAGGGGAGCATCGAGACTGCTGTCGTGGAAGGCCACCTCGGAGATGGTGGCATCCATTTCGCCGTTGATGGAGTCGTTACGGATCTCGCCGAAGGCGTAGTCGGTGCGCGCGAAGGTCACCGCGGAATCGGTGGCGCCACGGACTGTCCAGGCATTTTCCAGGGGAGGAGCGCCAATGGCCACCATGTCGTCGTTGGTTTGGCGACCCTGCAGGGTCGCCCATCGGAACTGGTGCGGCGTCGCCGTGCCGGGGAAGAGTGAAGTGTTGTTGTACAAGCCATCACAGCCGCGGCCACCACCGGCATTGGAGTGGAAGCTGAGGAAGATGCGCTCCACAAAGGTGCCTTCGGCTTCGTTGTTCATATAGGAAGCCATCCGTGGTGGTGTGCCGACGTTGTCGTCCTGATCCGTGGAGGAGCCATCGTAGATGGACGAGCTGGCGCCCTGGCCGATGCCGTTCTGCACCCAGTAGCGGGAGGCTTCGTCTTCGCGCGGTTTGCCGCTCACGCCAGCTCCGCGGTTGATGGTTCCCATGCCATTGCCAAAGCGAATGGCATCGGCGAACACGTAGGTTCCCAACCCGCTGCTGGTTTCATTGCTGATCTCGACATACCCCGAAGTGCCCGGTTGAAAGAAGTAGGTCCCGAGGTAAATCCAGCCCTTGCCGACACGCCGATGGTTGATGCGTACCTCGCTGAGGCCACCGGACGAGGCAATGCGGTAAAGCTGGTCGGGGACCCGGTCGGATCCGTCGCGCGTCCAGCAATAAACCGGATAAAATCCGGCCGTGGCGATGGTGGGCGTGTAGCGAGCTGTTGCAGTCTCGATGGGCGATTTCGACGCAAACCTGTAGGGGACGTCTCCCGGTGAGCCATAATACACCGTGGCGGCGCTGTTGGTCCAGGTGCCGAGGAATGTTACGCCGGGGTCATCGTTATCCAGAATGATTTCCAGCGATTGATAGCCGACGGGGCGAAACGGCACGACAGTGGCACCGGCGTTGAAGCAGTACATCGCATACATGGTCATCTGGTCGAGGTTGCCGAAGTCCTCGACCATGCTTTGCCCGTTGCCGCGCTGGGTATACCAAACGCCGGAGGAATCCGCGGTGTAGCCGTGGCCGCCGCTCATGTAGACGATGCGACCACTGAGCGCGCCGGCCGGCTGGCGCGCGGCGGGGGCGATGCCAATGGCGGCAGGCTTGGGCGGACGGGGAAAATGGATAATGTCGTTGGGGGAGGGTGTTGGCTCGGCAAATTGGTCTGCGGGGGCTGATGGGGGTTGCCCGATGGGGGTCGGGTCAAATTCATCGGAAGCCCGAACTTCCATGCTGCTCACCACAAGCAGCAGTGCCACTGCAAACCAACCCGTTAGCCGCACAAACCAGTCCCTCCCAAATCTCGTAGGCGCCAGGGGCGCAGCTTGGTTGCCTTCAATGGGATTGGAGGTTTCACGGCGTGCCAGGCGTGTAAACACTATTATAAAACGGGCGCGCCAGTAAATTTCGCCGGAAACACCCAATTGATTCGAATGACCCGGTTTGTGGATGGGGCGGAAATGGGGACGGAATTAGGAATCCTATTGACACATGGGGGCGAGACGAGACAAACAATTAATACGAATCTGGTGACAGAGGAGAAGTGCCATGAAACGTCGGGTCTTGGGATTTACGCTCATCGAACTCCTCATCGTTGTGGCCATACTTTCGATTCTCACCATGATGGCGGCGGTCAACTACCAGGAGGCAAGCGTTCGCTCCAAGGTGTCCCGGGTGCGGGCGGAACTAAAGGTAGTCGGCGACGCCCTCGAAATGTATGCCGTGGACTATAATCATTACCCGTACCGTGGCCAGTATAAATGTGGTTGTCTGCTAAGGTACATGGCCACCGACCAGGATCTCTTTGCTCAGCGAAACAAATTTCAGAACATTGGTTACGAGCATGAGTCCGGTCAGACCTTCAGCCGGACCCCATACAAGATCGAGGTTTGCATGGATCCCATGGAGTTTGGCCTCCGGACAATCATCGGTGAATCCGGGGACCTTATTTACAAGGATATGCGCGTTAATTGGCTTGTGGCATCCAATGGCCCGGACGAGGACTGGTTCAATGGTTATCCGGCAGCGGAAGGAGTGCCGAACACCATTGCCTTTATGGTTCCCCTAACCATGCCCTACCGGGATTACGATCCGACAAATGGGACAACCAGTGCCGGCAATATTTTCCGGACCAATGCGAACACTTCCGGACTTGGGGTTAATGGCATTTTGTACGAGGACCAGTGGTTTCTGGCTGGAACGGATACCGGTTGGACCGACGAATAGGCTTCTCATTTCGGCACCAAGCCTGTCGTTTTTATTTGTCTCCCCTGCCAGTTAAGTCCCACTTCGTGTGGTCATGCCCGCCCGTTATAATGCCGTGATGGTTAAATTGATGTCCCATGGTGTCTGCTTTCTGTTGCTGTTGTTTTCGCTATCGGGGTGCGGGCGGCGGCAACCGGTGGGACCGGAAAGTCGGCTTAAGGGTGCCGTTGAGATTGGGCGATCGGTGGAGGGGCGGCCCATCGAATGCCTGGAGCTGGGAACGGGACCCGATTCCACGCTGATCATTGCAACGATCCATGGGAACGAAAATGCGGGCACTCCGCTGGTGCATGAACTGGCAGATCGGTTTCGGCGGAATCCGAACCTGTTGGCGGGACGCAAACTGCTCATCGTGCCAGTGGCGAACCCCGATGGGTACGCTGCGGACAAACGTTTCAATGTCAATGGCGTGGACCTGAACAGGAACTTCCCGGCATCGAACCGGCAGGACAATGACCGCTATGGCAGCGCGCTGTCGGAGCCGGAATCGCAGGCGCTGAAGGCGCTGCTGGACCGGGCAAAACCGACGCGGATCGTCAGCATTCACCAGCCGTTGGTCTGTCTGGATTATGATGGGCCCGGCGAGGCCATTGCGCGCCACATGGGGCGGTACTGCGAACTGCCTGTCCAACAGATCGGTTCCAGACCGGGTTCGCTGGGTTCCCATGCGGGCGTGGACCTTGGGATTCCCATCATCACGATGGAATTGAGGAGGGATGATGAGAAGCTGCCTTTCCGCGACCTGTGGCGGGCCTATGGGCCGGCGCTGGCGGCGTCGGTCGTTTTTCCGGAGGCGGTGCCTGCGACATTCTTTGATTCGCAATGGTTGGTGCCAGTGGTGACTGCGGGAGTGTTGATTGCGCTCTCCGTCGTGGCGCAGTTTGTCCGCGGCCGGCGCAGGCGGGGTTCCACTCTCCAGTAGGAATTCCAGGCTGGTGCGCAGCGATCCGGCGAGGCTATGGAGGGTCAAGCACCCTTCGCACGCAGTCCACGGTGCTTTCATTGGGTTTTCTGGCCGCGTCCGCGGTGCAGGGGACACTGAGAACTGCACCGACACTGTTGATGCTGAGCCAGGAATTGCGGCTGGAAGCTGCCGGTTTGTTGTGATTCAGGAAGGCAATGAAGCAACTTCCGGGAGTGGCACGAGAATAAGGCAGCTTGCTGAACGCCACGTCAGGAATATCCGCGGCTTGCTCGGAATCGAATTTAAGAAACCAAAGCCCGACTGTGAGGGTTGTTTCGGGTTTCAGGTCACCTTTCATTGAGTGGCGTGGCTTGGGAGAGAACTTCATATTAACGGCAATCCTGATGATTGGAAACCTCACCCATGCTGACGAACCATGCCCGTTAAATCTTACAAGCTAAGGTTCCAGGCTTCGTTCGAATACCGATCCCGAATCAGGTTCGGGATTCGATTCTGGACGACAGGGGAGACCTCGTGCTGGTGTTCCAGCTCCGGTCCGAAGGCGGCCTCGATGGCGGTTTTCAGTTCGCGGGGGCTTGCGTCGATGTTGGTCAGAAAATCCTTGTGGCGGCGATAGTCGCGGTAGCCGGGCTGGCGTTTGGGTTCCTGGAGGAAGCGGGGGACAAGGAGGAGATCGAAACTGTAGAGCAGGGTGCCATGGAAGAGGATGTGGTGCTTCTTTCGCTTCTGGGCGTTGCCGGAGATTTTCATGTCGCCGGTGATGATGTCGCTGATGCCGGCTTGCTCGGCGGCGATGCCGAGGGTGGCGAGGGCGGCGGCCACCCGACTCAGTACAAAAATATTTGTACCGGCGATGGATTTGAGTTCGGGGCGATGGTCCAACGAGAGAACGAGGGAGTAGTTGAGGCAACCGGGCCCCTGGAGCACGGTGCCGCCGCCACTGCACCGGCGCAGGATGGGAACGCCGGCGCGGGCACAGGCCTCGGTGTTGACGTCCTCAGCGACTCGGCACCCCGCACCGAGCACCACGAAGAATACCGGGCTTTCCCAGAGGCGGAGAATCTCGCCGGATTCCCCAGCTTCGGCTGCTTCAAGAAGGGCTTCCTCAAGTGCGAGGTTCTCCTCCGGCGTAGGGAGGGAAAGGTCGAGGAGTTTCATGGTTTGTGCTCCCATTCGGGGGGCGTGGTGAGGTGGTCCCCGGAGGACAGGAGCTTGCGGAGGCCGTCGCGCGCTGCCGCGTTGTCTGGATCCAGTCGCAGGGCAATGCGATACTGGCGCACCGCTTCTGCGGACTTCCTGAGGGCGCGCAGCGAATCTCCAAGAAGGACGTGGCCCCGGGTGTAGGCGGGCTCAAGCTGCATGACGCGGGTGTAATAGGTCACCGCTTCGGCGGGGCGGTTGGTGCTGAGGGCGGCGTCGCCGAGGTTGTGGTGGACCACCGGGGAATCCGGCGCCACGCGGGCAGCCTGCTCGAATAAAGTTTGGACGTTGCGCCAAGTCGCGGCTTGCCGCCATGTCAGGACGCCAAGAAGCGCACACACAACAATCGCGCCCCCTGTGGCTGTTCGGCGCAGGGACGGGCTCGCGTTGCGCAGGGCCCAAGCCGCACCGCCGACGGCGAGGGTCAGCGGCCCAATGGCGGCAAGGTATTGGAAACGGTCGGCGACCCAGGAGACGCGCATGAAACTGAAGGGGACAAAGCCAAGTGTGGGCGCGAGGGTGATCGCGTAAAATAGAAAGGCCGCGCCGGGCGCGCGCCCGATGGTGCGGCGGGCCATGACCAGGCGAAGCAGGAAAAGAGCAGTGGCCGCCGGATACAGGTAGAGCCACCATTCGCGCGCGTTGATGATCCATGCGGGATAAACGGCGGACAGTTCCATGGGCCAAAGGAGTTTCGAGAGATAAAACCAGAATGCGCGCCCGGCCACGATGACACGGACGGCCGTAGTTAGGGCTACGCTGTTCTTTTCGAGTTGCCCAACAACGAGCAGGTCAGCACCCACGATGAGGAGCGCCATGACGAAGAAGGGCAGCGTGCGCATGACAACCGGGCGCGTGAGGCGCCCATCGCGCCACCAGGCGACGATAAGGAGTGCCACCGGAAGCGTGACGCCGACACTTTTGCTGAGCAGGGACATTGCAAAACAGGCGAGGGCCGCGAAGTAGGCCGGCTGCCAACGGTGCCGTCCATCAATGGAAATCTGGTAAAGCAGAAATGCGGCCAGATAGAAGAACCCGGACAGCACGTCCTTGAGTTCGATGCACCAGGCCACGGATTCCACGCGAACCGGGTGGAGGGCAAACACGGCGGCTGCGAACCACGCGCCCGAAATCGCAAGTCGGCGGAGGAGCAGCCACAGGAGCACCGCGTTGGAGGCGTGAAGCGCCACGTTCACGAAATGAAACGCCGCGGGTTTCATGCCGGCGACCTGATTGATGATCCAGAAAACCGTATAGGTGAGCGGCCAATAGTGGACTTCGTTGGCGTTGGCGGAGGGGCGGGTCCAAATATTGATGAGGCCATCGAAACCGCTGAGCAACGGATTCCTGAAAATGGCCCAGTCGTCCCAAACCCAAACGGCGCGGAGCGCCGGTGAGTAGGCGGCAAACGTGGCAACCATGAGCGCTGCCGCGAGAAGCCCGCTGCGCACGCGGGAGGATGGGAGGGTTCCGGTCATTGGGGTTTGCCCAGACGTTTTATGACATCCTCACCCATGGCGCGCAGGCGTTCGTCCTCGGGGAACAGGCGCAGGGCTTCCGCCAGGACTTCCGCGGCTTCCTTAAGCTGCGCGGACTGAACCAGTGCGGCGGCGAGGTTGGAGCGGGTGACGGGATCCTTTGGCTTGAGCTTAATCGCCTCGCGGTAGTGGGGGATTGCCTCCGCGGGGCGGTCGGCGCGGGCAAGCACTACACCCAGGCCTTCGTGGGCATTGGCATGGTCGGGTTTCAGAGCGAGAGTGGTTTCATAGGCCTTGATGGATTCTGCGAAGGAGCGCTTCTCTCCCAGGGCACGGGCCAGGTTGAAGTGCGCAGCCCATACGCCCGGTGCTCGCGTCACATTGTCGCGGAAGAGGGTTTCCATGTCGCGATAGGTGAGGCAGCGGCGAAAAGTGAGGATGACGCAGGGCAGGAGCAGGCCAATCGTAGCGATACGCCGGGCGCTTTGGTTCTGGAAGTTGGTCCAGACCGCTGAACCTACGAGAGCGCAAAGCCCGATGCTGGCGAGGTAGGTAAAGCGGTCGGCCACAAAGGTGTATTCCATGTAACTAAATGACACAAGCCCAAGGACAGGCAAAAGTGTGCCAGCAAAATAGGCTGTGGACGCAAAGGGTCCACGACCGAGTTTGTTCCGAAGAACAAGGAGTGCCACAAGTATGGCCGCCGCGCTTGCGGCGGCAATGAGTCCAAGGGATCGCGTCTCTGCAAGGTTCCATCTGGGATAAATCGCCATCTGGTTGGCGGGCCACAGAAATTTCGCGAAGTAAAACCAAAGGGCATTGCCTGAGACCTGAAGCCGCTCGATGGCGGACAGGGGAATTTCGATTTTCTGCAACCTGCGAACGACAAGGAAATCAACAGTTGCGAGGACCATGGCAATAACCAGCAACGGCAGCACCCCGAGGAGATCGCGCCGGGTGAGCGCGCCGCGCTTCCACCACAAGGCAAGGAGTATGGCGGCGGGCAGGGTGGCGGCCATGGATTTACTTAGCATGGCACAGGCCAAGAATCCGCAGGCCCAGCCAAGCCAGTTGCGGCGTGTGGTTGCGTCGTATTGCAGATAGGCGAGGAAGGCGAGCAGGTAGAATAGCGCGGACAGGACGTCCTTCAGTTCCACAATCCAGGCCACGGATTCCACACGCAGCGGGTGAAGCGCGAACAGTGCGGCAGCGAGCCACGCACCGGGAACGGCGAGACGCCGAAGCAGAAGAAAAACCAGACACGCGTTGGCAGCGTGCAGGAGAATGTTGACCGCATGAAAGCCGGCAGCCGCCGTGCCCCAAACCTGGCGGCCAACCCAGTGGACGGTGTAGGTCAGAGGCCAGTAGTGCTCCTCAAAGGTATTCGCGGCGGGTGCGAACCAAATCTGGACCAGGCCACGCCAACCAGACAGGATGGGGTTCTGCCAGACCGCTGCGTCGTCCCAAACGTAACCAGCCCGAAAGGCCGGAAGGAACGCCGCAAGAACAAGGACCGCCAACGCGATGCAGCCCACGAGCCGTTCCCGGCGGTGAGCGTCGGACTCGCGGATGGCTGCGCGACTTTTCCGGGGCTGGGCTGAAGCGCTCATGGATTGGTATGCGTGGGGGAGGTTTGCAGGTCCTTCAAACCGGAAAGGGCGCGGCTGTTGGTTGCATCCAGTTTCAACACGGTCTGGTAATCCGCCTCGGCGGCGGATCTGTCGCCCTTCGAGGCCTGAATGCCGGCCCGCAGAATCAGGGAATTCAGATGTTTGGGGTTTTGCGCCAGTGCCGTGTTAAGCTGTTCGATGGCTTCGCGATGTTTGTTGGTCTTGAAAAGGCCGAGGGCCCACATATAGCGCGCCGAGGTGTTGTCGGGGTCGATGGTAACGGCCGTCGCGGCATGGGCGGCGGATTTCTCAAATTCCCCGCGGGCGGCAAAGGTCGCGGCAAGGATTTCGCAAGCCGGGGCCGCCGCCGGGTTGTGTTCCAGTGTGTAGGTGGCCCAGGTTTCATTGTCGCGGTAAATGCGGGAGTAGTTCCAGGTCATATACCCAAGCACACAAATCACGACTGCGGCCATCACCATTACCAGTTTGCGAAAGGTTTGACCCGGGCGTTGATTGAATTGGGCCAGCATCCCGGGAATTCCCGCCAGCGGCACAAGGCAGGCAAGGTATTGGAACCGGTTCGCCACATAGGAATATCGCATATAGCTGAACGGGATGATTCCAAGTGTGGGTGACAGCAGGGCAATATATAAGAGAGCCAGCGCAAGTGGGCCCTTGCCGCGTCTGATGCGTTTGGCCAGCACGGCGAGCAGGGCCGCCAGCAGCGCAACAGGCACAAATGGCATTACCCCAGTGGACGGTAGGTCGAACCACCGCAACTCCACGGGGCAGAGATTCACAGGCCAGACTATGGTTTTTGCGTAGTGGAATACAGCCATTCCCGCCACATAGGCACGTTCCGGCCATGAGATTACCGGTACGGGATTGGCGGCGCGGCCTACCATTGTGAGATCAAATGCCACAAAAATCACAGCCAGCACGACGAACGGCGCAACAATAAGCCAATGGCGTCGGGTCAGCTTCGGATTTCGCCACCACTCCAGAATAACCAGGGCTGCGGGCAGGGTGACGGCAACGGATTTGCTCATCAGTGCCAGTGCGAATGCCGCAAGTGCCCCGCCGCAGGCCAAGCGACGGCCAAAATCGGAATAGTGGAGATACAACATGGCCGCGACCAGACAGAAGAACGCAGACAGGACGTCCTTGAGCTCGATGATCCATGCCACTGAATCCACATGGACGGGATGAACCGCGAAAAGGGCCGCCGCGAGCCATGCTCCGGGAATACGGAGTCGCTTCAGGAGCTGCCAGGCCAAAACAGTATTGGCTGCATGAAACAGCACGTTGACGAGGTGCCACCCGACGGGATTGGCGGAGCCCCAGACAAGATTCTGGAGGTAGAACAAGGTATAGGTGACAGGCCAGTAGTGCTCCTCGCCTCGCAGTTCCCAGGGGCGAAACCAGATGCGGGTGAGGCTTCCAGGTGCAGACAGCCAATTTCCGGCGAACAGAGAGTAGTCGTCCCACACGAAGCCCGTGGAATGCAGCGCCGGCCCATAGACCAGCACGGCCATGGCCGCCAGGGCCAGGCCGGCGATGGCGGGCCGCAGGCGAGACTGTTCAAGCATGTTGGTATCTGTCACGGGTTAAACTCTGTGCGTCATCATTGCGGGCATGGCAAGCATGGAAGCGGCAGGAGGAATTGACCTTGCGACAGTCATTTCCGTTCGCACTTAATCCGCTTCCATGGGATTGCGGGGATTTGCTTATCGTCTACTTACTGGCGAAAAGTCCGGGCAGATTGATGATTGCTATCGTAAGATGGTCGCGTTTGATCCGCGGGGTGCAAATCCCTATCTTGAAGCGGTGGTGCGTCACGCGCGGGAAAACGTACCGCACTTCAGGGATTTGCTGGCGAACGCGCCCCAGGATGCACGTGCGGCGCTGGCCACGCTGCCGGTGCTGACGAAGGATATCGTACGGGCCGAGGGCGACCGCATGCTGGCACCAAAGGACCCCAAGTGGCCGCGCAAGCCCCACAAAACAGGCGGATCCACGGCGGAGCCCTTCCAGTTTCTCGTGGATTTGCACCACCAGTACTGGGCGCGTGCCGCGGAGTTGTATATTTTTCGAGAATTTCTTGGCTTGGAGCCGCTTGGAACCCCAACCGTGGAGATGCTGCAGAGCCGCGAGGTGTGGTCGGTGCAGCGGACGAACTGGCGGCGCAATCTGGCCCGCAAGGTGGCGCGGTGGGATTTGCAGCAGGCATTCGTCATGAACGAACCTCACATGCGGGAGCTGGTTGAGGCTCTGCGGCGCCGGCGCCCTGTGTTGATAAAGACCTATATCGGGTCCATCTACCAGCTTGCGCTCTACATCCGGGAGAAGAACGTGAGGCTCCCGTCCCACCCGCGGCACATTTACTGCACCTCCGAATTGGTCCGCCCGCACATGCGGGAAGTGGTGGAGGAGGTCTTTCAGTGCCGCTTGACAGATGTTTACGCGTCTCGGGAAGGCGGGCCGATGGCGGCGCAATGCGAGAAGGGAAATTACCACATTCTCGAGAGCAATGTGACGATTGAGGTTCTCGATGATGCCGGGCTCCCCGTTGAGATGGGGGGGGAGGGTAACATCATTCTGACGTGTCACCACAATTTTGCCCAGCCCTTTTTGAGGTATTCCTTAATGGACACGGGCGCCCTCGGAGGCGACGTTTGCAGCTGTCGTCGCCGGTTGCCCATTCTAAAAGTGCTCTCCGGACGGGTAAGCGACCATTTCCGGACAGCGGATGGCGGCGTGGTCCATGGCCAGTATTTCGCCAGCCAATTCTTCGAGAAACCCTGGGTCCGGCAGTTTCAGATTCGCCAGCATGGGTTTCACGACATTGAATTTATCCTGGTCCCGTCGGCCCAGATTCCCCCGGATGAGGTGGCCGGGATCGAGGAACGGGTTCGCTGGGTGATGGGGGCGGAATGCCGGGTGAAATGGACTACTGTGGATGAAATCCCCCGCACCGCCATCGGCAAGCACCATTATACGCTCTGCCTGATCGAAAAAAAATGAAGATATCGGCAACTAACCAGCGAAAAGTAGTTGCCTTTTTCGGGGAGGCCCTTAGCACTCTTCGCCAATCCTGAAAAATGCCTGTAAAGAGAGAGCTTGCACAATGAAACGAATCAGCCGCCGTTTTTTTGCTTTTGCCGCGATTGCCACGCTGGCCCTGGGGCTGGCTGCGCCAGTGAGCGCCCAGGGACTTTTGGGCAGCCTGTTTGCGGCTCCCCCTGTCGTGGATTCCTTCTCCAGTGGCGGCTGTGACGTGACCGTGGAGCAGTTCTGGCCCAAGGGTTGCGGGCCATTCCCGGCGGTAGTTGTGCTTCATGGGTCAGACGGGCTTTGCGAGAATGGGGCTGCGTATCGTGCGGTTTGCCGCCAGATTACTGCCGAAGGGGCTGTGGCGCTGCTGGTGCACTACTGGGACCGCGGTGGCGAACCAACGGATCCGGATCATCCCGGTGATAATCACAAGCAGTTCCGTGTTTGGGTGAAGGTGGCCCAGGACGCAGCGCGCTATGCCAAATCGCTGCCCAATGTCTGCAAGGACCGGATTGGCCAGGTTGGGTTCTCGTTGGGAGCTTTCGTGGGCCTGTCGGCCGCGGCGAACAATCACCTTTACCGCGCGGTGATTGAGGTTTCGGGCGGATTGCCGGAGGAATATGCGAAGGACCTAACCTATATGCCTCCCACACTGATTCTCCATGGCGCTCAGGACGAAGAAGTTTCGGTAAAGGAAGCGACATCGCTGGTGAGCCGCATGAAGGCCCACGGCCACACTTATCGCTGGAAGATTTACGATTGCGAAGGACACAAACTGTCCGACGCAGCCCAGAAGGACGCGGCCGAGCGCGGGGAGTGCTTTTTTAACGACTTCCTGATGTAATCAGGTATTGCCGGGTTATGGGGAGTTTTTGGGGGCCAATTGGGGAATGGCCCGCACGCCGGGGATGACCTTGGCGCTGGAACCTCCCTGCCAGAGAATCCACGCCACTGCAGCGGCGGTGAGCAGAACCATCAGCAAAATGACAACCAACGCCGTACCAATACCGCGACGCGGGGCGTTTGGCTTGGTCGGCACCTCTTCCACAGTCTCCTGAGGGCGAACTCGCGGCGATTCGGGTATGGGAGTCAGCGCGCTTTCGGGAAGGTTCAGGGTGACGACTTGGTTTTCCGCCGCCGGACATCCCGCGGCGACCCAATCAGCCAGATTGGCAGGCGGTTCCATACCAACCTTCTCCAAGGCAACAAGGAATTCTGCGGCATTCGGAAAGCGATGGGCTGGATCGCTGGAAAGTGCTCTGCGCATGGCCAGATCCAGGCTTGCTGGTAACTCGGCGCGGTGCGCACGCACGGAAAGCGCTGCACCCCCACCGTCATTGACTCGGCGGCCTGTGAGCCATTCGTAAAGCACTGCTGCGAGGGAGTAAACGTCTGTTGCAGGGCTGCAAATGGGTTCGGACGTAAGCTGTTCCGGGGCCAGGAAGGCAAAAACGGAAGCTGGGCCGCCCGACTCGCGGCATCCCGCAGACGGGGATTGCCCAAGGAAACCGGTCAGTTTTGCCGTTCCATCCTTGGCGACGTATATGTTTCCCGGGTGAATATGCCCGTGAACAACGCCGTTCTGGTGCGCATGAGCCAAACCAGAAGCAACTTGCCGTGCAATCTCCAAGGCTATGGGGCCTCTTAAGCGGGTAGTGGGGGGCACGGCAGCGGAAAGCGGCTGGACCATCATTAACTCCATGGCGATGACTGTCGGGGGGCCGGGAATCACACCGAGGATCCGGGCGACATTCGGGTGGGAAGGTAATGCGGCGACTTTGGAGGCACAAGCGGCGATCGCCTCCGCTTCGCCATGGGAATACTTTGAATCGGCCTGCAGCACTCGCAGTGCACACGAAGTCCGGTCCGCAATGCTCTCGGCGGCAAAGACCAATCCGCAGACACCGCGACCCATTTCTCGGATTGTCTTATAGCCTGGAATTTCGGGAAGCGGTGTGGACATGGGGCCTTGATCTAGTAATTGGGACGTTAACTGGGACTGGCGTCTGGAAATTGCCATATCAAAGTTGCCCGTTCGCGATTTTTCCCATTGGGGCGCAAGTCTGTCGGTGCACCCGGAAGTTTGTAAAATTTTTCACAAACATGTAAATCCTGACGTAAATGCCCGCCATCCATACTTCAGTCTCTTAATGGTTTAGCTCGTGGTGATAAAAATCTATTGACCGTAAACAACTTCGGATTACCATTTCCTCTCATTTAGGGGATGTTGTCACTGTTGTGTCTCCTGTCAGGGTGAGTTCCAAAACATAGTGAAAATCGATTATTAAAAGAGGAAGAGGAGAACAAAATGCGAACGCGTTTTGGAGTACAATCCAAGCTGATTGCGATGTTGGCGTCGGTTGGATTGATTTGCAGTCTCGCTGGTGCGCAACAATATTCGGTGCCGACGGAAGGCACTGGAGTCGAAGGCAGCAGTGCCGCGGCCGCCGCGAAATTGGCAGTTACGGGTGCCCCTAAGGGGTCGGGTCCGGGCCAGAGCATTCCTGTGCGCGCGGCTGGTCAGCCAAACATTATGAGGCCCGACGGCGCTTTTTCGGCAGCTGTCATGGCCTCCTTTGGAGGACGTGGCCAACAGTTTTCGGAAGCGACGCTTCTGGGTGACTGGGACGGCCGGGAAGACAACACCGCCGACCGGCAGTTGAAAGTGGCGGATTACTCCGGCCAGACGACCGACCCGGCCCAATCACTGACCCGTGTGGCAGTTTCGGAGCATACCATTGCCAACGGCTTCAATGAAAACGTGTTCTACATCGGAGATTCGCTGGGCAACGTACGAGTTGCCGTGGATACCGACGGTAATGGCAAGGTGGATAAGGAGCACCACCTGAACCTCCCGACAATTCTAAATGCATTTGGCAATCTGAATAGTGATGATCAGATTGTCATCACGGGCGTTGCAGTAAACCCGGTGGCGGACCACACCGCATTCAGCAATGTTAACGGAGCCTTCACTGAGTTTGCTGGCAAGGTCGGCGAAATGCTTTATGTCTCCTTCTGGGACACCGGCTCTGGGTTTCGCCTCGCGGGTAACAATACACCTATCCGCAGCGGGCTTCTTGCGTTCCCGATCCTGGATGAGGTGACCACCACCAGCGCAGCAGTTCCGGCCATACAGAGTCCTCCAGGATTTCCCATCACGGTGGGCGGTTCGTTTGCTGTGATTTTCTCGACCTTCTCCAACCCTGGCGGTATTGCCGTTGATGACGACGGCAGCGTCTATTTCCACCAGGCTGACCTGATTCAGTTCACCGGTGGCAATATTGTGAAGATTGATTCCACTGACAGCACGACGTGGCAGGACCGGTCGCTGGCAGTCGCCGGTATCCTGACAATAACGACGTTGAATCCGTCGAATCAGAACTATGGCTCCTCGAGTGGGCCAAGCACTCAACGTAATACCGTAACAAATTACTCGGGCACATCGACGTTCCTTGGGAACATCGTTGCTCTGGCCTGTGCGCCAGGGTGCAGCACGGTGTATGCGGCTGTTGCGCGCTCGTTGAGCCCGGCGGATCCGGCGGATGTTCAGGCGACGGAAGGTCTCTTCCCCAACCCACCTGCATTGGGTGCAACGCCATCCATGATCATCGCGTTTGCGGACAACTCGGGTGGGTTTGATGAGTGCAACCAGCCCGACGCAATGCACGCAAGCATCATTCCGATCGCAGACGGCAAGGCGGACAGCATCTCCGCGAACTCCACAAGCAAGTGGCGCGCTTACGTGTTGGGCGACGGCCCCGATGTCCGTGGTTCGGATGTCGAGGTGTTTGGTACGACCGACAACACGCTGAAGGTCGCGATGCAAATCGACTACTCGATTTACTCGGGTTTGATGGCCGACGAGGACAGCAAGTTGTTCGTCGTCAGCGGTGGCACGCCTCCCGGACTTGGCCAGAATCCTTCGCCGAAGCTGGGCGAGATTCTGGTGTTTGAGGATCGCTGCCCGAAGGATGCGCGTGCGGATTATGTGGATTTCCGTGGCGACAACCCACCCAACCCGCCTGCAAGCGGTGGCAATACGGGTGACGGCGATTCGGATCGCTACGACCATATTTATCAGGTTGCACCGATTGATCAGGTAAGCTTTGGCCCAACGGGAATCGCCGGCCTTTCGCGCGGTTTCCTGCGTTACACGAATCGTCTGGCTCCGAATGCCATCAGCGATGGCGTTACGTTAGGCCAGTTGGGTGGAGTGGCGAATCTGGGCGACGATGATACGGCTGGCCCGATCGTCTTTGAAGCGTTTGATCCCGGGCATCAGGTGGCCGGTGGTGATGACCAGAACAGCCCGTTCCGTGGCGATGACAACGATGGCGCTGGCGACCAGGTGCTGACGGCCCCCCTCAATGGTGGCTTTGAGTTCGCATTTGGTGGCCCTGTCGGCACAGCCGGTTGCGTTCACAACGTGTTCTTCCTCAACTCCAACGGCAGCATTTCCTTTGGTTCCGGTGACACGGATAACACGCCGGTTCCGGCGGAGTTCCGCAGTGGCGTGGCGAAGATTGCCCCGGCATTTAGCGACCTCAACCCTGCTGGGCGGGCGACCAGCCCAAGAAGCTTCCCGGTTCAGGCGCTGGGCTTTGCAAACGTTAACCACTTCAAGATCCGCGACATCAACGTTCCTGAGTTTGGAAATGAAGGCTGCGGCAGCCGCAACAACTTCTCGCTGTCGCTCTTTGATGACGGTGTGGGCATTGACGAAAATGCCAACCAGCCGCTGAACCCGGCCAACCCGATCGGAAACAATGCGGTTCCGTTTGACCTGCAGGAAGGCCCGACTGACCTGCGGTTTGAGCGCGAGGAAGTGACCCAGGTTCTCGTGGGCTGCAATCCGCGCCTCGAAGGCACCGGCCAGTTCTTCTTTGACTACGGTCGGATGGACACTTTGGGAACGTCTCAGCAGCCCGTACTGGTGGGTTATTCCATTGGCAATCTGACACAGACCGTTCCTCCGGGACTTTGCCCGGAGAACGTGAGCGCGCTTGCCGTGGCTTCGGATTCCGATCCATTCCGCGAGTGCCTCCTCGGCGAAGGCACCGAGCCGACCATCTTCGAGTTCTTCAACACTGGTGTGAAGGCCTCGGTTGACGGCTTCGGGAATGTGATTCCGGCGGTTCCGGCCGTTGACCTGAAGTGCGAAGGCTTGAATGCCCAGCTCAGCACTCCGGGAACCCAGTCCGACACGAACCGCGAAGTCGTGGGCTTCTACGGCATCGGCTGCGCTCCGCCACCGAACCCGCAGATATTCGCAGTTGTTCCGGATGCGTTTGCAACCACGCCGGGCACCACGGGCCTGATCAATGTGCTTTGCGGCACGACGGTCAACCTTGTGGGCTGCGGCATCCTTCCGAATGAGGTGACGACGGTCTGCCAGGGGGATCCGAACGAACGCCCGGGCAAGACGGTGACTGCTGCCGTTACGCTTAATGTGGATACGAATGGTGACAACAATCCGGATACACTGGTCGTTCTTACCAACGTGACGCCAATCAGTGAGCATTTGGTTCGTGCGACACTGGTTCCGTTCCAGGGTGGTTCGAGCACACCGTTCGCGCTTAACGTGGATGGCGGTATTGGTAACTTTAACCTGACTTCGACCTTCACGGCTGGCGACAACAACGTATTCGGGCCGTTTATACGGACGGCACAGAAATCGTATGATCTTGGGACACGTGCGCCAATCGTGACGAGCATCACACCTCCGACGGCGAGCGTTCGCAATCCGCTGAATGCGCAGATTGAGGGCTCGAACCTGACGGGTGCGACGGATGTGTTCCTGGTGGACACGACTACCCGACGTCCGCTGGCTCCCATCCACTCCACGAACTTTGTGGTGCAGAACGAAAACCAGATTAATGCAGTGTTTACCTTTGGCCGCAACGTGGGCCGCAGGAAGTTCCTGGTCTACGTGACGGGTCCCGGTGGCACGAGCCGCAATCTGAACACAAAGGTTCAGGGTGCTCCGGCGGATTGTCCGTTGGGCAACGAGCTGGGCTCGAAGGTAACCTTCACGCCTTCTGCGCGGTAAATAACCACCCTGGGTAACCAGGATGGGGATGAAATCTCACGCCCGCCGGCGAAAGTCGGCGGGCGTTTTTTTTGCGGGTGGAATTGAAGGGAAGGGGAGAGGGAAATGGGCCCACCAGGACTCGAACCTGGGACCAGCCGGTTATGAGCCGGCCGCTCTAACCAACTGAGCTATAGGCCCTCATTTGCCGCCATTCGCGGAATCGCGGGTGTTGGCGCCACGTTATTACAACGGGATGGGAAACAATTTCGACAAGCTGGCCGGAAATCGCCCTCAAACAATTGTTCAAAAAAATGCAGTTAACCGAAATATGCGCAAGGGAGGCGGGTAAATTAGAACGCCAGTTCTAAAACCACGATTTGCAGGAAGCCACCCATGACGCAGAAGCTGAACGAGAAGCAAAAACGCATTTTGGATTTTATCCGCCATCATCATGAGAAGACGGGGGTTTTTCCGTCGGTGCGGGAGATTGCCGCCCACATGGATTTTCGCTCGACGAACACGGTGGATTATTACGTTCGCCAGCTCGAAGCTGCGGGTCACCTGGAGCGAGGCACGCGGCGCGCGCGGACCTTCTCGCTCGCCACGGGGCTTCCCAGGCAGCGTACGGCCGTGGTGCGCGATATTCACACTCCCGAGGAGGGTATTCCGCTGGTGGGGCGCGTGGCTGCCGGCGAGCCCATTCTGGCCGAGCAGAATTTCGACGGCATGGTGAACATGAAGACCCTGTTCCGGGCCGGCTCGGAGACCTTCGCGCTTCGCGTGAAGGGCGACAGTATGATTGATGCGGGAATCGTGGATGGCGACCTCGTCATCGTGCGCCAGCAGGGGCGCGTGGAAAATGGCCAGATTGGCGTGGCGGTGGTGAACGATGAAGCCACCGTGAAACGCATCTATGACGACGGCAAACGCTGGCGGCTGGAGCCCGAGAACTCGCGACTGAAGCCCATCCTCGTGGAAAAAGGCTCGAGGGATTTCCATGTTGCGGGGAAAGTGGTCGGGGTGATTCGGCAGATTTAGCCGGCAAATCCCAGATTTAACACAAGCTGCAATCCAGCCTCCACGGCAATCATGACCTTGGGGGGAGCTGAAGCTACGCGTTCGGATAAAAGATTCTTGTCCAACGTAATACACTGCGACACATTGATCACAGAGTTTTTGGGAAGGCCGGACTGGCGGCGCGAAATGGCCACGTTGCCCGGAGCTGCAGCCAAAGCAGTATTGGAAGTCACCACAAGGACAATGGTGGTCCGGATGGCACTTCGGTTAAACTCATCCGATTGGACCACGAGCACCGGCCGGCGATAACCCGGCCCCGAGCCCTTGGGGTCTGGCAGATCTGCCCACCAGATTTCACCTCGTCTGATTACCACTCATCCAGCTCAAATGAGGCAATCTGCGCACTGTAAACATCCTCGGACAGTTTTGAGTCCTCCCGGCCGTAAATGCCGTTTAGTTGTGAGGTCACATTCTCCAATCGATGGCGCGCGAGGTAGGACTTCACGGCTGCGGTGTACAGGGCACTTCGCGAAACCTTGTGGCTGCGCGAGAATTCCTCCGCGGATTGGAAAACGTCGTCGGGAATGGAAATGGCGGTTTTCATGGCTGAGTTATACTTGGTTATACTCATGCCGTGGGAATTGCTTCATCGTTTATGGAAGCCGAACGGGAACCAATCGAAACTGTTTTTCGTCCTTCGGGTTATACAGAACCCAATGACCTTCAGCACTCCACAGCCGCCGGGTTTTTCCGGTGGATTCCTGACGCCTTTTCGAGCGGTGGTCTTTATTGCACGCCACCCTTCCCTCTGGCCGTTTTGTGTCGCGCCGTTTCTCATCAACGCCGCGGTCATCTTTCTCGTGTGGCGCTGGACGGGAACGGTGGCGGCGCATTGGCTGGCAGGCCACGAACCGGGAACGCAATGGTGGTGGGTGGCATGGCTTTGGGTCCTTAAAGCCGGGGCACTGCTCCTGCGGCTCATCATAACACTCTTATCTTTTGTCACGGTGGGGAATCTTGCGGCCATTCCGTTCAATGACCTTCTCAGCGAGCGCACGGATCGCCTGGCGACGGGTTGGCGGGACACAGTGGCAATGACGTGGGGCCAATGGGGGCGGCGTCAGGGGTTGGCGGCGCTTCAGGAACTCAAGCGGCTGGCCATTTACGTTCCCACAATGGTATTGCTGCTTGTGGCGGCCTTCATTCCGCTCCTTGCGCCACTGGCCTTTCCTGCGCAGATCGCGGCCAGCGCGGTCTTTTTTGCCCTCGACAATTTCACGTATCCGCTCGAGCGAAGGGGCACCATCCTTTTGGGGCGAAAAATGGATTTTGTGCGCGATAATCTCCCGGCTTCCCTGGGCTTTGGCGTCACGATGGCCTTCATTGGTCTCGTTCCGCTGGTGAATTTCGTCTTTCTGCCCCTTGGCGTGGTGGGTGGCACGTTGCTTCATGGGCGGCTAAGCCCGCCCGCCGGGCCTCGCGCCGCGTGAAGGTTCTTTTTGTCGTCAACGTCTGGCGCGGTAGGCGCCAGCCACAACAGCGAATGCTGGATTCCATCGAGCGACTGTTCGACGAGTTTGCCACGGAACGCGAAATCTTCCTGAGTGAGACGGTGGAGCAATCCATGGAGCGCGTGCGCGGGGCGCGGGAAGACGGGTTCGACACGCTGTGGATCGGCGGCGGCGATGGCACTGTTAACGCGCTCCTGAACCAGTCCATCGGCCGCGGTTTTTCCTACGGCATTGTCCCCATGGGCACCATCAATGCCCTGGCGCGGTGCATTGGCATTCCCCACAGCCCTGTGGCCGCGGCACGCTACTTGTTGCAGGCTTCACCGGTGAAGATGGACGTCGGGCGCGTAAACGAACGCCATTTTCTCTGCTTCGCGAGTGTTGGTTTCGATGCGGCGGTGGTCCACGGTGTGGACGAAGCTTCCAAGGCGCGCCTCGGGCGATTTGCCTATCTGTTTCGCGGCCTGCGGCAGGCGGCAAGCCCGGGAAGACTGCCTAAACTGGAAATTGAATTGAACAACCCGGACACGGATCAAACGGTAACCGCGAGTGCCGAATCGGTCATCCTCAGCAACCTGCAGGACTACGCCGGCCTTCGGATGTTTCACCGCGTTCGCCCCGCATCGGGGAAGATGGAACTCTATTTGCTCAAATCCAGCCGCTTTGCCACCCTTGCGGGACTATTCGGCGGTGCCGCCCTCGGCGTGGCCGGATGGCACAAATGGGTGCCGGGGGTGGAGCACCACGAATTTTCCAGGATGCGGGTGCGGGGAGCGGAGCGTCTTCATCTCCAGCTCGACGGCGATGCGGTCTCCCTGGGGGCGGATCGCGACTACGTTTTCGAGGTTTTGCCAGGCGCCGTGCAGGTGCTGTTGAATCGCGAGGGGAACCAGCCCGCGCCATGAAAACACTGTTTCCACTTCTGGCTCTCGGGGGCATTTGCGCTTTGATATGGTGGCTGGGTGGCGGCACATTTGGTCGCAATCAAACCCAAACCTGGATCGACAGGTGCGCGCGTGTGCCGTGGCTTCACGACTTCCTGAACCGTCACCACGGGAGTTTCCGTGCCGCCGGTCACTATGTGGAGTTTGGCGGGCTTTTTCTCGTGCTATTTTGGCTGGTGGACACAGTCTGGCGCCACGGACGGATGGAGTTTTCCGCGGGCCCGGCCATCGGCATCGCGCTGATCTGCATGGCAGCCGCCTATCTTGACGAGTTGCACCAACTGCGCAGTGGAACGCGACAATTCCGCCGGGTGGACTTCCTGCACTCCTGTTGCGGCATTGCCGGGGCAGCGGCTGTCATTTTCTACCAATCCGTGGCCCGCGGCCTGCCATAAATCTCTCGACAGGGGAATATTGTAACATTAACCGCTTGGTTTGTCTCTACTGTACTGAACCCAATTTTGCCCAAAATGACTCAAAAGGATACCGCCATGAAACGCATTGCCTTGCTGGCCCTTGCGGCCGCTTCCGCCCTTCTGTTTGCAGGTTGCGGCGCCAAGGAAGCCATAGATTACCTGCCAGAGGGAGCAGCCTATTTCGCCGTAAACCCCCAGCAGGCCGAGAATGAGGCCGGGGCAAAACGCCTGACCAAACTGGCTGAACAACTAACGGGACAACCCACGTCTACAAAGGTGAATCGGATTTATCTCGCCGTGAGTGGAGCCACTGCCCAGGCTGGAATGTTTGGTGTTATGACGGGAGCGCCCGGGACCTCCGCGGAGATTCTGGCCGAACTGAAGAAGCAGCCGGACGCAACGGAGACCAAGGTGGACGGCCATGCGGCGGTCACGATGCAGCAAAAGGTTCAATTCGTGGCTGTGGATGACAAAACGGTCCTCTTCTGCGGAAAGCCTGCGGATTATGAAACGATGCAGCGCACGGCAGCGAAGAAAAACCCGGCGGCGAAGGCCTCCCCTGTATTCCAAAAAGCCATCATGCTGTCGTCGAGCCATGTGGCGTCCCTTGTGATCAACGCGGAGCCCCTGATCGGAATGGCCGGGCCCCAGCTTGGGATGGTGAGTGCCATGAGTCCCAAGGGCACGGAAGCTCTTAAGAAGGTGAAGATCGCGGCTGTGACTTTCGGTTGGGACAAACAGCCTAAGGTTGATGCAACGGTTTATTTGGATTCCGAGGATGACCGGAAGGAGTTGGCCAACCTGCTGAACATGGGATTGGGAATGGCCAAGATGAATCCGCAGGTTGCATCGAACGTGCCGGACTTCCTGCAAAATCTGCAGGCCAAATCCGACTCGGATGGTGTAAACCTGTCCATCGAGGTGCCAAAGGAGATGGCGGATGGGTGGATTGACACGATGGAGAAGGAAGTTGCCTCCCTACCCAAAGACCCCAAGGAACGAAGCAAGGCATTGGAATCCAAACTTCAGGAGATGGTGTTGGGAGGAATGGCGGCAGGCGCAAACCGCGGTTCGCGTGGGAGCTCGCCCTCCTCTGGCAGCGGGGCGGCGCCAACCATGAACAATGTGGAGCCAACTGGGGCGCCCACCATGGCGCCGGCTGTCGTGACGCCCATTTCGGCTGTTCCAGCGGGGCAGCCCATGGCGGTGACTCCTGCAACGGCTGCGCCTGCGGCTTTCTCGACCCGACCTGCGGCTCCCCAGCAGCCTGCGGCGGCCCCGGCAGCCAAACCCAAACTCACCCCCATGAGCAACACTCCCTAAGGGGGAATTGGGGGTAAACTGCTTTAACCTTTGACGAGGCCGCGCTCTGCGAGTTCGCGGTGGGCTTTCTCGACCATGTCCACCGCCTCCACTCCCTCGGACCATTTGACGAGGTCGCGCAGGCCGTCTTCAAGGCCGATGCGGTGCATCCAGCCGAGGGCCGTGAGGCGCGAGCCGTCACCGTAACAGTGGCGGATGTCGCCCGCGCGGAATTGGCCCACGATGTTTGGCTTAAGGTCCGGTTGCCCGTACAGTTTCGCCAACGTCATGGAGAGCTCGGTAATGGACGTTGGTTTGCCGGTGCAAATGTTGTACGGCTCGTGGTTGGCCTTCGGATTTTCCAGCAGGAACAGCTTGGCCTCGACGATATCGCGCACACAGATAAAGTCGCGCATCTGCTTTCCGTCCTCGTAAAGCAGCGGTGCGTTGCCGTTCTTGATGCGGCTCATGAAAATGGCCGCAGCGCCCGTATAGGGATTGGACAGCGACTGGCGCGGCCCATAAACATTAAAGAAACGACACGCCACGGTGGGCAGGCCGTGGATGCGGCCGGTAACGAGGGTGTATTCTTCCTGGTCCTTTTTGTTAAGGGCATAAATGGAGGTGCAGTAAAGGGGCTTTGTTTCGGGGGTCCCTACGGGCTCCATGACCTGGCCTGTGTCGGGATCGCGCATTTCGAAATCGTGGGCTTCCATTTGCGCGGCAGGTCGAACGACCGGCGCCACAACCTCTCCGTTGGTTCTCCGGTAGCAACCCTCGCCATAAATGCTCATGCTGCTGGCGACGAGCACCCGCTCGACGGATGTCTTTTCGTTTACGATGATGTCGAACAGATTGGCGGTACCGGTCACGTTGACGTCGGTATATCGGGTGATTTGGTACTGGCTCTGGCCGACACCGACCATCGCGGCGTCATGGATGACGGCGTCAATTCCCTTGAGGGCACGGGCAAAGGCGTCGCGATCGAGGACGTCCCCGCGGACGAACTCAGCCTCGCTGCTGAGATAGGCCGGGGGCGCATCAATCTGGCCATGAACCTGCGGTTCGAGGTTGTCGAACACGCGAACCTTGTAGCCGCGCTCGAGCAAAAGGTCCACCATGTGCGACCCGATGAATCCCGCCCCACCCGTTACCAGAACATGTTTGAACATCTCTGTGCCGCCATCCTTCCCATTATTTCATGAGATTGTGGTAGCCATGGAAGCCGCGGGAATTCGCGCATTGCGAGGGAATTTCCGCGCACCATTCCCGTGTCAGAACTGCACCTTCAGGTCTTCCTGGCCGGGAGGGACGGAAATATCCCTCTCGACGGTCCGTTTGCCGCTCGCGGAAATTCTCGCGTGGATGAGATCCACATTCACCGGCCCCAGATTAAATTGTCCCGCGGAATTCGTGATTCCTTCCGCCGGTGGCACGGAACCGCTGGGGCCTGAAACCGTGACGTAGGCACCGGCAACGGGCTGTCCATCGGCGGAAACAACCGTCAGATTGCGCTGGGTGGCGGCGCGGGGGGTGAGGGAGGCGGTCTTTTCGCCGGTGTTCTCGTCAAATTCCACTGCCGCAGTTTCCTCCTGATGAAAAGGGGACAGCATGACGACGAGACGAAAGGTGCCCGGTTGGGAAATGGACGCGCTAACCTTGTTCCCCTCCCGTGGAAAATGATCGGACTGTGTCATTCGCCAGCGGCCGCCGGGTTCCACACGCCGTTGCAGTGCGAATATCGGGAAATGGGGATGGGTCGAACTGGATGCGGCTTTTGCAGTAACGGCATCCATTTCAGCAGTGAGCCAGTTGAGCGCCGGGATTCGCCAGATGATTTCCCTTGTGGCCTGGCCGCTTGTTTCCGGGCCCGGATCAAATGTAAACAAGTGCCGTGGGGGTGAGAGGGGGCGACTCGCCGTTGTTTCGTCCACCGTGACTTCGAACTGCGACTTCTCGCGGGCCGGCAGGCCGACGAAATCGCATGACCCGTCGTCTCGCAGGCGCTGCTTTTGGGGCAGGGGGGAATCCAATCTTTCGATGGAAGCATTGCGAAGCGGCTTCTGCGAGTTTCCAATGAGCACCCTTGCGGTCAGGGCAACCTGATCAGCCGCGCCATTGGCGAAGATGCTGCTGATGTCGAGGGCGGCTGTTCGGATCTGCCCCTCCTTCAGTTCCAGTTCCACAGGTTTGCCTTCTGCTCCCGTCACCGTGGAGACGACAATGCGAATTCGCGGGTCGGGCAGCAGCGGCACCAGGCGATTTTGACCCGTGGCCGAAAACAGGAGTGTGTCGCCCTGCTGCAGGGCGTCGGCGATGTCGGGGCGAATGGCGCGCACGACGGGCAGATGTCGCGAGGCTCGTTCGGTGCCGGTCGGGTCGGCCGGATCCAGCCCCCGCAGGAGGCGCACGACGAAGGACCTTTGCGCAAGGGTGTTGCTTGTGAACTCAAGGATTAATCCGGTGGACGGTGTCCCGTGCAGTTCGCCTGCATCGATGGAGGTTGCATTGGCCTCCACAGTGTGGCGTTTCCGAAAGAACTCGCGATCATCCGGCCACGCGATGATGTCATACACGGGTGCCCGGGGAACCGCCATGGGCCCCACAAGAGATCCACCCCCTTCGGGTCCTGTCGGGGCGGGCAGATAGCTGCGAACATTGGCCAGGTCCAGCACATCGGTTGCGCCGGCACCTTGCCCTCCGCGGGCCAGCCATGCCTGGCGCTCCAGCAGATCGTCGTCACTGATGAAAGCGGGACCGACAAGCGCGTGAACCTCTGTGGACGTCCCAAGTTCCGAATGACGCAGATGCGCAGTCAGCGTGATCGTTGTAGGGCCGATGCCTGATTGGGGCGACCCTTTGACTATGACGGATGCTGCCCGTGCCGGCTCTTTGGAAATGACACGGGTTACCGTTGGATCTATTTTGTTTGGGATGGCCGCTGGCGTAACAGCCATGGGAGCCTTTGGGGCGACGCCTCGATTGGCATACCAAACCACGCCGGCAAAGATCACGACGCACGAGACCACAACGGCGGCCAGTCGGGAGTTGGTCATCGGGCGGCTCGCCTGGCCACGATAATGGTGTCTGCAATTTCAGGTAAAAAAGAAACACGCCCGAAGTGCCGATAACGGGCACCTCGGGCGTGAAGGAATTGCTTTGCCGCCAGGGGACTAATCCGTGTCGCTGGACGAGTAGAGCTTCAGCCAGATCGGCGCGTGGTCCGATAAATTATTATACAGATTGAGCGGACTCGCCACATAGTCGCGACCCGAGCTGGAGTACTCGGTCACATAGGACGTCTGCATCCAGAAGTGGTCGTAAGCGCTGGCATAAGCGCCGGACGAATTGATGGTCGTCAGGTCGTTCACCTTATAGGTAACTGCTGGCGAAACATAGGACGTGCTCTTAAGATTGGCCCACCAGGCGGAGGTTGCGTCCGCATTGTGGTCGCCTAAGAGAATGACATCCTCGTCCGCAGTACTCCCGTTTTGCACACTGTTGAACACGGTTACGATGTCGGCGATTTCCTGCTGCCGCTCGGCCGTGGTGCCGAAGATCGTGTGCCAGTTGATGAACGTGTAGTCCTCCCCGGTGGCGATGTGACGCACTTTCACAATCTGGGGCTCACGCTCAAACTTGTCGTTTGTGTCGTTATAAACCGTCGAGGACAGCAACGAGACGTTGTCGGTGCGATAAATGACAGCGTAGCGCTCCTTGTAGGTAGTGCGCCCAATGGCCGCGGTCACCGCGTAACTCCAGTTTACACCGCTGACCGAGGTAAGGGCACTCGCAATGCCGGAGGCGGCCGTGTCATACATGACCTCCTGGCAAAGCACGACGTCACACCCGTTGGGGCTGGTACTGCTTGAACCAAACTGCTGCCAAATCTGGTTGGCGTCACCCGTGTAATTTGTTTCACCACTGTACCCCTCGTGGCGCAAATTCCAGCTCACCACCCTGAGGTAGGCGGCCGAGTAGCCGGGGGAAGGCAAGACGACTGCAAGCACTGCAAGCAACAGCATCAACAACGATGACTTCTTCATCCTGCGGGCTCCTTTCGAATGGAGGAGCGGCCTCAGGGGTTGCTGAACGGCCAGACCCCGTCAGACGCAACCTCGTGAAATAAGAGATAAATCCTAACCGTCCGAAAACCGAAGTCAAGGCCGGCTCTGTAGAAAAATGATAAGGGAACCTTGCGAGATGGGACCAGTGACATGCCTGTGAAAATGTTGAAGCCACACGCGCATGGAAGATGCTGAGGCCAAACATATGGAGCATCTGGGTCTCGCGCTTGACTTCAAGCCTCCTCTGCGTGGCCACTATGCCGATGGGTACTATCCAACTCGCATGAACAATACAGTCCACCAACATTTCCGAACGGCACAATGAGGACACCCGCCAAAATACTTCGCCGCCACCACCTCATCTTGGCGCTGGTCTGGCTTGTCCTCTATCTCATGCTGTTTTCCCCATGGAGCGGCGGCGGGTGCGACCAGACCTACTATTATGTTTATCTATCCTCCCTTCTGCACGATGGCGACCTGGACGTCGCCAATGATTTCTGCCTTTCGGCCAACTCCAGCGGAACAATTCGGGACAGCATACTTCGCCCCGGCCCTCTGGGGGCTTTCGTGGATAGGTTCCCGATTGGGAACGCACTGCTGTGGGCGCCATTTGTAGCGCCTGTGAGGCTTGTGGGGCTGGTGGCCGGCATTGCCGCCACGGCACCGCCCGGTTGGAGCGCCGACCGATTCTCCCGACCCTACTGTATGGCGGCTTCGTTGGGCACCGTTTGCTATGGGTTTCTGGCACTTGTGCTGATGTATCATGTTTGCCGCGCCTGTTTTCGCCCAAGAGACAGCCTGCTGGCCGCGCTTGGGGTTGCGGTGGCCTCCCCGCTACTTGCCTATACCTTCGGTGACCCGGCCATGTCGCACGCACAGTCTGCCTTCTGTGCCGCGCTTCTTATTTTTCTGTGCTTTCGCCACCGGCGGTTCGACAGCCTTCAGGGTTATCTCCTGATTTCCGGCGCGCTGGGACTGGCGTCGCTCGTTCGCTGGCAGGATATTACCCTCGGGGTAATTCCCGCGGCGTTCTGGATCCAGGCAGCGCGGCAGGGGAGGCTTTCGCGGCGAAGGATGGTGGCAATTGCCGGGCTCGCGGCCGGCGGTGCAATCCTCGCCCTCTTGATTTCCCTTCAATTGGTTTACTGGAAAACGTGGTTTGGCGCCTGGATCACCATGCCTCAGGGCGACGCCTACATGCAGTGGAAATCGCCCGCCATAATCGATGTCCTGTTTTCCGGTTGGCATGGATTGTACTACTGGCATCCGTTGCTCCTGGTCGCCACCATCGGTTTGATTGTTTGGGCCGTCCGTTCGCGTCGAAACCTGATTCCCATCTCGATGGCCGCCTATTTTCTTCTGTCCGTTTACATCAATGCCTCGCCGTGGGACTGGTTTGGCAACGCTTCTTTCGGCGCGCGCCGCTTCTGTACGGTGCTGCCGATATTGGCGCTGGGCCTTGCGGCGGTCTTTTCGCGCTTTCGCGGCGCCAGCCGCATTCTTCCCCCGATCTTCGTCACCGTCGCATCGATTGCCAATGTTTTACTGGTTACGGCTTTTGTTCGCCGGATGTTTGACCCCTTTTTTGTCAGCGATTTGTGGAATCTGCGCGAACAACTTTTCTGGTTCCCGAATTGGGCTGCGACGGCCTTGGTTCAGTCCGACGCGGCTGCGATGGCCTTGCTGAATGCTGATTGTTCCGGCGCCATGGTCATTGTGCTGCCGGGAGTTGTGCTTATCTGCGGTCTGGCGTTCATGATGTCCCGGATTGGTGTTCCTCGTTCCCGGAAATTCGCGACGTGGCTGCTTATGGGATTATGCGCCAGCGTCATTCTGTTGAATGGCTTGATGCTCCTTGGGAAAAGTCACCCCACGAAGCGCGACGCAAGGTTGGCGGAGATCATTTCGGGAAAGGTCAGCCTTCAAGAAGCGGGTGCAGACCTCGATCTTTCCCAGCCCGCAGCAAGTTTTCTTCTGGCAAGAGATTCCAATTCCACGGCGACGCTGCAGAAGTGTCTGGATGGTATCCGCGATTCGTACCCACGACTCTGGTCGGATTGGATTCTGGCCCTTGCCCCAGGCGTTGTGAGCGACGCTGACCGGAAAGCCGCCGCGGAATTGACAGACGACCGGTCCATCTACGTTCCCAGCCGCCTCGCCAGCCTGTCATACGAAGCCCGGGTGAAGGGCGACCTCGCCCTCGAGCGCGCCATCCTGGAGAGGGGATTCCGCTACAATCCCTTCGACATGGGAATCCAGGACCGCCTGATCGAGTCCTACAATCGAAAGGAGGCGCGGCGCCCCAGTGTGGATCGTCTCAAGGCCTTCCAGCGCAAGGTGCTTGAGGGCCGGGCCGACCTCTTCTTTAGCCGGGCGGGTGCGTATCCCGGGCGCCAGCACGCGCTCTACGGAACCTTCTTTGCCGGTCCCATCAGAAGCCTCATTGAATTAAACAGAAGGGAAGGGCGAACCACAGAAACCATGGAAATCTATCGCAAACTCGACAACCTGAAACTCTTGGGTGATTCGGACCGGCAGGAGTGGCAAAAGCTTCAGGGGGAACGCTAAAGGGAGGGTTGGAAGGGGGGCGAATACCGCTGATTAGGGTTTCTGGCTGCGGTTCAGTTTTTCAAGTTGCTGGTGGGCCTGATCCATTTTCTCCAGGCCAAGATTAACCTTCTCGGTTTCGCCGGTGGACCGGCCTTCTTCGACGAGGGAGGCGCCTTCATCATAATAATGGGAGATGCTATTCACCTTGAGGCGCTGCTCCAGTGGAAGGTCGCGGAGCAGACCCTTCATCGCGGAGGATTTCGCGCGGATGTCATCCAACTCCTGTTCCACGGCTTTGTTGTTCTTGGGGTCTTTCAGGGCTTCGCGCAGCTTGCCCGTACACTTGTTAAAATCCACCTGCATCTCCCGCGGCGTGGTGGCGGGCTGGTCATAGCCGGGAACGATGCGCGACATGCCATCTTCCATCGCAGGAGATCGAACCGCGGATTTCACGCGGGGTGTGCCTGTCGGGCTGCTTTCAGTGCGGGTTGAATCAACCGGTCCCGGATCATCGTCGGAACTATGCGACAAATTCGTTGGAGTCTTTTCGGCGCTGGTATTCTTGGCAGATTTATCCGCCGAGCTGCCGCGCATCATTCGTCCTGGCATGCTCAGGATACTGGATCCGGGAAACCGACGCGGGGTCGCGGAGTCCGAGGGTTTGGCTTTGTCGCTGCTGCCGGCGCTTTGAACCTGGGAAATCTCGGACGGAGTGGAATTCATGCTGCGGGAGAATGACGGAGAACTGCCCGAAAAGGAATTCGGACTGGAATCGGAGGACACGGATCGGCTGGAGCGCGTCATGCCCGAAAACGAGAACTTGGAGGCCCCGTTTTGGCTGCCCCCCCGATTCGAATCACTCTTTGGGGGCTGGGCCCAAGTGGGCTCAACTGTTCCCAGAAGGACTGTTAACGCCGTGCAAACTGCCAGAATCCTTTTCATAGCATTGCCATCTAAATCACGAAACGTGCCTGATTCACAGCCTCACAACTGGCAACTCCGATGGCGATGCAAGACATTGATAATAAACAGGTTAGTTTTAATTTTGTTAGCTTCATTAAACAAAATGCCCCCATGGCTTGTCCGGCCATCGGACAGCCGATTTCTTTGCGGGAGTGGACAAATGGACAACAGGTTTCCCACCCACTCAATTGGGAATTTCTTCTCAATAGGTTCTCCCAGACCCGGAAATTAGGCAAATCGCCCCTCCCGTTCTGGCATAGAAGATGTTTCTTGCGGCGAATGTAGTACTGGGTTTTGCGTGGCAGGTGGCTTGCGCTTGACACGCCAACCGTGGGACCCGCGTTTAGTTGGTTCCCCGGCGGTCATGGGGCCCGGTTTTGTTCAATTAGCACAAATTAGCGAGATAGAGAGGTTTCCCAAGGGAGGCAGGCGGAGGTATTTGAAACACTGGCGAATGGAGGGCCGTTTTTGGCTTTCAGGGCGCCGGGCCCCTGTCCCCAAAAGACAACAATTATGATTGTCATCCAAACTGAGAAACTCAGCAAGATATACAGCCACGACTTCATCGATGTGGAGTATGGCCGGATCAAATTCAATTGGTTCCGGCGCACCGTGGCCCTCGAGAACTTGGACCTGGAAGTGAAGGAAGGCGAGATTTTCGGCCTTCTCGGCCCCAATGGCGCCGGAAAGTCCACCACCATCAAAATCCTGATGGGGATCCTCTTCGCCTCCAGCGGCTCCGCGAAAATCATGGGCCGCCCGCTGGGCGACAAGTCGGTCAAGCAGCAGATCGGCTTTCTCCCCGAGAACCCGTTCTTCTACGATTACCTCAAGGGCGAGGAGTTCCTCGACTACTATGGCCAGCTCTACGGCCTGCCCAAGTCGGTGCGCCGCAAGCGCATCCCCGAATTGTTTGAAACCGTCGGCCTTCCGGCCCACGCGCCAAACCTGCCCCTGAAGGGGTACTCCAAGGGCATGCTCCAGCGCATCGGCGTGGCCCAGGCCATCATCAGCGATCCCAAAATCGTGGTGCTCGACGAACCCCAATCCGGCCTTGACCCCCTCGGTCGCAAGGAAATCCGCGACATCATCCTCAGCCTGAAGGAGAGCGGCAAGACAGTCTTCTTCAGTTCCCACATTCTTTCCGACGCCGAGTTGATCTGCGACCGCGTGGCCATTGTGAACCGTGGCCGCCTGACGGCCATGGGCGAGCTGGGTCACCTGCTCAGCCCCAAGGTCAAGGAGTACGAGGTCATCGCCAGCGGACTATCCAAGGAAACAGTGGAAAACGTCCGCAGGAATGCCGTGAAATTCATCGAGCGCGAGAACGACGTACTCGTGATCCTCCCAGAGGAATCGCAGGCCCGCGAACTTCTCGCCAAGATCGTTCAGGAGAAGGCGACGCTCGTCTCCCTGACCCCGCGCAAGGAAACCCTCGAGGAATACTTCATCCGCGAAGTCTCAAAAGCGCCCGGCGAAAGCAAGACTGCCGGCGTGGCGGGGGTGCGCTAATGGGTAAGATTCTGGCCATCGCCCTTAACACCTTCAAGGAAGCCGTTCGAAACAAGGTCCTCTACTTCCTGCTGATCTTCGCCCTGCTCATCATGGGCTTCTCCAGTGTCATCAGCGATCTGTCCATCGCCGCCCCCGAGAAAATGGTCATCGACCTCGGCCTTGGCGCCATCGACTTCTTCGGATTTCTCATCTCGGTCTTTGTGGGCATCTATCTCATCTACAACGAGATGGAGCGTAAAACCATTTACACCATTGTCTCCAAGCCCATCGACCGCCAGCAGTTCATCCTCGGCAAGTACTTCGGCCTCCTCATCACGGTCTACGTGAACATCGCCATCATGAGCATCTTCTTCTTCACGGTGCTCTATTTCCGCGAGGCCACCCAGCCGGATGTGGTCACCAAGGCGATCTTCAAGGAACTTGGACCCGGGAAATTCGAGTCCGTGGGCAATTACTATGTCTATCATGTCCAGGCGTTCTTCATTGCGGCGGGTAAGGGCATCGCAACATTGTTCGGTTACTGGGAGCCCATCACCCATCACCTGCTCCGCGTCGTCTTCATGAGCGCCATGAGCCTCGCGATCATCACGGCTTTCGCGATCCTTTACTCCACCTTCTCCACCCCGACTCTCAGCGCAGTCTTCACCTTCCTTACCTTTATCATCGGCAACCTCTGCGAGGACATTCTCCGCTACGCGGACAAACTCGCGCAAAAGGCGGGGGGCGTCGCGCAGTTGGTCGGCCCGGACAAGATGAAATATTGGTTCGCCATGGTCGCCACCCACATCACGCCTAACCTCGCCCTCTTGGACAAGTTCAGCGATGCGGTCCACGGACCATGGGATGCCAAAACCCCCACCATCCACAGTGTGCCCATCGACTGGGTGGTTGTTGTCTACGGAATCACGTATGTCGCAGGTGTTCTCAGCCTGGCATGCCTGATCTTCAACCGGCGAAACTTCAAGTGATCCGGAGCCGCTGACAAACATGCGTGGTTCCATCATACGAACACTGATTCTCTGGATCTTCTTTCTTGGATTCTTTGGCTATGCTGTCAGCATCCAGCACGAGGAACTGAAGAAGGTCCGCAGCAACCAGCCCTTTGAGGATAACCTGCGCCTGCCCTCAAGCGAGGTCCTCAAGCTCACCGCCCTGCGCTATGACATGGTCGCCGCCGACCTGCTGTGGATCCGTTCCATCCAAAGTTTCGGCGGACGCGGCATGACGAACCGCGACTGGCGCCCGGTCTACGACCTCTTCGACAAGATTACCGATCTCGATCCCGGCTTTGAACAATGCTACACTTTCGGAAACATGGTCATCGGCGATGAGGGAGGTCGGCAAAAGGAAGGCCTCGGACTCATCAACAAGGGAATGTTTCAGTTCAGCCTCCTGCGGCAGTACCGCATTCCCTTCGAGGGAATGTACGTGGCCAACTGGCAGATGAAGGACGTGGACAAGGCCCGCTGGTACGGGCGTATCGCCCGCAAACGCGCCGATTCCCCCGACTGGGTGCCCCGCATCGTTGCCTATCTCGAGGTGCAGTCGGGCGCGTACTACATCGGCTTCGACCGCTTCCTGAACAATTTCCTGCTCGCCGTGGATGCCAACGATATCGGCCTGCAGAGCATTGCCCTTAACAAATTGAAGGAATCTGTCGACAAGTGGAACAAGTCGCTCCTCAACAAGGCGCTGGACGAGTACACCTCCTCTACGGGTCGCCTGCCCTCGCGCATTGAGGATCTGGCCACGATGCCCGCCCTGAAGAACTACGAGGTCGCCGAGATTTCCCGCCTTGTCGCACTCTGCGAACGGTATCTGCAGAAACTCAGCCGCCCTGAGCTGAGCGATGACATTCTCACAAGCATCACCCTGCCCACCCAGGCCCAGATGAACGCGCCCATCGAGGATACCACAAATACCAGGAATATGCTTGGCCTCCAGAACTTGATTTTCCGTCAGTGCCTCGTCAAGCGCAGCGGCATCCCCGAGGAACCCAATGGCTCACATTACGTCCTCAACGGCACCCTGCTCGGGACAAAACCCACGGATGAGCGCCTCGAGGTCATCGCCTCGGAGAATGGTGTCCGGGAGTATCTCCAGAATCTGCTTTACGCATTCCGGGCCACCATCGACAAGCGTAAGAAGGAGCTTGGCCGCACACCCGAAAGCCTCCGGGAGGTCTTTTACTGCGACCCCGTCACCACCGAGCCGTTTGGCGGAAAATTCCAGTACGACCCCAAGACCGGCAACCTGCGAAGCACCAGCGCCCCGGACCTGTAGAGACGATCCTAAGTGTGTGGCAGCGGCGTCCCGCCGCTGATCCTGCGCATGTGGGAGTGCTCCTTCAGCGCTTTTTGAGACGTTTCCCCAGGTTCCTTAGCAGCGAAATGTCGCCCTCTGTGGGCTCGCTTCGCTGAAGCATTCGGCGCAATTGTGCCAGAACCAACTCCCGATTGCGGGGAAGTGGGCTGCCGGTCGAGTTGACCGCAGCCTCAAGGGCTGCAAGAATCTCTTCCTGATCTCCGATGCTTGCCAGCTTTTCATTGGGCTTTGCATCCGCGCCACCTCTCACTAAGGCCGCTTCATAAAGCACAACCGTGACGGCCTGCGCCAGGTTCAAACTTGGAAACGAAGCGCGAGTCGAAATCCGGATGGTCGCATGACAAAGCGCCAGATCCGCGGCGGCCAGCCCCTTCGATTCCGGTCCGAACAACAGGGCGGTCGGTCCGCTGTGCGTCCCCGCTGACATCATAAATTCCCGCGGCGAAACCGGCGTCGGAACATTGCGCCGATGCCTGGAAGTGGTCCCCGCCACCAGGGCGCAGTCCTTCACGGCCTCTGCAACGGTTTGCACAAATCGCAGCCCGCCAACCACGTCCCAAGCCCCCGACGACGCCACGCGCACTTCGCGCAGGTTCTCGGCGTCCCATTGGGTATCCCCGGCAACCCACACGCTTTCCGCGCCAAAGTTCGCGGCAGCGCGTAGCACGGCCCCGGCATTCCGCGGCTTTTCGGGCCGAACGAGGACAACCCTCAGTTTCTCTGCGACGGATTTCGCGCCCATGGCGCCGCCGCTAATTGGACCCCAGCAGTTTCTTCACGTCGTCGACGCTGAGCACCTGGATGGTTTTCTTCACCAGTGCCCCTTCCGGCGTCATGACGGCAAGCGCCGGCACCTTGAAAATATTAAACTGGTAAGAGTAGCGCGAGTCCGGCGATGTGACGTCCACACCCGCCAGGACGTACGACGACGATAGCTGCTTAAACTCCGCCGACGACAGCACCGTGTCCCAGGCCCGCCGGCACGCCGGCACCTGCGGCGAGTAGAAGAACGCCAGCACCTGCTTGCCGCCGGCCTTCGCCGTGGCGGCCGCATCCGCCAGCTTGGGCAGGGCCACCACACCACCAGACGACGCACTTGGCGCCGCCGCACCAGGCGTGGCCTGCACCGTGGTAATCTTCGCCTCCGCCGGCTGCGGGATGCTGAAGGCCTGTACCGTGTTCAGCAGGCGGCCTACCTTCTCCGTGTCCGTCTTGTAGCGCCCGCCGACCACAAACACCCACCCGCGCGCCTTGTCGAGCCCCACGGCCTGGTAAACGCGCGTGTCGAGATCCGTCTGGAGCGCCTGCCACTGCTGTGGCCGCTTGTTCACGACACGCGAGAACAGGATCGTATTGGTCAGCGATCCATTGGTAAAGCGCCCGGCGATGGCGACCAGGTAATCGTTAATGCCGCAGAACGAACTGGAATACATCGCGGGGGTCATGGGGATCGACTCCGTTTGCCAGGGCCCAAGGGTCCCGTTCGGGGAAACGGAGGCCGTATACACCTTGTCGTTCAGGTTCGCGTTCTGCGGTGTGGGCAATCCGCCCCACACATACATTTGATTGTCCATGACCGCCGCCCCGTGGAACCAAAGCGGTGTTGGCAGCTTGGCCACCTGCCTCCAGTTGGTCGGCGTGCCGTCGGGCGCAAATTCCGCCGCAAGGACCGAGTCATGCACCACGTTCTTGCTGGTGCCGCCCAGGATGAAAAGGTTTTGGTCCGAGGAGCAAGTCGCAAGGTTTGACCGCGCTACATCGGGGAATGGTGCGCTGTGTTTCCATGCATCCAGCGTCCCATCAGACCGCACACTCGTGAAGAGCGCGTCATTGGCAGCCCGCGTATCCTTCTCTTTGGTCGCAGATGTATCGGCAATGGTCCCGCCCACAATATAGATGCGGTTGTTTACGACCTCCACCGAATTGCCGATATAGGCGCGGCGTTCGGGCATCGGCGTCTCCATGCGCCACATCCCAAGGTCGCCCTGCCCGCTGATCTCCGCCGAGTAAACGTTGTTACTCCATCCAGCCTTGTCCGCCCCGCCACCAAATACGTAAAGGCGGTTTCCCACCACGGCGCTTCCCAGCATCTGGGTCGCGTCCGGGATCGGGGTACACTTCTTGAGGGAGAAAACGCCCGACTGGGCGCCGGCGAATGCGGGAAGCATGAAAAGAAAAGCAAGAAAGGTTAAAGAAAATCGTGGTGTACGCTTCACAATGAATTCCCCTGTTGGATTCATGACACTTATGCGACATAAGCCTCTGGGAATCCGGCGGGAGAATCAAGCCCCATTCCCGCGGCGACTGCCGAATTTGACCTCAGCCGCGTAAGCGATTTCACGCCCCCAGCGGCTTAGTACCAAACCCTAAGGGTGCCAGCGGCGTCCCGCCGCTGAATCAGCCATCTACTGGTGTAACCACTGCAAACCGAAATCGCCCCGGCTTTAGTCCGCGCTCGCGGGAACCGCCTCCGCCTCGTGAAACGTCTGGATCAACTCCGTCATCCGCGGCAACACCTGGTCAAATGGCACCAGCGAATCAATCAGCTGCCCACGGCGATAGATCTTGGCCGCCTTGCCGCTGGCCACGACCCCCAGATCCGCCTCCGCCGCCTCGCCGGGCCCGTTCACATAGCAGCCCATCACCGACACCTTCACCGGTTTCGACAGCCGCGAATTCACCTCTTCCAGTTCGAGGGCGATCTTCGTCGTATCGAATCCCTGATCCTCGCGTCCGCAGGTCGGGCAGGCTACAATCTCGACCCCGAACCGCCGCAATCCCAGCGCCTGGAGGATCTTGAACCCCGTGCGCACTTCCTCGATCTTCTCGCCGGTCGCCCGCGCTGCGATGGAGACGCGCAAAGTATCGCCGATGCCATCCAGCAGCAGCGCCCCAATGCCCAGCGAGCTCTTGATGTTGGAGTTGTCCTTAGTCCCCGCCTCAGTCACCCCGAGGTGGAGCGGATAATCGCAAGCCGCCGCCAGCATCCGGTACGCCTTCACCATCAGCGGCACATTCGACGACTTCACGCTGATGATCGTGCGGGTAAAATTATGCGCTTCCAGAATCTCAATGTTCCGCAACGCGCTGTCCACCAGCGCCTCCGCGGGATAGCCCGCCTCTGGCGGCATCAGCACGTTGTCCGTCACGTGGGCCCCGTGCTTGATTGCGATGTCGCGCTCCAGCGAACCATTGTTCACGCCCACCCGGATGGGCAGGTCAAACTCATTGGCTTTTTCGATGACAGCGCGGATGTTCTCCTCGCTGCCGATGTTCCCCGGGTTGATGCGGATCTTGTCCACATAGGGCGCCGCTTCCAGCGCCAGCTTGAAATTGTAATGGATGTCCGCCACGAGCGGCGCCGCCGCTCGCCGCCGAATTTCCGGCAGGGCCGCCGCCGCCTTTCGGGTGTCCACCGTGATGCGCACAACCTCGCAACCCGCCTCCGCCAGCGCATTGATCTGCGCCACCGTGGAGTCCGCATCCGCCGTGTCCGTGGCCGTCATGCTCTGGACGATAACAGGGTTGTCCCCGCCGATGACAAACGGCCCGACCTTGACCTCGCGGGCCCTTCGCCTTGGGGGAAGAAGGCTCTTATGCTTCATGGCAGATAGCTATACGGCGACACGGGCAAATCGTTCATTGCCGCCCCTCTCACCCGGGAACGCCAATCTCCCGATTGGCGAACTCCGCCGAATTTCAATGCCCACTCTCAAAAAGGCGATTTCAGGAAACGCATAATGGGGTTGGGCCATGCCGCAACCGCCAGGCGACGAAACAGGGCGGGGGCCCTGTCCAATTCCTCCCGCGCAAGGTCAGCATATGGTTTCGCATAGAGATCGTAGTGCCGGTCGTCAGCGGGGTTCTCCAAATCACCGGCGCGGATAATTAGGCGGTCGCCGCGCCTTCTAATATCAACATCCCAACCCTGATCCGCGTCGGAATAGACCAACTCGTCCCTTCCGGACGCCAATTCGCGCAGAATGGATTCCGTCTCGCGCCAAGTGTCGGTCCACGGGAAGTGGAGGCAATCCTCGCCTTCGGGAATCCTGAGAAACGGCCGTATCCAGATAATTCGGCGTTTCCGCTGTCGCGACCAACGGAAGAAACGGGCGCAAGCCTCAAAGCGCGTCTCCATCCAATCGCGAGGCAGCATGTTAACCTCCGGCGGACACTCCACCTCCAGCGGATCGCCCGCCTCACGGCACACAAAGACGATGACGCGAAGAAGCGGAACATTCGGCAAAGATTCAGTCACAGAAGTTCATCCAAAGAAGGAAAACGTTCGTTGTCCCGGAACCACATCAGGTCGCTCACGCATTCACATCACAATTCACCATCCACGGAATATCAAACCGATCAATACACATCCCGAACCCCGGCGACCAGAATGTCTTTTGAAAGGGCATCTTCACGGTGCCGCCTTCGGCGAGCGCATTGAAGATGCGTTCCCCTTCTGTCGCATCCTTCAGGCCGATGGAAACCGTGATGCCCGCGGGTTTCAAATAGTAGTCCGGCGGGCAATCCGCACCCATCAAAATGTTGTCGCCGAATTTCAGCGTCGCATGCATGATCTGCTTGCTCAATTCCGCTGGCATTTTCGTCGCCTCCGGCGATTCCCCCCCCACGTCATCATGAAGACGATCTTGCCAGCCAGCAACTTCTCGTAAAACCGAAAAGCCTCTTCGCACCGCCCGTTGAAATTGAGATAGGGATTAATTTGCATGGTGCGTCTCCTTCTTTGCGCCGGAATTGAAGTCTTGTCGCAGTAGACAAGCGCACCAAATCGAAACTTGCAAATAATAGATTGGAAGAACGCATTCCGAAGCACCGTCGCCCCTCCTTGGGATCTTGATGCTGGCGTCGTAAAGGCCGCTTTTGCTCTTAACTGAGAACTCAGAACCCAGACCTCATTTCCCCCTCGCCCCCACCAGGAGGCTCAAATCTCTGAGCCCGCCCAATATGATCCCAAAGACAAGTTAAGGCCCTTTTTCATTGGTCTCACCCCAATGCGAAACTCACGTTTGAAAGTTTGGAAAACGAAATCCTTCTTGCTTAACGACTTGCCCGGAGCGAGAAATAGTCTGTTTTCAGGGGAGGATGTAAGTGCGAAGATGACCGCGAATCTTGCTATTGCATTTCCGGACAGGGCCATTCGGCCTGTTTCCCAGATTGTGAGTCCACAGTCACAAGCGCGCATTTCGAGCGCGTCTGTTTTGCTCGCCTTGCTATTGTTTGTGCATTCCTGGGTCCCCTCCACGGCAAATGCCGCCCTCGGCGGGCTCAGGAATGATACTTGGGCTTACAGTATGGTCGGGCAAAACTGGCAGCTCCTCACTCCCGAGGGACTGGGGCCGCCGCTCATGAACCCGGCGTGCGCAATTTACGACCCATTGCGTGACAGGGTGGTCGTTGTGGGAACCTGGGATTCCAACTCATCGGTGAAGGCGGCCTGGGTATACGAATGCAGTACCGGCCAGTGGAGTTCGATAACCCTTCCTGCCGGATCGTTTCCCATACCCTCGCTGATGAACAACGGCATGCATCTGGATATGGGCCAACACAGGGCAATATTGGTAACGGTCAACACGGGCATTTACGCCATGGATCTGGATACGTGGCTGATTACTTACATTTCGGATACCACTGATGCCGCTGTCGCAGGATCCTTTGCCGCCTCAGCTTACGATTCAACTCGCAATCGAATCATAAGATATGGAGGCCTCCTCTCCTCCAGTTCTGTTTCAGAAAACCTCTGGATTTGTGATCTGGCCACCACTGCCCCGGGTTCCCGGTGGTCACAGGTTCCGAAATCCGGAACGTGGCCCGGCCCGCGATGGGAAGTGACCTCAGTCTATGATCCTGGCCGTGACCGCATGATTCTCTTCGGGGGGCGGCAAAACGTCATTACTGGACCGGTCATTTACTCTGACCTGACCTTTGAGCTGAATCCTGGCGATAACCAATGGACTACGGTGCCTGTACAAAGAGCACCGGTGCGACGCGGGCACTATTCGGTTTGCTGGAACTCGAATTTGAACCGAATGCACCTTTACGGCGGCATATTCCATGAGACGGCCGCCTACATTACAACTTTTGATGATTTGTGGACTTATCGCCCGGCTGGTCCCGACTGGCGTGTCGCGGCACCAAGGGGATCCCTCCCGATTTCGCGCCGTATGGCAGCCACGGCCTATGACTCCCTGCGCAATCGCATTGTCATGTTTGGTGGCCAGTTCATCGAAATTTCTCAAATTCAGTGCAGGGCAACGGTCATTCTCCCGCGCAACGGGGCAATCATTCGGGGCAATCGGGTACTCGTTGCCGCGGACTTGACGTCCGGGACTACGGCCCAATTAACGGACGTGAAGTTTCAGTATCGAACCAGTTCCTTTGATGAATCTGGCCAACCGGTCAGCCCGGGACCATGGCAGGACATGATCGCCGCGACCCCCGGCCAGCACCCCAACCCGGATTCCACTTTTCCATATTTCATACACTGGGATGTGAGCGGATTCAGCCGGCAGTTGATTGATATAATGGCTGTCGCCAAAGGCGTCAACGGTCAGTCGGACCCCGTACCGCCCGTGAACACAATTCTTGTGGACGGCTCAAGCAATCGCGCTGAGTCCTCGGGACTTCAGGGAACTGAACCGGAGGTTCAGGCTGTTGCCAGTGCAGGCCAATCACTGGACATTGGCACCGCCGCCGCAACGGGCGACGCAAACATGATTGTGCGGGTTAACGGCGAGGATCTCATTAGCACTGTGGCACTATCCATAGTTTGCCGGACCACCTCATCCACCGGTCTGACTTCTGCCGAGGGCTTGGGGCATGTTTTCGACATCGCAACCAGCACCCCCTCCGGCTTATCCGTCCGAAGTGTTCCGACTTTTGATGTGATTGCCAGTTACCCGGACTCCGATAACGATGGCGTGGTGGATAACACAACGATCTCTGAATCTGAACTCGGATTGGCAACCGTGGTCGGCAACACAATTAACCCAGTAATTGGGGCCTATAAGGACACGACAAAGAACACAATTTCTGCCGGGCAGGTCCCGGTGGGACGTATTGGCCTATTTGTTGTGACCCCGGCTGCTGTATCCGAGTGGTCATTGTACGATTAAGCTGGCAACGTTTCTCCTGTGCCGATCGGTAAAATCTGGTCACAGGTGCTGAGCCGGTCGATGGCGCATCGCAGGCGGAATTGGGCCCGCTTCAATTGCACCACCACTATTTCAGGAACCCAAGGCTTGTCCCCCAGTTCGGCTAGCGTTTAAGCGTTTAAAGTTATGGGCGTCCCTACTATATTCTGTCGCCTTGGGGGTGCAAGCAGAGGCAGATGTAAGCGATCTTGGATCGTCTGGGGGAGGGCTTTGGTAGGGTCCTGGCCTACCTTGTGTCTATTTCAACACTGTATCCACACCATGGGTAAAACTCCAAGGTGATCGCGGATGGGATCCTTAAATTGTGGGATTGGGCATACGGTGTTGGGGCTTTTACGGGTTGATTTTAGTGGTGTTGAGGTGTTGGAGTCCATAAATGCCACCCGCCCCACCGCAAAATCTGGAGAACGGCGCCAGCTTTATGATTGTCGCCATGATGATTCTCGTCCTGGTGCCCTTCTTCGCTCCCGTGCTGTTGGGGCTGCTGACACCGGGGCGCAAAGGCCGCATGCGCACCCGAAAGGGTGACTTCTGGGAAAAGGCCACCCTCGAACAGGCGCGCGAGCGCATCGCCAAGGCCTTTCAGAACAACGGTTTCACTCTAAAACCCCAAAAACTCCCAACGGTCATGGAGGCCGTCCGCGCCCCCGGCTGGCGCAATAAGGAAGTGGTGCACCAGGTTCTGCACCATTACGGCGTCCACACCCACGACGAGAAAGTCATCAACGCCAAGTGCACCTTCGAGCCCACGACCATGGGGGTGCGGGTCCAGATGGAACTGTGGCTCGACGAATTGATCATCGCCGACACTGGCGAGGGACACTACGTGGACATCAACATGACAGCCCTGCTGGCTGTGCCGGGGGACGAGCCGAATTTCCCCGAGGCGCCCCCCAATCCGCTATTGCTGTTTCGGGTGGGTTACTACGAGGGCCTGCTGCTCGCCTTGTGCCCCATCGCCATGGTGGTGCTTCGAAACGACCCGGAGCGGTCCCTTGGCCTCGGTCTGGCCATGATGATTGCCGTTCCTCTGGGTATCGTGCTGCCCCTGGTGGGCTTTCTGGGAGCGCAGATGCGGCCGGGGAAAGTCTCCGGCCAGCCGGAGGGAATGAAGGCCATCATACTTACCCTATTTGGCGCCGTGGTCAGCGCGGCACTGCTCTGGGGTTTCCACGGAGACAAGATCCCCGAGCTGATGAAGCAGACGGAGTTGGAGCGCCAAAAGAGGAACGGCCAGCGCCGGGCACCCGGTTCCAGTGCGACCGGTTCGCCTTGACGATGGCCCTCCGCAGCACCCGGAATCATGACAGGTAAGAAAGCATGATACCCGTTTGCCCGCGATGCGATGTTGCGCTCACCATCCTCGTCTATGAGGAAATGCGAGTGGATTACTGCGCCAAGTGCCGCGGCATCTGGCTCGACTCCGGCGAGCTGGAGGACCTGCTGGCCCGCACCGGCGCCGCGGCCAACGCCGAGCACCTGGCCTTCCAGCGCCGCGAGGGGATCATCCCCCCCGGCCGAAAGAATCTTTGCCCGCGTTGCGACGAGCGCTTGCAGGAAGTTCCGGCCCACCCCTATCAGGGGGCGGACCTGATCATAGATCGCTGCCCGGCTGGCCACGGAATTTGGTTTGACTGCGGGGAGCTGAAAAAGCTCCTGCTCGGGTTTCCCGAAAGTGACCACACCAATAAAACGGTGGCATTTTTGTCTGATATGCTCGGCAACATCTTTTCGGACGAACCGGCGGCGGATAGCCCCGGCACAAAGGTTTCACCATAAGCAACCGAGGAGGGAATGGATATGTTGGCAGGACTCGCAGGGGGCACCGTGGCGCTTTTGGCATTTGTGGGCGTCATTGTGGTCATCGTGTTTTACGTTATCGCGGTTTACAACGGGCTGGTCGCCGGCCGTGTCGAGATCGACAACGCCTGGGCCCAGATTGACGTGCAGCTCAAGCGCCGCCACGACCTGATTCCCAACCTGGTGGAAACGGTGAAGGGCTACGCGGGCCACGAAAAGGAGACCCTCGAAAAGGTCATTGCAGCCCGCAACATGGCCATGAATGCTCAGGGCCCCGCGGCTCAGGCCCAGGCGGAAAACATGCTGAGCGGAACGCTGAAGTCCCTCTTCGCCGTGGCGGAAGCCTACCCCAACCTCAAGGCCAACGAGAACTTCATGGCCTTGCAGGAGGAGCTGACCTCCACCGAGAACAAGATCACCTTTGCGCGCCAGTTTTACAATGACCGCGCCATGGTCTATAACACGAAGATCCAGCAGTTCCCGCCGAACATCATTGCCGGCATGTTCGGGTTCACCAAGCGCGACTTCTTCGAAGTGAAGGACGAAGCCGAGCGCGCCGTGCCTCAGGTGAAGTTCTGACGCGCGCCCCTTTGGGCAACGCGACATAGACCATGTGGGAACAGATCCGGGCCAATAAGCGCCGGTCGGCGGTTCTCATCACGCTGATGAGCGTGTTGCTGCTGCTGGCCGGATTCGCCATGGGCGAGGCCGCACGGCCGGGCGGCGGCATTGTGGGCGTCATCGTGGCATTGGTCATCCTGCTGGTCCAGATGATGACCTACTACTTCGCCGCGGAGAGCCTTTTTCTCACCGGTATGAACGCGCGCGAGGCCGCCCGCGAGGATTGCCCGCGCCTGTTCAACATTGTCGAGGAGATGAAGATCGCAGCCGGCCTCGAGTTCATGCCCCGCATCTACATCATCGAGGATCCGTCGCCCAACGCGTTTGCCATGGGGCGCGACCCCAAGCACAGCGCCGTGGCCGTGACCACCGGCCTGCTCTATCGCCTGACCCGCGACGAGCTTCAGGGCGTCATTGCTCACGAGATCGCGCACCTGAAGAACCGCGACACCAGCTTCATGACGCTCGCGGGCGTGGTTCTTGGTTCCATTATTATTCTGTCCGATGTCGCCCTGCGTATGTTTTACTACGGCGGCCGCGGCAGCAGCCGCTCCAGTTCCCGCGGCAACGATCAGGGGCAGATCATCGTCCTCGTGCTTTCCATCGTCCTGATAGTAGTCGCTCCAATTCTGGCGCAGTTGCTTTACTTCGCCTGTTCCCGCAAGCGCGAGTACCTTGCGGATGCCTGCGGCGCATCCTACACACGTTACCCCGAGGGCCTCGCATCAGCCCTTGAAAAGATCGCCAACGCGGGAATCGGCCTGAAGGTCAGCAAAGCAGTGGCACCCATGTTTATCATCAATCCGCTGCGCGCCGCGGCAGACATGGATAAGAGCAGCATGTTCTCAACACATCCCGCCACGGCGGAACGCGTGCGGATCCTGAGAAACATGCACGGCGCCGGCCTTGGCGATTACGACGCCGCCTATCGCGCCGCCATGGGTAAGGGAATCATCGGTTCCGAAAGCCTTGGCGCAGCACCCACCGAGGGCATTCGCGCTGCCTCTGGTGAAGGCCCCATCGAGTCCAAGCGTGAAGCCCGCGCCACCGGAACACGACTCAACGGCTACATCCCGATTCCATGCGAGTGCGGCATGACGACCAACATTCCGCAACTCTACGAGGGCGACACGGCAAACTGCGTGCGTTGCGGCCGCAAGCTGGCGATTCCGTCCGCCACGGAGCGCTACGCCGAAGTAGCCGGCCAGATGCAGGCGGCGCAGGCCGCACAAATGGCGGACGCGCTACCAGCGCTCGATTACACGCGCACCGGTCGCGGCTGGGAATCCTTCCGCTGTGGTTGCGGCAACACGGTCCAGCTCAGCCCGAGTTTCAGTGCTCCGCACATTGATTGCCCCAAGTGCCACCGCCAGATCAATGTTCACGGCGCGGGCCAGGCCGCATGATCGCGAAACCTTTCGCCCTTTCGGTGAAGGTCGTGGTTCGAAACACCGAAGGAGAAATCCTCTTGCTGCGCCGCGCGGCTTCATCCCGGAACAATGCCGGCAAGTGGGATTTTCCCGGCGGTAAAATGGACGCAGGCGAAAGCCTCGACGAAACCCTGCGCCGCGAAATCGCCGAGGAAACTGGTCTTTCCGTGGAACCAATTCGCGTACTCTGCACAACGCAGTCCGAGTCCGCGAAGAACCGCATCGCCTACTTGTTCCTCGAAGCAAGCGTGGAAGCCGGCGAATTTCACCTAAGCACCGAACACGACGCGCACCAGTGGATTGCAGCCGGGGACTTGGCATCATTGGACCTGTGTCCGCAATTCCTGGCCGTGGCCGAATCGATTTCCCAGTCCTTGCTGCAAAACCAGCCTTGAAAGCGCCAATCCGCCGCAGGAACAACAAATCATGACTGAATCAGGAAATGCCACCAAAGCTTCGTGGGATCCGCTTCGCGTGGATCTTGGCGAACGCAGCTATGACATCCGCTTCTACAACAACGCCACCGACGCTCTCGTTGCCGATATCAAAGCCTTGTGTCCCGAACGCGCCTTCGTCGTCACCAACGAAACCATCTGGAGCGCCCAGGGCGAACGCTTCGGCGCGGCGATGCAAGCCGCCGGCGTCGATTTCACCACGGCAATGGTTGGCGATGGAGAAAAGTACAAAACCCTCGACAGCGCCTCGGCCCTTTACGACCGGCTGCTCGAAGAGCGCTTTTCACGCCGCGCCACAGTAATAGCTTTCGGCGGGGGCGTCATCGGCGATCTCGCTGGTTTTGTAGCCGCCACATTTCTGCGCGGCGTCCGATTCATCCAGGTCCCGACAACTGTCGTGGCCATGGTCGACAGCTCCATCGGTGGCAAAACCGGCGTGGATCATCGCCTCGGTAAGAACCTGATTGGTGCGTTTTACCAACCGGCGCTCGTGGCCGTGGATCTCGCGTACCTGAAAACCCTCGACGACCATAACCGCCACGGCGGCTTCGCGGAGATCATCAAGTATGGCGTCATTTACGATGCCGCGCTGTTCGACTACCTCGAAAAAAACGTCACGCGCGCGCTGAAACTCGAATCTGAGCCGCTGCTGCACGTGACTCGCCGTTCCTGTGAGATTAAGGCCGCCGTGGTCGGCCAGGACGAATTCGAGGGTGGTCTGCGCGCGATCCTCAATTTCGGGCACACCTTTGCCCATGCCATTGAAAGCGTCGGTGAGTATAAGGAGCGCCAGTTCCACGGCCAGGCTGTCGCCATTGGCATGGTCGCCGCCGGAGAGTTGGCCTGTCGTCTCGGCATGTTCTCAGCTGGCGAGCAGGCCCGCCTTGTGAAACTCATCGAAACCGCCGGTCTCCCGACAAGGATCCCCGAAGGCATGAAGGCCGAACAGATTGTTGAGGGAATGAAATCCGATAAGAAGGTCGTTTCCGGTCGCCAGCGTTTCGTCTTACCCACGCGCCTTGGCGAGGTTGTTCTCCGTGACGACGTGGAGACACCGGCGGTCCTGAAATTGCTCCGCGATCTCGGCGCAACCTGAAACTACTAATAGCTGGTCGGCGTCAGCTTTACCTTCCCGCGGAAGATCCAGTAAATGGCCACGGTGTAAGTCAGCACGAACGGCAGCCCGATGAACGCAATGTTTCGCATGATCCACAGCGTCCGCTGACTGCTCGCCGCGTTGTAGGCCGTCAGATTGTATTCCGGACCCATGCTCGACACGATGAGGTTCGGGAAGAGCGCCACGCCGAAGAGCAGCACCAGCGCCGCGATGGTCAGCGACGACGTCACAAGCGCCCGGCCCGGGAGCCCGAGATAAATCGCCCGCGGGATGTTTGCCACAGCCAGCACGTTCAGCACTACCACACCGGTCAGCCACGGAAACTCGCGGAAGTTCACCGTAGCCGACGGCAACCGCCACACCGTCACGCAGGATACCACGACATACAGGACGACGAAGATGGCGAACGCCTTGTAAAACCATTGCCGCACCCGCTCTTGCAGTTCGCCCTCCGTCTTGAGGTAGAGATAGATGGACCCGTGCATGGCGAACATCGACACATTAAACACGCCCACCAGCAGGGGATAGGGCGTCAACAGGTTCCAGAATCCGCCGGCATACTCCTTGTCCGCGCCGATGGGAATCCCCTGGATCATGTTGCCCACGGCCACGCCAAACAGCAGGGCGGAGAGTGTGCTCGATGCAAAGAACGCCACGTCCCAGCTTTGCCGCCATCCCTTCGAAGGCCGCTTGCTGCGAAACTCCAGCGCCACTGCGCGGAAGATCAGCGCACACAGCAGCAACATGAACGCCAGGTAGAATCCCGAGAAGGCCGTGGCATAGGCATGCGGAAACGCCGCGAACAGCGCCCCGCCTGCCGTCACAAGCCATACCTCGTTGCCGTCCCACACGGGCCCGATGGAATTCATGCTCAGCCGCCGCTCTTCGTCGGTCCGTGTGAACAGGTGCAGCGTGCCGACTCCAAGGTCAAAACCATCGAGGATGGCGTAACCCGTCAGGAGAACGCCGATCATCAGGTACCAGAAAAGATTGAGGTCCATGGTTTAGCTGTCCTTCCCGTCCGAAACCTCGGTCATGGAGTGCCGGTGCCCGCCCAGCGAGCCCGCCGCTTCCATCAGGCCGTCCAGGCTGGTCTTGTCCGGATGCGTCTCGTCCGTGTCCGGCCCGTGCTGGATTTTGCTGTTCATCACATAAATCCACACGGCAAAGAGGAGCGCGTAGACAATTGTGAACATGATGATGGACGCCAGAATCTCGCCCGCCTTCACAGATTTTGAAACACTATCCGCCGTGCGCAACAATCCATACACGGACCATGGCTGCCGCCCGACCTCCGCGGCGATCCATCCCAGTTGGTTTGCCGCGTAGGCCCCCAGCACCGCAAACACATAAACCCATAACAACCAGCGGTGCTGGAATAGCGTGCCGCGCCACCATAGGAACAACCCCAGCAGGCTCAGGCCGATAAATCCCATCCCCAGCGCGATCATGGCGTGGTAAGCCAGAAACGGCACCACCACCGGTGGCCGATCTTCCGGCTTGAATTGGTCCAGCCCCGGCACCGGCGTCTTCGTGTCGCCGTGTACCAGGAAACTCAACATGCCCGGAATCTCAACCGCATAGTCGAGGCGCTGCGCCTTCTCATTGGGCCACCCGATCAGTGACAATGGGGCGCCGCCTTCGGGCGTCTTGTACAATCCTTCGTACGCTGCCAGTTTCGCCGGTTGCGTGGCCGCCACCTGTTTTGCGTGGTCGTGGCCCACGAACAACTGCGCCAGCGACGCCACGGCGCCAAACACCAGCGCGACCTTGAACGACCGCCGCGCGAATTCCTCGTGGCGTTTCTTCAGGAGATACCAAGCCGTGATGCTCATCACGAAAAACGCCCCCAGGATGAAGCACCCGATCAGCGTGTGAGTGAGCCGCGGCACGGAGGACGGATTGAATACCATCGCCCAGAAGTCCGTGATTTCGGCGCGCCAGCCGTTGCCGTCGCGCACCACGTGGTAACCCGCGGGCGTCTGCTGCCAGGAGTTCGCCACCACGATCCAGACCGCCGAGAACATGGACCCGAGGCTCACCATGAGCGTCGAAAGGAAATGCACCGCCGGCGAAACCCGGTCCCAGCCGAACACCAGCACCGCCAGGAACCCTGATTCCAGAAAAAAGGCAAACACGCCCTCCGCCGCCAGCGCCGACCCAAACACGTCGCCCACGAACCGCGAGTAGGTGGACCAGTTGGTGCCGAATTGAAATTCCATCACGATGCCCGTGGCCACTCCCATGGCGAAGGTCGCCGCGAAGAGCCGCGTCCAATATTTCGCCGTGATCTCCCACAGCTTGTCCCGGGTCACGATGTAGGCCCCCTCCGTCATCACCATAACGACTCCGAGGCCGATGGTCAGCGGCGGGAAGAGATAATGAAACGCGATCGTAAGCCCGAACTGGATGCGGGCGAGCATCGTGGCATCAGCAAACATCAGAAATCATAAAGCCCCCATACTCACAATACGGAAAGGCTCCGCCTGCTACCAGCAGGTTCAAGCCCAATTTTCACCAAAAGGAGTGGGACGAAGTTAGTACAAAGCCCACTCGGCGACGGAGGCCGCCACGGCATCCTGAGACAGAATCAACGTGGTGTACGGGGGCAGGCGCGGCAGATTGATGCGCTGGGCGTACCCATCGCGGGCAATCGGCTCCGAGGCGATGGACGGTAGGGTTCCCGTGGTGCTGAACGCGGAATCGTACCGGCTTTCGTCGGTGCTAAAGCGCACGCGCCATGTGCCCGAGCCGGGGATGCCGACCAGGTAGCCGAAGGAGAAATCGGTGGCCGAGAAATTCGTGATGACTACGACATCGTCGCCCGCGCCGCCGACGTCCCGGCGCAGCCAGGCCATGACCTTGGAGGCGTTGTTCTGATGGAAAACCTGCAGCGTCTGGCCCATGAGGCCGCGGGTGTTGCCGCTGCGGTTCTGGCGCAGGCGTACGAGTTCGCTGTGCAGGGTAAAGAGGCCGCTGTGGGCGGATTGCATGGTGGTCCAACTCAGTGCGGGTGGGGTGGGGTAGGAAAAGATTCCCGTGGCATAGAGTTCCTGTCCCATGAACATCATGGGGATTCCCGGAACAGTGAAGGCCAGCGCGCTGCCGATCATGGATAGCTTGCGCGTGGTCAGGCTGGTCTCCGGGTCCGTCTGGTTGAGGCGCCGGGGCAGGTAGCCGCCGCGGTAGGGTGGGACATCGGTCGGCGGATTCTGGGTGGCGGCCATGTCGTGGGATTCACTGAAGACGACGCGCTTCAAGCCGTCGCCGTGGTAATCTTTTTCCATGGCGGTGCGCAGCGTCGTCAGGTTGCGACTGGCGTCGTTGCCATTGAGGCACTGGGCGACGGAATACCCGAGGCCGTCCCATTCGGAATCAAAACCGAGCCCGCCGGAGCCGGCGGACTTGGAGGCGAGCTGGTCTGCTTCGAAGTCCTCGGCGATGCAGAGCTTGCCCGGATACTGGGTGGCGATCAATTGCGTGAGGCTGGTGAGCATAGTGGCGGCGCCGGGTACGGCGTTGCCGCTGCTCTTTCGCATGACGCCGGTGGCATCGAAGCGGAACCCGTCGACGCGATAGTCGTCGAGATACATGCGCGTGCCGGCGACGATGAGGTTATAGACCTCGGGGCGAGTGTAATCATAGCGCGGGCCCCAGGGTGTGTCGCGGGTGGCGGCGTCGTTAAAGAACCAGATGCCGCCTCCGTCCTGCTGGTACCACTGGTCGAACTCCCACATGTCATTGTTGCTGGTGTAGCCGTGGTTATAGACGACGTCCACGATCACGCCGAGGCTGCGGTCGTGGCAGGCTTTTACGAAGCGCTTGAAGGCGTCCGGGCCGCCATAGTCGAGCTCCACCGATAGGGGCATGGTCGGGTCGTAGCCCCAATTGCTGGTCGAGGTGAGCTCGCTGATGGGCATGACCTCCACAACGTTGACGCCCAGGTTCACCAGTTGATCCAAGCGCAGGATGGCCTGGTCAAAGGTCGCCGGCGTTCCCGACGGCGCGTTGAACGTGCCGATGTGCATTTCGTAAAGGACCACCTCGCGACGCGCGGGCAGCGTGTAGGAGGTTGAGGAACCCCAGTTAAAACTGCTGCCGTTATAGACGACGGAGTTGGCGTCAGTCGGGCTGATGGGCTGCACCAGCCGGCCATACGGATCGCGGCGCCAAGCGGTGGTGCCGTTGGGCGACGTGGGGGTGTTGTTCGTCACGTAGAACTTGTATTGGTCCCCCGCGGCGGCAGCAGGCACGAGGGCGGACCACAACCCGCTGGCTCCCTCCGAGGTTAGAGGATTGCCCAGGCCATAGCCGTTAAAGGACCCCCGGACATGGACCGAATTGGCATGGGGCGCCCACACGCGAAAGGAAACGCCGCCGGTGGTCGTGACGGCGCCCATGCCGGGAATGGGCGACTGAGCCCAAGCCATGGCGGCAGAGGCGCAGAGTATGACAAAAGCGATGATGTATCGGCGCAGCAAAGTATCCATGGCCACCACTTACAGCAGGTTCACTGATTCCAAGTAGTATAATCCAAGAATCCCGCAGCCTGTGGCCCCTGCGGCAGGACTTGACTCTCCCTGTGGGCTATGTCGGCGATGGGTGTGTTGTTAAGAGAAGCTATCATGAGAGTTTAATGTGTGCCCCATGTCCTCAAACATGAACGGGGCAAATCGGCGTCCCGTCTCCCCATCCTTCCGGGAATGGCCTTCTCAGGCGTCTTCCGTCGAATGCCATCAGGGATTGAGTACTTCGTGCGCCTATTTCGCAATGCTTCCAGGGCTTTTGCGGGTCCTTTTACTTGTTTGCCTGCTATTAGTCTGGCACCGCGAGGCCGGTGCACAGGCCGAAATTGACAACCGTGAACTGCTTCGAATTAACGTATCCGAGCCAGCCCAGGTCGATTCCCTCGCGAAGCAGGGACTGGACCTGTGGTCGGTCGACTCGCATTCGGTAAGGGCCTACGTTTCCTCCAGTGAAATGAAGTGGCTTTTGGAGAATGGGTTCTCCTTCACTTCGGAGCAGGAAGCGCTGAAGCGCGCTCTTATCAACCCCGCGGCAACCAACGGGTTTTACACTTTTGCCGAATTCGAAACGGCCATGTTCGGGTGGGCATCGGCGCACCCGGGCATTGTCAGCCTCACGTCCCTGGGTAAATCCGTGGAGAATCGTGATATCTGGCTCTTGAAAATCAGCGACAATGTCGCAACCGACGAGAATGAACCGAATGTCGTTTTCCTTGGACTGCAACATGCCCGCGAATGGCTGAGCGGGATGACAGTCCACGGTATCGTGGACAAAATCATTAACTCATACGGCACCGACGCGGAAATCACTAATTTCGTCAATAGCATGCAGATTTACGTGATCCTCGTCTGCAATCCAGACGGCTATGTGTACACGCACACGACCACCCGCCTATGGCGCAAGAACAGGCGTAACAATGGCGACGGCACCTATGGGGTGGACCTGAATCGCAACCTCCCCTACGCGTGGACCTCCGGTGGCGCGAGCTCGAGCGATACCTACGGAGGTACCGCGCCCCTTTCCGAACCGGAAAATGTGGCCCTTGCATCATTCCTCAATTCCCGCCGCATTCACGGGTTGATTAACTACCACACCTACGGCGGGCTTGTGATGTACAATTGGGCTTACACGAATACGCCACCGTCCAACGCCGTTCCGATGGGCGATCTGGCTTACGCCATTGCACAAGCCATTGAGGCCGTTAACGGGCAGAGAATGAGAAATGGGACTTGGTCTGGAACCCTTGAATACACCGGTGGCGGCACGACCATGGACTACGTGCACGGCAGTCTTGGGATTCCCACCATCAGCATTGAGTTGCGCCCGGCAGATGAGGATCCGGGCGGGTTTGCCCCGACCTCTGCGCTCATCGCACCATCGATTGCCGAGGTTTTTGAGGGCACCAAGGTTTACCTGAATTGGGTCCTAAACCACGCGGCGGACCCCACACCCCCGCAACTATCCAATTTTCAGGTGACAAAAATTTCCAATACCCAGGCCACGCTAACCTGGAACTCCGACGACATGAGCACGCGCGCCGTGGAATTCGGCAGTACGACGGGCTATGGGACAAAGGTTTCTCCGGACCAATTGCGGGACATGCAGCACCTGGTAACATTGACAGGGCTGACGGCCAACACCACCTACCACTTCCGCGTTGGGAGCAGCAATCTGGCAGGCACGGAAACGTGGACCACGGACACCACATTCAAGACCACCGCCGCCGCCATGGACATCACGGCGCCGGAATACCCTTTCCTCCGGCTGATTCGCCGATCGGCCCCGGGCACGATGGAGCTGACCTGGGCCAAGCTCGATTCCTCGCCGCTTGCAGGCTACCGTTTGTATGAGAGCACTGATGGCACCACATGGACCATTGCCGCAGACGAAACAATGCTCGGCCCGACGCTAACCAACAAAACACTTCCCGCTCCCCCGGTGGGTGAAATACGCCTTTACCGGATGACGGCTGTGGACAGTTCCCCTTACAAGAACGAAAGCAAGCCGTCGGATACCTATGCACTGGGAATGGGCGCGCAACCGGCAAAGTACCTGGTGGTTGACGGCTTTGATCGATGGAACAACCTCAACGTTTCCGCAGGAAAAAATCATGCCTTTGCCGGTGACCATGGTGCAGCGATACATGCAGCCGGCCGACCATTCGATACATGCGCCAACAATGCCATTGGTGTTGAAGCGAATCTTCTCAATTATAAATATGTGATCTGGGTCCTTGGCTCGGAGTCCACGACCAACGAGACGTTCAGCACCGCAGAGCAGGCCCTGGTCTCGGCGTTTCTCCAGGCTGGCGGGTGCCTGTTTGTTTCCGGCTCAGAGATCGGATGGGACTTGGATCAGAATGGTTCGGCCGCGGATAAGGCATTTTACAACCAATATCTGTGCGCGGGTTATGTGCAGGATGATTTCAACAAGTTCACTGTTTTCGGCACGGGGGGTGATTCATTGTTTGGCTCGGCCCTTTTCCAGTTCGACGACGGAAGCCGGCGCATTTACCGGGTTGGGGCACCGGATCGCATTACTCCGTTGAATGGTGCGGCCAGCGCACTGATTACTTCGGCGGGTGAGTCGGCCGCCGTGTGGCGTTACGGTGTGTTCGGGATAAGTGGCACACCCGGCAAGTTGGTTATGCTCTCCTTCCCCTTCGAGACAGTTCACCCGTCAACCAGTCGCGATGCACTGATGGCGGGTGTGATCAAATACTTTGAAACGCCGATATACACCTCGGCAACTGACTGGCAGGCCTATGACCCAATCGATGTCAGGTAGGTCACGCTGGAACGCCCTTCCTCCACGGCTGCCTTCGAATCAGTTTCCTCTCCTCACGGATACGCGGCCCCGTTCTTTACACAGTAAAGAGCCAGCGGTGCACCGGTTGCCGTGAAACTTGAAGTCCCGCCGTTGCAGTAGAGAAACTTTCCTCCAGCGCCGTTTCCGCTAATGGCAGGCCCTCCACCAAAGGAATACGATCCGCCAATACAACCGGAGAATGTGCCGCTCACTGTAACCGTAACGGGCCCAATTGGGATACCGGAAATACCCCCAAACGCACCGGAGCCCCCCACACAATTGGTAAAGGTGCCGCTGGCGTTTGATGCAAAGCCGCTAAAACCGAGGCCGCCAAAAGCATCCGTGCCACCTGTACAGTTGGTAAAGTTTCCGCTTGCGGTGCCCCCGCTGCCGCCAAAGGAACCACCGGTGCCTGTGCAGTTTTGGAACGTGCCGCTGGCGGTCCCGCCCAATCCACCGAATGAGTTGTCGATGGCGGTACAGTTCTTGAACACGCCGTTGGCAATTCCCAGCCCGCCGAAGGACGCCGTCCCGCCGATGCAGTCGGTGAAGATCCCGCTCGCGGTTCCAAATCCACCCCACGCTATGCGCCCCCCCGTGCAATTGGTATAGGTGCCCGAGTACTCAACGGCGCGCCGCGTGCTATAGGCGTTCGTGCCATCGGCGCGGAACTCGCAATTGGTCACCACGGTACCCGCAAGTGCGCCGTCAGGAAAATACGCCGCCGGGTCACTGGCCGAGAACGTCAAGCCCCCCGAGGAGCGCGTGCATTCCACCAGAAGATTCTCGATCCGCACATCGCTCGCAGTTTGTCGCAGAATGCCGGTGCCCTGCCCACTCGATTCCCCGAAAATATACTGGTCCGTCCGTGCTGTCGACAGCCCCACCAAATCCACATAATTCGTAATCATGAGCAGTGTGCCCGTGGTCATGTCGTACTGGCCCGGCAGCACCACGACCATTGCGCGATTGCGCGCCGACAGCGGCTGGCCGTGCGGCGTCAGCGCTTCGGCGCGGTTGTACGCGGTAACGAGATTGATTCCGTTCTGGACCGGATCAGCGGTGACCTCGACAATGACATAGGCCTGGCCGTCCATCGGCAGGCTCTTCACAAGTCCCGTCACGGAAGACGCCAGGTCCGCCGTGGACGCGTGGACCGCGTTTGTAGCGACCGTCGCCGATACGGCTGAGTTGGCCGAATTCGCCCGCATGGCATAGGGCACGGAAACCAGCGCCGTTCGCGGCGAAAGCGTGTTGCCATTCACCTGGACCTCCAGCCACCGCGTGGCTCCGCTGTCCCAGATGCTTGTGGGGATCAGGTTCCCGGGATCATCCCCAACAAGCATGGAAACCACGCCGTTCGCCGGCAATACATCGTCCGCATCCAGGAATGCCCCCAGCGGGCTGCCCGACACCGGGGCGTCCCAGATCGAGAAGATCAGTGTCGTGGTTGTCGATAGCGGCAGCCCGTTTGTGTCCGTCAGCTTCGCCTGATAATTCAGGACCAGCGGAACGGGTGGGGGGATGGCCGCTGCCATTGCCCCGGTCAGTATCAAGGCCGTCGTCGCAAATGACCGGCAGGCGCCGATCCAGGTTATCTTCACCGTCTCGTACTCCTTGCGGGAGAATTGTAAGCCTACCACGCATCGCCGACGAGCGGAACATGGAATCAGGAACGCAGGCGCGCGGGAGGCCGACTGCCAACTTCGCCAGGCAATTTCGAGACTACACACCGGGACACGGAAAAAAACAACGGAAATCAGAATCCCCCGCCGCCGCCATTCCTCCTTGACCATGTTCACCCTGTCCCGACACTCGGGCGCTTTACGGCGGCGCTGCCGTTTGTGCGTTTCATCCGGGTGTCAGGAAAGGTTTTGGCATGGGCCTGTTGGGTTCGCTGTTTGGCAAAAAGAAGGAGCCGGCCTCGGCTTCGATCCGCGACACACTGTTTGCGGATATGCCGCCGGAGCTGTGGCCCCCGCCCGGTGCGGCGGCCGATGCCTTCCCGTGGGATGCGTTTGCCGCGGCCCGGGCGCATCTTGCCGCCGGTCGGCGGGACGAAGCCGTGGCCGGCTGGCGCCGGATTGTGGACCACCCCGGGCTCGAGCCGCGTCACTATCTCCAGGCGTGGCACTTCCTCCGCCAGCAGGGCCTGCAGCCGCCGCCCGCCACGGCAAAGCAGGTGCTCGGCGTCGTGGTCGAGGTGGGCATGCCAAAGGGGCTGGATATGCTGGCGGCATACCCGGACCACTCGGCCCGCTATTACAACTTCTCCGGAGCGGGAGTGGTGTGGGAGCACCCCGACACCTCGCTGGACGCCGCGATTGACGCCCTGCTGGCCGAGGCCGCGCACGTGGTCGCCCAGATTGGCCCCTGGGACAAGGAGCGCCCCGGCCCGCCGCAGACGGGCTCCGTGCGGCTGTCGTTCCTCACGCCGAGCGGCCTGCATTTCGGGCAGGGCGGCCTCGACGTGATCTCGCGGGACCCCAAGGGCGGGCGCCTCCTGCAACTGGCGACGGAACTGATGCAGGCCATGATCGGGAAGACGAAGTAGGAGATTCCCGGGGCGCTGCAACGAAATCTACCCTTGTGCGAGATGCCGACCTGAAGTCCCATCGCCCTGGGAAATAGATAAATGAGAATAGCACAGCTTGGGGTTTTCCTGATTGTCATCGGGTGCGGTTTGCTGTTCGTGCTGTTCTTCCCGCTTCTTGATCGGGTCACCCACCCGGTCTCTGTCCTCTCCGGTGAGTATGAGCCTTTGATCATCCGGCTTCCGGCTTTTCCCTACGGCATTCCTTATCGCTTCTGTCTGTTTACCGCGCCCGCGGTCATGGTGGCGCTGGCTGTCCTGATGCAGCGCCGCCGTTTCCCCATTTTACGGGGCGTCATGGTGTTGCTTGTTCCATTCCATGTTGCCCTTGCCATCCAGTGGTTTCTGGCAGTGCAGGTGGACAAGTATCTGTGGATGTACCGCAAGGGTTATGGTTTCCATTGGGGCCAGGTGTTTCAGGTGCCCTTCCTGCTTCACTGCTTCAGTCTTGCGCTTGTTTACACCGTCATCTGCGTCATGGTGTACGGCGTCGTTTTATTTGTCGGCAGGAAGCTGTCACATCGGTCCAACAAACCGCCCGCCATCGGCCCGGCAGGCGGATAGGTCGGGAAAGCCAAAAGTTGTTTTAAGTTTTGGCTGTCCCGACTAATCCCGGTCCCGAGTTTCCGTTGTTTATGCTGTGACGTCTACGCCGTTTGCATTTCCCGAACATGAACGAGGTCGCTGGGATTAACGGCGCGAATTTGGGAGGCTGTTACTGTTGCCACGGCCACAGTGCGGCCGGCGAGAGTCATAAACTCCACTTCGTACCCTGCCCCCCCCTGATAGACCTGAACGACTGTGCCCACGTCTCCGGCTGTCAGCCTGTCCTCCGGAAGCCCCTCGGTGAGGACAACCATGTCGTGTTCCTTTATCATGACGTCACTGCCTCCAAAGGATGAGCCGTTATGAGCCGTGGAGCCGGAGATTTTCCGTCCCATTGCCATATCGTGCGTACTCGTGGATTTCTACCGTCCGGAGAGGCCAATGTTCCATCAATTTCGTATCGAGTGCCAAAGGGCGTTTGACGCAGCCTCGCCACTTCGTGAGTCGCCGCGTGACCCTGCAGTGCCCGGGCAAGGGCCTGCCAGTTGTTCCGCGAGAATCCGAATTCTGCAAAGAAGCGTGACTTGCTCGCACCATAGCGATGGGACGGATTCATGAGGTATCCCACAACCTTTTCTTGATCCACGGTGGCGATTTCAAACAGTGGGAGCTTCATTTCAGGGGCACCTTGAGGATTGCTCCCGGAGTGTCACGGAAAAACTTGAAGAGGGGGCGAAACACCAAGTACCGGCCCTCGTGTTGAACGAACGCTGCGAGGCTATCAAGCATGCCAGTGGAATTTCTGAGAATTACCCGGAAAATTTTTATCTGTCCCGAGTTCCTTGGGACAATAAGTAGGGAGTTGCGCGTTAAACCAAATCCTATCATGGGCTTCTTTGGAAACTTATGGGGCAAAAAGAGGGATGGCGGGGTTCGACCTCGGCAGGATCCGGAACAGATTGTCTTTCTCGAAGGGCCCATTGAACGTGTCAATGACAAGTATGTGCTACGGATTCCATTGGAGGTTGGTGGAAACAATTTGGTCGACTGTACCCGCAGCATTGCGAGTGTAGAGGGCGAATTGCTGGTGATTCGGATCCCGGACTGGCTGGCCGAGAAGCTGGGGCTCTATGAGGGGTGTCGCGTTGAAATCGACAATGCGGATGGGAGGTTTAATATTCGGCCAGCTGAAACCGAATAGTTGTCATGGTGTTGCGCGACGGAAAGTCTAATCCCATAAAGTTAACGATTGTCTTTGGGGAACCAGCTTCTTAACTCACTTTCACCAAGTTCTCTCAAATGCTCCTTACCATATCCACAACCCATTCCCCGGCAACTGACCTGGGCTACCTGCTCCACAAGAATCCGGCGCGTGTGCACAGTTTCGAGATGCCGTTTGGCCATGCCCACGTCTTTTATCCGGTGGCGACAGAGGATTTGTGTACTGCGGCTCTCGTTCTTGATGTCGACCCGGTTGGTTTGGTGCGTGGCAAGCCGGGAAGTTCCGGAGAAGGGGGCCTGCTTGATCAATACGTTAACGACCGTCCGTATGTTGCATCATCGCTGATGAGCGTGGCCTTGTTAAAGGTTTTTGGGACTGCGCTGGGCGGCAGAAGCAAGGACAGGCCTGAATTGGCATCCATGCCCCTGCCGCTGGAAGTTTGCATGGCAGCGCTCCCGTGTCGAGGCGGAGAACCCGTACTTCGACGGCTATTTGAACCACTTGGTTACTCCCTGGATTGCGAACCAGGAGTGCTGGACCCCAGATTTCCTGAGTGGGGTGGAGGGCGGTGCTTTAAGGTCACGCTTCACGGACACCATCGCCTTTCCGAGTTGTTGTCACACCTCTACGTATTGATACCTGTTCTCGACGACGGTAAACACTATTGGGTTGGGGAGGACGAGGTCGATAAACTGCTCGACAAGGGGTCCACCTGGTTGCCGTCCCACCCGGACAAGGAACTCATCGTAAATCGCTACCTTCGCCACCGCACCAGTTTGACGCGGTCGGCGTTGGCCAGATTGGTTGCCGAGGACGGGGAGGAAACCGACGAAGAAACCAATGCCGGAACAGAAGAAGAAAAGTTGGAGGCTCCGCTCAGCCTGCACCAACAGCGGTTAAACGCTACTCTGGCGGTCTTTCGTTCGGCCAATGCGCGAAGAGTGCTGGACCTGGGGTGCGGGGAGGGACGCCTGATCCGACTGTTCCTCGAGGACAGGGCCTTCGAAGAGATTGCCGGGATGGATGTGTCCAGCCGCAGCCTGCAGATGGCGGTCCGCAACCTTCATCTTGATACGCTCCCTCCGCAGAAGCGCGACCGATTAAAACTGTTTCAGGGGTCGCTCATGTATCGTGATGACCGGCTTTCCGGTTACGATGCCGCGGCTGTGGTGGAAGTCATTGAACATCTGGACCCGCCGCGCCTTGCGGCATTCGAGCGGGTCTTATTCGATTTTGCGCGCCCGCAAACTGTGGTAGTCACTACTCCGAACCGGGAGTATAACAGTCTCTTTCCCACTCTTCCTGCCGGCACTATGCGTCACAAGGACCATCGATTCGAATGGTCCCGCCCTGAATTTCAGGAGTGGGCGGCCGGAATCGCCACCCGGTTCGGGTACTCGGTTCGGTTTCTCCCTGTCGGGCCTGAGGACCCGGCGCTCGGCGCGCCGACACAGATGGGGGTTTTCACCCTTTGAATATCAAGATTCCTGAGCTGGCACTTGTGGTCCTGATAGGACCTTCGGGTAGTGGCAAATCCACGTTTGCGGCCACTCATTTCCAACGATTTGAAGTTATATCGTCCGACTTCTGCCGAGGGCTTGTTTCCAACGACGAGAACAGCCAGGAGGCAACCCCCGACGCATTTGATGTCCTTAACTTCATTGCGGCGAAACGTCTTGCTGCCGGAAAACTGACGGTCGTTGACGCGACAAACGTCCAACCCGAAGCCAGAAAGCCTCTCGTTGAACTCGCCCGCACTTATCACTGCCTGCCAGTTGCCATTGTTTTCAATCTGCCTGAACGCCTATGTCAGGACAGAAACGTGGCGCGCAGTGATCGCAATTTCGGGCCTCACGTCATTTCGCAGCAACGGCGAAATTTACGGCAAAACCTTCGCAAACTCGATCGCGAGGGGTTTCGTCATGTGTTCATTTTTGAAAAGCCCGAACAAGTGGATGCGGCCACCATCCAACGCGACCCACTTTGGAATAACCGCAAGTCGGATCACGGGCCCTTTGATATCATTGGGGACGTTCACGGCTGCCTCGAGGAACTGGTCTCGCTACTTGGCGAATTAGGATATGCGGTGACCGAGAAGCCGGACAACGCGGGCTATGATGTTGTGCCGCCCGAAGGTCGGAAAGCGGTTTTCGTCGGTGACCTTGTGGACCGTGGACCTTTTGTTCCCGGTGTATTGAAGCTGGTAATGGACATGGTCGAGGCTGGTACCGCCCTCTGTGTGCCGGGCAACCATGATGTGAAATTGATGCGCAAGCTTCGCGGCAAGAATGTCCAGATTACCCATGGATTGGCCGAAAGTCTCGAGCAGTTGGACCGGGAAACACCCGAATTTCGATCCAGGGTTGCGAACTTTTTGGACGATCTGGTCAGCCATTACGTTCTGGATGAGGGCCGCCTTGTTGTAGCCCATGCCGGTTTGAAACAGGAGATGCAGGGTCGGGGTTCCGGACGAGTACGCGAATTTGCCCTCTATGGCGAAACCACTGGAGAGACGGATGAGTTCGGGCTCCCTGTCCGTTATAATTGGGCGGCAGACTATCGCGGATCTGCGGTGGTTGTCTACGGCCATACTCCTGTTCCCGAACCGGAGTGGCTCAACAACACCATCAACATAGACACGGGGTGCGTGTTTGGCGGTGCGCTTTCGGCCTTACGGTATCCTGAAAAGGAGATCGTGTCGGTTCCAGCGGTTAGGATGTACGCTGAACCGAAAAAGCCCCTGGTATACAATCAGGCAACAGCGGAGCGCCCGGCACAGCAACAGCAGGATGATGTATTGTTCATTGAGGATGTGATCGGGAAGCGTATCATTGAAACGCGCCTCCATCGCACGGTGACCATTCGTGAGGAGAATGCTGTCGCTGCCTTGGAGGCCATGAGCCGATTTGCCATTAATCCGAAATGGCTCATCCACCTGCCGCCCACCATGTCTCCTTCGGAAACGACCACTCAGCCCGGATATCTGGAGTATCCAACCGAGGCATTTGCTTACTTCCGGACTCAGGGTGTTGGGCGAGTGGTTTGCCAGGAAAAGCACATGGGGTCGCGGGCCATTGTCGTTGCCTGCCGTGATAATGAATCGGCAAGAAAGCGATTCGGAATTCTCGATGATGCGGTGGGGGCCTGCTATACCCGCACTGGCAGGCGTTTTTTCAATGATCCCAAATTGGAGACAGATTTCTTCGAGGGTCTGTGTGCAGCTTTGACTGAATCGGGATTTTGGGACCGATTCCAAACCGACTGGGTCTGCCTTGATTGTGAATTGATGCCCTGGTCTGCAAAAGCCCAGGAACTCATTCGCACGCAGTATGCGGCCGTTGGTTCCGCCGCACAAATGGGGCTATCAGGTGCGGCCGCTGCAATAGAAGTGGCCGCATCACGGAACCTGCCGGAAGGCGACGCTTCCTGGGAAGCTTTCCGCTCGTCCATAGATTCACGCTTTGTCGAGGCAGCGCAATTTACTCAAGCGTACCAGAGGTACGCATGGCCAGTCGAATCATTATCCGATTACAAGCTGGCACCCTTCCATGTGTTGGCAACCGAAGGTCGCGTCCATATGGATAAGGATCATATTTGGCATATGGAAACCATTTCCCAATTCTGTGACGCGGACAAATCCGCAGGGCCCCTGCTTCTCAAGACGCCGTGGCGAGTCGTCGATGTTACTAATCCGGATGAGGAACAGTCTGCCACTTCCTGGTGGGAGGAACTGACCAACCAAGGGGGCGAGGGAATGGTTGTTAAGCCTCTGGGTTTTGTAGAACGGGCCCGCCGAGGGCTGGTGCAACCAGCGCTGAAGTGCAGGGGACGGGAGTACCTCCGGATTATCTATGGTCCTCACTATACAGAACCGCAGAACTTGGAACGCTTGCGCCGCCGTGCGATCCACTCCAAGAGATCATTGGCCCTTCGTGAATTTGCTCTTGGTGCGGAGGCGCTGGAACGGTTCATCCGCCGCGAACCGCTCAGACGTGTTCACGAATGCGTATTTGGCGTTCTGGCTCTCGAAAGTGAACCCGTTGACCCAAGGCTTTGAAGGAGGAGGGGGAAAACCAGGGGCGGAACGTGCAGAGTTTCATTTCGTGGACCGTCCAACCACCACCAAAGGCCCATTTTCTCGGAAACCCAGGTTGTACCGTCTCCTTGGAATATGGCGTTACCAAGGTCCCTGGAACATACCGGATCATACCGTTCATACCAAAGATGGGTCTGTAGAGGTCTGTAAGTAGCCACAAGGGAATATGCAAACCGCTTCGCCCGTGTTAGCGTCCTTTCATTATGATCACAAAACCCCAATCGCGGCACCCCCGTAAACCCGGCCCCAATCCGCGCGCGTTTAACCACCCCGAAGGCGCACTTCCACCGAGCAACCGCCCACCTGGAGCCGTTAAATGCGTAATTCGAGCATAAATACGGCTATTTTTTGGAGGGCGCCAAGCATTGAGTTTATAAACCTTAACGTAAATTCGCGCAAAAAAATGTAATTACCCCCCCCTCCCCCTCCCCCCCCTCCCGGACGGGGGTAAAAACGATCTGGAGACCCGGGCAAGGTGGCTGAGCCGTCCCGGCTCTGGATTCAGCGGCGGGACGCCGCTGCCACTTTACCCTGCGCTACTCTGCTCGGGTGGAGAGAAAGTTCTTGAACATATGTTTTAGGCGTGGCTGGGTGGCGCGAGTGAGTTCTGGGTTGAATTGCGCTATGTAGAGTGGGTTGGCTAAAGAGTATGAATGCGATGACTGAGACAGAGGGTTCTGCGGGGTCGGCGAACGGGCGTGCGGTGATTGCCGAGGCCGCGGAGTTGACTAAGATTTACACGATGGGCGGGAGCGAGGTGCGGGCGCTCGACAATGCGAGCATCTCGATCCGCGACCAGGACTTTGTGGCGCTGATGGGGCCGTCGGGGTCGGGCAAGAGCACGCTGCTGCACATCCTGGCGGGCATCGACCGGCCGTCGTCTGGGCGGGTGACGGTGCTGGACCAGGATGTCTCGGGCATGAGCGAGACGCAACTGGCGAAGTGGCGCAACCAGTACATCGGGTTTGTGTTCCAGACGTTCAACCTGATCCCGGTGCTGACGGCGGCGGAGAACGTGGAGTTGCCGTTGCTGCTGACGGGCCTTTCCCGCGGGGAGCGGCGCAAGCAGGTGGAGACGGCGCTGGAGCTGGTCGGGCTGGCGGACCGCATGGGCCACACGCCGCGGCAGATGAGCGGCGGGCAGCAGCAGCGGGTGGCCATCGCGCGGGCCATCGCGACGGACCCGGACCTGATCCTCGCGGACGAGCCGACGGGTAATCTGGATTCGGCGTCGGCGGAGGAGGTGCTGCGGATGTTCCGGGTGCTGAACGAGCAGCTGCACAAGACGGTGGTGATCGTGACCCACGACCCGCACGCGGCGCACGCGGCGAAGGAAGTGCGCTACCTGGAGAAGGGGCAATTGCTCCCACCCGGGCAGAAGCCCTCGGACTGGTAGGGCGGACGACCGACGGTGAACATTCCGGGATTTATCTTTAAGAACGCGACCCGCAACGGGCGCCGGACGGTGCTGACGATGCTCAGCCTCGGCGTGAGCCTGGGGCTGATCGTGGTGCTGCAGACGATGCTGATGGAGATCACGCAGCCGACGGGGCTGGACGAGGCGATTCCGCGAATGGTGGTGCGGCATCGGACGTCGCTGACGATGCAGTTGCCGCCGTCGTATTATGAGAAGATCAAGAAGGTGCCCGGCGTGAAGGCCGTGACGCCGATGAACTGGTATGGCGGGATCTGGAAGGATGAGGACTTTAAGAACTTCTTTGCCCGGTTTGCCATCGACCCGAATGTGTTCTTTGACGTGTTCATTGACTACAAGCCGCTGAAGCCGGAGTATCTGGAGGCGCTGAAGACCGAGCGGACCGCGTGCCTGATGGGCGAGAAGCTGATGGAGCGGCATGGGTTCAAGGTAGGGGACAAGATCACCATTCAGGGCGACATCTATCCCTATGATCTGGAGCTGACGATCCGCGGGGTGTTCACCGGGCCGCAGTCGGACTGGATGCTGTTCAACCTGAAGTACCTGGACGAGCTGGAGGGGAAGACGGCGCGGATCGGGTCGTTCTTTGTGCTGGCGGACAGCCCGGACCACGTGCCCGGGCTCATCAATACGTTTGAGACCATGTTCCGCAACTCCGACGCCGAGGTGAAGGCGGAGACGGAGAAGGCGTTCCAGCTTTCCTTCGTGGAGATGCTGGGGAATGTGAAGCTGCTCATTCAGGGGCTGGTGAGCGTGGTGGTGTTTACGATCCTGCTGATCGCGGCGAGCACGATGGCCATGGCCATCCGCGAGCGGACGCGGGAGATCGCGGTGCTGAAGACGATCGGGTTCACGCGGGCGCGTGTGATGGCGACGGTGGTGGCCGAGGGCATGGTCGTCAGCCTGCTGGGCGGCGGCCTTGGGATTGTGGGTGCGTGGGTGTTGCTGCCCAATCCCAAGTATTTCATGTCGGCCATTGCGGGGCTGCTGGTGATGTGCCTGGTCGGCCTGATGGCGCTGCTGGTGGGGCTGATGTTGCCCGAGCCCACGGGGCCGGGGCACAGGGGTTTCGGCGTGGGCCTGCAACGCATCCTGATGCGTTATGGCGGGTGGACGGCGCTGGGCCTGGGTGTGCTGGTTTCGGCGGCCATGATGGCAATGGTGCCGCCCATTGACTGGTTCAAGTTTAGTGGCGGGATGATCGCCTTCATGAACGTGCGATCGCAGACGGTGGTGGTCGCCGCGGCCATTACGCTGTTTGTCGGCGTGTTCAGTTCGCTCGTTCCCGCGTGGAATGCGTCGAAGGTGGGCGTGATCGAAGGACTGAGGACGCTGGGGTAAGCCATGGCCATTCCATTAAGCTATAGTTTCCGCCATGTGGTGAAGCGCTGGCGCACCACGGCGCTGACCGTGTTTGCCATCGGGCTGGTGGTGGCGATGTTTGTCTGCATGCTGTCCATGGCGCAGGGGTTGGCGCTGGCCTTCGTGAGTTCCGGCGACCCGGACAATGTGCTGGTGCTGCGGAAGGGATCCACGGCGGAGACGAACTCGACCGTCGACCGCAAATACTTTAACACTATGCAGTACCTGGCGAATGTGGCGAAGGGGCCCGACAACAAGCCCCTGGCCGCGCTGGAGACGATCAACATTGCCAGCATCCCGAAGCTGGCGGGTGGCAGTACGAACGCGATCTTTCGTGGTGTTGGGGCATCGAGCCTGCCCATGCGGCCGAACATCAAGATCGTGGAGGGGCGGAACTTCACGCCGGGCCTGCGGGAGCTGATTGTGGGGAACGGCGCGGTGTCGAGATTCGCTAACACGAAGATTGGCGACAAGGTGAAGCTGGTTAAGGGCGAATGGACCATCGTGGGCCGGTTTGACGCGCAGAAGACGGCGTTTGCCTCGGAGTTCTGGGGCGATGTGGACTTGCTGAACCAGGAGTTCGAGCGGTTCTCCTATTCCTCGGTGTTGCTGCGGGCGACGCAGCCCGGTGGCGCGGCGGGCCTGATGAAGGAGATCGATGGGAACCAGCAACTGGCCACGATGAAGCCGCGCGCGGAGGTGGCCTATTATGCGGAGCAGACGAAGAGCGCCGAGCCGATCAAGTTCCTTGGGACGATGATTTCCGTGATCATGGCGGTGGGCGCGGTGTTTGCCGCCATGAATACGATGTACGCAGCCATTAGCAGCCGTTCGTGGGAGATCGCGACGCTCCGGGTGATTGGCTACTCGCGGCGGAGCATCCTGCTGTGCTTCATGATCGAGAGCATGATCCTTGGCGCGGCGGGTGGCGTGCTGGGCGGCCTGATGGCGCTGCCGATGAACGGCATGGCGACGGGGACGATGGGTATGTTTTCGTTCAGCGAGGTGGCGTTTTCGTTCCGCGTGACGCCGGGTTTGCTGGCGTCGGGGGTGGTGTTTGCCATGCTGATGGGCCTGGCGGGTGGGTTCCTGCCGGCGCTACAGGCGTCGCGAAGGGCCATCGTCGAGAGCCTGCGGGAAGCCGGATAATGGTGATTAGCCGGGCCGCGGCGCTGTTTAATGCCTCTGGCTTAATCGAGAATTCACGGACATGGCAAGCAAGGTAACCAACGAAAAACTGCAGAGCCTGCGGATCGACCGCGAGCGCAAAAGCCCGCGCAATGGCAACGGCATGGCTGTGGTGTTCCTCATAGTTGGCATTGTGCTGGGTGTGGGGGCCACGACGGTATTGCGCGGCCGCAACGGCAAGGATGAGAAGCCGGCCACAGCCCCGGCGGTTGCAGCGCCGGGGGCGACCACGAGCACAGCGACGGTGGCGAAGGCGGAGCCTTCCACCGGTAGCGTGGTGCTGACGGCGTCCGGCTATGTGACTCCGCGGCGGCGCGTGTCGCTGAGCCCGAAGGTCATTGGCAAGGTGGCCTGGGTGGGTATTGAAAAGGGTGACCGCGTGACCAGCGGCCAGGTGCTGGTGAAACTGGAGGATCGCGATTACCAGGCGCGGCGGGCTGAAGCCGCGGCGCAGGTGTCGGTGGCGGAAGCACGAGTGAGAGAATTGCAGAACGGTGCGCGCCCCGAGGAGCGCAACAAGGCACGCGCGGAACTTAACCAGTTCATGGCATCGTTCCGAAACTTTGAGCGCCTGCTTCAGCGTCGCATAGAGCTTGGCGAGAAGGGTGGCGCCATTTCCAAGGAGGACGTGGACGATGCGCGCGCCAACCGCGAGGTTGCGGAGGCCCGCCTGGAATCGGCGAAGCAGTCGCTGGCCCTGATCGAGGCCGGGACGCGCCAGGAGCAGATCGAAGCGGCGAAGGCGAACCTCGAGGCCGCCAAGGCGCAGTATGACGTGGCCGAGATCAACGTGGAGGACACCATCATCCGCGCGCCATCGGATGGGACGATCCTGGAGAAGCTGATCGAGGTGGGCGAGCTGGTGAGCCCGCAGAACTTTGGTGGCACCCGTGGCGCGCGCACTGAGTTGCTTTCACTGGCGGATCTGTCGGACCTGCAGGTTGAGGTGGACGTCAACGAGGCGGACTTCGGCAAGGTTTCCATGGGGCAGGCTGCCCAAGTCGTGCTGGACGCGTATCCCGACAAGACCTACGACGCAAAGATTCGCGAGATCGCCCCCGAGGCCAACCGCCAAAAGGCGACCGTCCAGGTGAAGGTGAAAATCCTGAACCCTGACAAGTTTGTGCTGCCCGAGATGAGCGCGCGGGTGGATTTGCTGAAGTAAGCGAACTAAGCAGGCATTTTTCCGCTGGAAAGTTGGCCGCCATCAGCGTTAGCGGTTCCTTATATTCTTCCAAGGGGTGGTTCCAATGGGTAGCTTGCGTCCCGATATCAATGAATCGCTGTACTACGACAAATATTTTGTCATCAAGAAGTCCCGCGCCCAGATGCTGGCGCAGGAAGCCATCCGGCAACTGACGAGCGAGGTGGGCGAGGATGGCGGATCGTTGGAGGTGACGGAGATTCTCGACCGTATGTGCGCCATCCAGGCGCGGCAATATTTCTGCCTGAACCTGGATGAAGAGGCCAGCCTCAAGGCGATGCAGACCTACTACCTTGGCAAGTACGACAAAGAAGTGGCAGAGGCGTGCATCGACTACATCCTCAAGAAGGAGGTTGGGCGAGAGCTGGTGTTCAAGGGCAAGTGCCTGACGCGGGGCAAGGTCACGGATGTGTGGCGCCATCCGGACGGCGGCAAGGTTTTCGACGTGCGCGACAATAACGGTTCCAGCCACACTGTGCCGGAAATTTGGGTTGTGCGCTGGCTGGAAAATGGGGCTGATGGAGCTGCCTAAAAGGGTCGGCTTTTAGGGTGGAAACGGTGGTTGGTTGGCTGGTCTTTGCCGATCAGATTTGTATCTCCCGCGCCTCATTGCCTGATTTTTGTGCATTATTGTCATCGCGTGTATATCATTGAAAATGAATGTTTTGTGTGTGTTTCTGGTTGCTGTTTTGGCGAGAATCGCACTTGATGGACCTTTTTGTATTGACAGCACCAAAATAGTGCACTCTAACTTTGGTACCTAATGATGGAAAAAAGGCAATTGGGTCCAGCAACCATGTTACGGAGTCTCACCAACTGTAAGTACTCGAACCGAGCATTCACCTTTATCGAGGTGATGGTGTCTCTTATGGTTACCTTGGTTGTTGCTCTCGGTTTTATTGCGAGTGTCATTTATTCTTCCAAGCAGGCCGATTTGAGCCGGGATCACCTTTACGGATTGCAGGCAATGGACGCTTTCCAAGGTCAGGTTCAGGCTTCGAATGTCGTTCTGCTTGGTGAAGTCAGCACGACAACCCCGACAGTTTACGAGGCCCGCTTTCGAAACCCCATGTCAATCACGCCGGACTACACCAACCCGACCATAAACTATACCTATACGGCGAATTTTACGTTTACCGGATGGGGCAAGGTTGTTTCTGCAACAGCGAACACCCTGACATGTGGAATTGCGACGAACCAAAGCAACTGGACCACCAACGAGTGGGTGGGCCACTATGTAACCATTGCATCGGGCAAGGGCGCCGGCCAAATTATGCGAATCACGGCCAATACGGGCAATGTGCTGACGGTGAGTGCGGACCTTGGTGGTGTTTCGAACACGAACTGGGCAATTAACCCTGATAACACTTCGACCTATTACATTGATGACGGCAAGACGGTGCGAATTCGGGTCACATGGGGGGATGCATCCCGATATCGGACGATGAATCGCACTGTTTTGGTGCCTCGTGTATCGCTGGTTCCGGTGAGGTCATGATGAATCCTATTATGAACCATAAGGCGGGTGGGGGCAGGAACACGGGTGGATTCACCTTTATTGAGATGACGATATCCATTGTCATGTTCGCGCTGGTTTCAGCTATTACAATTGGCGGCATGCTGGCGTATGCGAAAGTCGCCAAGTCTTTTCGCGCGCAACAACGGGTCGAAGAGACCGCCCGTAGTTTTGAAGAGCGACTGTTTTACGGCATGACGGATTGCGTCAATTTGACCGTTTCTGGTGGCGGAACGGTATTGCAACTGGTGTCGCCAAGCAATGTGATAACGCAGTACATTTATGTAGATTCTGACAGCAACAACGATACAATTGGGAACAACACGCTTTTTCGCCGTGTCACAGCGAATTCGGATGTGGGGCGGGTTCCCGAGGTAACTTGGTGCTCCCGGGTGACATCTGGTACCACTACACTTCCGGTGTTTACCAGCATCACGGGGTCGGCGCGCCCGCTGGTTCAGATGGTTCTTAGAAGTGGTGACCGCTCCCCCAACAAGGCCGCAAATGCGGCGCGAGTAGATGATTTGCTTACGGGACCGGGGTATCAAAGTTTTACGATCAACACGTTTTTAACACCGGCGGCCAACTGAGTTGTCCGTCGACAAATGAAAGGATGATGGGTTCGCGAACATAAGCGACCCATTGCGGGAGGTAGGGTATCATGATTAGGTTTACAAGACACGGAATGCGCAAGCGCGGTTCGGCCATGTTGCTGACCCTCGGGTTTGCGCTCATTTGTGGTCTGATGATTGCCACGATCCTCAGGGCTACAGACCAGCAGACCCGGAATATCTACCGCACGCGGTTTGAGACCAACTCCCTCGCTGGGGCCCAGGCGGTGCTTAACGGCATGGCGTCGGACGTCTACTTCATCATGAACAACCGCCCTCCGCAACTGCAGGGGCTCGTTTCGAACATGGATACGGTTATTCGGGCCATCAAGCCGAAGGAAATGGGGAACTATGAGCTGGTTAAGAATTCCTCGAACAAGACGTTAAGCTACATCAAGCCCCTCACGGCGAACAATTTTACTTTTACGCCAGTTACCGCTACCGACAGCAAGTGGAAGGGCTATACTACGGCGCAGTTAAATTACGAGCTGGTCAGTTTTGTTCGTGAGAATTCCGAAAGCGCAAAGCGTATGGGCTACCAAGGTGCCGGTCTTAGCCGGAAGATGACAGTGGATTACGTTCCCCTGTATCAATTCGCCATTTATTACAACAACGGTGATCTGGAGTTGCATCCGGGGCCTGTGATGGATATCAAGGGCAAGGTCCACGTAAATGGCAACCTTTGGGTCGGGTCAGGGGATACGATTAACTTTCACGAGTCAGTGTCGTCCACGGGTAAGATGCGGATGTTCTATGATTTCACCAACAAGAGCATCAACCTTGCGGGCAACACGACAAACGTTTCGGCGCGTGCCGATTACCAATGGCTAACCGGCAACAGCAACTCGCAGGTTTCCAATTCGTTCAGCACCCTCCTCAATAACTACTCGTTGAATGGTTTCAAGCCGAACGGCGCTCCTGGCGGAAACTATGTCATTGAGGATTGGAGCAGCACGGGCAACGTGAACATCAAGAACGGTTCGGGCACCTTTGTGAACATGAAGACTAGCAACACGAATCTGGACTTGAATTCCAATGGTTATTTTGATGCCGCCGATGTGTCTCAATCCAATACTGACAATTGGCTGGTGAATGCGTTGAGCATGTGGGGAGGCAATGTGAAGGATGCCTCCATGGGTGTGGCAGCCATCAATCCTCCGATAACAGCCGATTCCACGCTTCCAGATGGTTCGATTGATCCCAACGCAGCGCACAAGTTGATTGAGCGGGTGAAGCCAACGGATTCGGACGGGCTCAAGGCACAGAAGTTTGAGAACTCCGCGGACATCATTATCTCCGGGAACCCAGGTGACGAATCCACAATAAAGATCAAGACCAAGGCCGGTGCAACCATTTCGAATACCCAGGGTGCCAACAAAATTGTCACCGTCGGTGAGTTTTACGACGGGCAACAATTGACGGTGGTCAAGACTCTGGACGTGAACATCGGTGTTCTTAAGACGGCAACGGGCGTGTCCTTTGACAATGGCGTGGTCTATGTGACAACGACCCCAACCACGGGCGACACTTGGTCGTCGCCGACGACCTGGAGTTTGCCGGGCCGCACGGACTTCATGCCTGCGGTGCGAATCAAGAACGCCTCCTCGATGCCGAGGAATACGGATAACGCCTTTGTGGTTGCCACCGATCGGCCCCTTTACACTTCGGGTGACGTCAATAGCAGCAACAAGTGTACGCTGGCCCTGGCTGCCGACTCCATCACGGTGTGCTCGCAGGATCTAACGCTAATGGTTGAGCAGCTAAATGCCAATGGTTCCATTACCGTTGTCCAGAATGGCAACACACGCGAGCCGGGCCCTCTCGGAACCTACAATACGAAAGACAGTAAAGGCAAGACGGTCGTAAACACGGTTGTTCGGGACGTCTTGCAGTCGCCAGTACCCTCCGTCAGCAATTTGGTCACTAATGCGATTCTCTTGATGGGCCAGGCAGGTTCACAGTATGATGCCAACGGCAAGCGCCTGACCGGTTCTGGTGGTGCCCATAACGTCATTCGTTACTTGGAGAATTGGAGCAGCAAGACTCACACGTTCCTGGGGTCGATCATCGTGCTATTCCAGAGTACCCAGGCGACAAGGAGATACAATAACTCTGCCGGGTATTACTCGCCTCCGACGCGTAATTGGTCGTGGGACAGTTCATTCAAGAATGCCATTCCGCCCAAGGTCATGCCCATCGTGATCGACATCCAGCCGGCGGCGTTCAAGCGTGTGAGCAAGACATACGCAACAAGCAATATCCCAAGTTAACTAAACAGTCATAGAAGATGTGGTGATTTTGCCGGGCATTCCGAAGTAGTTGGATTGCCCGGCATTCTTTCATGAAAGACTCCCAAATCCATCGAACAACCTTCCTGCCCGTGGGTCTGCGTCTCGATGGAGTTCCCGTTGCGGTATTTGGGGGCGGCACGGTTGGGGAGAGGCGAGTCAGGTGCCTTTTGGCTTGTGGGGCGCACGTCAAGCTTTTCTCCCCAGATTCTACGGCTGGGCTGGCAGCGCTCGCTGACGCCGGAGAGATCGAGTGGTTCGCAAGATTGGGCCGGGAATCGGATTTGCGGGGCATGGCGCTGGCGGTGATAGCCACCAATGACACGGTGGCCAATGAGGCCCTTGCAGTTGCGGCCCGCAGTCAGGGGGTGCTGGTGAACCGTGCGGATGATGCGGGGGGGAGCGATCTTGTTTTTCCGGCGATTCTGGATCTGGATGGGTTACGGATTGCCATACACACGGATGGGAGAGCCCCGTCTTTTGCGGCGGCGGTGCGACGACGGCTCGAATTGGAATTGGGCTCGGAGATTGGTGAGTTGCTGGCATTCTTTGAGGAGATTCGAAAGAGGGTCATGGCGTCAGCGCTGGACGTGGACCGGCGGGGAGCCCTACTGCGGCGAATGGCGGAATCGGACCTTCCGGATGTCCTGAAGAAAGCAGGTTGGGATGCGGCCCTGGCTGCGGCGTCTGCCATGTTGTCTGAAGAAATGGCCAGGGCGCAGTAATGTACAGCTTCTTGCCCGTGATTATCAGGCTGGTGAAGGGGGTTGGTGAAGGAGCGAGTTGGAAAGCTATTTGGCCATAAGCGGTGGTATCAGGATTACAGGCTATTCAGGGGTCATTTTCGTCAGGCGAATGCAACCACTACCAAAACTGTAGATAATCAACGTTGCTAGTATTGGACTGATTTGGCCGTATTTATGAAGACACGACGCAATAAGACGGACCTTGTAGCCACGGGCTATAACCACCGCAGTGCCCCCATTGACCTGCGGGAACAGTTGGCTGTGTCCGATGCGGCCAATGGAGTGGTTATTCGGCGATTGCTAGATGTGCCAGGGGTTCACGAGGCGGCGGTGCTTTCGACCTGCAACCGGGTGGAGATTTACACGGTGGAAGACTCCGGGGACAATGCAGGGCCGGGTACGGCCACGTTCCTGCCGGAGCTTTTTGGGGTGGAGCCTGCGGAGGCGCTGAGCCACCAATATCGTTTGTTTGGCGATGACGCGGTGCGGCATTTGTTCTCGGTGGCGGCTGGGCTGGATTCCATGATTCTTGGTGAGCCGCAAATCCTTGGGCAGGTTCGGGCGGCCTATGCCCGTGCCGTGGAGGCGGGATCGGCGGGAACGCTGATTCATGCGGTCTTTGCGCGCGCGCTTGAGACGGGAAAACGGGTGCGGACGGAGACGGGGCTTGGGTCCTTTCCGGTTTCGGTGCCTTATGCGGCGGTGGAGTTGGCGCGAAAGACCCTTGGCCCGCTGGAGAATCGAAATGCGGTGCTGGCGGGGCGCGGGAAGATGAGCGAGCTTACTGCGCGCCACCTTGCCAGTCTTCAGGTTGGGCGGATTATCGTCGCGGTGCGGGCTGCCGGGACCGAGGCGGCTTTTGCTGCTGAAATTGGAGCGGAGTCGGTTGTCCTTGATGCGGATTTGAAGTGTCTTGCGGATGCGGACATTTTTGTGTGCGGCACCACCTCGCCTGACTATCTGGTTTACCGTAAACCATTGGAGCAGGTTATGGCGGCGCGGCGTGGAAGACCGTTGGTGATGGTGGATATTTCGGTCCCCCGCAACATTGATCCGGCGGCGGGGAAGGTGGAGGGTGTTCACCTCTTCAACGTGGATGACCTGGAAGCCGTTATGGCAGAGAATCGCAAGGCCCAGGCGGACGAGGCCCGTCGGGCAACTGCCATTGTGGACGAGGAAACGGGCCGCTTTGCAGAGTGGCGCGAATCGCGCCATGCCGTCCCTGCCATCGTGGCGTTTCGAGAGCATTTGGAAAGAATTCGAGTGGGTGAGGTGGAGCGGGTCTCCGCGAGTGGTCAAAATCTCGACGAGTCACAACGTGAACTGCTGGAGCATTTCAGTCGTTCGCTGGTCAACAAGATCGGGCACGGGCCGACGGTTCGCCTAAAGTCTGCCGAGAGCGAAGGCGAAGCCCGGGAATATCGGAAGGTTCTCAACGAACTGTTTGGTTTGGATCCGAAGGCCTGACATGACTGACCTTGGCATCGTATTTGTGAATTTCCATGGTCGGCCTTGACGAATATGACTGGTTGTGATGTAAGCGTGAATTGAGATGCGAAGAATAAGCGCCAGATTTCGACGGATTACGGCAGCATTTGCCCTGCTTGCGTTTATGGTTGTGGCGCTGCCGCCGCGGGTTCTTTGCATTCAGATGTTGTTCGGGTCGGACAGTTGTTGCGTGGCCAAACCTGAGAAGCCTGTAAAGGCCAAGTGCCCTTGCTGCGCGACCAAGGAATGCAAGGATGAGAACCAGGCTCCGGCTCCCACGGCGGGTTCTTGTACCTGTTGCCTGACGGCCGACAAAGACCCCTATGTGTTGTCGAGCGGAGTTTATGTGTCGCCGGTGGTGGTCGAGCTGGCCCTGATACCGGATTCCCCTGTTTTTGACCCTCAGGATGCGTTGGGTTCCACGGCGCATTCGCTGGTTCTTTCGTGTGCGCCCGCGCCTCCGCGGGTGAATTGCGTCCTGCGCATCTGATTCGTTGTGCCCTGCGGGCGCTATTGCGCGCCTGCTCAAGCCGTTCATCGGCCGATTTCCCCAAACTCCCTGATTGATGCACCATTTGCGGGTTTTGGGTCCGGCCGGAATCCCAACACACAGATGAGGGAATACAACGAATCATGAATCCAGAAATTGATTTAAACACATTCGGGGGCGTAGGTGTAGCGCCGCTGCCGGGGCATGTCACGGACCGGGAGATGGTGGCTCCACCTCGACGAGTGTTGACGCGCTATGTGGTGCCGTCCGTGCTGTTGGCGGGCTTTCTACTGACGGGTGGTTATGCCATCCGTGGCAGCATTTTGCCTGCGGTGCCGGTGAAGGTGGTGATGCCGGTGCTGACTGCGGTGACTTCATCGTCGGAGGGCGCGACGGTCGAAGTTGCCAGCGGCACGCCTCTGTTCCAGGCGCCAGGTTGGGTGGAACCGGACCCATTTCATACAGTGGTTTCCTCACTGGAGCCTGGCATTGTAACGCATATCCATGTCCGTGAAGGCGAGCAGGTCACATCAGGTCAGGTCGTGGCGGAGTTGGACGACGGCGAGGCCCAACTGGCTGTAAAATCGGCGGAGGCAGCACTTGAAATCACCAGCGCCGAACTGGAATCTGCCCAGGCGAATTGGGACAACCCGACCACGCTCCGCGAGGCTTTGAAAGCCGCGAAGGCGGAGAAGACCAGGCTCCATGCGGAGAAGAAGAGATCGGAAGACCAACTCAAAATCGCACGACAGCAGGCGGAGATCAATCAGAGCCTGAGCACAAGCGGTGCCGGCGGAAAATTTGATGCGACCAAGGCAAACCTCGAATTCAGTGCCGGTGAAGCCGGAATCAAGGAAATCGAGGCGAAGCTGGAGGCCCAGGTAGCCATCATCGAGGCTGCGGAGGAGCGATTGAAACTGCGTCTGGACGACCGGCAGCGCCTCACCAAAGCCAAGGCGGAAAACCATGAAGCCCAGGCGGCGCTGGCCCAGGCCAGATTGAAACTTGAACGGACAAGGATCGTTGCTCCGACGAGTGGAACAGTAATGGCGCTTTATGCGAATCCCGGCTCCATGGTTTCGATGGCCATGGAGGGTGGCATGAGGATTCTCCATATGTACGATCCCAACAAACTTCAGGTGAGAGCGGAGGTTCCGCTGGCGGATGCGGCAAAGATACGCATCGGACTGCCCGCGGAGATTCACATCGAAGCCATGCCCGACCGGACGTTTCACGGCGAGATCACGCGTGTGGTTCATCAGGCGGATATCCAGCGCAACTCATTGCAGGTGAAGGCTCGCATTCTTGATCCCGACCCGGCACTGAAGCCGGAGATGATCGTGCGGGTTCAATTCACTTCGCCGAAATCGGAGGCAAGGCCTGCGGACCATGGCACAAGCAAAACGATGGGCGCCTCGTCCCTATTTGTGCCGGAGTCCCTAGCTCAGAGCGATGCCCACGAAGCAAAACTTTGGTTTGTAGCCGCAGACCAGACAGCGCATCAGCGCACGGTGACATTCGGCAGCCGCAAGCGGGGGAACCTGCGGGAGGTGACTGCTGGTGTGGAGCCGCCGGACAAGATTATTGTCTCCGGTGCAGAGAAACTCTCGGAAGGAAGCCGCGTCAAGATTGCGGCAATGGAGTAGAAAATCAATGGAAACCAATACAAAGCATTCGTTGATCCAACTGGTCAATGTCACCAAGTCGTACGAGAAGGGCGACCAGCTTGTCACGCCCCTAAGCAATCTGAACCTTTCCGTGGGCGACGGGGAGTTTGTGGCGCTCATGGGCCCGTCGGGTTCGGGAAAGACGACGTTGCTCAACCTGATTGCCGGAATTGACCAGCCCACAGAAGGCCAGGTCATTGTCGGTGGAACGGACATTGCCACGCTTTCGCGCTCAAAGCTGGCTGAGTGGCGCTCGAAACACGTGGGTTACATTTTCCAGCTCTACCACTTGGTGCCGGTACTGACGGCTTATGAGAACATTGAGCTGCCACTGATACTGCACAACCTATCCCGCAAAGAGCGGCAATTGCGGGTTAATCTGGCGTTGGAGGCGGTGGGTCTGCTGGACCGCCACGACCACTATCCGCGACAGCTATCGGGTGGCCAGGAACAGCGAGTAGCGATAGCGCGAGCATTGGTCACGGCTCCTGCAATCGTTGTGGCGGACGAGCCGACTGGAGATTTGGACAAGACGTCAGCCGAGGCAACCTTGACGCTCCTTCAGAGGTTGAATCGCGAAATGGGAAAAACCTTCGTCATGGTTACCCATGATCCTCATGCCGCCTCTGCGGCGAGTCGAATTGTCTACCTGGATAAAGGCCTAATCGTAGACACCCCCGACATGCCGGTAGTGCCCGAATCGGGATCCACGTTGGAACGCATCGAGGTTCCGCCTGTTCCAAAGCGATCCGAACCAAACCCCGTGAGCGCTCCGATGGAAGGGCGCGTGTCACCTCGCAAGAAGGTGAAGTCGCGCAAACCAATGTTCGTAACTGCCGCTTTGTTGACAGGCGCCGTGGTTGCGTGGTTTGTGTTTGGTGGGGACGGAATGGCAAAACTGAATGCTAGCGGCGAACAGGTTGCGGAAATCATCGTCACAACCAAGTACAGCCCTGAAACCCTGACCGTGGCGGCTGGAAAACCCGTGTTGCTCAAGGTGACCAAAACGGATGACTCGGCATGCTCCCGGGTTTTTGAGATTCCGGAGTTCAACATCAGCAAGGAGTTGGTGACGGGGCAGACGGCGGAGTTCCGGTTTACGCCCGTCAAAGGCGGGACGGTGGACTTCCGCTGCGGCATGGACATGATGCACGGAGCCATCACAGTGGTGGCGGATGCGGCAGGAGGTGCCAAGTGATCACCAAACTCCTGCAATACGTATGGAAAAGCGTGGCCCGCCATCGTGTCCGCAGCGCCCTGACAGCCCTGGGAATTGCGACGGCCATGTTTCTGTTTTGCTTCATCGAAGGGCTGCAGAATGGCGTGCGCGAAGCCACGGAAAGCGAAGCCACCAAGAACCTTCTGATCGCTTACCAGAAGAGCCGCTTTTGCCCGGCGACGAGCAACTTACCGGAGCGCTATGCCTCGCAGATTGCGCGGGTGCCCGGGGTCGTGAGCGTGATGCCGACGCGAATTTTCGTCAACAATTGCCGTGCGAGCCTGGACAGCGTGACATTTCGGGGGGTTCCGCCGGAGATTCTGACCTCGGGTGTCCATCCGGTACAATTGTCGGCGGGAAGCCTGGATAAGTTTGCCGGGCGCACGGATGCGGCCATTGTGGGGCAGAGGTTAGCGGCGCGCCGAAACCTGAAAGTCGGGGATCGCTTCACGATTGGTGGTTTCGGAGTCGGCGTCGCTGGAATTTTTGATTCCGAAGTTCCGGGCGAGGACAATCTGGCCTATACCCAGCTTAGTTACCTTCAGCAGGCGCGTGGGAAGGATGCGATTGGGCGAGTGACACAATTCGAAGTCGCAATTTCCGACCCAACGAAGACCGATGAGATCATTGCGAAGATTGACGACCTGTTCCGGTCAGAGGAAATCCAGACAACAACCAAGTCTCACAAGGCGTTTATCAGTTCGGCCACCGGCGACCTGCTGGGACTGATTCGGTTTACGCGGTATCTTGGTTTCCTTTGCGTGTTGCTGGTGCTGGCCCTGACTGCGAACACTGTTTATGTCATGGTGCAGGATCGCGTGAAGGAACATGCCGTGCTTCAGACTCTCGGGTTCAAGGGATCGTCACTTTTCTTCATCGTCGTGATGGAGAGCTTGATCCTGTCCCTCGGCGGAGGGATTGCCGGGACCCTGGCCGCTGCGCTCGCGCTGAGGCTTGGCCACCTTGGCCTTGGCGCTGAGGGGGTGCAGATCACGTTTCTGCTGACTCCTGCCGTTGTGGCGGGAGGGCTACTTGCTTCACTGGTAACGGGCCTAATGGCAGGCATGATGCCGGCCATTCAAGCCGCCCGTGCTCCCATTGTGGAAAGCCTGAGGAGGGTGTGATGGCATTTCGACTACTTCCCTTCGACTATGCAGCGCGGAATGCGGGGCGGAACTGGCTGCGCACGGTTCTGACTACTGGGGGAGCCGCGGCGGTCATCTTTCTGGTCATACTTATGGGCGCCTTTGTGCAAACGCTGACCTCTTCCCTGCGAGCGACGGGTGACCACAACAACGCCATCGTGCTGGGGAAAGGGTCGGAGGATTTTCTGGAGCAATCGGAGATCCGTGCGGATGTCCCTTCCATCCTGGGTGCATCGGTCGAGAGCATTGTCAAACGGGAGGGAGTGGCTATGGTCTCGCCGGAAATCGTCCACGCGGCTGTGATTCGCCAGACCTCCGCGGAGAACCCCGATACCGGAAACCAGCGGAAGGGCCTGGTTCGTGGTGTGACGCCGATGGCGTTTCAACTCCACAGTCAGATATACCTGAAGGAAGGAAAGCTGCCCGGATCCGGCGAAGCCGTGGCTGGCAAACTGGCGGCTACGAAGCTTGGTTTGCCGGAGTCCGCATTACAGCCGGGTCAGACAATCTTTTTTGAGGGAAGGGCCTGGACTATTAGCGGAGTTTTTGAAGCTCCGGGCACGACTTTTGAAGCCGAACTTTGGGTTCCATTGGAGGAACTAAAGACGCAAGTTAAGCGCGAGACGATTTCCTGTGCGGTTGTACGACTGAAATCGCCTTCGGACCTGACGGCTTTGCAGGTTTTCGCGAGTTCCAAGCTGGATCTTGAAATCACCGCGGTGAGCGAGGCGCGCTTCTACAGTTCGCTCGCTTCCTTTTTCCGGCCGATGCAGGTCATGGGTTGGGTCATGGCGGCTCTGGTGGCCGTGGCCGGGCTTTTTGGCGGACTTAATACTTTGATCGCGGTGATTGTGGCGCGGGGACGCGAACTGGCGTGCCTCGAGACCATCGGGTTCAGCCGGCGGGCAATTATTGTCAGCCTGATCCAGGAATCGCTGCTGATGGTGGGTGCTGGCGCGCTGATTGCAGCGGGACTTGCCTTACTGTTGCTGGATGGCCGTGGAATTCGATTTGTCATGGGGGCCCTGTCATTACAAGTTGATGCGCTGGTACTGGCGGTGGGATTTGGCACGGCATTACTGCTGGCAGTGGGAGGGACGGCGATAGCGTCCTTGCGGTTGATTCGCACGCCGTTGATTGAACTTTTAAGAAGTTAATAAATTAGTACGGCGAAAAGGAGATGAAAAAATGAAGGCATTGCTGATGGTTGTGGGTGCTGCACTGGTGTTTGCGGGTTGTGGCGATAAGAAGGCGGAAGTAGCCAAAGCGCCGGAGGCCCCGGCAAACCCGGCCCTCGCGAAAATCGTGGTGAAGGATCCAGCCCCGGCCGCGATTGGGGTCAAGGCCGCGAAGGCGGACTTGAAAACCGGCGATAAGGCGGTGGTCGAAGGGAAGGTTAAGGATTTTGTCGAGGGAGCGGCTGTGATTACCTTGGTGGATCTGAGCATGAAGGACTGCAAACAGCGTGGCGAAGGTTGTGAAACTCCCTGGGACTACTGCTGCGAGGATCCTAAAGCCATGACTGCGGCAACGGCCACGGTGCAGGCGGTGGGTGATGGTGCGGCTCCGCTACCTGGATCACTCAAAGGCGTCGGGACCATTGACCATTTGATCACGGTGGTGGCCGAAGGCAAGGTTGAGAAAGACGATAGTGGCAACCTTGTCATCAAGGCTTCGCGTATCTATGTGAAATAACCGGGCCGGCCGGGAACCGGAAAAGAAGTGACATTGCGAAACGCGGGGCATAGCGGGTGGGAACAGATGAGTCCATTTTCTCACGGGACGGGGCGGTGCACCCCATGATTACGACGACAGGCGAGTATGCCCTAAGGGCGGCGGTGATGCTGGCCATGAATCCCAAGCAACCCCGAACCACGGCCGAAATAGCGGAAACGACACGGGTTCCCGCAGGGTACCTGTCGAAAATCATGCAGGCTCTGGTGCGGGCGCAACTGGTGGATTCGCAACGGGGATTGGGAGGCGGATTTGTGATGCGAAGGGATCCGTCCGAGGTGACCGTACTGGATGTGTTGTCGGCAGTGGACGGACTGCCCCAGCGTATCCGAAAATGTCCGCTGGGGATTGATTCTCATATTCGCCTGTGCCCGGTCCACAAGCTGGTGGATGATGCCGTAGCCCATGTGGAGACCGCGTTTCGTTCTGCGTCGCTGGCATCCTTGGCCCACAGCGCGACCGGGATTGCACCTCTGTGCGCGGTGAAATCCCTGATGGCGGCGAGCCAGAAGCCCAATGGTGGCAGTGGGAAGAGCGCGGTTCCACGCCCCAAATCCGCGAAAAAATAGATTTCGGAAAATATCCTGCACACCTCGCATTATGATATATGGATATCCGTATCCATAACTACTTTTAAGGCGCCCGGGGAGGGTGCCGACAAGGAGCCGATTAAATAATGAACCTGACCAACTCATCCATCAGCTCAATGCACTGTGATCAGTGCGAACAGACTTTCCGCGGGCAGGCCTGCGTGAGCATGGGAGTCTGCGGGAAGAATCCCGATGTTGAAAGCCTGCAGAAGATTCTGCTCTACGGCCTGAAGGGGATGGCCTCCTACAAGGCCCACGCCCGCCGGCTGGGCAAGACAGATCCCGAGGTGGAATCGTTCATCGAGGAGGCCCTTTTCGCAACCGTCACAAACGTGAACTTCGACGAGGAGAGCATGTTGGAACTGGTTCTTGAATGCGGCCGAATGAATCTGAAAACGATGCAAATGCTCAACGACGGACACGTTGAGGTTTTGGGAAAACCCTCACCGACGACAGTGCGTGAGGGGCTGGAAGCGGGACCGGGAATCCTTGTGACCGGCCACGACATGGTGGATTTGAAGGATTTACTGGAGCAGACGGCCGGGAAGGGGATCAACGTCTATACACACGGAGAGATGTTGCCCGCGCATATGTATCCCAAGCTGCGGGAGTTCCCTCACCTGAAGGGACATTTCGGCGGTGCCTGGCAAAAGCAGCGGGATGAGTTCGAAGCCTTTGGCGGTGCGATCCTGGCGACGACCAACTGTGTTCTGATTCCGCGCGAGACTAACACCTACCTGCCAAATTTCTTTACGACCCGCGTCACAGCCGTGCCGGGCGCAACGCGACTGACGACCAACGATTTCTCGGCAGTTATCAAGCGGGCGCTGGAGATCGGCTCCCTAAAGCCCACACCCATCACCACCTCGACGATTGGGTTCCACTACACCGTGCTGCTGGACGTGGCGGACAAGATTGTGGAAGCGGTCAAAGCAGGCGACCTGAAGCATTTCTTCGTAATTGGCGGATGCGATGGCGCCGAGCCAGGGCGAAACTACTACGCGGATTACGCGGCGAATACGCCGCCGGAAAGCATCGTCCTGACGCTGGGTTGCGGCAAGTACCGCATTCGCAATCAGGAGTACGGCACCATCAAACTGGGCGGCCTGGAAGTACCACGGCTGCTGGACATGGGGCAATGCAACGACGCCTATGGCGCGGTTCAGGTGGCTCTTGCGCTGGCGAAGGCCTTCGAGTGCGGCGTCAACGATCTGCCACTGTCGCTCGTCATTTCATGGTTTGAGCAGAAGGCGGTTGCCGTGCTGCTGACCCTGCTGCACCTTGGCGTGAAGAATATCCGTCTTGGCCCGGCCCTGCCGGCTTTCATAACGCCAAACGTGCTGGCGATTCTCCATGAAAAGTATGGGCTGAGCCCCATCGGGACGGATGCCGTCGCCGACGTGGAGGCGGCACTGGCGCGCAACTGAAAGAAACGAAAATCCGGGGAGAGGCGCCGGCGATTTACCAATAGCTTTCGACGTGGATTTCGCCGGCGTCTTTGCGATTGTGATTGCGCCAGCCGCGGCTGGTCAGCACCTCGCGCATGTCGGCGATCATGTCGGGGTGGCCGCACAGGAAGACATGAGTGTCGGTGTGAGCGGGTTCCCGGCCAAGAGCCTCGGCCACTATGCCTGTTTCCCAAAGATTCTGAATGTGCCCCTTGTGGCCATTCCACGGTTCCTTCTCGAGTTGGGGGCGGCTGACGAGGGGGATGTATTTTACGTTGGGCAGTTCCCGCTGCATTTGCTCCAGCTCTTCGCGGTAGCCGAGTTCCCACGAGTGGCGCACGCCGTGAACGACGACGAAATTGCGATCGGGGTTTCCCGGGGCATGGGTGCGCAAAATGCTGATATAAGGGGCAAGGCCAGTGCCTGTGCAGAGCAGGACGACGTCCGTGGAAGGGCGGGTTTCCTCATAGCAAAACATGCCGGTGATTTTCGGTCCCACCCAGAGCTTATCGCCTACCTTCAGTTCAAAGAGGCGCGGTGTGAGGTGGCCCTCGGGAACCATGATAACGTAGAATTCGAGGTGGTCCTTCACCAGGGGTGAGGACGCAATGGAGTAGGAGCGCATGATGAGCTTTTCGGGATCGGCGTCGGGGGATGGGTCGGGCAGGGCATCGGCGCGGCGCGGCGCGGACGACGGCAGCCCCATGACGGCGAACTGTCCGGCGTGGTAAGGGGGGAAAGCGCCTTCCATTGGGGTGACCTTCATGATAACAAGGCCGGGCGAGAACTCATCCTTGTAACTGACCACGGCGTTAAGGCTTTTTGCTACTGCCATCCGCGAATCTCCGATCCCTTTAGCAACGTTCGGCTTCATAGCCAGTGGCGGTATGGGGCCGCCAAGGCAACTTCGGGCACCACTCGATTGTTGTGAAATACCCTCCAGTGGAAATCAGGCGAAGCAAAGTGAAATTTGTTGAAATGTTCACGGGACAAGGGGAGGGAATCAGACACAAGCAGGGATTGTGATCGTGCTGGAGGCGCTGGCCCAATGAATTCACTTCGTGCCCGTCCGGGCTTACTTGTGTTGTGTCTTGCCGTTTTTTCGATGTGCATTGCGTCGCACTCGCGCGCCGAGGAACGCACCATGACGGTGACAGCCTACGACGCCAGTGGCAAGGATAACGGCTATTCGCGGGGGAGCTGGAAGTTCCTGAAACTGGATTTCTGGAATCGCTATGTCAACTATGGCAACCAAAAAGGGCAGCGATACACCGGGAAGACGGCCAGCGGCGGTCGGCTGGTGGAGGCGAATCCAGGACTGCTTTCGGGCGACAGTGTGACGCCGCCCTACATGATTCCGCTGCGCCTCCTCATTCCGTGGAAGGCGCCGTCGCGCATGGGCACGATTGCCGCCGATACGAGCTACTACCCATTTGGCACGCGCATGTACATCCCCGGCTACGGCTGGGGTGTGGTGGGCGATCGCGGTGGCGCCATCAAA
>JAIBAT010000142.1 GCA_019695055.1 Candidatus Sumerlaeaceae bacterium | reverse complement strand
TTCCGGAGTCGAGATAATGGCGCCAATTGGGAAGGGAAGCGTCGGTCGTCAAGCGATTGACCACGTTCAGGTTTACCCAATAGGCAGGGCTCAAGGCGCCAATCTTCGCGAAGGTTTCGGGAGCGTTGAGCCCCATAAAGGTGGAAATAATTCCGCCGAGTGACGAGCCGGCGGTGCCGGTATTCACCGCGCTGGTGAGCGTGCGATAGGTGCTGTTGATGAGCGGGCGAACAGTGTCCCGAACGTAGGCGAGGTACTTGTCGCCGGTGCCCCCGCTCAGACCTCCGGCAGGTGCACCCGGTGGCGTGTATTCGGAGTTTCGGGCGCTGGTGTTGTCGATGCCCACGACGATGAGTTCGCGGACCTGCCCGGTGGAAATGAGCTTATCCAGGGTGCCGTCCACATTCCAATGCACCGGCGGGAACCCGCTTCCTGTGGTGCCATATAGATTCTGCCCATCGTGCATATAAAGGACGGGGTAGCTGCGGGTGGTGTGCTGGTCATACCCACGCGGCAGGTAGATGCGCAGCGAGCGGGACTGGAGACCCTGCGGGGAAGCAACGCTGGAAATCGTCTCGATGCGGCTTGCGGAAACAGAGGCCGCGGGAAAATAGTTGTAAATTCCCCCGTCCTGAAGAAACATGGTGTCGAGATATGTTGTGTAAAGCTGGCCACCAGGGGCGAGATCGTAATTGCTGGTGCCGTCGAAGACTCGGAATTTGACCAAAGTTCCCGGCGTCCCGAACCCGGTGGCGCGCCATCGCTGTTCCCCCGGTGCGCGCCCCGCACCAACCGTGGTCATGGGGAAATCCGCGTAGGTGCCGGGGGTGGTCTCGACCTGTAGGACCGGAGTGGCCCAGGCTGAATGGTAATAAACCGTCTTGGTTGCCGGAAGCGTAACACCGGGTTTCGCTGCGGTGGTTTTTGTTATGCTGGCACCCAGTTGAGTTCCGTTGGAGGAGTTCCCAATGGAGGACGGACTATCGGCACGATTATAGAATCTGTAAGTGAACGTTGTATTTGGGGGTAGTCCCACTTTCGCTGTCCAGACCGCGCCCGGGGTGTAGACCAGCTTGGGTGCCGTGATCATCTGACCATCGCCAAGTTGGGGAATCGGGGCGCCCACAAAGATGCTGTTTCCAAACCCGACATCGAAGGTGTAGGTCATGTCTGTTGTGACGAGTTGGTCTGGCCCAAGTGCATGCAGCGGATTTACCGCGAGCAGGAGCGCCACGACGATTTTGCCAGGAACTGACAAGTTCATTTCATTTATACCGAAGCGCACAAAGCGGGGGAATAATCAAAAGAGACCATCAGTTTTTGCACGCTTCGCATTCTGGCAATCAGTTTGCGCCGAGGCCAGGCGGGGCATGGGCTGCAAATCGTTCCTTATCCGTGCATTTCATGTAGGCCTCGTGGCTGGAGATCATCCCAATGTCCAGCAGCCGTTCGATGCCGTCGTCCATCAGTTGCATACCGGCGTTACGGCCAGACATGATTACCTGCGTCAACTGATTGGTTTTCCCCTCACGAATCAGATTCGCAGAGGCGCGGGTTTGAATAAGAATTTCATGAACGGGAACACGCGCATGTCCATCGGCACGGCGCAGAAGCAATTGGGCACAAACGGCGCGCATTGCGACGGAGAGTGTGTCGCGCACGGACTCCTGCTCGTCAGCTGGAAACACATCGATGATTCGGTCCACGGCTTTGATGGCGCTATTGGTATGCAGGGTGGCAAGAACCAACTGTCCCATTTCGGCGGCTTTTACCGCAAGGGAGGTTGTCTGCACATCCCGCATTTCCCCGACCATGATTACTTCAATATCCTGACGCATGGCACCCCGTAATGCATCGCCAAACGAATGGCAGTCGTGATTAACCTCGCGCTGCACGATCGTGGACTTGATCTGTGGGTGAACAAATTCCACGGGTTCCTCCACTGTCAGAATCGTCTTCTTTCGCGTATGGTTAATCTCGTCAATTATCGCGGCAAGCGTGGTGGTTTTTCCGGAACCGGTCGGTCCGGTGACAAGGCACAGCCCGGAGGCATACATTCCAAAAGTGGACAAAATCGCTGGAGCCTGAATCTCCTTGAGCGTCTGAATTTTGGATGGGATCATCCGGAAAACGGCACCGTAGCCGTTGTAGTGTTTCTTGTAGTTTGCCCGAAATCGGGCCGTTTCATTGTATGCATAGGCGAAGTCGAGGTCGCCGGTCTGTTCAAATTTCTCCCAATCCGCCGGCTCGCAAATTTCCATAAGCATTTTGCGGATCTCATCGTAATAGATCGGCAGCATGGACGGCACGGGGAACAATTCTCCAAGAACCCTGAGCTTGGGAACCTGGATCTCGTGGAGATGCAGGTCGGAGGCGTTCTGGGAAACCATCAGATCAAATAATTTGTCTATCAGAGGCACAGTCTAGCTGTCCTTAAAGGATTCGAACAATGGTTTGTTTTCCGCCCGGGCAAACGCTTCTCGACCCGAAATAATCTTGGCCTGATAAAGTTCCATCAACGATTCGTCCATAAGCAGCATTCCCTGCTTTTTGCTGGACTGGATTAATGTTGGCAGTTGATGCGTCTTTCCCTCCTTGATTTGCTGGATGACGCCGCTCGTGAAAATGAGTACTTCGAGGGCCATCGCAAACCCCGGAACATCGATCCTGGGGATCAACTGCTGGCAAATGACACCCCGCAAGGATTCGGCGACCATTGTGCAGATCTGCGCACGTTGCGATGCCGGAAAGACTTCGATCAGGCGCGATACGGTCCGTGTGGCGGAACTGGTATGGAGCGTGCCGAAAACGAGATGTCCAGTCTCAGCGGCCGAAATGGAAATGGCTGCTGTCTCATGGTCGCGCAACTCACCCACGACAATGACGTCCGGATCCTGCCGAAGGGCCGCGCGCAACGCCGTCGCGAAACTGGTCGTATGTTCGCCAATGTCGCGTTGGGTAATCTGGCACCTTTTCGGTGGTATGACATACTCAATTGGGTCCTCCACCGTAACAATGTGACCCGTCCGTGTTTCGTTTATGTGATTTACCAATGCCGCAAGGGTTGTGGTCTTTCCTGATCCTGCAGGGCCCGTGATAATGATCAACCCGCGTACATGATTCGTCAGGGCCACGACCTCGGGAGGCATCCGCAGATCCTGGATGCTCATGATCTGGTCCTGGATAATACGATAGCTGCCTTCCCAGCCAAGCCGCTGGTGGTAAACATTGGCTCGGTGGCGACCCAAGCCCGAAATTTCCAGTGGGAAGTCCACCTGCCACTGGCGGATGACACGAGCCGCCTGCGATTCATTGAGGGCCGAGAAATTAATATCCTTGGAGCGTTCCGGGGTAAGTGGGGGCTCCTGCAAATAGTAAAGCTCCCCATGTTTTCGAACCATTGGCGGTCGAAGTGGTGCAATGTGAAGGTCCGAAGCCCCCATCTGCCGCGCGTACTTGAGGTATGGAGCAATGTTGTCGGATTGAGGGCCCAAACCCAAATCGATGCGACGAATGGTTGCCGTTCTCGATGCATCCCGATGCCTCGTTTTGGGCTGGTCAATCGGTGTTGAGCCCAGTCGCGGACGTTGCAACTGGTGCGCAGGTTTGCTTTCTCCTCCCACGGGAGGCAAATCGGGGCGCGATGAAGGCTTGGCAGCTACGGCCTTGGCACCTCCTTTGGTACCCGCAGCCAGTTCACGCTCACGCAGAATCTTGCGCAGATCCGCGAGTTGCATGATTGTTATATAGTTGCGCGACAGCATTACGGACGCCAACTTCTGCCCTGGGAACATATCCAGTTCCTGACACAGCTGCTCCGACTGCCGCTCGGTCATCATGCCCTTCTCAACGGCAAGCTTAAGAAGGATCATACCCTCGTCTGACATAATGAGCCCGACGGTACGCAGTGGCACAAGCCCGAATCAACAGAGAAAAACACGCTATCAACTCGGGCATACGAATTGAAAAAGACTCCAGATTTGGCTTCCAAACGTGGGGCACTTTGGAGGACAACTCACACACCCCTTCCTCGGTCAATTGACCCATGCGGCTTAACGCGTCCGGATTCGCACAGTCTTTCATTCTGCATACGCCGCCGCAATCGCTTACGCATCCTCTCCATGCGTCGTCGGCCACCCCCCGGTATGATATCCCAAAGACTTTCCATAACCCTTCCAAATCCCTTCCAAACGACACCACCACCACCTCTCCAATGAAATGGCTTACACAGGATCACACGATCACCGATCTGGCGAATAGTGACAAGTTGCGAGGAATCCCGACGGCCGGATTTGCCGAGTTCTGTAAGGGCACTGGGCGTTCAAAGAAGCCCACGCGGTGGGGTTGATACGAATCAACTGGGGAAATGCCCGGGAGTAGAGGGCAAAAAAAGGCCGGGACCGCCAAAGCGGCCCCGGCTTATGAGACTTATGTAAGTGCTGCCTACTTCTGGGTTTCGATGGCCTTCCTCAGACCTTCGCCAGCCTTGTAGGCCGTGCTACCACTGGAGGCGCCACCTGTACGCCAGATGCTGCCACGAGACACCGTGCCGTTGGTCGGATCGTAGATGAAGTCGATCGTATACTGCAACTGGGTTGCATCATCGTTGGCGAGAACGCCGCCCAGGTTATAATAGGTGCCGTCAGGCCCACAGGAATGCAGCAACCACGCGGTGGACTTTGTCGCCTTCGCGGCATCGCTGAAGCCGTCAGCAGGCGTCGTGTAGCGCTGCTGTGAGTTCCAAGACTGATAGATGTAAGAGTTCAGCGTTGCTGCCTGATCCACGCCAATGACTGTAGCTGTCGGGGTGATTGCCTGGATTGCCGAAGCAGAAGCGGCACTCAGCCGGAACTTTACCGAAAAGACGTCCTTCAGCAGCGAATTGGACATATAAGCGACCGGTGTGGAAAGCCGCTCAAGGATCATGGTGCCGACAGGATCCGGAGCCAAGGTGTTGGATGATGCAATTCCGAACGGATGACAGTTTGGATAGCAGTTATTGTCGACGCAGTAAGATTCCATTGCAGTGGCTTCACTACGAATGTCAGCTTTGACGCGAGACACCTTTGACCGGACCTGAGCCTCCAAAAAGTTGGGTACTGCAATGGCCGCAAGGATCGCGATGATGGCCACCACGATCAGCAGCTCAATGAGAGTGAATGCTTTCTTCATTAAATCTTTACCTCTTTTCCCTCTACCAGAGTATTTTATGATGTGATAAGAAAACAGAGCATCATATAAGAGGTAGAGGATATAGCAACTAAAAACTCCATGGCAACTCGATGAATCTTGCGATCCCCAAACGCCCGGATTGGTTCAAATGGATCAGGTAGGATTTCTTCCCCCCAACTCCAATAGTGACAGGCCCCTATCCGTAGGCGAGCTTACATCCCGCCTCAAGGCCTTCATGGAACGCCAGTTCGGGGACGTCTTTGTGGAAGGCGAAATCTCCAATCTGCGTCCCGCCGCTTCCGGTCACGTCTATTTTGTCCTAAAGGACCGGTTCGCCACCATCAACTGCGTACTATGGGCAGCCGATGCTGCGTCGCTGACCAGGCCCCTGCGGGAGGGCGAAACGGTCGAAATCCGGGGCCGGATATCGCTCTATGAGCCCCGTGGCCAATACCAGATCATTGTCTCCAGCCTGAAACCCGCCGGGCTTGGGAAGCTGTTTCTTGCCTTCCAGGAACTCAAGGAACGCCTCCAAAAGGAGGGGCTCTTTGAGGAAGGCCGGAAGCGGCGCATTCCGCGGCTGCCCCGGCGGGTGGCTGTGGTTACCTCACCGACGGGGGCGGCAGTCCGCGACATTATCAACGTGATGACCCGTCGCGCCCCCCAGATTCAGATACTCATTTACCCGGTCCGAGTGCAGGGCGAAGGGGCTGGGCGCGAGATTGCGCACGCCATTGCACGCCTCAACGCCCTCGACGCGGCTGACGTGATGATCGTGGGGCGAGGCGGCGGCTCTCTGGAGGACTTGTGGGCCTTCAACGAGGAGATTGTAGCCCGGGCGATTTTTGCCTCAAAGATTCCGGTAATTTCAGCCGTTGGCCACGAGGTGGATTTCACGATCGGGGATTTTGTGGCGGACCTGCGCGCTCCCACACCCAGCGCGGCGGCGGAACTGGTGGCGCTGCATTCCGGGGAACTGTTAAGGGAATTGGGACACCTGAATTCCCGTTTGCTCGGATCCTTGAGGGGGCGCATCCAGTTTCTCCGCGAGGCGCCGCATCTGCGAGCTCGGCTGGAAGGAGCCCTGCTCCCGCGCATCGAGCTACTGCGGTCCCATGTCCGGGCGTTTCAGACCAGCCACGCCCTGCGCCGTCCCCTCGAACGCATCAATGAGCTTCGCCAACGACTGGATGATCTTGGCGGTCGCATGACCCGATCCATGGCGGACCGCACCAGAGGAATGGAGCACCATCTGCAGCGCCTGCGGGCCCACCTCGGAGCCCTCGACCCGAAGGCGATTTTGGGGCGAGGATACTCGATTACTTTTGACCCGACGGAAGGACGAATCATTCGCAGCGCCCGGCAGAGTGGGCCGGGAAAGCCACTGCGCGTGGTTCTGCATGATGGGCACCTCGATGCCCATGTGGACGGAGCGCGGCCGCAGCCCCGCCGAAAGGTGAAGGTGCCGGCTGAGGTGGAGTGGTTCGGCCGGCGGGACAAGGACGAATAGGTTTGGCGACGCGGGCTATGGTTTCAGCATGCCTGCACCTTCCGCAGCCACCGCTCCCGAGGATTCCCTCGTCCAGACTAAATCGGCGCACGATGTGCGGCGGATGTTTCACGATATCTCTCCCACCTACGATTTTCTCAACCACCTGCTGAGTTTCAACACCGACAAACGCTGGCGACGCATCGTGGCCCGGCATACTGTTACATCCGGCGTCTCCCGGATACTGGATTGCTGTTCGGGGACCGGTGATCTGGCCATCGCGCTGGGTGAGCGCGCGGCGAAACTGGGCGCGAAACCGCTCATCGTGGGCTCGGATTTCACGGCCTCTATGATGACGCGGGCAAAGGGCAAGTTTGCAGCCTCCGTCGGGGCGCCAAAGCCGTCCGTCGGCGACACAATGCACCTGCCATTTCCCGGCAATCAGTTCGATCTGGTGACGGTTGCCTTTGGGATCCGAAACGTGAACGATTTCAGCGCGGGCCTGCGCGAAATGGCGCGAGTTTGTCGACCCGGGGGCAAGGTCGCAGTTCTGGAATTCTCCCATCCGCGGAATCGCCTTTTCAGCGCACTCTACAACTTTTACTTCTTTAACGTGTTGCCTTGGATAGGGTATCTGATGACCGGTACACGGGCCTATCGGTATTTGCCCAAGTCTGTCGCGAAGTTTCCGGAAGGGGAGGAATTCGCGACAGTACTGAGTGAGGCCACAGGTGGAGTCACCAATCGCATTCCCCTGACCTTCGGAGTCGCAACTCTTTATATCTCCGAGAAAAAGAAAAGTTAACCGCAGCCGCTCCCTGCGGTGAGATTCATTTCGTTACTTCTTCTGCGGCACCATGGCATAGGTGAGCACTGCCTCGACGGCGAGTTCGCCGTCCACGAGCACGCGCCCCTCGCTGCGGCCGATGTTGCGTTTGCGCCCCAGTTCTTTGACCTCGATGCGGAGCACATCCCCAGGCCGCACCGGGCGGCGAAAACGCGCGCCGTCTATGCCCGCCATCATGGCCAGTGCACCATCAAACTCCGGCATGAGCAGGTGAAAGAAGGCGCCCGTTTGCGCGATGGCCTCGATCAGCAGAACGCCCGGCATGACAGGGTTTCCAGGGAAATGCCCCTGAAAGAACCACTCGTTCATGGTGACGCACTTCTGCCCCACGATATTGTCCTTTTCGAGGGAGAGGATCCGGTCCACCAGCAGGAACGGAAACCGATGGGGGAGGACCTCCATGATCTTGATGGTGTCCACGGGGAATTGCAGATTCACAGACCGAGCTCCTTTTTGAGAAACTTGCCAAACGCGGCGTGCACCTGGTGGCCGCTGCGCCATGCAAGGAAATGTCCTGCAAGAGGCCTACCGAGCAAGGCAACGTCACCTATGAAATCAAGGATTTTGTGGCGCACCGGCTCGTCCGCAAAGCGCAACGAGCTGTTTACAACGGCCTTGCGGCCGATGACGACGGCGGAAGACAGGTTGCCTCCGCGGATCAAACCGGCGCGGCGCAGGGCTTCGATTTCGTGGAAGAAACAAAAGGTGCGCGCCGGGGCGATCTCCCTCAGATAGGCATCCGGCTCAATGACGTAGCTGGCCGATTGGTTCCTCAGCAGCGGCTCGTCGGAAGTGTAGAAGAAAGATACGCGAAACTGCTCGTCGGGTACCACTGAAATCTCCGCTGAGCCACTGGTGAATGCCATGGGCCGGGTTATCGCAATGGGTGTGCTCTCGGTGTCCTGCTCTGCAATTCCTGCAGAGGTCAGCAGATTCGCAAAGGGTAGCGCGCTGCCATCGAGGAACGGTGCCTCAGGGCCATCCATTTCGATGGTCATGTTGTCGATGCCGAGTGCGAACGCGGCTGACAGCATATGCTCGATGGTGTGAACCTTTGCGTCGCCTCTGGCGAGCGTGGTTCGCCGGGCGAGTTCGTGTTCAACGATGGCATCGAGACTGCCTGGAATGGAAGGCTTTCCCGGGAGATCCGTGCGGACAAAAGTGTATCCATTGTTCTCCGGAGCGGGAAGGAAGCGCGCTGTGACCGGAATACCGGAATGCACTCCCTTTCCTGTGCAGGAAACCGCTTTGGAGATAGTCCTTTGGCGGCGCGTCATCCTGCGGGTTAGTCCGCCTGGCGATCCACGGGGCGTGAGCCGCGCGGCTTCGGCGTGGCTGTGGCCTTGGTTTTGCTGTCAGGTTTGGGAGTTGGCTTCTTGGTAGCCGTGGGCTTTGGTGTCGAGGGAGCTTTTGATTCCTCGGGTGCCGGCGCCGGAGTTTCGGCCGGGGTCGGGGCTGGGGTGAACACGGGCAATTCCGCAGTGGGTGCCGGGGTGGCCTTTGGTTCCGGCGTCATGGTGGGTGTGATTTCCGGGGTTGCCGTGGCGCGTAATTCCGGAGTGGCGGTCGGTGCGGCCTTTGTGGAATCGGGGTTGCCGGAATCCTTCTGCGCCAGCCGTTCAATCACGTCGTTGGAGATGTCCACCGCTGTGCTACCGTAAAGAACGGCTTCGCCGCGCAGCACGATATCGAGCTTCTTCTCCTTGGCCACATCCTGGATGGTGAACAGGATTTCCTTCATGAGCGGTTCGTACTTGGTGCTGTCCGCTTCGCGCATGGCCTTTTGGGCTTTCAGGTTCAGGTCATCAATTTCGTTTTCGAGGCGGGCCTTTTCCTTCTTCTTCTTGGAAATCTCGTCCGCCGAGAGCACGCCCTCGCCGCGCTTGATGTCCGCGTCGAGGCCCTTAACGGTATCAATCTTCTTCTGCATCTCGCCCTGGAAGCCACGAACCTGGTCTTCGAGGCCGCTGAGGATGTTGGTGATCTTCTTGGACTTGCTGACCACCTTGTCCACGTCGACGTAACCCACTCGGGTCTCGGCGGCGGCGAAGGAAGTGGCGAGCGCCAGCAGTGTGGTCAAAACAGTAATGGCTGCGAACTTCTTCATGTTAGCATGGCTCCGTTTTTCGGGATAAACCCTTGGAAAACAAACAAGGGTGATTGGTTTCGCGTCAAAGAGGCGCTGCAAGGGGTTTTTGACCCGCTTAGAAGGCCGAGGTCAGGTCGAAGTGGAAGAACTGGGTCTGGTCCTGGGACTGCTTGATGACCGGCACGGCGAGGTCCAGGCCAATCTGGGCGATGGGCAGTCTCATGCGCGCCCCGATACCGACGGACATGCGCGGATTGCCGATGTCGAACGGCTTGCTGCCCAGCACACCGATGTCGGTAAACGCGAGGCCGGTGATGTTCTCCGTAAAGGACCGGCGCATTTCAAGCTGGGTCAGGAGTTTCGTGGTGCCGCCGAGGGGAATCTGGTCGTTGGCTTCGTCGTGGGGGCCTGCGCCGTACAGCTTGAAGCCGCGCATGTCGTTCGACCCGCCGAGGAAGAAGCGGTCGGCGTAGCCGATGCTGTTGGCAGTGTACGGCTGAAGGCCGGCGACTGTGTTCATGGCGAACACCCAGTCGTTGCCCAGACTCTTGTACTTGGCGTACTGGCCTTCGAGCTTTACCAGGAAGCCATCCGCAAATCCGGTCTCCACGCTGCCCATCATGATGCTTCCCGTCCGCGGGAAGAATGTGTCGTCGCGGGTGTCGCGGGTCACGCGATAACGGATGGTGGCCGCAAGGTAACTGTTGAGCTTGTCCTGGGGCGGCGGATCGCAATCGCTGAAATCGAGGTCGATGTACTCAAGTCGCAACCGGACGGCGTCTTTGACGTAGTCGCTGAGCGGGCGGGTGAACTCGCCGGTGGCGCCGGTGCGGGTCTCGATGAAATCGCCGGTGCGGCGATAGCGATTGCGGAACGCCGTGAACTGGGCGGCGATGTCGCTGTTCTGGAAATAGCGATCCAGGTACGAGATGCTGAAAGTCTGGGCCTCTGTACCGATGACGCCGTTTACGCGCAGGTCGCGGGCCATGCCGAACAGGTTTCTCTCCACGTAGTTGGCGTAGACGAACGCGCCTTCCACGTCGCCAAAGCCGACGCCGAAAATCAGGTTACCCGTGTTGCCTTGTGTGACCTCAACCACGCAGTCGCGCACGTTGGGATCGGCGGTCATCTGGTCGTGGACCTTTACCGTCTCGAAAACGTTCAGCGACTTGAGGCGGTCGCGTGTCCGAACTTCATCAAAATGGCGATAGACCTGGCCGGGGCGAAGCTGGACTTCGCGCTGGACCACATCGTCGCGGACGGGCGGGCTGAAGCGGGAGTAAAATCTCCGCAGATAGCCCATGTTCTCGTCCTCGGGATAGGTCTGCGAGAGAATCTTTACGTCACCGACATAGATGCGCGAGCCTTCGGTGATGTCCACGGTCACATCCACCATGCCGCGCGATGGATCCTTGTGGAAATCCGGGTCCACCTTCGCCAGCACGAAGCCTTCATCGCCATACATGGCTTTGACCTTGTCTGCAGCGGACGCGAACTTTGTGGAGCTGTAATCCTTGCCTTGCAGGTAGCGGAACTGGGTCAGCACCTCGTCGCGGGAGAAAATCGTGTATCCGCGCGCGTCAACCCGGCCCACCTTGTAGCGCGGGCCTTCCGTCACTTCAATGACCGGGCTGACCCACGAATTGTCGGGGCCGTACACGAAATCGCCGCGCCGGACCTCCACATCGAGATAACCCTTGGAAAGGTAGAGGCCTTTGACGGCTTCCAGGTCCTGCTGAAACTTGGATTCATTGAAGTAATGCGTAAATGGTCCCCAGGAACCCTTGTTCTCCGTGCGGAGCTGCACCCAGACATTCCCGACGTTGTTATTGCCGTGAATGATCATGTCCTTGATCTTCATCTTGGTGCCTTCGTCCACGGTGATGGCGAGGTCCACACCGTTGTCGGGGGCCGGGCGTTCCTCGACGCTGACCACGGCGCTGTTGTAGCCCTTTTCCTCGTAATACTTGGCCAGCGAGTCGCGGATCTTGTTCTGTGCCTGGACGGTGTAAACCTGGCCTTCCTTTACGGGAAGTTCAGACATGATCTTCTTGGTCTCGACCTGAGTGTTGCCGGCAACCGAGATGTTGCGCACCTTGGGGTTTGGCTCCACGGTGAAGCTGAGGGCCACGCCGTTCTTCAGGTTCTCGGCCTGGGCAACGATGTTCGGCTTGAAGAGTCCGAGGTCGTAAATCCGTTTGATGTCCTCGCGCTGCTTGACGGGATTGAGCGGCTCGCCTTCGCGCGTCTGCAGGATGCGCTGGACCTTCTTGGCGTCTTCCGGGCTGGCGCCTTCGACTTTAATCTCGCGAACGATGGGCGCGTTGGGAATCGGTTCGGTGGATTCCGGCGCTGGTGCACGTTCGCCGGATTCCTTGGCGTTCTTTGCGTCCTTCAGCGCCTTGTCGCGCTGGATTTTTTCGTCATCCTTTTCGGTGCGTGCGCGTTCCTCGGGGTGTTGGGGATCGTCGACGTCGCCGTTGGAGGCTTCCTTGGGGTCGAGCTCGGAGCGGGAAAACACCGACCAGTTTGGGACGGCAGATTCGGGAGCGGCGATGGTGTCGGCGGCGTGGATACTGCGACAGACCAATACTGGACACGCTACATATGTCGCGGCAGCAACGACTGCCGCAACTCTGTGCCACTTGATGGTCATCTCGAGCCGCTTATCTCCAAATCACAGAGTGCTGTGGGGCTGGTAAAAAAATGCCCGTAACCTCGTCATTATCAAACCCTTAAAGCCTACGAAGGCAGTTTGGCAAGATTCAACGAAAATCAGCGGTAAAGCGGATTAATATCAATGCTTGACGACAGTTCCTTGCGCCGGTCGCGCAGGTACTCGTTCAGAAGCGTCTGCACCTTCCGGGCTGCCATTTCGTTGACGATTTCCGGCAGGGCGCGGGCAAAGTCTTCCTTGGAGGGCCCGTCCTTGGCCGTTACTCCCCAGACAACGTAGCCACTGGGTTCCTTTTCATCGCCAATGGCGGACAGGACAATGCTGCCCGTGGTGAGGGTTCCGGCGATTTCGCTGAACTTGGCGATCGCTCCCAATTGCATGGCTTCCTCGCCGCGCGTGAAGGGCTGCGTCACGGAGAGCGAGGTTCCGGCCTCCGCCGCTGCTGTCTTCAGGGTTTCCAGGTTCGTGGCCTTGGTCTTCAAGGCTTCCGCCGCGGCCCGGGCCATTTCCCGTGCGCGGGACTCCTTGTAGGCAGCCGTCACAGTTTCCCGCGCTTCATCCAGCGTGGGCAGATGCTCCGGGTACTCTTCCTTGATCTCGATGATGAGGTGCCGGTTCGCGTCGGTGAGGACCTCGCTCCGGCCGCCCTTCTGAAGGTCGCCGATGGAGATCTCGAAGTCACCCACGGGGCCGATTCCGGGGATAAACTTCGATTTCTTGTCGATCTTCGGGGTGACCTTCAGTGGTTCGCTGGTCACTTCCGCCAGCTTCTCGATGCTTGTGTACTTTTGGGCATCGGCGGCAAGGCGGGCCTTGGTCAGTTCGAAGACGGGTTCCACCTTTTCGGCAAGGACACGGTCGCGAACGCGATCAATGACCTTTGCCAGTGGCTGCACATACTTGTCACGCATGGCGTTGAGCTTTACAATAATGAAGCCGCGGTCCGTGTCGATGGGGGCCGAAAGCGAGCCGGGCGCCATGTTGAAAACAACAGACGTGTACTCATCGCCGTAGAAGGAGGCTGCAGTGACCTCGGAAAGGAAGCCCAGGTTCCCGCCGCCGGTTGTGGCGGCGTCGCCGGCCGTGGTGGTCTGGTCTTCCTCGCGGGGCGGGAAGAAGGTTTCCTCGTTCACCCGGTTGGCGGTTACGGCAAAATCGGCGCCCTTTACCAACTGCTGGTAAATGTCCTCGGCGCGGGACTTGGCGATTTCCGTTTCGGACGCGATGCGATCCTCCGCCACCGTGCCACGGATCGGTTTCTTGATCAGGATCTGGCTGATGCGGGCCGCCCGGGGCTGCTCAAACTCGGCGCCGTGGGTGGTGTGGTAGGAGGTGATCTCGTCGTCGGAGGCGGTGAGCTTGTTCTTCAGGTCGTCCTTGTTGACGAGGATGTAGGCGTATTCCACCTTGTCGGGAACGCGGAACTTTTCCTTGTTCTGATCAAAGTATTTCTGGAGATCCGCGTCGGAGACTTCCACCTTCTGGAGGAAATCCGAATTTGGGAATTCTGCCTTCTCCGCGGTCAGCTTCTCATTCTTGGAGTTGTAGTACAGCCAGGCCTCGTAGTTGGAAACGCGAACGCGGGAGGCGAGAACCTCGCGGATGCGGTTGATGAAAAGATCATACTGCTGGGTGGCCGTGAGCTGATCGAGCGTCATACCCTGGCGCTCGAGCTGGGACAGGGCCTGCTGGCGCATGTTGGCGGGAACGCGCTTCTGGATGTTGCGAAGGACTTCGTCCTCGCTGACGACGATGCCCTGCTGCCTGGCAAAATCCTCGAGAATTTTCAGGTTGATGGCGTAATCCATGACGGCTGCGGAGTCGGAGAGCCCGTCGGCGGTCGAGCGATCCATCTTTTTGCCGGTGACGCCCGCGTAGGAGGCGTACTCCGAGCGCAGATAGTTGCGGGCGCGGCGCAGGTCTTCCTGGTGAACCTCGCTCTTGCCGCTGGGGAGCTTGATGGTTGCGGCGGCCTCGCCCTGACCCATGGCCCGCTGGCTACCCTGCCCGGAATTCCACCCGTAGAACACGGCAAATGAAGGGATGATAATGAAGCAAAGGCCGATAAATAGAATCGTCTTCAGCTTGGGCGACCGAAGCTGTCTCAGCATCGAGGTTAAACTCCCATTTCTAAACGGTTGATGGCGAACGGTGAATGACGGGGCAAGCAGCCCAGTCGGGCCCCCTTGGGGACCGTCGTCGGCACGAAACACCCACAATCCCCACGCCGGAATTGTTCACAAACGCAGGAATGTCCGTGAGCGCGGAAAAGGGTGTCAACAAAAACAAGGCAACCCGGCGGCGCATCCGGCGACGCCGGAGCATGTCTTGACGGTGCAAACCGTGCGATGGTCGCTGGTGGTGGCTGGCCTGCGGACGGGGTTCGTGGCGTCTTCCGTTTCCGGATTTCTCGTGCCGGTGGGTTCTCTGACAGGATTGCTGGCATGGGTTCCGGTCTCCTCCAGAAGCCCGGAATTCCCGACCCGATCTCCCAAGATGGGGGGAGGGGGAGGGAGGGGGGGTATGTGTTTTTGTGCAAGTCTAATTGTATCAACATTCCTTATGTTTTTAAGGTGGGTATAAATCGATCCAAATAGGCTGCGAAGTGCATATTTGAACCGATCCAAATGTGCGTAAAAATGCACCGATTCCTGCCCGCGAAACCCGCGAACGGGGCGAAAGAGGCGAAATGGACAAAAGGCACTCGTGTGGGGTTGGGAGGGGACATGGGGTTGTGTCTGCGGCCGATCGGGATTTTGACGGATGTAAGCCGTTCGACAATAGTTCTGGTTTAAGGAAGCTACGGGTTGCATGTCTGGCCTGGTGGTCATGTCAAAGAACAATGCCCGATGCATCTGGCTGCATTTCTCCCATCTGTGTTTCGTGCGATGGTGACGGAAATGGAGATCGAGCGATTTAAGTGAGGATGGGTGTAGCACGGGGAAATGGGTTTGCCTATTCCCTTATGGACGCTTAGGACCTCTTGTGGACCCATGAAATGTTCGTGGTGCGCCAAGAGGGTCCTGCTTAGTCCTTCTTAAACAGAGAAAAGACGCCGGCGCTTAAGGTTTCTACGGATTTGAATCCCGTCCGCCGATAACTAAAATCTTTTATTGTAAAATAAACTAATTAAACAGTCAACTGCAACAGCTTTTGGCCCCCCCGTATTTCAAGTTGCAATTAGTCGCGTTTTGCGACCATCGTCTGGGCGACCGGGCTTGGGTCAAGTATTTGATTTAGCACGAGCGCCAGCCTGTAGCCGCCACTAGCAAGCATGCGGCGAAGTACAGGCTTATTGTCGTTGTAGTATTTCTGATCCAGCGTCACGGTAAGGCTGGAAAGCGTATCATTCTTAAGGTAGCTATAAGCGTTGAAGGCGGCGACTTTGTACGATTGCTCAGCCCAGTCATTTACACTCCCTTCCTGGATCGACGCCAGGTTTGGCAGGAACTCCGCATCAACGGCGTTTGCAAGCTTCCGTAGATCCCCCGTGGCGCTTGAGGCCTGGTCTTCTGCCATCATCTTCTGGAGGAGCATCGTGTCCCATACCTGGTGCAGGCTTCCATTTCGCCCAAGGAAATCCACCTTCACCTTGTTTCCGCCGCTGTCATAGTTGTCCGCGCAGTGAAGCGGCTGGGACACATCGCCGAGGAAATGGATGATAAACTTCAGTGCCATTCTGCGGCTTTCAGAAGTTGACGATTCCTCAGCGAGAATCTTGCTCTGGGAGGAAATCGCATCAACAACAGTCCCATGGGTTTTCGAGCCGGCGAGAATCTTGTGATCGCTGATTTCAATGTCGATATAGTGCCAGCCGGCGGTCTCGCGGTGGGTCTGGCGGTAACTGTCAGCCCAGGAGCTTACGTCGGCCATTGTCGACCCGTTAAGGATTTCACCCACTTTGGCGCGCGTTGCGCTTGTCAGGTGGTTCTCCGCAACCAACGCGACAATCTTATGGCCTTCCACGCCGTAGGCGAGGCAGTGGGATTTCGGGGATAACAGCGCCAGAATCAAGGCGCAGACCAAGAAATGCTTTATGACAAGAATTCTCCTTTTCCCTGGCCGAGGAATACGCGGCAGGGGTTGCAAAACAAGCGCGAGCGGTTTTCTATTATAAGTTGCGGGACATGCCTTTAACGCGAACAATTCTCTTTGTCTTACCCAGAAGCCATATTGGATCCTGCCCATGCAAAATGCTACCAGCATGGCAATCAACCTGCAATTCATCCGCCAGCCCAAACCCATCCGTAAACACATTCCGCACGCTCATTTGTCCGCCCGAATGCAATCCTTCATAATGCCAAAACCCAGAATGGCCTGTGACTCATCTGTTTTCGTAAGAAGGTTAGGACGATTCAGATGAAATGTTAGTTACGAATAACGTTAACGGTTTCCGATATTCAATGCCATGAAGACACTGGCGCGCGAATTCTATCTCAGCTTCTGGAAGGTGCATATTTTGCATCATGCGGCCAAGCAACCCATATACGGACAATGGATGCTCGAAGAGTTGCGCGAGCACGGATATTCGCTCAGTCCAGGCACGCTTTATCCAATCCTCCAACGCATGGAGCAACGGGGATGGCTGAGAAGTGTCGTCGGAGGTTCGGGGCCAAGCTCCCGCAAGTGCTATCGGCTGACGCCTGCCGGTCAAAAGATTCTCCAGGCGTTGCGCCGCCAGATAAGCGAGTTGCATCATGAGGTGGTGAAAGAATCGGGTGTTCGCACCACCAAGGTAATAGTTTCCAAGAGAAAGCACCCCCGCTGATTGCCCTGGAAGTCATAACTTCCGGCGTCAGCGAGGTTGAAATCGGGAGCGGATCCGAAAGGTGTGTAAATTACGGGAAGAAAAGGAGCCAAAATGCCAAATGTAGCGAAGATGGATAATCCCTCGAAGATCAGTCAGGACCGGCGCAAGTTCCTGGGCAGCGCGCTTGCGGGGGCTGCGGGATTAATGCTCGTGAATGGCCCGGCAACATGGGCCGCCAAAAAGGAGGCAAAGAAACCCGGTAAACAGGAGGAGGAGCCCGGCGAAGAAGTCGCCCCCGCTGAAGATTTGATGCGCGAACACGGAGTCTTGAACCGCATACTCCTCATCTATGATGAATCCATCACACGACTTGGGAAGGCAAACCCGGATTTGCCACTTGATGTCGTTGCAGATTCCGCAGGAATCATCCGTCACTTCATCGAAGATTACCATGAGAAGCTGGAAGAGGACTTCCTTTTCCCGCGTTTGCGCAAAGCGGGCAAGGAAGTGGAATTGGTTGAAGTGTTACTCGCACAACATCGTGCCGGGCGCACCCTGACTGATCAGATCATTGCCTCAGCCAAGCAAACAGCGATGAAGGATGAATCCGCAAAACTGCAACTTCAAAGCCATCTTCGCGCATTTAACCGTATGTACCGTCCACATGAAGCTCGTGAAGACACGATCCTCTTTCCCGCGTTCAAATCCATCGTCAGTCCGCACGAATACGCCGCCCTTGGCGAAGATTTCGAAGACAAGGAACATCAGCTTTTCGGGGAGGATGGTTTCGAGAAGATGGTTGATCGGGTTGCGGGCTTGGAACGCAAACTTGGCATTTATGATCTCGCGCAGTTCACGCCAAAGCCATGAGAAAGCTCACAGCAGCAATCCTTCGAAGCGACGCGCCAACGGCGACAATTCTTATTCGCCTTGCCGTTGGCGGTGTGTTCCTGACTGAGGGAATACAGAAACTGCTTTTCCCATCTGAACTCGGGGCTGGCCGGTTTGCGAAAATCGGGATACCATTCCCACAGTTTACCGGTCCGTTTGTTGGTTATGTGGAAATCATCTGCGGTACACTTGTTCTGGTTGGACTATTAACCCGGCCAGCCTCGATCGCGTTATTAATCAACATCAGCGTTGCCATTCTCTCTACGAAAGTGCCGATCTTGCTCGGACACGGGTACTGGCAATTTTCACTTCCGAAACTTGCGCAGTATGGCGTCTGGAGCATGCTGCATGAAGCGCGGACAGATTTTTCCATGTTCCTGGGGCTGCTTTTCTTGTTGATAGCCGGCGCAGGACGTTGGTCGGCAGACGTCTGGCTTGTCAACAAAGGGGGTCCCCCGGGGTGACCTCGGGACTCAAGACCCAAGATCCCGCGTCTCCCCCTTTCGCCGGGCGAGGTTCACTTTCCGAACTGGCGGTCCTGTTCCTCAAGCTGGGGACAGTTGCCTTCGGTGGGCCGGCGGCACATATTGCCATGATCGAGGAAGAAGTGGTTAGGCGACGGGGATGGCTATCCCATGCGGAATTTCTCGACATGCTGGGCGCCACGAATCTCATCCCGGGGCCAAACTCGACCGAAATGGCCATTCACATTGGCTACCAGCGCGCCGGGCTTCGCGGATTGGCCGTAGCAGGCATCTGCTTCATCGTGCCGGCGACCATCATAGTAACGTCCCTTGCATGGGCCTACACACACTTCGGCCAACTACCGGTAGCGGAGGGCCTTCTCTATGGAGTCAAACCTGTGGTCATCGCGGTTGTGATTCAGGCATTGTGGGGGCTTGGGCGGGTGGCCATCAAATCCAAATTCCTCGCCAGCGTTGGCGTGATTGCCGTCGGTTTCGGATTGATGGGCGTAAATGAAATGTTGATACTGTTTGGAGCAGCGGTGGTCGTGGCGGCCGGAGAATGGGCGATTACGAGATATAAATCGCTTTCCGGCGGATTGCCCGTGCTCCTGTTGCCGACGACTTCGAGCTCGATTCCTTCATCGGTGGCGGCGACGGCGAGCGGTGCGGCGCTGGCGGTAACTGCCGTTACGAAGGCAGCCCTGTGGCCAATTTTTTTCATCTTCCTAAAGATCGGCTCCATTCTTTTCGGCAGCGGTTACGTCCTCCTGGCGTTTCTTCGCGCGGACCTGGTTGAAAGACTGGGGTGGCTTTCTGAGACACAGCTTTTGGACGCAGTCGCCGTCGGGCAAATCACCCCCGGTCCCGTTTTCACCACGGCCACCTTTATCGGATACCTCCTCGCGGGCCCGGGCGGAGCAATTGTCGCAACAGTTGGGATCTTTCTGCCTGCATTTTTCTTTGTGGCAGTGAGCGCCCCAATCATTCCGCATTTGCGCAGATCATCCGTCGCCAGCCGGCTGCTTGATGGCCTGAACCTTGCATCCCTTTCCCTGATGTTTGTCGTGACTTGGCACCTAGCACGTGCCGCCGTAGTGGACCGAACAACGACACTTTTCGCCGTCAGCAGTGCGTTTCTTCTCCTTCGATTCAAAGTCAACTCAGCCTGGCTCGTTTTGGGGGGTGCAATGGGGGGCGTTATTACCCACTGGGTTTTGATACGCTAAGATCCGTCAGAGAGTTACGAAGTCGGCGAAACCCCGCTGATGCTCAATGCGCGGCATAGAATCTAAAGTCGGACTAGAGTCGGGACAGGCATGCGTTCTGTCCGACTGGGAGGGCTCACCCTTGTGAACACGTTAGCATTTATGGGTCGTTAGAGAGTCAGAAGGGGCTGCAAGGGAATAGGCAAGACGATTTGCCCTGTGTTAGGGTCTTTTCATCATGATCGCATCCTCTGAACAATCTGGCCCCTCGGACGCCCTGTATCCGGCGAATCCGGTGATCTCGTCCGGGCATTTGACGGGAGCAAATGGAGAAATAAAACCTATTTAATCCGTATGGTTCGTTGTCATTGCTAAACTTAAAAATCGCCCCAAAAAAAGTTCTCTCGGCCTAAAACGTTTGACATGGGTTCGGGGGCTTTGTTTGGCCGCGAAAAGGTGCAAGAAAAGAAAAAGAGGGCGTGGATTTGCTGGCGAGTGCTCTTTCAAGGATGGGGCGGTACGGCGGAGAGAAATCGAAGTCGCACCGGAGTGCTCCTCAAAGTGGGTGCGGCACCGGAGTGCTCGCACCAGCGGATGGGGGGGAGGGCGGGATTAGGCGATGATGGCGCCTTTGTCACCGGTGGAGGCGATGCCGGCTATGAAGCGCTTGTAGGCGAAGAAGTCCTCGCAGTAGGCCTGGCCTTCCTCGAAGCTGATTCGCTCGGCGCGGACCATGTCGGCCAGTGCCTGGTCGAAGGTTTGCATTCCGTCGTCGCGGCCTTTGATGACGGAGAAGATGTCGCTGATGCGGTTGTCCTTGATGAGCTTGGAAATCGTGGAGTTCACGACCATGACCTCCATGGCGGCCAGGCGCCCGCTCCCGTCCTTGCGTTTTACGAGGCGCTGGGTGATACAGGATTTGAGGTTCAGGGATAGCTGCTCGCGAAGGAGGTCGTGCTCGGATTCGGGGAAGTACCCGATCATACGCTGGACAGTGTGGACGGCACTGGTGGTGTGAAGGGTGGAAAGGACCAGGTGGCCGGTTTCGGCGGCCTTGATGGCGACCTTGATGGTTTCGGCGTCGCGCATTTCGCCGACGAGGATGATATCGGGGTCCATGCGCATGGCCTGGCGGAGGGCGACGTTGAAATCGGGGACGTCCTTGCCGACTTCGCGCTGGCTGATGACGGATTTCTTGTTCCCGTAGACGTATTCCACGGGGTCCTCGATGGTGATAATGCGGACGGACTCAATCTGGTTGATGTAATCCAGCATGGCGGCGAGGGTTGTGGATTTTCCCGAGCCGGTCATGCCGGTGAGGAGGATCAGGCCGCGGGAGTACCTGGCGATGGTGCGAATGACCTCGGGGAGTTCCATTTCCTCGATGCTGGGAATGGTGAGGGGAATGACGCGCATGACGAGGCCGAGCTTGCCGAAGGCGTAGCTGGCGACGCAGCGGAAGCGGACCTCGTTTCCGAGCTGGTAGCTGAAGTCGCTGCCGCGCTGGCTTTCGAGTTCGCGCATGAGGTGGTGGGGCATGGTCTTGTGTAGGAGATCCATCATCTCCTTGTGGCCAAGGGGGGGCATCTCGACCTTTTTGAGGTCGCCATTGATCCGGAAGAAGGGGGCGGAATCCTCCATCAGGTGGATGTCCGAAGCCTTCACCTTCTTCGCGCCGAGAAGCAATGCGTCGAAATTCATAAACAGTCCCACATGGCCCCCCGGGTTAGGGGGAATTCAAAAACAAGGCCGTAACCATAGTAGGGTCGATTTTCAGGGTTCAACGTCTATTATCGCACAATGGTTTTCCGTATAGGGTGCTCGGGGGTGCCTAAAAATAGTGCTTTGAAATGCAAAAGTCCCTTGGCAGGACGGTTGACAATGGTGTAGGGCGTGGGTACATTCACAATAGAGACTAAATGGAGCGCCCTTTAGGCGCCATAGGACAGGTGGTTTGGAATGGCAGTTTTCACCTATGTGGCACGCAATCCCCAAGGCAAGATGGTTTCCGGCCGAACGGAAGCCGCTACACAGGCGATGGTGGTCAAGATCCTCAAAGAGCAGGGGCTGACCCCGACCTCGATCCAGACGGGAGTGGCGGGGGAGGCCAAGGCCGCTCGCCGGAAGCAGAAGTTGAAGCGCGGCGGGGTGGGGCTTGATGATCTGGTGCTCATTGCCCGGCAGCTTGCCACGATGATCCGGGCGGGTTTGCCGCTGGTCGAGGTTCTGAACATTCTCGGGGAGCAGGTGGAGAAGGTTGCCCTGAAGAACGTGCTGCGGCAGGTGGAAAAGGACGTCCAGGGCGGGAGTTCCTTTTACGAGGCCCTGTCGCGCCATCCGAAGATTTTCAACCAGTTCTTCCTGAGCATGGTGAAGGCCGGCGAGGCGAGCGGTTTGCTGGACGCCATTCTGGACCAGGTTGCCATCTATATGGAAAAGGCGGCTTCGATCCGCCGCAAAGTCAAATCGGCCATCATGTACCCGCTTTGCGTGTCCATTTTTGCCGTTTTGATCATGATTCTTATCATGACGAAAGTCGTCCCGGTTTTCGAGGAGATCTTCAAAGGTCTGGATGAGGAACTTCCCCTGCTGACGCAGATTGTTATCGGCATCAGCCGGTTCATCCGCGAGAAGTGGTATATCGGCCTGGCGGGCCTCGTTGGCGTGATTGTGCTGCTGTATCAATGGGGCAAGACCAAGTCTGGCCGCCACCGTATTGACGCGTTCAAGCTGCAGATGCCGGTTTTCGGCCCACTGCTGCTGAAGGTGGCCGTGGCGAAGTTCAGCCGTTCGCTGGGCACGCTGATGAGGGCGGGCGTCAACATTCTGGGCGCCTTGGAAATTGTGGCCAAGACGGCCGGGAATGTGGTGATCGAGGAGGCGGTCCTCAAAACCAAGACCAGCATCCAGGGTGGCGAGAGCATCACGAAGCCCCTTGTGGATGCCCAGGTATTTCCGCCGATGGTGACCCGCATGATCGAGGTGGGCGAGCGCACGGGCGCGCTGGAGAACATGCTCCACAAGATTGCGGAGTATTACGAGGACCAGGTGGATGCGGCGGTTGCCGGATTGACCTCCCTCATTGAACCTTTGCTTATCATGTTCCTTGGCGTGATCGTCGGCGGTATCGTGATTTCGATGTTCCTGCCGCTGGTCAAAATGCTTGAGGCCATCAGTAAACCGCGAACAAGAAAAAATCAGTAACGACCCTAAAGAGAATCGGATGAAGCCATGATAGATCCCGTCGTCGAGCGCCAGTTATCAGATTGCCGGGAATTGCTCGGCCAGTGGAAGGAGTTCCACGAATTCATGACCATGGGGGTGAAGGGTGAGAACCTCACTCCGGAGAAGGAGGAGGCCTTCCTTGTCATCAAGAGCAAGATTGCCATGCTCCACGACAGTTTCATGGATGCGCTGACCACGGACCAGAACATCGGTCAGGCTGTCCTGAAGATCGTGGAGAGTGCGATCACGCTCCACCACCTTCACCGCACCAGCCCGGCGGAGGTGAAGAAGATGGAGATCGAGTGGCACGAGAGCTACCTGCTGCTGAACAACACCATCGGCGGCCTGGAGGACAAGCGCAACGAACTGGCCAACATCAACGAGGCGCAGTACCGCGCGGGGAAGGCGGCGGCGGGGGCGCAGCAGAAGATCAACAATTTCTTTACGAGTGGCTACTTCAAGCTGGGTGCGTCGGCGGCCGTCGTGCTCTTTGCGACGGTGGGTGTCCAGTTCCTCGGCATTTACGACTACAATGAGCTGGGCAAAATGGCCGCCCTGCGCGAACCGTTCCGCATGTGGAAGACGGTCTACAGGGCCACCGTCAATGCGGAAAGTCCGTGGCCAAATATCGAGGCCATGGGGCGCGGGAATCTCTCGGGCACAAAGATCAAGTTCCAGGATCCCGAGGTCAAGTCCGACAGCAAGGACACTTTCCTAAATGACCGAAAGCGGATGCCTGATTCGGAATTGGCCAGCAAACTAAAAACGGCACCCGAATACCAATTTGAAACGCTCAAGCCCGACAAGGGTGCATCGCCGGTAGAAATCCATACGTTCCGCTACAATGAGGCGACCGAGGCAAAGGGGGCGTACGATCGCTGGAACACCTTTACCAATGAGAAGGGCAATGAGAAGTATCGCACAAACATTGCGGCGGTGCGCGACAAGTACACCTGCAATATTATTGTTTTTCTCTATAGTGACAATGCCGAGCAGGTTAACGATATCCGGGTGAACGTCTACAAGCAGCAGTAGGCTGGTGCAGCGCAAGGCTTTGCCTTGCGAGTGGCTCTTTGCCGTGCCTCGATCCGAAAGAATTCCATGAGCGATCGTTTCCATACGGATGAGGCGGATCTGGCAGCGGGGCGGAGGATTATCCTTCCGGGGGATGAGTCCCATCATTTGATTCGGGTCTGCCGCGCGCGACCGGGGCACCGGCTGCGGGTGTTCGGAAATGGGCTCGAGTTTGAGGCTGTTCTTGTTTCGGGCGGAGCGAGCGATGCTGAGGTGGAGCTTGGCGCGGCGCTGCCAACGGTTCCTCCGCCGGCAATCCCCCTGGATTTCTGCATTCCCTGGATCAAGGGGGGGCGGACGGAGTTTCTTGTTCAAAAACTGACGGAGCTTGGGGTGCGACGACTCCGGATTTTTCATGCGGCGCGGGAGGTCGTGAAGGCAGACGACGGGAAAGTCGAGCGGCTGCGCCGGGTGGCGTTGGAAGCAGCGAAGCAGTGTGGCCGGGCGGATTTGCCGGAGCTGGGGGCCGTGCCCAGTCTTGCCGCGGCGATGGAAGCCTCCACCGATTCGGAGGCAAAGTTTCTGCTCTATGAGGAGGAGCGGACCCGGCGGTTGGGTGTTGCTGTTTCGGAGAGATTGCAAGGTGTGCCGCCAGTGGGAATTTGCGTGGCGTCGGGTCCGGAAGGCGGATTTGACAGGGGTGAAGTGGAGTCGGTGGCCAGCAAAGCGGAGGTGGTTTCCCTTGGAGGAAGGATATTGCGAGCAGAGACCGCACCCATTGCCGCGGCAGCTGTGATTCTGGCGGCGGCGGGAGAGATGTGATGACTCGTCGCTGGAATACGGGCGTTGTTTTCTACGGTATTTCCGTGGTGATCATCGCGGTCTCGCTGGCTGCCCTTTTCCAATTGTTGCGCCGTTTCGAATTTGACCTGGAGACCAACGTCGCGGCGCTTCAGCGGGTTTTTTCGGACGAGGGAGTCCTGAAGAATCCCAGCGATCCGCTCATCAGTTTCGCCGATATCGAGGAGCTGGCCGACAAGTTTGAAGATTATGGCTATTTCGGGCGACTGACAGTCACAAAACTATTTGGCGACAATGAGCGGGTGGTTTATCCGTTCTATTTTCCCGCACTTCTTTCCGATGCGGATTCGTCGACAACCACCAAGGAGCTGGCTGGGCACCCGGTGCCAGCCAATCCGCCGCGCGACGCGCGAAAACTTGCCCTCGAATCGCGGGGGCAGACGTTGGGATACCTTTATGTGCGGCTTCGGGAGGGGCCGTTGGAAACGGTCCGCCTGGTGATTGCGTCGCTGAGTGTATTGCTGGTCGGCGCCATGGGGCTGTTGGCCATGCAGTTTCGGCGCCAGGAGAAGGTCATTTCGCGCACGTCGGTGGAGTTGGAGGAAAAGCGGAGGGAATTGGTGCGGGTCGAGCGACTGGCCCTTGCGGGGCAACTTTCGGCGAACATCCTGCACGATCTTCGCAAACCCGTCCTAAATATTAAGAACGAATTGCAGGATTTGGGGGCTGGTTCCGTGGCGGTTTCCGCCGGAAACCTTCGCGAGCAGGTCGACATCTTCTTCGAGATACTGCGTGACCTGAGCCTGGAAAGATTTGTTCGCGCGGAGGGTGAGGGGGAGTATGTGGACCTTAACGATTTGCTGCGTCGGAGCCTTGCGCTGGTTCGGTACGAGCGTGGGAACGTGGAGGTGGAGACGAGTTTTGGGGACGGGCTCAAACCGGTTCTGGCGGTGCCCGCGCGACTGATCCAAGTTTTCTCGAATTTGATCCTCAATGCCTATCAGGCCATGGATGGAAGTGGACAACTCAAAGTAGTGAGCCGTGCGGCAGGAGGCTCGGTCGTGGTGGAAATTGCTGACAGTGGCCCCGGAATTCCGTCCGAGAACCTGCAACGCGTGTTTGAACCGTTCTTCACAACCAAACCCGAACAGGCAGGCACCGGATTGGGGCTTTATATATCCCGCGACATCCTGCGGGAAATGGGGGGGCAGATCGAGGTGGAAAGTTCGGGTGCTGGCACTACTTTTCGCATTACATTGCCGGTCGAGGGCCAGTTGGCGGGGCACGGGTGATGAAATTGCCGCCCAACTGTAGAGTCACAGGACAATAACGGGAACAGAGACTTGGGAAAACGAATTGAACTGAAAAGCGCGTCGGAAATTGAAAAGATGCGCAAGGCGGGTGCCCTGCTACGGCAGGTGTTTAACGAGTTTGAGAAACATATCGCGCCTGGGATCACCACGGCGGAGTTGGATAAAAAGGCCGAGAAACTGATCCGTGACGCGGGCGCGCGTCCGGCGTTTCTTGGGTATAATGGATTTCCGGCCACGCTTTGCACATCGATCAATGAGCAGGTGGTACATGGCATCCCGAATCGCCGGGCGCTGAAGGAGGGCGATATTGTTTCGGTGGACTGCGGTTTGGTGCTGGGGGGATTCTTTGCGGACACCGCGAAGACTTATCCCGTGGGCAGGATTTCCGCGGAGGCCGAGGCGCTGCTTAAGGCGACTGAGGAATCGTTGTACGTGGGGATTGAGGAGATGAAGGTGGGCAACCGGCTGGGGGACCTGTCCGCGGCAATCCAGGATCATATTGAAGCGCGCGGATTTGCCATCGTCAGGGACTACACGGGGCATGGGATTGGCCGCGCCATGCACGAGGCACCGCAGGTGCCGAATTATGGCACTCGCGGTGATGGCCGCCGGATGGAGGTGGGCCTGGTGCTGGCCATCGAGCCGATGGTCAATGTCGGGACTTGGAAGACACGCACGCTGGACGATGACTGGACTGTGGTCACGGCAGATGGTTCTCTTTCGGCGCACTTTGAACACACGATTGCCGTTACGGCCGACGGGCCGCTGATCCTTACGGCGTAACCAGTCGGCCCTGGCTCTCCATGGAACGAAATCAAGAATTGCTGGAGGCCTTGCGGCGTTTTCGGCCTTACGACGAGGCGGAGGCCAGGGATTGCGAGACGATCATCCAGTTTGTCATGTCGCATGACCATCCCTTTGATCGGGCCCATCTTCAGGCTCATCTGACGGCCAGCTCGCTGGTTGTGGATGGAACCGGGACGCGCGCACTTTTCGGTTTTCATCGCAAGCTGGAAAGGTGGTTGCAGTTGGGAGGCCATGGCGAGCCGGGAGACCGGACGGCCCTGGATGCGGCACTTCGGGAGGCGCGGGAGGAATCGGGGATTGCTGAAATCCGCCCACATCCTGAGGCGCAGGGACTTGTTGATCTCGATGTCCATTTGATTCCGGCTCGTGGTGAGGTGCCGGCCCACAACCACCTGGATCTGCGCTATATCCTGCTTGCTCCGGATGGGTTGGAACCCATTCACCGCGAAGATGAGCACGGAGAAGTACGATGGTTTGCGTGGGATGAGGCCTTGGGGCTGAAGCTGGATCCGTCGCTACGGCGATTCATTGGGAAGGCGCGGGAACTGGTTCTCAGGCGGGATTAAAGCCCCGGTCTTGGGACTGGGGAGTGATTAAAATGGTCGGGGCGGCAGGATTTGAACCTGCGGCCTCCTGCTCCCAAGGCAGGCGCGCTAACCGGGCTGCGCTACGCCCCGACACCGGCGAAACGCTTGCAACTAACTGCCTGCCCCCCGGCTATTCATTCTCCGGCGGGGCGTCGAGGGCTGCCTCGCGCTCCACGCGGTACAACTCCCGGAGGAAATCGGCGTAGCGACCGCTGTTGTAGGCGCTCAGCAGCTCCGGGCGGTCTGGGGGATAAACTTTGAACAGGTGGTGGGCGAGTTGCTCGGTCAGGGATTCGCGCATTTCGTCACCCAGTGCGGGTGCCCGCATTTGCATGGCTTCGAGTAGGTATCCGTCCTCGGAGGTGGAGTAAACACTTGGGGGAACGTGGGCTCGGGCAAGCTGGTGGCTGATTCTGTCGGAGTAGATGACCATGGTGCCGGCGGCCCGGTCACCAAGGCGTCGTGCATTCTTGTCGAGAAAAGACGCAAGGCCCCCAATTCCATAGATTGCCGGGAGCCAATCTATGGTGCGCAACAGGTTGCGGACGAGTATCTGAATCGCAGTTGCCCTGCGCCCAGTTTGCGAAACCACACGGATGCCACATGCGGATTTGCCGGGCGTCTCCCCGCGCACCACAATTTCAAATAATGTGTGGTAGAGCAGCAGGCTGCCAAGATACCCGGTTGAAAGGGCAAAAATAAGCTCTCGAACTGGCGTTTGTTTTTCCGCAGCCAGCAATAGGAATCCGGCCCCAACAATCGGGAAAGCCACAATCAAACTGTCGAGAATTCCCGCCAAAATTCGGGCCCCAAGGCCTGCCACCCGGTGCGCAATGGTGTGGTCGCCGGCGTCCATGTCGAGGACGGCGGTGAATGGGTCCAGTTGGCGGATGCGATTCATATCATTCAGTACAATCCGCCAGCCAGGGGGCCTGGCAATGGGAAATTGCTGGCATCAACCGGAGGTGTGTTGCAGAAACACGGCATGGTTACGGAATCAATGGTTCTCCCGAATCTGGTGGCACTGCATAGGCGGGAAGGTACGGACGGGACGCGCGAACTGATGCTGCGGTTTCATAGCGCGAATCCGAGCGCCGGATTGGTTGAGTTTCTCGAAATGGTTGTTCCAAAGGCGGATACAGTGGCGGTATCCGTGGCCTCGGCACTGTGCCGAAGAGAATGGTCTGTAGTCACGTTGCTGGAAGAATGCTATCCACCTCAAATTCGAGCGACACTTGGCCCGGCCTCTCCGCCACTGCTCTATTTTCGGGGCGATCTCTCCCTTCTCAAATTGCCTTCTGTGGCCATCATCGGCACGCGGCGCCCCAGTGCCGTTGGCAGGGCCGCCGCGCGGTCTTGGGCAGGGCAGTTGGCCGAGTGTGGGATTGTAGTGGTTAGTGGAAATGCGCCTGGGATTGACGCTACGGCCCATGAAACGGCTCTATCCAGCGGCGGGGCAACGATCGTGTTTCCCCCGGCAAGTCCGGATTTGTTTCAGGCTTCCTTTCGAATCCTGGATGGTGAAAAGCGGGTTCTGATCCTTTCCCCGTTTCTGCCCGGACATCCAACCGAGAAGTGGCACTTTCACCAACGCAATGAATTGGTGGCGGCCCATTGCGACGCTGCGATTGTTGCAGAAACTGGCAGCCGGGGTGGCACGCTGAACACGATTTCGCACCTGAGACGATTGCAGACTCCGTGGTACCTCTGTGAACTGCCGGCGGATTCCGCCCGTCACGATGCTCACAAGGCCCTGTCTGCATGCAGCGCTGGTCTGCTGCCAACCGTGGCGAACAAGGCAGCAGTTGATGAAGTCTGGGCTGGAATCACCTCCCGTCGTCTGGCCATTTGCCATGCGCAAGCGGGAGATTTGCTATCGGGGCTGCAACCATGAAAGAATGGTATCGAGAGGCGTTTGGTGTCCAGTACCAGAATCTTTATGCGCATCGCGATGAAGGCGAGGCCAGACAGACGGTGGAACTTATTTCGTCGGTCACGGGAATCGGGCCCGGAATGAAGGTTCTTGATGCGCCTTGCGGTGCGGGGCGCCATTCCCGTGCTTTTTGCCGACGCGGCTACAGGGTTTTCTCGCTCGACTTAAGTCGGGAATTGCTGGAGGCTGGCTACTCGCAGGGAGGGGAGGGGCTGCCAACTTACATGCGGGCTGATCTTCGTTCCATTCCGGTTGCCGGGGGCACCTTTTCGTTGGTCGTCAATCTATTTTCAAGTTTCGGTTACTTTGAATCGGACGAGGAGAACATGTCGGTGTTGGGGGAATTTGCGAGGGTCTGCAGTCCCGGGGGGTGGGTCGTATTGGATTTTCTCAATTCAGCAAGAGTGCGGAATGAACTGAGTCCCCGGACGGAGAGATTGACTCCGGAGGGCTGGAGGGTGGTGGAACAACGCGCGATTCGGGGCGAAAAGCCGCGCGTGGAGAAATCTGTGAAGGTGGTGGACGGTGCGGGGAAGTCCATGGAATGGAGCGAATCAGTCCGACTATTTACACCTGGCGAATTGGCGGAGGGTTTGGCGGCCTTTGGTTGGAAGGTTCATTTTATGGCCGGGGATTATATGGGGCAGCCGCTTGAGCAGAATTCCCCGCGGGCTATTCTCTTTGCAAGGTTGACGGGGTAAGCCCCCGAATTCCCACCCGCCCCATCAGGCTGCTGCGGCTTTTTTCCCAGCTTTGGGCTCCACCGGCGGCGGGACAAGGGCGTTCAGTTTTCCAATGGCCTTGTTCATCGCGATGAACAGGGTGTGCCACTCAATCTGCAGCTTTGAGAACTGCGCATCGCTCATGGTTTTCAGGGTGTTGAGGCTTACCGTGTCGGTCAGAACTTTCAGGATGTCATCCCCGCCCTTGAAGTAATCGCCGACCATTTCCACATAGCGGAAGTGGTTGGAAGCGAGCACATTGACAATCTGCATGAAGGCCTGCTCGTCGCGGTCCGAGATCTTTTTGTCCACGAGGCTGTCGGAGAAAAACTTGAAGTACTCCTGCCAGAGGCGGGTGTACTCCTTGCAAATGGCCAGTCGATTGTCGATGGCCAGGAAATCCTTCTGGGTTGGTTTTGCCTGCTTTTTGCCAAAGGCCACAGTCTTATTTGCCCTTCTTGAACAGGTCGAGCGAGTAGAAGACGTACGCCGTGAAAATCAGCACGCCCAGTATGACGAGAATCTCGACCTTCGATATGTAGTTAAGTTCCATAATCCCGCGGCGCCTGGGCCTCTTAGTAGTTTACGATCTTTTCGGCCTGGATTAGCTTGGTGCGTGACATTGGGTCGATGAGCTTGATCTGGATCTCGCTGCGCATCTGCTTGCAGCGCTTGATCTGGTTGTAGGCTGTGTCGATGATGTCGTAGGAATCCTTGCGGGACAACTGATCCATGATATACAGCTTCTGGAAGTTGTCCGCAGCAGCGCGGGCAAACTTGATTGTTACAAGGAACTCCTGGTGGGTTCCTTCCTGGGCAGGCGGCGGCTTCAAGTGGATTGCGCGAAGGTAAATGTCGGTCACGGCGTCCTTGAACTCGTTCGGGTTCATTTTGGCCGCAAGGTTGATGGAGGCCTGCTGGCCGTTTGGCAGCGAGGTCAGCTTCTTGATGAAGGCCGGGTCATAATCAATGACCGTGGCGTACTGGATCATCGCCTTGTCGAGTTGTGACAGCAGCTCGGTCACCGCATCGAAATAGACCTGCTCCTGCAATTTCTCCTCGATGGTGTCCGTCAGCTTGATCGCATTCTTCAGGTTTGAGTAGGAGGAATAGAAGTCCTTTTTGCGGAAGTCGATCACCGACCGGTTCATGAGGGACTTCACGTCGTCCACTTCCTGGGCCATGTACTTCTCGGCGCCGGCTTCAACAAGTGCGTTCAGCTTTTCGGTGACTTCGACGAGGTTTTGCTCAAGCACAAGGGGGGTGGTCTCAATGACCCGGGCCAACCGTGCCTCGATGTCGCGAAGCTTGAGTTCAACGGCGTCGTAGTTGCGGGTGAAGTACTCGTCGCGTGTCTCACTGATTTCGGCAATCAGGGCCTTGACCTCGGTCACGTTAAAGTAATTCGCACCTGCCCGCAACGCCTGGTTCAGGGCGCGGTAAATGTTGTCGATTCGTTCCTGATAGGTAAAATCCCGGGCCTTATCGAGGGCCATCTGGGCAAGGCAAACAGCCTGCTTAGCGCATTCCTGGCCTTGGAGGGCCGTGTCGGGATTGTTGAGCAACTGCTCGGCGCCCGCGGCTGTGTTCTCAGCCTCCACCAGCATTGGGTGGGCAGCTTTCCAGCCGCTGTAACGAAGCGAAAGGGAGGCGAGGTCGCGGGCCTTGTTGACGTTGTAAAGCCGCGCATCTTCGGCGGCAATCATGGCCTGCTCGGAGGCGTCACGGGCTTCGAGGTACTCGCCACGCTGCATGAATCCCTTGGCCTGATCAAACAAGTTGATAGCTTCGCTGATCTGGGCCGGGGCAAACATGATGGAACCGGCGCTCTGGGCCAGATTGATTCGCTTGGCGGCAATCTTCAGGTTCTTGGTGGCGGCCACCTTCGCGGAGCGAAGTTCGGCCTCAACAATGATTCGTTGGGCATCCTCGGCAGCGGTAATGGCTGCATTGTAATCGGCAGTCTTGATTGCCTTATCGGCGTCCTCAAGTTTCTGCCGTGCCCGTTCAATTGAGGCCGGTTCGTAGGCTAATACATCGCGGACGCGGCGGTCATCGCTGAGGATGCTGGCAACTTCGGACCGCAACTGATCAGCCTGGGTTGCTGCGTCGGGAATGGTGGCTCCACCCCCTACAGACATTGCCTGAGCGCCGCCCTGCGGTGCAGCCGGACGAGCGACAAATGGTCCCGGTGCGCCGGAGCCCTCATAGGACGCATTGGAACCGGCACCTTCGGCACGGTCACGGGTACGAATGGTCGGTTCGGGGCGCGTTCCAATAATCATTCCGGTCTTGGCCCCGGGCTCAGGATTGGGCTGGCTGCCTGCGGGCCCGTCCGTCATGTAAGTGCCTCCGGGCAAACGGCGGTTGGACAAGTTCTTGTCGTTCCCTTCGTAGCCCTGAGCCGTGGGGTTGGCCCCAATGCTCACTTGGGCGACAACTACAGACTCCCTGGCGGGCAGGCCTGCGGCCAGTTCCTGGGAATCGAACATCATTTCCTTGTTGTTCAGATCGCTTCCGCCGGGGCTCTCGTTTGTGCCAAGCACCCGGGGTCCGCGCCCTCCGGCGGCGGGTGTGGCCGAAGCGCCACCCTCGAGCCTGCGGATCATGAAGTCGGCCTCATTCCGCTTCTTGTTGGAAATGCGGGCCAACTCCTGCTTAACATTTTCCAACTCGGCGCGGGTTTTGGCGGCCATTTGTGCCGCTTCGCGATTCTGGTTTTCTGCCAGAAGCTTCTGGGTGTCTTCCACGAGTTTTTGAACGTTTGTAAGCTGGGTTGCGGCCCGGTCGCGGGCTCTTTGCCGCTCGAGTTCGGAAACCTGATCCTGAATCTCAAGGAGCGCATGCTGGGCGACAACTCCAAAAGTTCCGTTCACCACTGCATCTGAAATGGACTGGGCTTCCTTGGCTTCCTCGATGGATTTCTTGAACTGCTTGTTGGAGCGGTTGTCGTTGGAAAGCTTGAACTCGACGAGTGCGCTGTCGAGCTTGGAGCCAAGATTTGCGGATTCGGTCACCCGTCGGGCGTCAAGCCGGGGGTCGGTGACCTTGTTGCCCGGCGCATTGAAAATCTGTCCCATTCGCTCATAGGTGCTTTTGGCGGCGTTGTAGGCGCGCTCGGCGTCCTGAATGGCTTTCTCGGCCAATGCGTCAAAGCTGGCAACGATGCGATCCTGCTCGATCAGTCCGCGGCTGGCCTGCTCCTTGGCGTTGTCAAATTCGTTGTTGGCGAAGAGGTCCTTGGCCTGCGCGAGGTAATCCTCCATGACCTTGATGCGGCCGGGCAGGTACTGCTCGACCGTCTGGTCGTTGAGTTTGCGGATTCCGCTCTCGACGTTGTTGATCTTGTCCTTGGTGGCCTCGATGCGCGTTACCGTAATAAGCTGGTTAACCTTCGGCTTGAGCTGTTCAGCGGCGCCCAGAACCGTATCGAACTGGTTTTCGTAGAAGTTGCGAAGCAGTTCCTCAAACGCGTCCTGGCATGTCTTGAGCTGATCGGGCGCAAAAATCGGTGCTTCTTCTGCGATGGCCTCGGAAATCTTGGACTCAAGCCCTTCCAGTTCCTGCTTGGAGCGTTTCTTCTTGGTTTCGGTGATGGCCAGTTCCGTGTCGTTGATCGCGGTGCTGGCCATGATGATGGCCTGCTTGTAGTCACGGTCGTTGGAGATCTTTGCCTCGATGGCCTTTTGCGATTCATTGCTCTTGATGACCGCGTTGCCCATGAAGTCGCGCCCCTTGGCGTCTTCCAGCTCCTTGATCTTCGCGGTCAATTCCTGCAGTTTGTTCTCGGCCTTGTTTTTCAGGCTCGCGAGCAACTGGTCCACCTGGTTTTGGGTGGTCTGGGACAGTGTAATGCTATCCTCGTACTTTTGCTTGGCGTATTTTTCGTCGGCTTTTGTGAGATTTGCCTGGGCCTCTTCAAACAGTTTGGCGTTTTCGGTCTGGCCGTCGTTGATGCGGGCCACTTCCACGGCTTTGCGGGCTTTTGTTTTCTGGTCGTCGGCAAAGCGTGTCTTGGCCTGATTGAGGGCTTCCTGCGACTGCTTCACGGCATCGGCGGCCACCGTCAATGCCTGGGAATACTGCTGGCCGTCGCGCAATCCCTGGGCTTCCTTCAGGGCCTTGGAGGCTGCCTCAAACGCAGATTTGCTTTCATTGAAGGTGCCGGCCTGCCACTCGGTGGCCTTCTTGATGTTTTCGGTGGCAGTATTGATTTTTATCTCGGCGCGCTGCTTGCTGCAGCCGCCCAAAACCAATATGCCAACAGTCGCGGCCACCAAGGCCGCCAGGTTACTTTTGTTCATACGAACCATTCCTGACACGCTGGAACTCACCCTTCTCGATTTGACTGCAAATGACGAATTACCTGCGGCTCCATCCCACGGACTCCCAGCATTGCCGCCCTACCTGTTAAACGCATTAAAAACAAAGTATCCTGCCGCACCAAGCAATAGGATGACTACCCACGTCTTGGGGGATGTCAACGGGTTTGGCTTGGCTTCCTTCTTTTTGGAGGCGGCCCCTTTCAGGTCGGAAATGTTGCTTCCGCCCTTGCCCTTGGTCTTGGGGCGCGGGGTATAGCCCTCGTTAATAAACTGGAGTGCGCCGGCGGCCTGGCTCAGATAGATGAACACGTAATGCCACAGGCTCAGCATGGTGGCACGATCGGCCTTGGTCAAGCCCCGCAAGTGGCTCATTGAGATGGCCTGACGGAGGAAATCCTGCATGCGGTCGTTTCCGAACACCAATCCCTCGGGCATCTTGGAAGTCAGCATTCGCTGGAGCTTGGAGACCTCGCTCTTGGTTTCAAGAAACGCCTGTTCGTTTTCCTTGACGATGGGCTCCTCGGTGCAAGCGCGCATAAAATAGGCCTTCACGGCCACCCAAAGTTGCAGCAGCTTCTGGGCTTCTGCCAAGGCTTGCTCCGTGGGTGTGGGAGGGCGCTGTTGCGTTTTCGCTTCTGCAGCCATGATGCTTCGCTCCGAGTCTCCTCGTCCTCAATTTTCACATTCGGCTTACGCCATAAACCCCAGCATAAACCTATCATTATCAAAGACTTGCACTAAACGGGACAATTCACAACCTATCAGCGGAGCGAATGCAAGCCTCAAAAGCCAAAAACCTTAGTTTGTATAGCCCGCCCCTATGACCGCATCGCCATTATAAATATTGGGTCTTGGCGGGGCCCCCGGCTGCCCAGGAGCAGTTCCGCCATTCTGGGCAATGGTTTGAGGAGCCACGTAGCCCGGGGGAACCGGGTATTTAGGCTCGTTTGGTGGTTCGGGCACGTAAACCTGAAAGAACGGGCTTTGCGGGTCTTCCTTCTTGGTGCGGTAGTCCGCCAGGAACTTGTTGTTCCAGTCGCGCAGTGCCTCGTCGCGCTTCTTTTCAGCCGCAAGCAGATTGGGGAATCGACCGCCGCTGTCGGTGGGGTTCACCGTCATCACATGATAGCGGAAGAAATGCATAACGCTTGAATTCTCGGTCACCCGCTTTGCCCGTGAGGCGGTGACGTTGTCGGACTTGTTGAACATGGCGCCACCGTAGCCAACGGAGGCATCCGAGGAGCGGTCCTTATAGTCGATTGTTGCCGAGGGTGCAAGCGTCTCGGCCTCGCGAACCGAATTGATTAACTGGTCTTTGATTTCGTTGGTTTCATTTCCGATGAACTGGTCCTTAATGGTCTCGACGTTGCCGCGGATGCCGTCGCCTTGAATGCCATTGTCATGGATGCCATCGTCCAGGTACTTGTCGGCTTCTGTTGCAGGCACAGTGAGCCGGCGGGCATCCTCAAGTAGCTGACCGGTCACCGCGTCATAAACACGCTTTCCAAAAAGGACCTGAATCGTGGGAGCAGGCGTCGCAACCGCCGGAGCGGCTCCCGGGGCCACGGGAGCACCGGGTACGCCCCCAGCGCCTGGAGCAGTAAGGTCAGAAGCCCCCGGCGGGACACCGCCGGGCAGACCGGCCGGGCCGGCAAGATTTCCCGCAGGTCCAGGGAGAGCGGGGGAGGCGAACTGGTTGTTGTTGGCAGCGGCCGCTGCATTTCTGGCGCGATCCTGCGGGTTAAAACCCGGACCTCCGCCACCCGAAACATTGATCTGGTTCAACTGGTCCTGGCCAGCCAT
>JAIBAT010000033.1 GCA_019695055.1 Candidatus Sumerlaeaceae bacterium | reverse complement strand
ACGGCGATTGGGAAGCCCCGTCAGCAGGTCGTGCATGGTGTTGAAGTAAAGCTGGTTCTCCGCCCGCTCCCGGCGGGAGATGTTATCCTTCAGGCGCTGGTGGTCCTGGTCCAGTTCCTCGTAAAGCCGGTGACCCGTAATGGCCACCGCGACATGATTGGCCACGATTTGCAGGTAGTCGAGATCCGATTCCTCGAACTTGCGGGTTTCCGACCGCGAGAAGATGCCGAGAACCCCGACGACTTGATTGCCAATCATCATTGGCGCGCCGGCGTAGGAGAGGAAAACGTAGCGATTCTCCTGAAGGGCGGCCTTGTGAAGGTGCGCCGTGGAAGGGTGAGTGGCAACATTCTCGATCATGATGGGCCGATGGTCGCGAACAAGTTGGGCGGCAATGCCGTCGCTTGTGGACATACGGGGGACGGCGCGAGAATTGGGTATCCCCGTCTCGGCAAGCAGGACCAGTTCGTCGCCTTCGAGAACCCGGATGGCCGAGGCATCCACGTCGAACGCCTCGCAAATATTGTGGGTCAATTCCGTGGCCATCTCCGCAAGAGGTGCCGAGCCAAGGAAGATCCGGCTGATCTGCGCCATGAGCCTGAGCCGCCGGTTGGTGATGGCAAGGGTGAGTTGGAGAGTACCAGGTGTTTGGTCATTGTCAGGCACACCTGTCTGCGGGCGGGAGTCCATGACTAAAGACTCCCGCTTTTTCGGCTCAAGTAGCTGTTGGCCGCTGGACCCAAGAAAACCTCCCCTGCATTATAGACCGCAACACGGTGCAGTAAGAAAAGGCACCGGTTTTGTGGCCCAGAACGGTTCAACATGTCAAAGGGAGTTTCTCCCGGCACCACCGAGGGGCCCGTGGCGTCAGTTTTTCAGATTGGTCGCCGTTTGCAGGGGGATGGGGGATTTCTTCTGGATCTCGATGGCGCTGGTTCGCTGGGTCGGGGTCGGCTGGAAAGCATCGACAAGTGCCATGGTAACATCCACGCACTCCTCCGGGGTATACCCGGTGAGTTTCTTCTTGTCCCACTTTGAGATCAGCAGGTCAACCCCGGCCTTCTTCTGGATTTCCGGAATTTGATCCTCGATGTGGACCAGAATTTCATCGACCGGTGCCGTGCTAAAACCCTGCCTGTTCAGGGTGGCCTGGCGGCGCTGTCCCTCAGCCTCCAGTTCCTTGACCCGATTCTGGTCTCCCGCGGCTTTGGCTTTGGAGTGTTCGTCCTGCAAGGCGCCCATCCACTTGTTGAATGGATTGGAGCGAACCCACGCGATGGCAACCGACCGCGAATCGTAGGTTCCAACCTTCTTTTCTGCACCAGCAGGCTTTACGACGGTGCTCTTCGTGCTCCCAAGGAAATGAAATCCTCCGGCGCCAAGTGCCACGACAATCCCCGCTCCGGCTGCTATTTTCCCGATGCCCACAACAGTCCCTCCTGTTTTGAGAAGCGAGAGAGCAGACGTAAGTGCCGTTATGGCGCCCCCTGAGGCTTTTGTCGAAGAAGTCCGCGCCGCTGAGTGGATTCCTTGTGCGGCCATGGCAGCAATGGAGCTTCGTGTGGCAGCAGGCAGGGCGGCGACAGTCGCAGCGATGGCCAGGGTCTTGGCTCGCGCCTCCGGACGCGACGCAAGGCCGCGAGCCATTCCGTGCAGCGAGCATTCCATCAGTGTGCGCATGGAGGCAAGCGACCGGCTGATATGGCGTGTGACCGTGGATTGATTGATTCCCATGCGTTGCGCAATATCCCGCTGGCTGAGCCCCTCCATGTAGTGAAGCAGCACCAGTTCGCGGGCCTTGGGGGAAAGCCGGGCGAGAACCTCGCGCAGCGCCGCACTTTGCTCGCCAGACGCCGCACCATCGCGTGCATCGCGGGTTCCTTCGTCAGGCACTTTGTGGGACAACTCGTCCATTGGTATCATGGGAAGAAGCCTCGACGCCCTTTCTCCGCGCCTCTGCCAATCAATCGCCAGATTGCGGGTGATGCGCGCCAGCCAATGGGAGAACAACGCACGCTGCTCAAGCTGGTCGAGCACCAGGAACACGCGCAAAAAGACCTCCTGCGCCAGATCCTCTGCCTCCTCGCGATTTCCGAGCCGCGCGAGCCCGATGGCATACACCATGCCAAAGTACCTGCTTGCGAGCGCATCGAGGGCCTCGTGCCGACCCGAACGGGCCGCATCCACCAGGGCTTCGTCGGTTTCGTGAGTCATATCCACCTGCATGGCACTTTTCTTCTCTTCTCTCTCAACTTCGAGGGGTGCAACAACCCATTTTCACCCTCTCTGCCCATAATGACGACCGGGCTGTGCAGGTGATGCAGAGGATTCTCGCCGATAAGTGGAAGTTCTGTGCCCGCAGGAATCAACGGGTTGCGGTCGTCGGCTTGTCCCCCATGTGCGTTGCGGGCTTGGCAGTTTGGAGGTCTTTAATCTTGGCCTTAAACTGCGGAAAGGTAAAGCGGTCCATGTTACTCTTGCCGATGTAGCGGAAAACCTCCCTGCCATCCGGTGCAATCAGCACAAACGCCGGGTAGTGCACCACCTGGCCGTGGAACTTATAGCCATCGGGAATCCCGTACTCGGTGGCAAGCTTCGCATCAGCGTCCTGATACACAATCAGGCCCGGATAGTCGGCCAGCGGCACATGGCTCTCCCATTTCTTGATATCCTCAACCGAGTCGGGTTTCAGGAACACCTGAACAACCCCGGGAACGGTCGCAGCCTGAGACGCATAATCGCGGGTGTGCTTCAGGCAGATGGGGCATTCCGTTTTAAGCAGGAAATGCAGTGCCACATACTTGCCCTTGGCGGCGGACAGGGTAAACTTCTGGCCGGTAGCCGGGGAGGAAACGGTGAAATCCGCCGGGTTCGCCGCGGCATGCCATGGCGCGCTCGCCAGCAACAGAATGGTCAGGGCAAGACGCCCCAACATTGCGGGAATCTTCATAAGGGTTCTCCTTGGTTTCTCGCGCCGGCCCGGCTCGCAAGCAGGCGCACGGGGATTTGTCGTGTCCACAGTGGCGTTCTTACACCCGCATTTCGTGGTTTTTTCTCGCAATGTGGCCGCCGCGGACGCCATAAGGCGTGTCATGCGCATTATCGGTATTGACCCCGGCCTTGCCAACACAGGCTACGGTGTGATTGACCACAACGCCAGCCAGTCGCGGCTCGTTGTGGCTGGCTGCATCACGACGAACCCAAAGGACGCGGTCGCCCAGCGCCTGAAAGTGATCCACGATGAGCTGGCCGCGGTCATCGAGCAGGCACGCCCCGACGAGGCGAGCATGGAGCAGCTCTTCTTCTGCAACAACATGAAGACGGCCATCAGCGTCGCGCAGGGCCGCGGTGTGGCAATCCTGGCAACGGCCCACGCCGGGCTGCCGTTGGGCGAATACACACCCCTGCAAATTAAGCAGGCCGTCGTCGGCTACGGAAAAGCCAGCAAGGCCCAGGTGCTGACGATGGTGAAGGCGATCCTCGGATTGGGCGAAGCCGTGGGCACCGATCACGCCGCCGACGCCCTGGCCGCGGCGCTGTGCCATGCGCATACGTCCAAGTTCACTGCAGCGGTCGCCCGGGCCACGAAGCGCTAGCTTAATAGCTCCAGAAGCCGTATTTCAGTTGGAATCGGGTCTGTTGCACAAACTGTTTGGCATGCGCCCGGAAGTTGGCCGGTTTTGTGCCGGGGCGGAACAGAAGCGCAGTCTCGCCCAGTGCACTAAGCACACGGTCGTGGAGTCGAATCCGGGCCGATGTCAGTGTCAGTTCATAGCCAAACTGTGCCATGGTTTCTCCGGCGATGGCCTCGATGACACGCACCTGACTCGCGCGAAGCCGCGACTTCCAGCGGTCGATCCGCGCCTTGGTGGGCGGGCTGGATACAAGGTCGAAGTGTCCTCCGCCGACGATACGTTGCGAGGCGTCCTTATGATACACAAGCATGCCAGGGTCAAATGGTTCATTCACAAACTCACACATAAGCTGGCAATACTTCTCGGAGTCTGTTACAAGATCCTCATACCGAAAGCGCAGCACGCGGCCCGGATTGGCCCGCTCAAATTCGAGGGCGCTGTTTACAAGCCTCACCCAGTTGGTTGCGGCCTGCCATGCGGTGTTTGGACGAAAGGACAGCGGCAAAACCGATGCGGCCACAGCCCGTGGGTCGCGGACAACATGGATGAACTTCGCATCGGGAAACATTTCCAGAAGATCCGTCATGCAACCCACGTACTGCGGTGTTTTCTCGCCCCAGCGGGGACACGCGCGATTGGCGGCAAGGAACCCATACATCTCGCGCACGATGCCGGGGTAGTTCGGCGGCGACTTGCCCGCGAGTTCTGGCAGCGCGGCCCGTAGTCCGGGAATCCATTCGGCACCCAGCTTCTCGCTCTGCGCGATTCGGACGTAGTCCAGGATCGCCTCCATCAGCGCGAGGCGATTGGATGGTTGCGACAGATCGCCAAACCGCCGGATATTACGATGAAAGGCAGCCATGAAATGGCTTTCCCAAGGGAATGCAAATGCAGGATGATGGTCCAGCATCTGCTGCACGAGCGTTGTGCCCGAGCGCGGCACACCGACTACGAAGATGGGGGCTTGTCCCTCAGAAGTATGTTTCAAGCAGCCATGCCCTGGCGCTACTCCACCGGCACCAGAAGCAGCGGTGTCGGCAGGCAGGATGCGCCGGGCGGGGTGTAGGTGATTTCGATGGTTCCTTCCTCGCCGTTCTTGGGGGCGGGGAAAACCTGGAGCAGCACGGCCTTGTCGCCGCCCCGGAGGACATTGGAGTCGCTGGGGACCATGACGGATCCGGCGGGGAACTTGCCGGGGCCGACGTGTGTGCAGTTGCTCATGGCCTTGCAGCCGGATTTCGTTCGGGCGTTCCATTCGAGCAGCGCGAGGGATTTGCCGTTGCTGCTCTTGTAGCGCAGGGTGATGTGGTACAGTACGCCATAATTTCCCTTGAGCTGGATGGGGCTGGTGGAGGTGGAGGAATCAAAACCAGTCAGCCAGCGGTCGAGGCGGCCGTCGGCGATGAAAATTTGGCGGGGGCCGTCGGCGACATCCATGATTTCTCCCGGAGCGTTCATGACCGTGTAGTCGCTGTAAGGATAATAGCCGCGCCCGGCGCCGCTCTTGCTGCGCGGCGGCAGCAGGTCCTTGATCCGCTTTGCCGCAACCGGGCTTGGCGTGTCGGGCGTGGTCTGCAGCACGGTGATCTGGGCAGGCTGGTCAATCTCGAACTCATAGAAACCGTGGATGAGTTGGTCGAACTTCACAGTCGTGGTTTCGGCGGCCTGATCAAAGGGCTCGATGGCATGGGGCGGTATGACCCGCGCTTCCCCCCAGGTCTGGACCTTTGATTCGAGGAACATCTTAATGCCGCGTCGGCCCAGGTCGGCGTAGTCAAAGCCTACGCCGGGAAAGGCGTAACGCAGGAACCGCAGCTTCATGGGCTTGTCACTCAGGTTCTCAATGACAGCGTTGATCTTGCTGACCGTGCCGGTGGTGCCGTTGCAGTGGTAGAGATAGAAGCGATTGGGGCCGGGATTGATGCGCTCGCGCAGCACGGCGCCCTCGGGCACACGTATGTACTCCGGGTCGTCCGCGAAGAGGAGCGGCGGGCCGCTGGCCAGCTGGGTAATGTTCAGTATTGGCAGCGCCTCCATGTCGTAGTCGCCCATTTCGATGGTGGCGCCCTGTGCTGCGGCATGGATTCGGTCGTTCAGCTCCCTGGAGAGCTGCGGCTTCACCTCGCCGGACATGGCTTTGCGTACAATGCGCTCCACGTCTGTCTCCAGTGTTGCGACGGTAGTCGTCGCAGTTGCTGTTGTGGTGGTCATGATTGGTTTAACCTCGATCTCGATACCACCGGAATTCGTCGGGCCCGACGGACCGCGGCCCTTTGAAGAAGCTGCCGGCGAACTGAACCCCTTGCTGGGGCTTGGCGCCTTGGGCTGGGCCTGCTTTGGGCCGGAGGAACGGGACGGCCTGTCGCCGGATCCCAAACCACCGAACTGCGCGTGGCTACTGGTTGACAGCGACGCAGCCATCGCGATGGCCACGATGCTGGTTACTGTGCCGAAATGTCTAGGCATGACAAACCCGCTCCTTGTGCGGTGGTGAATCTACGTTACGCCTTGGTCCTCAAATCAAGCATGGCAAGAGGAACAGGTCGCAAAACCCCGTTCGCAATCCGCGGCCTACTTCGCGGGAATGGGCTCGCCTGCGTGTGCTGTGGCCAGCTTGTACAGGACGTCTGGGCAAACATCTGCCCCGTTGGGCCATTCGATTGTCCATGTGTCGTCGTTGACCGTCACACGCCCGAAGTACTGCGGGTCGCGCAAAGGGTCAAATATTCCACCAGAAAAGGCGATGCCAGACAGATCCACTTCGCCAGCAGTTCCGTCGGCAAAGGTCAAATGGAGCCTATAACCTGTTAGTGGTTTTGCCGTTATGACCCGATGCATAAATCTACATTACTTCAATGGTTCGATAGGATTCAGAGGCTGACGGCTTTCTGCCAGTTCCCAATCCGCCAAAAGTTCATCCCTGTGAGCCTGGGCCCATTCCACAACCATACCCATGGCCCGTGGAGGGAGCGAGCCTTCCATAACAGTCATCAGGTCGAGCCTATAAGTGATTGCGTCATTTCCATACCGCGCATGGAAATGAGGCGGAGGATGATCATTGTAATACATGGTCACGATGATGCCGAAGAAACGGCTTATTTCGGGCATTGGCTCTTCTCGACCGGCGGATCCTACTCCTGATCGTCCCTCAGTTTGGCCAGCACGCTGTAGTCCTCGAGAGTCGTCGTGTCGCCGACGGTTTCGGCGCCGGCGGCTATGTCGCGGAGCAGGCGGCGCATGATCTTGCCGGAGCGCGTCTTGGGCAGCGCCTCGGTGAAGCGCAGATCATCGGGGCGCGCGATGGCGCCGATCTCCTTCACGACGTGCTCGCGGAGTTCCTTGCGTAACTCCTCAGTTGGCTCAAGGCCCTGCTCCAGGGTCACGAACGCCGCGATGGCCTGGCCCTTGATCTCGTCGGGCTTGCCCACCACGGCGGCTTCGGCCACCTTGGGGTGACTGACCAGCGCGCTCTCGACTTCCATCGTGCCAAGGCGGTGGCCGCTGACGTTGATGACGTCGTCCACGCGGCCCATGATCCAGAAATAGCCGTCCTCGTCGCAGCGGGCGCCGTCGCCGGTGAAGTAAATGCCGGGGAAATCCGAGAAGTAGGTCTTCTCGAACCGCTCATGGTCGCCGTAAATCGTGCGCATCATGGAGGGCCATGGCTGGCGCACGACGAGGTAACCGCCGGTGTTTGGCGGCACGGGTTCGCCCTGGCGGTTCACGATCTGCGGCGTGATGCCGAAGAAGGGCCGCGTGCCGCTGCCGGGTTTCGTGGGTGTGGCGCCGGGCAGCGGTGAAATCATGATGGAGCCGGTTTCGGACCGCCACCAGGTGGCTACCGTGGGGCAGTTGCCGTGGCCGATTACCTTGTGGTACCACAT
>JAIBAT010000123.1 GCA_019695055.1 Candidatus Sumerlaeaceae bacterium | reverse complement strand
CCGCGATCCATCGAATGCGTGGACATATCGAACATCATGGGCACGCTGGCGGTGGGTTCGCTGGTGCGGTTCGACGACGCGCGGCGCATCGAGAACGGCTACCGGCGCTTCCGCATCAAGACGGTGGAGGGGTCCAACGACTTTGCGATGATGCGCGAGGTGCTGTCGCGGCGGTTCCGCCCGGCGGAGGACCGCGACATCAACCCGCCGGACCTGCTGCTGGTGGACGGCGGCAAGGGGCAGCTGGGCATCGCCGAGCAGGTCTTCAAGGAATTGAATGTCCAGGGCGTGGCGCTGGGCTCCATCGCGAAGTCGCGACTGAAGGTGCGCGCGCCCAAGGGCGCCAAACCGGGAGCGGGCAGCACGGACGTGGAGCGGTTCCGCACGGAGGAGCGCATCTTCCTGCCGAACCGGAAGAACCCGGTGACGTTCCCGCACAACTCGCCGGCGCTGTTCCTGGTGGAGCGGGTGCGCGACGAGGCGCACCGGTTCGCGATCACCTACCACAAGAAGCTGCGCTCGGTGGCGAACCGGCGCGGCATCCTGGACGAAATCCCCGGCGTGGGCCCGCGTCGCAAGCGGCAGTTGCTGCGGCATTTCTGTTCGCTGGCGGCGCTGCGGGCGGCCAGCGAGGAGGAAATCGCCGCGGTCGAGGGCGTCGGCCCCGCCGCGGCGAAGGAGATTCACCGGTTCCTGGCCGCGCCGGTGGCGGCAATCCAGACGGAGATGTTTGAGGACCCGACCCCGGACGACGAGACCGCGACCGGGGAGGAGCAAATCGAGTATCGCCCTGCCCCGCAGGGGGGAGAGGGGGGAGGGGGGGGTACCCCTTAATTGCACAACTTCAATATTATCAATGATAAAAAGAATGTTAAGAAGCGTATTTTGTGCACTTTTTGCAAATTTAAATCGGTCTAAATATTCGTTTGGAGCGGTTGAAATTGATGTGTTTGCGGCGGAGCATCGGGCCAAGGGGGCGGTGTGTGGTTTGAGCATCATGGAAGCAGCGTAACACAGGGCAAATGGGTTTGCCTATTCCCCCACGACCCCTTGCAACCCCTTACGGACCCATGAACGGCCAATGCTTTGACGCAAAGGCGCTAAGACGCAAAGGTTTCGCAAAGGGGCGGGAGGAAATTCGGTGTTCTCATTGGGAACGCACATTCTGGCTGCAAATAGGCACAAATGGCACAAGACGGGGGCAAGGGCCATTCCCACGCGAAAAATGAGTTGGTTTTGTCCCCCGGCATTGTATCAGAAGTGAAACTATTTCAATACGCCTGTACCTTGGAGCCTTGGCCATTGGCTGGTCCGGAAAAACAATATGTGGTTGACAACAAAGGCAGAAAGACCAGTGTCATACTCCCCGTGAAACGCTATCAGCAACTTATGGAAGACATCCATGATCTTGCCGTCGTTGCCGAGCGCCGCGATGAGGAACCCATGAGCCTGAAAGCCAACAAGCGAAATACACGAGTGCAGCAGAAGCAGGTATAATGAGCAATCTTGTTGCCTTGGGGGGTATCCAAGTTACGGAAAACAGCTTCTCGAATCAAAGTGGCAGTTTAATTAATTGACCGTCGACGATTTTCAAGAAACTGGAACGGCTCAATCGTGGCCCTGGCTGGCTGCTCTCCTTCTGCTTGGCTGGGCGGTGGCGCCGTGCGTCGCCATGGCTGGACTCCTGACAACCGCAACGAAGGAGGAATGCGCGAGGCATGCCCCACCGGAGGGGATATCGCTGACGATCAGCACGCCAAAGTCTACCTACTATCCTGGAGAGTGGATGCTCGTAGATTTCACGTATACCAACCATTCCACGGAGACGTTGATTATGGAGGAACGACCCTGCGCGAAACAATTGGATGGCGAAGAACGCAATTGGGTACGCAACCTAAATTGGTATGCCCGCGATGCCACTGGTCGCCCCGCAGCCGACCCGTTGAAGGGTTATATGGATGTTCAATTCGCTCCCAGTGGATGCACGACCGGCGAAAAGGCAGTCAAGCCTGGTGAGATTTATACGGAGTCCTACACCGCAAATGAATGGCTGTGCCTTGACCAGCCCGGAGATTACAAGCTCTGCGTCACAATGGGAAGCATTGGCATGACGTATCAACCGGGGCTGGGTACTCATGCTTGGGGACTCAAGTGGATGTTGCGCTCCAACGAGATTGACGTCCACATCCGGGCTATTCCGCGGAAGGAATTCCGCAAACTTGCGGACGAGCTTACCTCAACGGTGCGGGAACGAGACAAATACAGGGGAAGCTTTACCGAAAATTTCCACCTCGCCTGCCAGAGGCTGAGGGATCTCCACTCGCTCGAAGCGGTGCCGATCTATCTGGAGTTGCTGAACGACGAAATGGAGAGCGAGAACGCGACGCGGGGCCTAGTCGGGATTCCCCAGACGACGGAAGCGCTGGCCCTTCTCCGGGAGCATGTCTCAAAGCCAGACCACGCCATTACGAGAAACGAAGTGGAGGTCTTTGCTTGCCTCGCGGCCAAGCTGGACCCGTCAAAGGGGCAACGCCCCATGCTGAACGGTCCAAGGAATTACGAAGAAATCTCCGGGATCGCCCGGGACAAACCGGAACCCGCGAGGGGGCTTTCGTTGAAGAATTTGCCTTATGACGCGCCGGTCCCCGAGCCTGCGCCTGCGCCAATTAGATGAAGTAGGTAAATGGGGACGTGCAATAAATCAATTCTCAATCCTACGCACTCCCCCTTTTCTGTCTCAACCTACGGTCCGCTTCGCCTAAACACTTCCGGAGTGAGGATCGGCACATCAAACGACGCTTCCAAGGCCAGCAAGTCGCTGTCCCCGGTGACGAGGGCGTCGGCCTTTGCATGGGATGCGAGGGCGAGGAAGACCTGGTCGCATTTGTCGCGGCAACGGGGCGTGGGGGGCCACTTTGCGAGAAGGCGGGCGGTTTCGGCGTAGGGGAGGTAATCGCCGAGGAGGATTTCCTGCTCCCCGGGGGTGAGGCGGAACTTGGGGTAGGAAAGCACGCGGAGAAGCTCGGACACGGTCTCGGCGCAGACGACGGGGATGGCGCGGCCGGCGGCGCCCTCCTCGCGCAGCCAGGCGAGGCGTCCGGAGGAAAAGAGGAGGGCCGAGATTACGGTGTTTGTGTCGAAGACGGCGCGCCGTGGTGGCGCTACTTTGCGCGGCGAGCCCATTTGACGGCCCGGGCCACGTCGTCGGGGCGGATGCCCAGATCGCGAAGTTTGGCGCGCACGGCATCCACCTGACCCAGGCGCACGGGGGTGAGGACAATGCGCTCGCCCTCGGCCTGGACGTCGAAGTGGGTGACGTCCGCAAAGTCGCGCACGACGGCCTTTGGCAGGGTGAGCTGGTTCTTTGATGTCATCTTGGCAAGCATGGCCGGTCTCCGCAAAGTAAGGAAGTAAGGAATTCTGGTTTTCTTAACATCTGGCGGACCAAAGGATTCATCCACGGATTGCACAGAGGACACAGAGGGGGAGGGGGCAGTTCTGGGTTCCGGGTTCCGGGTTCCGGGTTCTGGGTTCTGGGTTCTGGGTTCCAAACGAAAGGCAATAGGTTCACCGCAGGGGGCATCACTCTGATATGGCCTTCGCGCAACCCGGAGGGTTGCCAGACAGTAGCCGGAGGTCGAAGACCTCCGGAAACCGGGATTCATCCGCCGCACCCTGGAGGGGTGCCAGAAAACCGCGGTTTACCATCGCGCGCTGCCGTTCACAGCAAATACTTCTCCTCAAATTTGACGCCGTTCTTTTCCAACAATCTGCGCAACTCATCCGCGAATGGAACCTTGCGATGGTGCGCCTCCTGATCGGCAATGTAACGTCGCACGGCGGGCAGGTGGCTCCAGCTTGTGGAAAATATGGCGTAGCCCTCCTGCCACGAAAACTTTTGTTCGTGGTTGGTCGCGGCCCAGAGTGAAGATGCCTTTTTCAATTCGCGGACCAGATCAGCCGGAGCATCGGTGGTCTTCAGGCTGGCGAGCAGGTGAACATGGTCGTCCACACCGCCCACGGCCTCGGGCACGGCCCCAAGGCCGCGGAGAGATCCGCCAAGGTATTCGTGCAGGCGGGAGCGCCATTGGGTGCGAATGAACGGGCGGCGGTCTTTCGTGCTGAACACTATGTGGTAGTGGAGGCTGTAAAAGGTGGAGCCCATGGGTCGTCTCCCGTCGGATTGGTGGCACCCCTTCAGGGTGCAAAATCAAAATGAACGGCTACCGGAGGTCTTCGACCTCCGGCTACTATCTGGCAACCCTTCGGGTTGCGGAAAGGCAAGAAGCAATCGGGCGAAAGGTGCGACGCTACTGTCTGGCACATCTCCCAGTTGCGATACGGCAAAATCATCGGGAGCGAAATTTGACGCTATGCTCTGGCGTCCCTCCGGTTTGCAGAAAGGGTAATTCTCATGGGCGGGATACAAAAGAATTGGCCGCACGGTTGCCCGGAACTGCCAGGTGCCATGGCGTCTGCTGAATCGTTGCGTCGTTGCGACTCCTTTGCGCCTTCGCACCTTTGCGTCATTGCGTTGGCTGTTCGCATTTAGGGCGTTCGTCGATTAAGGGTCGTTAGAGGGTTGCAAGAGGTTGTAAGGGAATAGGCAAAGCGTTTTGGCCGTGTTAGGGTCTTCACATTATGATCGCCAACAGCCACTCCCCTTTTCATCGGGCGGAATCCCGCACCCCCCGCGATCCGGTTCGAATTTTGCACGGAGGCAAAAAAAAGAAATAAAATATATTTAATCCTCACCGTTCGTTGAAAACAGCCAACTTAAAAATTCGCCCACAAAAAAGTTCCGGCCTGTCTAAAATGTTTGACAGCCCTTTTCGCGCCCTTTGCGCCGCCGGCCCGGCCGCCGATGGCACATTTTGGCGGGCATGGTTTTCTCCACTTTGTGGTATAAAGCTGCAGCCATGAGCATTGAGCGTTCACCTTTTGAGGTTTCGGATGCCGTGAGCCAGATCTCGGCGATTCACGAGCATCTGGTGAAGGGGGAGATTTATCGCGGGTATCGGCCGCTGCCGATTGCGGTGTCGGGCATTGTGGGGTTGGCGGCGGCGGCAGTGCAGGGGAAGTTTCTTCCCGAGGTGACGTCGAGCAGGTACCTGGTCTATTGGGTGGCGGTGGGCGCGATCTGCGCGGTGATCTCGGCGAGCGAGATTGTTTACAATTACTTGTTCGCGGACACGGCTTACGACAAGCGGTGCACGCGGCGGGTGCTGGGGCAGTTTCTGCCCTGCCTGGTGGCGGGGTGCCTGATGACGGCGGTGGTGATGTCGGCGCGGCCGGAGTTTGCGTCGGTGTTGCCGGGGACGTGGGCGCTGTTCTTCGGGCTGGGGATTTTTGCGTCGCGGCCTTACCTGCCACACGCGACGGGGTGGCTGGCGCTTTACTATTTTGTGCTGGGCACGTGGCTGTTGTTTACGATGGGTCAGGCGCCGCTGAGCGGGTGGCGCGTGGGGGGCGTGTTTGGCGGCGGGCAACTGCTGGCGGGGTTGGTGCTTTACTGGAATGTGGAAAGGAGACAACGTGAAATCTGACGGGAAGAAGGATGCGGAGAGCGGGCGGTTTGCCTATGAGGGTATCGAGCGGGCGCTGCACGAGAAGGCGCGGCTGGGGATCATGACGTCGCTGATGACGCGGCCCAAGGGACTGCTGTTTGGCGAGCTGCGGCAGCTGTGCTCGCTGACGGACGGGAACCTGAGCCGGCACCTCGACGTGTTGCGGGATGAGGGGCTGGTGGAGATCTGGAAGGGCTTCGAGGGGCGGCGCCCGCAGACGCTGGTGCGGCTGTCCAATTCCGGGCGGGCTCGGTTTGTGAAATATCTGCAGGAACTGGAAAAGGTGCTGCAGGATGCCATGGCCGCGAAGAAGGAAGCGGGAAAGGCAAAGACGGATCTGCCGCCGGGTTGGGTGCCGGCGTGACCGAGCCACCGCGGCCACGGGCGCGGGCTTTTGGCATCGCGCCGGGGGTGCTGGCACCAGGGCCGCTGAACGCGATCACGGACGTGGCGGGGGTGCTGGTGGGGCACGTGACGCTGATCGAGGGCGACGACATTCGCACGGGGGCGACGGCGATCCTGCCGCATGGGGGGAATGTGTTTCAGGATCGGGTGCCGGCAGGATTGGAAGTGGCGAACGGTTTCGGCAAGTTGATGGGCGCGACGCAGATCGTGGAGCTTGGCGAACTGGAGACGCCCATCGTGCTGACGAACACGCTGGCGGTGCCACGGGCGGCGGACGCGCTGATCGACTGGGTGGTGGCGCAACCGGGCAACGAGAGTCTGCGGTCCATCAACGCGGTGGTGGGTGAAACGAACGACGGGCACCTGAACAACATCCGGGCGCGGGTGCTGACGCCGGAGATCATCGCGGGGGCGTTGTCAAATGCTTATGGGGGTCCCGTGCCGGAGGGAACCATCGGCGCGGGAACGGGCACGGTGGCGTTCGGGTGGAAAGGCGGCTTCGGGACGAGTTCTCGGCGGCTGCCGGCGTCGCTGTATGGGTGGACGGTGGGCGTGCTGGTACAGGCGAACTTCGGAGGGGTGCTGCAAATCATGGGCGGGCCGGTGGGGCAGATGTTGGGGCGGCACTACCTGAAGGATGAGCTGGACGGCGGCGACGCAGACGGCAGCATCATGATCATTGTGGCGACGGACGCGCCGCTGTCGGACCGCAACCTGGCGCGGCTGGCGCGGCGCACGATGGCGGGTCTGGCGCGGACGGGCGCGGCGATGAGCGATGGTTCGGGGGACTACGCGATTGCGTTCTCCACGGCGGAGGCTGTGCGCCGGACGCCGCATCGGCGCAGCCAGCCGGCGAACTACGAGGAGGTTCCCAACTCGCAGATGTCGCCGCTGTTCGAGGCGGCCATCGAGGCGACGGAGGAGGCGATCTACAACGCGCTATTCACCGCGACAACGCTGACAGGCCATCGCGGGCGCACGGTGGAGGCCCTGCCGGTGAACGAGATTGCGGGATTCTTCAGGGAATCGTGGCGCCACTCGCCGGAGCCGTAAAATAAGGCACGAAACGGCCAACCCACCAGCAAAATACAGGTTTTCGGAAAACGCAAGGACAACTTTCAAAATTTTTACAGGTCTCGATAAAAGACTTGCAGTTCCACCAATGCGCCGCCAATTCGTGGTTATCGTTTGGAGGGAACCCCCGAACGATGGACGATCCCCCCGCCAGGGTGTCTTGGTTTTACACAGGGAACGTCGCACCAGGCCGCAACGAATGACAGGAGGCAGAGGGCGCGATGCAAGTAGTGCCGAGGTTGTTAAAGGGTGATTCCGTGGTGTGCATCCACGATTTAATTCATGAACCGGAACCCATTCGGGCCGGAACCACGGGTGTTGTTCGGGATAATGCCGCTCCGGAAATCGTGGTGGTGGCGTTCGAGGCGGGGGCCGCAACCGTGGATCTGGCGATCCACGAATCGGAGCTGAAGCTGGCTTAGAAGGCGCGGGGGCCGGGAGAAGCTACTGGCCGGATGCGCCGCCCACGGCTTCGAGGAATTTGCCGTTCACCTTTGCGGCGGTGAACCGGTCATTCTCGACATTGACGGTCAGGGTCTCGGACGTGTCGTCGTCCACAACCAGGCTGGCCGTGATGATGAGGCCCGACACGGCGGTTTTGCCCTTGTTGGC
>JAIBAT010000168.1 GCA_019695055.1 Candidatus Sumerlaeaceae bacterium | reverse complement strand
GCAGTCCGTCGTCCTCCTCATCTTCGGGGCCGGCGCTTGGTGTGAATGCTGCCGCCAGTCGCAAGCCAATCAGCCCCTACATTTACGGCATGAACTTTACGGATGAGTCCCTCGCCGCGGAGCTGCGTCTTCCCGTGCGTCGCCGGGGAGGCAACGCCACGACCCGATACAACTACCTTTACGACACGTCAAACCGCGCCAGCGATTGGTATTTCGAGAACATCCCGGAGGACAATGCGAATCCCGGGGCCTTGCCGAATGGCTCGGAGGCGGACAATTTCGTGGAGCAGGATCGCCGAACGGGGACGAAGACAATCATGACGATGCCGCTCATTGGCTGGACGCCGAAGAGCCGCGCCTATGCCGGGGGCTTCAGTATCGCAAAATACGGTGCTCAGCAATCGTCCGACCCATGGCGCCCAGATATGGGGAATGGCATTGCGACCAACGGCACCCCCATCACCGGCAATGACCCGCTCGACACCAGCGTTGCCATTGATCCCTCATTTGTGACCGGATGGATCAATCACCTCAAGACACGTTTCGGCAATGCGGCGGGCGGGGGAGTGGCGTTTTACAATCTCGATAACGAGACGGAACTTTGGAGCAGCACGCACCGCGATGTTCATCCCGCGCACCTTGGTTACGATGAGATCCGGGATCGAACATACCAGTACGCTGCCGCCATCAAGGCCGCTGATCCCACTGCCAAGACTTTGGGACCGGTTTCCTATGGATGGACCGCGTATTTCTATTCCGACCTCGATACCGCGCCCGGCGGGTCATGGTGGAATAATCCCCAAGACCGCAATGCCCACGGAGGTGTGGCGTTTAATGACTGGTATCTACAGCAAATGCAGGCCTACGAGCAAACGACCGGCACGCGCATTCTCGATTACTTCGATCTTCACTATTACGTGGCTGCACCAGGCGTAACGCTGAGCACCGCGGGTTCGCTGTCCACCCAGCAGTTGCGCCTGCGATCCACGCGTTCGCTGTGGGATTCGTCGTACGTGGACGAAAGCTGGATCGGGGAGGCGGTGCGTCTCATTCCGCGGATGAAGGATTGGGTGACGCAGAATTATCCGGGCACGAAGCTGGCGCTGACCGAGTATAATTGGGGTGGCCTGGAATCCTTGAATGGTGCCATTGCCCAGGCCGATGTGCTTGGTATATTCGGGCGGGAGGGGCTGGATCTGGCCACCCTCTGGTCGCCGCCGTCCGCCTCGGATCCCGGCGCCTACGCATTCCGTATTTTCCTCAACTATGACGGTGCCGGGAATGCCTTCGGCGACACCAGTATCCAGGCCACAAGCACCGACCAGGATCAGCTTACCATTTATGCGGCGGAGAAAACTTCAAGCAACACTCTGACTGTGGTGGTCATCAATAAGAGCGCCAACGATCTTACCAGCACCCTGACCCTCACCGGTTTCTCGCCAGCGGCCAGTGCGAAGGTTTATCGCTACAGTTCAGCGAACCTCAGTGCGATTGCGCATCCTGCCAACCAGGTCGTAACGGGCGGCGGCTTTACAGCCACCTACCCGGCGTCCTCTATCACGCTGTTCGAAATCCCTCCAGCCGTGATCGACGCGAAAATCAGCCTGATGATGGTCGAGTAACCGAAAAGATTGATTTTCAGTTTCTGCCGCGCGAAAACCCGTTCCCATGTCCAACCAAACCACACCTGAAGCCACGAAGTCTCTCTCGCCATTTTGGCGATTTATAAACGGGGTCCCGGACCTTTTCATTGCCGGGAGCTTTCTGCTGCTTTGGATCAGCCCGTTTGCGCTGGGGCCGGATGGCGTGAAGCGCCATCTCATGATCATGCTGCTGGAGTTTATTGTCATTCACTCCGCCGTGTTCATGGGCGCGGCTGGGCTTGGCACCAAGTCATTTTCCGCAAGACTGGCAGCTGTGGGCGGATTTGGGGTGTTCTACTCGGCGTTTGTTCTGGGATTCTCGCTGGCGTTCCACACCTGGTGGCCACTCATTGGGTTTTGGGGGCTGACTCTGAATCGCCTCATTTCCTATACGATTGCAGGCAAGACATCGCCAGAGCAGACGAAAGGGATGATGCGCGCGTGGGGGGCGAACTGTGTGTTCTATGTTATCGGGTGCTTCCTTACAGTTCTCGTTCCGCTACCGAAGCTTGGCCTTACGGGGGGCGTCGTTGGCTCGCTTCATCTTCCCGGCAAGGGTCTGTGGATTTCGGAGCCACATCGCGTTATCGCATTCGGTTTCATCTATTTTGCGGCCCAGGCAACCTTTGAACTGCTTTCGAACCCCGGATCGAATCGATTGGGCGGCACACCAGGCTCCAATCCGGTAAAGGGGTAGACATGAATCCGGACCACGCTGTCAGGGGAGTGGCCGTTTTTATCCTTCTGTCGTCTGTCATCCGATCCCTGCTGGCATGGCAAAGTGTAGGAAAGGGGAAGCAACCTGCCGTTTCTGCGAGAAATCTTGCTTCGGCAATTCTCAAAGCTGTTGGCGGCTTGCTGGCATCTCTTGCAATTTGGTTGGGGCTTCCCATCTTCCTCGGATCTGGGATTCACGAGTCGGCTGCATGGCTCGCCATGGCTGCTGCGGCTTCGAGTATTCTGGACTTCATTGCGAGTTTACTATGGCGAAGACCGGCAAAGGTGGAACGCACTCTGCCTCTTGTTGCAGCTGCAGCGATACTCATTCTCGGGTCCGGCGCCTTGGGGTTCGTCCTCCATCTTCGTAGTACGCCCGGCGGGATAGACCCGATAGTCTGCGCTCATCCCCCTGTGTTGGGGCGATGGCGCGTCGCCACCGGCGGGCGCACCGCGCTGACCAATCACCATCATGCGCAGCCGCCCCAACAGGACTACGCGGTGGATCTTGTGATTGATGGTCCGCCCGATGCATCATTTGGACAAATCGTCCACGCTCCGGTTGACGGCGAGGTGACAATTGCCGAGGGCAAGCGGTCAGCGGGCGATGGGCCGGCCGAGGGAAATCTCATCGTGATCCAAACTGCGTCAGGGAGTGATATATGGCTCGCCCATCTTAAGGAAGACTCTGTCAAAGTGGCTCGTGGGGACAAGGTTCGCGCCGGTGCTCCGTTGGCCGCTGTTGGCGATACTGGCAGCGCCAATTCCCCGCACCTTCACATACACTGCGAATGGAATGGGCGGCCTGTGCCGATAATGCTGGGGCCGGGGCTCCCATTTGCAGTTCGCGGGGACATTCTGGGGCTTCAAGCCAAATAAATGAGTGGTGATAACCCCTATTCTGGTGGCTGCTGAAGCCTCGGCAGGAACTTCTCCCGCAGCTCGTCGTAACCCACCAATTCGATGCCACGGTCTTTGATAACTTGTTTGAGCCGCGGACTGCACAGCATGTCGCATTCCGCCTGGCGGTGGTCTGCCATGTTCTTTGGCCCGTTGGCGTTCATGTCACGTAGCACCTCGACCTCCGGGGTCTTGATCAGGGTGTGGCAGACGACAAGGTAGAGTCCGGGTGTGGTAATCTTCTCCATTTCGGAAATGAGAAAATCCGTCTTTCCAGATGGCTGGACACTATAAATGATTGGCCCCTGGATTTCGCCATACCAACGGCTGATGCCGAGGCCGTACTCCTTTGCCACTTTTACAAAGCGCTCGCGCATTTCGGGAGTGGTGACGGCCGCGCTCATGTGGTGGTCGAGGTAGGACAGCTTCAAGCCTTTGCGCAGGGCAAGATCCACCTGGGCGCGGATCTCCTTCTCGACCTCGTCCATGTTGGGATTGTGGGCCAGCAGGTCCTTACGCGTTCCGAAGAAGTGTCCCCATTCATCCACCAGCGAGGGAACCTCCTTAGCTGGCAATACAGGTCCCCACTTGTAGGGAACCCATTCGGAATTCAGGCAGATGTGGACGCCAACGCTCACCTCAGGGTGCTTTTTCAGGATGGCCACAGTTTCGTCGAGCCAGCCGGTGTTCACGATGACGCTGGCAGCGGTGAGGGTGCCCTCGTTGAGGATCTTTTCCAAAGCCATGTTGCTGGAGTGGCAAAAGCCGAAGTCATCAGCTCGGAAGATGAATCGGACCTTGTCATCACCATAAAGGTTCACCCGCGGCGCAGTCGTAACTGGGGCCTTTGCCTCGTAGGCGGTCCCCGTGGTTTGCGCCATTCCGAGCGCTGAAAGGGCGAGAGTCAGAAGGAGGGGAGCGACGGTGATGCTTGTTTTCATTGGTTCACCAATCCCGAAGTCGGTGTAAGTGACTGTTTCAAATTGGAACCACATCGGGCAGGATCACAAGTCAAGCAGGCCATTTTGCAGAGGTTGCGCGATCGAACTCCGCTTGACCGCACAGATGAGAATCCCACAAGCTCATGAGATGAAAAGTCTCCTCCTCAGCATTGCATTGTGCCTGGCTGCCGCAGTTCCATGTCTGGGTGCTGATGCGCCACAGATCCCGCCGGGCGAGCTACAGGCCCGCGAACGCCTTAATACCACGCCGCGTCATGGCGAATGGGTTGAGGTGCCCATCCCGGGTTCGGACATGAAACTGAAGGCTTGGATCGTTTACCCCGAGCGCAAAGACAAAGCACCGGTGGTCATTGTTATCCATGAGATCTATGGCCTGTCTGACTGGATTCGCGGAGTTTGTGATCAGCTTGCTGCGGATGGATTCATTGCCATTGCGCCAGACCTGCTCACCGGCAAGGGCAAGGACGGCGCAGGGACGGATGGTTTTCCTGATCGTGACGCCGTGACCAAGGCAGTTCGAAGCCTGAAGGACGACGAGGTCACATCGGGGCTCAATGCGACGTGGGCTTATGCCGCGAAACTGCCCTCTGCGGCGGCTAAGTTTGCAACAGTAGGATTTTGCTGGGGCGGAACCACTAGTTTTCGTTACGCCACGGTTCAGCCAGACCTTGGTGCCGCCGTGGTCTACTATGGCACGAGTCCCGAATCGGGCTATGAGAAGATCAAGGCTCCTGTGTTAGGGCTTTATGGTGCAAATGACAGCCGCGTTGGAGCAACAGTTCCTGGAGCCGAGGCAAAGATGAAGGAACTGAAAAAGCCCTACTTGCCGAAAACCTACGACGGTGCCGGACACGGGTTCTTGCGTCAGCAGGATGGGCAGGATGGCGCGAATAAGAAGGCATCCGAGCAGGCATGGGCGGAGACAGTGGGTTTCCTGCGTGAGCATCTGAATTAGAGAGAATGGAAGATACAAAAGCTTTACAAGGGAATCCCGAGGCCGGACTATACGACATGACCATCCAATCAGCCGCCGCCCATCGCTTGGCACCACTGCCGCTTGTCATTGGGGTAACGGGACACCGCGACCTGCGGGAAGAGGATTTGGTGGCGCTTCAGGATATTGTGCGCGGAATTTTTGAACGACTTGGCCGCCAATATCCCAATTCACCATTGGTCCTGCTTTCCCCGTTGGCCGAGGGTGCTGATCGACTGGTGGCCAGGGTTGCGCTGGAAATGGGAGTGCGACTTGTGGTTCCTCTGCCAATGGAACGAGCTGAGTACGAGAAGGATTTTGAGACGAAGGAATCTCGGGAGGAATTTGACAGACTCATTCAGAATACCGAGCAGGGACAGTACTTTGAGCTGCCGTATGTTGGCGAAAATACGGCCGCAAAGGTCAGGAAGGACTCTGAGGCCCGGGATCAGCAGTATGTGCAGGTTGGTGCCTACATTGCCCAGCATAGCCAAATCCTCTTGGCCCTGTGGAATGGCCTGGACCCAAACCTTCCCGGGGGGACTGCCCAGATTGTGAAGTTCAAGCGGGAGGGAATTCCGGAGCAGTGGTCCAGCAGACATAGCCCCCTCGACCCGGTTGATACCGGCCCGGTCTATCACCTATTGACGCCCCGCCAGAAAACCAGCGAACTCGCCGGTAAGCCGTATGAACTGAGAGTCCTGTACCCGACTGGCTACGGCAGCGAGCAGGAGGCGGCGGAGAAATTCGCCACTGTTTATCGGGAGATGGATAATTTCAACCGGGCAGCCGCACGCCATCATCACCTCCTTGCCGCCAATCGTCGCGACAGCCGCCACTACCTGATGAGTGACGAGGATTTTGGTTCGTTGGAGCCGACAATGCAGGACAATCTGAGGGACTTGCGAGACAACTTCGCTGTGGCTGATTCACTGGCAATCCATTATGCGTCTCAAACTTGGAATGCGTTCAGGTGGATGTTCTTCTTTGTCTTCTTGGCCGCATTCTTTGTTGCCATTAATTCAAACTTCAAGGCCACGGACCAAGCCGGTCTTGTCCCTTATTTGTTGTCCGCTGCGGCGTATATTGCCATGCTATTTGGGGCCTACAGGTTCTACAAGAATGCCAAAAGGGAGCGATACGAGACTCACTATCAGGATTGCCGGGCCTTGGCGGAAGGTTTGCGAGTTCAATTCTTTTGGCGGCTCTCAGGTCTGAAAAGCCTTGTTGCAGACTATTACCTGCGCAAACAGCGGAGCGAACTCGAATGGATACGCCATGCGATTCGGGTCTGGAGCATTCCCCGTGTCTCGGCGTCCATGCAGTTTGCCGGCACCGAGGAGATTCCTCCTGGCGCAAACATTCCTATGGCGCTGAACCGTTGGGTTCGCGACCAGAGCAACTGGTTTCCGAGGGCCATTCATCGGAATTTCCAGAACTACCACAGCATTGGACGCCGTGCAGTACAGATGTTTTGGATGGGGACGGTTGGTACGGTAATCTTTGCCATTGTCGGCCTGGTCAGGACCCTCCAGGTTTGGCCGCAGAAGGGATTCCACGCTCTGGACATGCTGGGCGATGCAGTCGCTGTTTCGGTCCTTTCAGGCGTCATCTTCAATTACATTAAGACGGCCAAGACTGCCCACCAACTCCACGAAGCGCCTTCCCATGCGCGGGCTACGGGGGGGCTTTCTCCCATTTCCAGGTCAGCGCGAAAGGGACTAATCGTTGGCGTTGTTCTTTCAGTATCAGTTCTTGGCGGGGTTTGGTTCCTTCACCCTGAAACCTCTGCGCGCCCTACCTTAACTGAGTTCTTGGCGTATGACATCCCGTCATATCCGGAGGCGGGCACCGAGAAAACAAAGGCCCCACAGCACAAGGTATCGTATAAGCCATACGTTGACGGATTCCTGAAGGCACTCATCGCGTCTGCCATGACTGGCGTATTTTTATCAGGTTGGTATGCGGACAAGAAGGGGCTTCTGGCCCATATCAAGCAGTACTCCAGAATGAGCCTGATTTTCGGAAACGCCGAGCGGCACTTGAGTGAACTTCTGGTTACCGGTGATGCGGAGAAGCACTCGCGGGCTGCGCAACAAGTCATTGCCGAGCTGGGGCGTGAGGCCTTGGCGGAGAATGCGGATTGGGTTCTGATTCACCGCGAGCGTCCGGTTGAGATTCCAAAGCCTTAGTGGGCGTGGCGCCACTCGCTTTCCCCTTGCTTCCCGGGGACTTCCCCGTGAATTTTGCCCCCGAATTTGCGTTTTCCTGAGAGCAACCCATATCAAATCAAGGAATCTCGAATGGCTAAGATGCTTAAAGTACTGTTTGCGCTGGGAATGGCGGGAGTTGCGTCGCAGGGCGTCGCCGCGGGCGGCCCCTACGCCGTATTCAAGACCGCCGAGGGCGAGTTTGTCTGTGAGCTTTACCCGGCCAAGGCTCCGAAGACAGTGGAGAAGTTGGTTGGCCTTGCCACCGGCAAGAAAGCTTGGAACCACCCCGGAAGCCAGAAGAAGATGGAAGGCACCCC
>JAIBAT010000159.1 GCA_019695055.1 Candidatus Sumerlaeaceae bacterium | reverse complement strand
ACCCCCTATCCCGGGTGCTACGCCGCCACTGGCACCCGCTTCACCGCGCTCGGCAACCGCAGGAACGGCAGCGAACCATCCGTGATAATCCGGTCACCACCACCATTACGATCATGATAACCACTCACAAAATGCTCCATCACATCCACCCGCGCCCCCGGCGTCGCCGCCAGCACCGTCTCCACCACATAATCGCGCTCCTCGTCCGTGTTCTCCGCGATCTTGTGCGTGATCTGACCCGTGAACAGCGAAAACCCCACCGCCCGGTCAAACGTCGCCGCCCCCAGCCAATCCGCCTGGTAGCCCCCCGGCAGGTACCATCCCTCCGGCGACCTCCAGAACCGCACATGGTGCCGCTGGCTCGTGCTGCCCCCCACCTCCTGCTGAAACGCCAGGTCCTGCTGACGGCTGAACAGGAACAGCGAACTCACCGGCGCGCTCGGGTAGCTCCTGCGCAGGATCGTCGCCTTCACCATCTTCAGCGTGCTCCCCAGGTTCAGCTCCTCCGCCCGAACCCAGCCCGCCGCTGTCATCGCCGCGACCAGCTCCTCCTCCGTCCCATCCACCGCCAGGTTCACCGGGTCCCCCAGCAGCCCGTCCCCCGTCCGCACCCGGCCAATAAAGTAGTTCGGAATGTACCACTTCGTCAGCGTCCGGTGCACCCGCGGCAGCACAATGTACGCCGTCACCACCCAAAGCGCGAACAACCCCGTCAGGATACGCCGGTCATCCACGATCGTCCGCAGCAACAGATGGTAAACCGCCACCGCCACCAGGTACAGCATCACCAGGATCGCCGCCCGCGCCGCCCAGATTACAATCGTTGCGATCGCCGACTGCTCCCGCCTCGGTTTGTCGCGCATCGTTCGCCCTCCCCACTCCGAAATGATGGAAAGGAACCCGTACCAACTCCCGCTGCCACCGCGCAACCCGCAAATCGGACAATTCCGACGGCGCTTTTATGCCTTGCACTGCCCGTTCTCGCCCCCCATGGAAAGGTATCTTGGCCGCTCCGGTGCGCGGTATCGCGGGCAGCCAAAATCTTTTAGGGAGTTCCACAGACGTGTCGCGAACAGCAACATTGACGCTCGACGGAAAGACGATCGAATTGCCCGTCTTCGAGGGAAGCGAAGGGGAAGTTGGCATCGACATCACCCAATTGCGGGCCCAAACCGGCGCCATCGCCTACGATCCCGCATTCGGCAACACCGGCGCCTGCAAGAGCGCCATCACCTTCATCGACGGCGACAAGGGAATCCTGCGCTACCGCGGAATCCCCATCGAACAATTCGTAGATTCGCCCAACTTCATCGAGGTCGCCCAGCTCCTCATCAACGGCAAGCTCCCAGCCCAGGAAGAACTCGTCCGCTTCCGCGCCCGCCTCACCGCGAACGCCCACGTCCACGAAGGCATGCGCCACCACTTCGAGGGCTTTCCCCCCGAAGCGCCGCCCATGGCCATCCTCTCCGCCATGATCAACGCCCTGTTCTGCTACGACCCACATTTTTCCGTCGAAAGCGACGAGGAATTCGAGGACGCCGCCGCCAGCCTGCTCAGCAAGGTCCGCACCATCGCCGCGTACACCTACCGCAAGTCCAACGGTTTGCCGTTCATGTATCCCGACCCAAACCTGCGCTACTGCGGCAACTTCCTGCACATGATGTTCAGCATGCCCTACGAGCGCTACGAAGTCGCGCCCGAGGTTGAGGAAGCGCTCAATCTGATCCTGATACTGCACGCCGACCACGAGCAGAATTGTTCCACGTCCACCGTGCGCGTCGTCGGGTCCAGCCGCGCCAACCTGTTCGCTTCCGTTTCCGCCGGCGTCTGCGCGCTTTGGGGGCCGTTGCACGGCGGCGCCAATGTCGCCGTCATGGAAATGCTCGACCAGATTCACCGCGGCGGCCTCGCGCCCGAGCAGTGCATCAAGATGGCCAAGGACAAGAGCAGCGGCTTCAAGCTCATGGGCTTCGGCCACCGCGTGTACAAGAACTTCGACCCGCGCGCACGCGTCCTCAAGGATAGCTGCGACAAAGTCCTCGCCAAGCTTGGCAAGAAGGATCCGCTGCTCGACATCGCCCGCAAGCTGGAAGAGTTGGCGCTCAACGATCCCTACTTCGTGGACCGCAAGCTCTACCCGAACGTGGACTTCTACAGCGGCATCATCCTGCGCGCCATGGGCATTCCGCTAAATATGTTTACCGTCATGTTCGCCATCGGCCGCATGCCCGGCTGGATCGCCCAGTGGAAGGAACAGCACGACGACTCAAGCGTCCGCATCGCGCGCCCGCGACAGATCTACACGGGCAACAAGCTGACGGACTATGTGCCGCTCGCAAAGCGCAAGTAGCAGAAGTTAGTTAAGCCCGCCCGGGAAAATACGCACCGGGCGGAAATGCACATCGAACCGCGAGTCGTAAGGATTGGCGCGCCGCTGCGCGTCAAACCGTTCCGCCTCAACAATGGCGAGCAGCGCCCCGTCGTCGCGGGTAATGGCGCAGATCGCACCGCTGGGCACTGCCGCAGCCACCGTAGCGTTCTCCATCATCTTCTCGTTCAGCGGCTGTCCATTCGCCAGCCGCCCAGCGAACCCGCGGATGATGGTGAACACGGGGAAACGATTTGTATCCAACGAAGCCGCACCACGCAGCATGAATTCCGCGGCGCGCTCCGGCGCGGATTCCAGCAATTCCTGCGGCATCGCCTGCGCCAGCGTCACCGGCCCCACGCCGTCGCGTTCCAGCGTCAGCAGGAAGCCGCCGCAGCCAAGTTCGCGCCCCAGGTCGCGAGCGAGCGAGCGCACGTAGGTGCCCGACGACACGCGCGACGTGAACCGCAAGATTCGCATCTTGCCGGTCGCGTGCTGCGTCTTGAAGGCCACCTCAAGCGTCGCATGGGTGAGCTTCGGCACATTGGCGCCATCGCCGGCCAGCACAGGCTGCTCCAGCGACTGGATATCGAAGTTATAGACAGTGACTTCCCGCGGTTCGGGTTCGATCTTCACGTTCTCGCGGGCGTATTCGTAGAGCTTCTTGCCCGCCACCTTGATGGCCGAGTAGCGCGGCGGCACCTGCTCGATTTCGCCCCGGAAACGTGCTGCCACGGCGTGGATGCGCTCCAAGGTCACGCTTGAGGCGTCACCCAGCATCGTCGGGTCGCCTTCGCGGTCGTCCGTGGCCGTTTCGATGCCCAACGCAATGAAGCCCGAGTAGGACTTGTCACTCTCAGTAAGGTAGGGCACCAACTTGGTGTAGCCGCCGAGGCACAGCACCAGCAGGCCGCGGGCCGCGGGGTCCAGCGTGCCGGTATGGCCCACTTGTCGAGTGCCCAGCGCGCGGCGCGCAATCTGGACCACGTCATGCGATGTGGGGCCGGGGTTTTTGATAACCGGCAAAACGCCGGAAATACCTGAGTCTTTTCGAGTTCCCATAAGTCCGGATAGGTAAAGCCTCGGCGCGGCAAAGAATTCACGCCCAATTGAAGGGCACGATTTTGCTTCGGTTTTGGGTTTGGGCAACCAAGGCTTAGGACCCGATGCGTTCCAATCCCAGAAGCATGGCAGCGGCTTCTCTGCTGCTTGCCGCCTTGATACTGAAAGGAAATCCCGCCATGGCGGAATCGCCGCTTCAATCGTCACGCCAGCTTGTTGTCGTTACCACTGCGGATTGGGACGCGATCGGGGGACAGATGCAGAGGTTTGAGCGGGATACCCCAGGATCCGATTGGCGCACTGCGGGCAGCGCGATCCGGGTTGTCGTTGGCAAGCGCGGCCTTGGCTGGGGCGCGGGATTGCATGATGGTTCGGTGAGCACGGAACCCCTGAAACGTGAGGGAGACGGGAAGGGTCCGGCGGGAATGTTCCGGTTGTCGCGGGCCTTTGGCCTGGCACCGGCGTCGGAGATGGGGTGGGTGCGACTCCCCTACCAGCAACTCACGTCTAGCACCGAATGCGTGGACGACAGTGCCTCAAGACATTACAACCAAATTGTGGATCGTGAGGGGATCTCGAGTCCGGACTGGAGGAGCTCCGAGAAGATGCGGGCCATCGGGGACCAGTACCGGCTGGGCGTGGTGGTGGAACACAACTGCTCCGCCTGCAAGCCAGGAGCGGGATCGTGTATTTTCCTGCATATCTGGGAGGGAGAAACCACCGGTACCAGCGGCTGCACAGCCATGGCACTAACAGACATGGAGGTGGTCATGCGGTGGCTGGATCCTGTGGCCAATCCCATACTGGTTCAACTACCCGAGGCGGATTTCATGCGCCTCCGCAAGAAATGGGAACTGCCGATTCTCCGACCCGACCGCTGATCCAGGCGTCAGGGATTGGCACCGACAGATGCCATCACCCCGCCTGCAACTCCGGTTCCTCAAAGAGTTTCCCCGCCAATTTCATATCCAGAAACAATTGAACCACAAATGGATCGAACTGCTTCCCGGACTCATCCTTTATATGCTCGAGGGCCCGCTTGCGCGTCCAGGCGGGTCGATAGGGGCGGTCGTGGGTCAGGGCGTCCCAGACGTCTGCCACGGCGAAGAGGCGCGCAGACAAGGGTATTTCGGTGCCGTGAAGTCCGCGGGGGTAGCCGCGACCGTCCCAACGTTCGTGGTGGCAATGGGGTATCTCGAGTGCCTGCCTGAGGTAGGGTATGGGGGAGAGCATCTTGTAGGCAAGTGTCGGATGCCTTTCGATCACCTCGCGTTCTTCCGGGGTGAGTGGCTCGGACTTGCGGAGAATGTTGTCGGGTATTCCCATTTTGCCGATGTCGTGGAGAAGCGATCCAATGCGCAGATTCTCGATTTCCCTGTCCGTCATTCCCGCTTCGCGGGCAAGCAAGGTCGAGATTTCGGTCACCCGCCGGGAGTGGCCTTCGGTTTCCTTGTCGCGGAGTTCCAGAGCCCGGGCCCATCCCTCGAGGGTGGCCTCATAGGCGGTTTCGAGGGCTCCCTGATGGTCTGCCTCGAGGAGGTCACGGTGGCGCATGGAGATGAGGGTCAGCACGGTGCCCATGGCATTTACGCAGAGTGGACCAATGACCGTACTGACATTCGGGACAAACTTGGGAACAAGACAAGGTAGGAAAAGGATGGTGAGGTTAACCAGCAGGCCGTATAAGGCGGTCTGCCTGATGCTCAGGAAGATGCTGCAAAGCATAAAGCTGAGGACCATGTAGCCCAGAGTGACCGCAATGTTGGTGAAAGTGCCGCTGAGTATGTTTGCAAAAGTGTTGAGAGGAAACATGGCGACAAGCAGGAAAGCGGCGATACGAAAAAGCCTGGTTCGTGTGAGAATATATGTGCAGGCCATGTACGCAAACCCCGCGACATCGGAGGGGGAAATGCGATAGCCAGGGGTAAAGGCATAGTAGGAGGCGATTACACAGAGAAACAGGAAGAAAAGCGTGAGGAGAAATGCAGCGAGGAGACGGGCGTCTCGGCGATCGCCGGGGTCCCTGATCTCCGGAGTGGGGGCCGTCAGGTAGTTAAACGCCGCCTTGAGAGGAGATTGATGGGGCTTTTTATCCAAGTCCAAGTTCTTGCGTTGGGAGATTGATTATTGCGGGATGGAGAGTTCAGCACGAATGGGAAAGTGTCCAGCATTTTAGCAAGGCTGAGGGGTGGCTGCGTGGAATCAAGGCATCCGGCGCAAGTAGTTTAATGGCCGGTTGCGGCTTGGAATACAATATGTTGTATGGGCCCGCAATCGGATCTGGGATTTATGCTCCACCGATCTTTTGTCCCTGCGCCAGTAATTCCAGTAGTCTACGCCTTCATGGGCAAAGCACAAGATGTGGGAGTTGCCGGTAATTCCAAAGGGGGCAGGAATATGGCGGAGAGACAGGGATTCGAACCCTGGATACCAGTCACCCAGTATACACGCTTTCCAAGCGTGCTCCTTCAGCCACTCGGACATCTCTCCACCGGGGGCGGCGCGCACAAGATTGAGCATACCGCCGATGCCTTGGTTATGGGGACTTGGTGGGTTTATTCAGCGTGCGGCCGGGCGCGAATTCCTCCAAATTGCCGCGAATGTCCGGTGCGTATCGTGGAATATTGGCCTTAGTTTGGCTCGTGTTGGAATCCCTGCAACAGGTTCCTGCCCCAGACCACCGAAATCAACTTTGGAAAGCATTCCCGACCACCCATGAGCACTGCAAAGGCTGAATCTCCGAACACAATTGCGTCGGCATCCGTGCGCAAACCCATCGTGGGCCACATCATCTCAAACACCCATTGGGACCGGGAATGGAGGTACCCGTTCCAAGCCTACCGCATGGACCTCGTGGATATGATGGACCGGCTTCTCGATATCCTGGAGACAAATACCGACTACCGAGCTTTTTTCCTCGATAGCCAGACGGTGATCCTTGAAGACTACCTCGAGATACGCCCGGAGAATGAGGAGCGCGTGAAGCGCCAGGTTGCGGCGGACCGGCTGCAGATTGGGCCTTGGTATACGCTGCCGGACGAGTGGGGGTGCCCGGGCGAATCTCTGGTCCGCAATCTTCTGATGGGGCATCGCGTGGGTAAGAAGTACGGGCCCATCACCAAGGTCGGCTACACGCCGTTTTCCAATGGCCAGATTTCCCAGCTTCCCCAGCTTTATCGTGGATTCGGCCTGGATTCGTGTTTCTTTTATCGCGGTATCCACAAGGAGGTCGCAAAGAGTGAGTTCCTGTGGGAGGGTGCGGACGGAAGTCGCATCTTCGGATTTCGCTTTGCGGATTACGCCCGTTATAACTATTACTATTTGACTTACCGGCCGGGCCTGCTGGGTCGGTTCACCACTGACCGGGATTACATTTGGAACCCGGAGGAAGTGCCGTATCGCGTTGCCAGCGAGCAGACGCAGGACAGGCAGTACGGGTGGATTGACCAGAAATTGAGGGTTTGGGAAGGCAACGTTTCGCGTTCAGCAGAGGACGCGCGACGATTTACTGCGCCCGATGCGACCACCTCGCATCTTCTGTACATGATGGGGCATGACCATTCCTTCGCGGCCACGGAAGAGACGGATCTGATCAAGAGCCTCCAAGATGGTGAAGAGGCCGGCGGCGACAAGATTATCCACAGCTCGCTGACAGATTACATGGAGGCGTTTCGGCGGGAGGCCAGGGACCTTGAGGTGGTGAAGGGGGAAATGCGCCACACCTTGAAAGTCGGCCTTTGGACCACTCTTATGGCCACGATCCTTTCCTGCCGCCTTTACCTGAAGCAGCGGAATGCGCGACTTTGCGCTGCGCTGACGTTGGAGGCGGAGCCGTTGGCGGCCGTGGCATGGATCACCGGGTCAAGCTACCCCACCAAATTCCTGGAAGTTGCATGGAAGAAGGTTCTCGTTAATCATGCTCATGACGCCATTGGCGGGTGCAGCGTGGACAAGGTACATGTCGAGATGATGGCCCGGTGGAGCGAAGTTGAGACCATCATCGAGGAAATCACCCGGCGCTCCATGCGCGATCTGGCGGCACGTATTGACGGGTCATGGATTGACACGAAGGATCTTCAACTCACAGTTTTCTACACGACACCCTATACCCGCTCGGGCGTTGTGGATGTGGTACTGGATCTGCCTGGAGCCGAACAAACAGAGACATTCTCGATTGAGACCAAGGATGGCAGCCCGGTTCCCGTCCAAGAGTTGTCACGAGAACCCTACTCAGCCACCATCGAGGGAGGCTATGAACTCACGATGCCGTTTCCCGTTCAGCGGGTTCGCGCTCGTATCCTTGTCGAGAATCTGCCTGCCATGGGCTACGAGTCATTCGCAGTCCGGCGCGGCAAGGCTTTTACCCAGATTGGTTCCATTGTAACTGGCGAACGTACCCTGGAAAACGAGCATCTTGCGGTTGAGATCAACACGGATGGAACGATCCGGCTGACCGACAAGGCTTCGGGCCGCGTCATGGATCACCTTTGCTATTTCGAGGACACCGCGGAATTTGGTGACCCATGGAACCGGGTTGTCCCTGCGAATGAAGTGGCCGTGACATCGCTGGGTGGATCCGCCACCGTTTCGGTGGAGTATAACGGACCGGTGGAGGGCGCGCTGCGCATCGGGATCTCCCTCACAGTTCCCGCTGCGAAAGCTGACGGTGACACCCGCTCCGCGGAAACCGTGGTCCTGCCGATTTCCCTGGTCGTTTCGCTCAAGGCGAGGGCACGCGCTCTTCAGGTTCGGGTGGAGATCAATAACAAGGCGAAGGACCATCGCCTGCGGTTCATGATGCCATCCGGTGTGTCAAAGGCAACGCACTCTTTTGCGGAAGGCCAGTTTGATGTCCTGAAACGCCCCATCACCCTGCCGGATTCAGAAGGTTGGAAGGAGAAGCCGTATCCCACGCATCCCATGTGGAATTTTGTGGATGTCAGCGATGGCAGGGACGGTTTTGGGGTCATCAATGACGGACTTATCGAGTATGAAATCGTGGATGACGACTCCCGTACCGTTGCGGTGACGCTGTTGCGGGCATTCGGGAAGTTTATATACTCGCGCCCCACACCCGGGTCGCAGTGCCAGGGAGAGCATTACTACAAGTTCGCCATTTACCCGCACACTGGGTGGTGGCATGATAGCACGATCCTTGAAGAGACGCGGAACCACGTCGTTGCGATCCCGGCTCTGGAATCCGCACCGACACGGGGCCATCTCCCCTCCCGCCGCGAGTTCCTGTCGCTTTCACCCGGGGCAGTCTTTAGCGGGATCAAGCAATCCGAAGACGGGAATTCCGTCGTTGCGCGGTTTTGGAATCCCCTGGACGCGAAATTGGATGCGAGGCTGTCACTGGGGTGGACTGTTACGAAGGCTGAGGCCCTCAGCCTGGAAGAGATTCCCTCTGAAACGTTGCGGGTTACGGAGGCTGTCATCACACTGTCAGTTGATCCCAAGAAGATTGTGACGGTGGGTTTAGGGAATGGCAACTAACCCGGATTAAGATGAAGTCATCTGGGCGGCACTGATACGCCCGCTGCGAGCTTGAGCGTTTCCAGGATCCAGTTTGAGGACGTGCTCGTAAACCTGCATGGCTTTCTTGTAATCCCCAACGCCAAAGTGCCGTTCCGCCAGGGAAAGGAAATCTGGAATGGCCTCATTTTCAGGGATAATCTGCGTAAGGGCATCGATGTATTTCTGGATGACGGCCGGGCTGTCGTCGTTCATGCCGCGGGCCTTTTTAAACGCTTCGAGGGCCTTATCGATATTGTCGGCATGGAAGTAGCAGTCTCCCAACCGAATCCAGTCGTAGTATTGGAGCTTTGGGTTATCCTTGTGGGACTCAATGCGTTCAAGGATGGCCTCAGGCGTTTCCCCTTCGGATTGCTCGGCCACCTGGCGGGCCTTCTCGGCCATGTCCTTTTGACCTGTGGCTTCATAAAGGGAGGCCAGCTTGCGCGCATTGTCCGCAATGGAAGTGGTGTCCCCAATCTGATGTAAAAGGTCGCCAAAACGGATATGCGCTTCAATGTTGTTCGGATCGAGTTCAAAGTACTTATGGTACGCCTCGACGGCCTTGGCGGCAAAGCTGTCGGAGTAAATCGCCGCCGCCTTGAGTAAACTTGCCAGTGCTGCGCTGCGGTTACCGGCCTGCTCACAGCATTCGGCCAGCATCATGCAGAGTTCGCCGTCTGCCGGGCTGAGCGCCACAGCAGCGTTCAACGTCTGGACAGCCTCGTGATAATTGCCAGCGGTCTTGAATATGCCCGCCAATCGTCGCATCTCGGCGATGGCCCTGTTTTTCTGGCCTGCATTCTGGAGGAAGTTGATGAACTTGTGGCGCGCAAAGGTGTTAAGCCGATCAATGGTCAACACTTTTTCAAAGGTTTGAGTGGCCTCCATGAAACTGCCCTTACGGGCATAGGCGTCGGCAAGATTCAGGTACTCGCCGATGATTTCCAGTTCATTGCCCACCTGACCAAAGAGTTCAATGTACCGGCTCAATACCTCCGTATCGTCGGGTTTGAGCATTGTCAGCTGACGATAGGCTTCCACCGCTTCGTCGATCATCCCACGGGACCACAGCAAGCCTGCCAGGTCGGATAGTTCCGTAGTGCGTTGCTCCTTATTACCCGTAAGGGAGTACAGGTCCACCAAACGACGGCGAGGTTCAGGATCCTTCGGGGTGAGGACAACCTGACGCTTCAGGGCCTCCAGTGCGTCGGGCAGCTTCTTCTGTTCAAAATGCAAGTCTTCCAGCCGACGCCAGGCCGAGGCCGCGCCCTTGGGCTTCTTTGCGGCTTCAGCGGCCTCCGCCAGCTTTCGAAGGCCTTCCGCCCATTTGGGTCTCGCCTCGACGGCCTTCTCCAGGAATTGCACCTGTGAATCCGTGTCTCCGGATTTGCCCGACAGTTCCGCGCAAACAGCGTAGTACCGGGCCGCCACGTCCGCCATGTGATTGTCTGCAAATGCACTGGCCAGTTTCTCGTGCAAGGCCAGGTCCGAAGGCGCCGCAGCCGTCATCGTGTCAGCAATTTCGCGGGCTTCCTCGGTCTCCCCGCGTTTCAGATGCTGGTGCACAACAAAGGAGAATTCTCGGGACGCCCGCTCCCTATCGCCAAGCTTTTCGTAAATTCCCCCAAGTTCCCGGCGGACGTCGAGGACGTTTGGGTCAGCTTCGACAATCTGTTCCAGGGTGGCAGCTGCATCCTTATAGTTTTCCGCGACTGTGGCCCGCGTTGCCAGATCCCGCAGACGGAAAATCAATTCCTCTGTCCGCCCCAAAGCGCGCAGCATATCCACCCGGCTTTGCAGCAAGGTCTGATTGTCGGGATCGATCTCCAATCCTTCGGTCAGATGGTGCTCTTGCGAACCATAATCCTGAGTCTGGTGCGCATGGCGGGCCAACCAGACGATTTCGGCCAGCGCCTTGTCATTTCGCTTCGCGCGCCGGTAAAGTCCAGCGGCACGCTGGCGGGCAATAGGATCCTCGGGATCAATCTGGATAGCCTTGCCCAGCGCCGCCTCGGCGTTTTGCAAATCATCATCATTCAGGTGCAATTCCGCAAGTTGGAAGAATGCGACACGCGCCCCCTCGGGGTCGCCCGTCCGGATCAGAACATCCCCATAACTCTTCCAAGCCTTTGCCATGTCAGGAGCAGCCTGGGTCAGCTGTTGCAAGCAAGCGGCCGCCTCGGCCAGTTCCCCGTTCTTTTCAAACAGTTCGGACGCTTTCAGCCATTCCGGAATGGCGTCTGCGAGGGCACCCAAATCCCGGTTGGAGTTTGCAAGATCGCGGTGCGCCATTGCATCGGCGCCATTGAATCGCAACGTGGTTGTCGCAGCAGCGCGAATTCGCTTCGCTTCGCCGGACTCCCGCGCCATTTCAAGGAGGCGGGCAGCATAGTCCCCGGCGAGTCGGTTCTGCCCCGTGGCTGCGGCGCAGTCCACGATCATCTGCAAATTGTCGGCGTCCTGCGGACGCTCCTGCGCCAGCTTCTCAAAGTATTCGATGGCCTTCTTTTGGTCGCCCTTCTTGACATATTTGTTCCCGATCAACTGCAAAGCATTACAATATGCCCGCAGGTCCCCCGCGCGCTGATAGAGCGTCGCCAGTTTCTCGTGGGCAGCCAGGTTGTCCGGGACAAATTCCACCAATTCCTTCAGTGCGTCGCAGGCTTCCGACAGCCGTCCCGACTCAGCCCTGTTGTCCGCGAGCAAGTTGGAGTATCGGGCCGCACGTGCCATGTCCTTTGCCTCACGTGCAATCAACAATAGGTTGACAAGCGCCTCTTCGTTATCGGGCTGAATCGCCAGCACCCTCTCAAAACTGCTGGCGGCCTCCTCCGGCTGATTCTTCATCTGATAGAGGGCAGCCAGTTTCAGGAGCTGACCAACGAATTCCTCCGGGCGCTTCAGGTGGGAGAGCGCCTCGACCAGCCGCTGCCTAAGGGGCAGATCCTCCGGATTGGCGTCCGCCAGCCGCTCGATCCATTTTGCGGCGAGGGCATGATCGCCCTTCTGTGACGCCGTTGTCGCGAGACGATTCATCATCTCATCCACGTCCCCGTTGCGTCGCTCACGCTCGTAAAAGTGAATGAGGGTTTCCATGGAATCCGTGTCATCCGGGAACTCCTTGAGAACCTCCCGGTAACAGGTCTCCTCTTCGGTGACTGCTCCGGTTTCCGCAAAGAGCTTTGCCGCCCGTTTGCTGGCCTCGGCACTCTTGTCCTTGTTTCCTGCCTTGCGATGGGTTTGAGAGGCCATCCACCAGGTTTCAGGAGAATTCCCCGCCAATTTGAGCGAAAGATCGGTGATTTTGATCGCACCGCCGGCATCGCCCGCATCCAACAGATTATCTGCATGTGCCCCGGCTATCGCCACAAGGAAGGAAGCTCCCGCCTTCTCAAATACATGCTTGAGCAGCTCCGAAGCCTTCTTGTCGCTCATGTCCTTAAGCAGGGCACTCGCAATGAGCAGGGCCGGGGTTCGACTGCGCGAGCGGAGTGCCGAATCGAGTGCCTCGTTGGCAAAAGCTACCACTGGAGCTGCGCCGCCCGACTTCCTGACAACTGATGCTACAACGGATGCTGGCACCGATGATTCGTCGATCTCCATGGCGGACTTCAACATGGACGCCGCAGCGGCTGCATCCCCTGCGTCGGCAAGCTGCTCGGCAGCCTGGCAGTACAAGGAAATGGCCTTTTCCGCCTGCTGCATTTGCGCGTAGTGGCCTGCCAACTCCCTGGTTTCAACAGTGCCTTCGGGCAGGCTGGCCAGCTCCTCCAGTGCGGCAAGACCTGCTTCGCGGTTGCCACATGCGGACGCCACCTGAATGACCTCAAAGAGACTGTCGCGTATTTCGACCGGTGTACCGACTTTTCGGCGAACTTCAAGCAGCGCCAGGCGAATCTCCAGATTATCCGGAGCCTCCGCCTTTCCAAATTCCAGGAGTTCCAGCTGCTCGGGGATCTTACCGGCGCCACCTAATCCCGTGGCAAGAGCCATAGCCTTACATGAAAGGTCGTTTCCTGACAGCAGACCAAGCAGTGCCTTTGCCGCGGCCAGGTTGCCCGGATCCACGGAAAGGACCTTCTCGAGAAGACGCTTTCGCTCGGCCGGCTTGGTCTGGGGCGACTCCAGCGCCATCATTGCGGCGTCGTTATAGGCCTGACGTGCCTCCTTTGGTCGATCGGTACGCACCAGTAACTCGCCGAGTTGTTCGTGATCGGCAATGCGAACCGAGGGCAACTTCACCAGCTTCTGGAGTGCCAGTAACGCCCGACCAAAGTCCTGCTGCTCCTCATAAAGTTTAATGGCTTCACGAAGGGCTTCAGCCGCAAAATCGGGTACGTTGACCGACAGGTGAAGGGAAGCCAGATCCTCAAAAATGGCTGCGTCCCCAGCCTCCGGGTTCAGGGTGCTTGCCCTACCAAGGAATTGAATGGCCTTGACGGGTTCCGAGGCCACATCGCGATAGTGGCGGGCCAATTCCACATACTGTGTTTTGGCTTCCTTGCGGAGTCCGGACGATTCGAGAAATTCCGCATACTCCAGCCGCAATTCCGGATTGCTTTCCGGCAACGAAACGAGCTCTTCATATACTCCCGAGCCGAGTGCGGTATCACCGGAGGCGCGATAGGAATCCAACAATCCACGGAACAGGGGCAGGGCGGCAGCCAACCCCTTTTCAGCGAGGGTCAGGCGTGCCAGACGGGACTGAATCTCCGGGGAAGGCGCATGGGTCACGGATTTTTCCAGCCACTCAATTGCCGCGGCGCGATTCCCCTCCTTCTCCAGCATCCCGGCAAGCAATGCCGCGCATGATGCTCCGGCAGGCATTTCGCCGGCAGCAAACAAGGCGGTACATAAATCTGCGGCAACTGTTGTGTTGTCCGGAGCCAGTTCGGCAGCCTTCTGTAGGTTTCGCGCTGTGCGCGAGTGCTCGCCAGATTCCCGCAAAGTTTTGGCAGCGGCGAGATAGCCCTCAAGGGCAGCTTTGTTGCGCCGCTGCGCCCGGTCCAAATCGGCTCTTAACTCAAGGGCGTCCGGCGTGCCCGGGGCAATCTCCAGCCAACGTGCCGCGTACTTTTCGGCCGCCTTGTGATCCCCGGAATCCGCGGCTTTACGTGCCTGCTCCCCATACCATAGCCCCGCCATCCGAGTATTGCCCAGCTTGACCAGCTTGTCGAGTGTCTTCTCGAATGGTTTAATGGCTCCACGAAGCTTGTCCGCGGTTGCAAGGAGCTCCAGCACTGGCTGGTTGTCCGGGAACAGTTCGTGGGCTTTGCCGGCCGTTTCTGCCGCCTTTTTCGCTTCTCCGGAATCCAGGAGTTCCGACGCAACTGACAGGAATAGCGCGACGGATTTCTCGCGATCCCCCGCGGCACTGTAAGACTGCGCCAATTCCAACCGCGCCTCGATATTGCCCGGCTCCAGTTGGAGAAGCATTTCGCGGTAGGACAGGATATCCTGCGTGTTGCCAGCCTTCTCCGCGGACTGTGCGAGGGCCCTATACTGCTGGGCTGCTTCCACTTTTCGGCCCAGCTCACTGAGGAGCGTCGCATAGCCAGCCCGTGCGACACTGTCGCCCGGGTTGGCCGCAAGGTATTGCTCATACTCGACAACCACCTCCTCGCTCCGGGCCACCGTTCGCAAGCGTGCCAGGAAATCCCGATAAACCACCTGTGATTGCTCGGGATCCTTCAACTTGAGCAGCAAACCACTTTTGCGGCGAAGCAGGGCCAGATTCTGGCTGTCCAATCCCATGGCCAACTCCACGCTGGCCAAGGCTCCCTTGTGGTCCTCCTTGGCCTCCTGCAGTTCAGCCAGGGCCAAGTGCGCCGCTGCGGCCTCCGTCGGCTGGCCGAGCTGCGCGCAGATATCCGCGATGTCGCGGGTCGCAGCCTCGTCTCCGGGAAGCAATTCGGCGAGTTGGCGCGCCATAAGCAACGCCGCCTCTGTGTCGTTCTTTCGAACAGCCTCCTTTGCAACGGCATAGAAAACGGCTGCGCTTGCGGCAGCCCCGGCGCGGGCACAAAGTTCAAAGAACCAGCGCGCAGTCGGGGCATCCGCAACCCCATGCTTCGCGGCGAGCGCCAGCAGGCTGTCGGCCTCGGGGGTCTTCCCGGCATCAAGCAACCGGCTGACCAGACCGGGTGTGACCTCTGTCGCAGAGGACACCATATCAAAGTTCCAAAGCGCGCGACAACGGGCGATGGCAATCTCGAGATTCTGCGGCTCGAGGTCCAGCAACTGATTATAACAATCCAACGCCGTAGCAGCATCCCCGTCTGCCTCGGCAGCAACGGCAAGGCGAAGATAAATGGTGGATGCCGAGTTGGTGCGCCCATGGGAACGCAACGAACCGGCAATCTGGGACAACAACTTCGGGGAACTGATCTGCGAGGCCGCTTCGTTCAGCACTGCCTCTCCGGCAGCCTCCTCTCCCTTGCTGAAATGGATTTCGGCCATGTCCAACCATTCAAAGAGCGCCTGATCCACACGGCCGGCCTCGCGCAGCACCTCTATCAAGTCCCTTCGGAAATTGAGATCCTCGGGGTCAACGAACTTGATACGATAGAGGAGCTCGATGGCCTGCTCATTCTCCCCCGTCTGAATACAGATCTTCGCTGCCCTATCCAGTTCCGCCGCGGCCGCGGGTGCATCTCCCTGCTCCTGAAAGACACGGGCCAGGGCCTTGTGTCCCTCAAGGCTTTCCGGCTCAACCTCCAGCCATTTGCGAACAGTCTGGATTGCTCCCTGAAAGTCCCCCCGCTCCAGCAGTCCATCGAGGGAGTGAAAAACATGATGTTTCGCGCGCTCAAACTCCCCCTCCCTGACCAATTCCTCCACCAGGGTGGCACGCAGCTTGGTCAATTGGGGTTCATACTGCAAAACCTTTTCCAGGACCGGAATCGCGGCAGAGCCCTTTCCTTCCTCCAGCATGACGTTCGCAGCGGCCTCCAGTTCCTTTGAGGCGCTTTTGATATCCCGGCGCATCTCATGGACCTCTGCCAGTTTCAGGCGGAGATCGGTGTCCCGTGGATTGTCGCCTACCAGCGCGATATAAATCCCGAGGTTATCCGCCATGCGGCCGGACTGCTCCCGTCTTTGGGCAATCTCACGGTGCAGGCCCGATGCAACGTCCAGCTTCTGCTGCAATTGCGCACTTCGAACTTTGGCAAACAGCACATCCTCGTTGTCGGGAAAAACCTCAAGGGCGCGGTCGAGGACTGTGTCGGCCTCCTCATAGTTCTCCACCGCGAGGTAGGCGTCTGCCACCGAGAGCATCTCCTCGCAAGCCCGTGTTACCTCGCCGCGATCCGAGTAGATATTCGCCAAAAGAAGCCGCACTTCGATGGCATTGGGTTGAAACTGCAAGGCACGGATCGCAGCAGCCTCGGCCGCCTCATGTTGGTGATTAATGAAGGCACGTTCAGCCTCCTCGATCAGGCCGGACGAGAGGCGCGTATTCCACTCGGGCGGCAACTCAATGCCAAATTTCCCAATGAGTTCAGCAACTGCCTCACCAGGGTCTATGCTTTTGACTTTGCAGTAAAGGTCAACAAGGTTTCCCCCCGTGTAACCGGCGCAGGTCTTGATGGTGCACTTGTAAAGATGCTTCCTGGCATCTATGAGAAGGGAGCGAAACCGTGTATCCCGGTGAATGGGGCAGAAGGCCTTTACCGTGTCCCCCACCGACTGTATCTTGTCGGGCGAGTAACCGATAAAATCCAGTAAACGAGTTGGATCCAGCTTCTCATTTACTTCATCGAGAAGCCCGGGGGCATTGAGTTGGCTCATGACTGGAGGCAAACCTCCGGGCACAGTCCTGCCGGGAGCAGGCCCTGAGGGGCCCGACGAATGCGGGCCTTAGCCTTTGTATACCTTGATATTGTCGAGGTAGAACACACCGGTCGTCGCCAGGTTGTCACGAATCGAGAGCGTATTGACGTAATTGGGGCTGGTGGCAAGCTTGGCTTCCTTCACAACTTCCTGATCATCGACATACGCCGTCAGAAGGCCAAGCATGAGATTGAGATCGTACTTGATGTGGCGCCAGCTGCCGAGGTCGTACGGGATGGGTTCACCTTGAATACGCAGGGAGGGTTGCGATTTGGAATCAATCCGGTGAATGATCGTGTGAACCGATTGCTTGAAGTCCTCGTCCTTTTCGACATAGAATCCGAGGAGGTACTTGTTTTTCTCGTCGCACCGCAAATCGAATTCGACGATGACCCGACCCGATGCCTTGGGGAAGCGGCAGGTGTAATTGGCGCTGCCAGCGCCGGATTTCTTTTCAAATTTCAGGCACCGGCCATTGCCGTTTCCGCCGGATTTGTCCTCGACAGTGAGGGTCGCGTATTCATAATCACCCTTCCAATCGCCAGGCTGGATACCGGAAGGGAGATCGTCAAACGTCTGAACAAAATAGTTGTTGGGATCACCTGCTGGAACCGGTGCCGGCGCAACCATCGTAACCTCTTCCCCAGAAGGGGCAGCAACCGGGAGCGGCATTTCCGGCGTGTAGGTTTCATCCGGCGCTCGTTGCTGGGTAGTTGGCGAATAGGTCTCATCCAGCTTCCTCTGCGGCGGAGCGCCAGGCGCCACGGCCGGAAGGGCTTGCGGCGGCGTGGGCAGTTCGACAGCCGTTGGAGCGGGAAGCGCCGCTGGCGGAGGCGTTAATTCCGGCAACTGGGTGGTCGGGAGTTCCATCCCGGACAATCCCGGCAGATCCAAAACCGGTGGGGAAACAATGTCCTCTATTTTTGCGGAGGGGGCTCCAACTGGCGGGGGTGTTTCTGCGGGCGCCTTGGGACCACTGTCGAAAACTCCATCCGAAAGTAGCGCGTCGATATTGATCTCCGGGAGGGCCGGAGCAGCAGGCATTGACGGCGCCGCTAAACCGCCCCCTTCTGGCGGCGTGATGTCCGGCAGGCTGGAAGTGAGCGGCGGAACGGCATCTATCTGAAGCGTCTCACTGAAGCCCGAAACCGCCCCACTCGGCAATGGCCCTGGGTCAAATGATGGAAGGCTCAAACCGGAAAGATCTCCCAGATTTACCACGTCAGCTTCGCCAGCAGGTCGTGATTCAAGAACGGCTGGAGGTTCGGTCTTCGGCTCAGGCGCCTTTGCCTCGGCCACCACTTCCTCTTCATCTGGCAAGGTATCGAAACCCGATCCACCAAACAAGCCGGCGGAAATATCCCCGCCAAGCCCGCCAGAAAGGCCTCCCAACTTCGCAGGGCCGGCCGCGGGCAATTCTTCAGCTACGAGAGGGGAAGGTGTAGGCGACTTCTTTTTTGAGGAAATATCCCCAGCAGGCTTTTCCGCCTTCGCCGCTGCTTTTGTGGGTGCTCCATCATTTTGGTGAGTCAGTTCCTCGACCTTAGCGATAAGCTCCTTTTCCCGGCGCAGGTTCTGCATAAACACAAACAGGACTCCCGCCAGGATCACAACAACGGCCCCGATTCCTCCATAAAGCAGGTAAGGGTTGATGCCTCCCACGCCCCCGCCCTTTGCGGTTGCCGCGGGCATGGGTGCAGAAGTCGCCTTCTTCTGAATTTCGGCCGTCAGTGTTTCGATTTTGGATTTTGCCTCGGCATTATTCGGGTCACGTTCGAAGACCTGCTGCCAGAAGGACTTCGCCACCGTCAGATCTCCGGCTGCTTCCGCCTTGCGCGCGTTGTCCACATACGTCTTCATGCGCTCGGCTGCGCTACCGCCATCACCTGGAGTGGCGGCGGATGTGGCGCTGGTCCGCATACGTATCAACTGATCCGCCTTGATCTCAATTCGAGGGTCACTGGGTTCAATCTTGCGCGCCTCCTCAAGCTTCTTGGCGGCATCGTCCCATTTGCGCGCGACCAGCATGGATCCGTATTCTGAGAAAATCACTGCCAGTTGTTGCTGTTTCTCGCGCTTCTCTTGCTCGTTTGTGGAAACTATGTTTACCACTTTCTTGACTTGTTCAGATACTTCCTTGAGTTGGCGGCGCATTTCGATCATCTCATCCGCCGAGGCCCTGCCTGCTTCCACGCGGGTACGCATTGCGATCAATTCCTCGGCCTTTGACTGCTCCGCCGCGGACAGGCCGGTCTTTGCCTCTTGCGTCAATTCCACCTTGGTTTCCGGCGCCGGGGCCGCTGTTGCAACCTCGCGTCCCGACCAGACGGTCGCTGCGGCATAGCCATCCTTCACTAACTGGTCGCTAAGTTTCCTCGCTTCATCCTCGGTGCCAAAGGAACCCATCAAAACCTGAAAATTCGCCCCCTCCTGAACCACCTCAACCGCCCCGAACCCGTCCGCAATCAGCGACTTGCTCGCGTTGTCCGCTGTTTCCTTGGTGGGCATCTCGCTCACGAGAACGCGGTAAACCTTGCCAGCCTCTGCCGAGCTGACCACTTTTGCAGCGTTCGCTCCACCGGATTCCTGCACGCCTTCCGCTTGAAAATAACCCTTGCTACGAACGTCCGCAAGCCCCGCTGTCGCGTCAGCTTCTGAAGAATACGTCCCCGCCAGCACGATGTACTTGCCGTCCTTCTCCGCCACATCCACCGGACTAAAGCCATTTTGCTGCAGGTCACGCTGAAGCTCGGTAGCCTGCTCCTTATCCAGTCCAGATGCCACCCGAACCTGATAACCTTTCCCCGCGCCAACAGTAAGCGAGGCCAGATTCGGAGCAACGGGACCGCCCGTGTTTCCAGCCGCAGCACCTGCAAAAACAGTGGAAACCTTGTCGCTCACGATAAAATTGTCAAATAATGCATTGTCGTCTTTAACACCGACTCCAGCCGTACCGGCTTTCAACGTACTGTCGGTAATGCGCAACTGCCCCTTGCCAGCAATGGAAAGTAGGATGTCACTGCCAGAGAACACCATCCGCAGGACCTGGCGGGTTTCCGGACCCTTCATATTGACGACTTCGGGTATGACACAGTCCGGTCCTGCATTCTGCCGGGCGATATTTTTGCGCTGGCCGTTGGAGATCAGGTCTATGGCAAGGTAGGACGTCGTCCCATCCGAGAAGACGCCACCCTCGTAGTAATTCTTAGAGTCCTGCCAGCGCCCCACAATCAGCGCGCCGCAAACAGGCTCTGGGTTCCAGAAATCCACCTGGACAAAATAGTCGCTCCATTGCCCGCCAGTGGCGGACTTGACCACGGCGTAGGTATAGCCCCCGGTCGCCTTAAGGGACGAAGCGTCACCACTCGCAAGTTCGCTGTTCAGGCGAATCCAGTAAGAATTCGGCTCGCCTCCTGGAAAATCCCACTTGTCCGGCCGGCTGCCGTTAGCCCCCGAAAACAGGTCCTCGAATAGGCGGTCCGCTGCAAAGCCACTCGCGGCCAGACTTGCCACTGCCAGCACCAACGCTATAAAACGTCTCATCGTCATCCCCGGTCACAGGCCGAGCCTGCGAATGATAGATTCAAATGGCGACCGTTAAATCTGCCAATTCGCGAATCACAACTCTGCCCCTGCAAACGGTCAAGACTTTACAAGCACGTTCCGCAGGGCCGCCGCAAGTAGGAAAATGCCTCTAAATCGAATTCTCGCAATGATGGCCAAGGATGACTCAACTGGATGAATCTGGGGTTCCCTCCCTGAAAATCACCGAACTATACCCCACCACATAGTCTTCTGAGACAGGATAGACCTCAAACGACGTGGTCACCCCGCGCACCTCCGCATGGTCAGCCCCAGCTTCCCCCGCCAGCCACATGGTTGCAGCCACAGCACCAGGCCCGCAGGCCATAAACCGCCCGTGCTCAATGCCATCGAGAAACCGGTCTGCGTCGTTGCCCCCCATCGCTTCCGCGGCAAGGCGGCTACGGGAAAGTGCCAAACTGCTCCCAGGGCCGTGGTACAGGTCACAACTCGCCACGACCAGAGTGCTCCCACCCTCGGATGCCATGGTTCGACTTAGCGCCTCGGCAATAACCCGGGCACTCTGCCGTCCCTGATTAGCCACCACGATGGGAACCAACCGAAACTCCCCCAAGGCCACCTGCAGAAAGGGCAACTCGACCTCGATGCAGTGCTCACGGGCCTCCACTTGGGGCCACTCCGCGACAAGATCGTGGTGTTCCTCAAGGGCCCGCACAAAATCCAAGTCAACGGGCACGCGCCCCAGCGGGGTTTCAAAGGCATTACAGCGAGTTACATGGACCCCGTCAAATGGGACGAAGTGGCTCGGGCCCATCACGACGACGCGGTCAAACCTTAGCCCTCGCACCGCAGCAAACGACTGGCCAGCCGTCGCGCCACTAAAGACGTAGCCCGCATGTGGCGCAACCAAACCCACCGTTCCGGGAGATGTCGTACCCCCGGAGGCTAGATACCCCTCCACCACCTCCCGCAGTTCCCGTGGATCCGATGGATAGAACCTTCGCGGTCCGGCGCAAATCGCCGGACGTTTGGACATTGTCTTCATAAGCCCACAACAGGGGCCTTGGTTGGCTTAGAAGCCCCCGCCCTCCGTGCGTTTCTGGGAACGGTAAATGTCGCCCCCACTCACAGTACCATTGGTGGGATCATAAATGTTCCGACCTCCGCTGTAATCCCTGTCCGGCCCAATGGATCCCATTTTGTACGATCCGTAGACCGTCTTCCAGTAGCCCGGCTCGCCAGACGGGTCGATGCTCGCCAGAGTCTGCGGATAAACCGGATTGGCGGACTCTGCGAAAAGCACCCCGGGACTATACCAATAATCAATATTCTGGTAGAAAAAGTCGTTGTGCAGTTCGTCAAACTGGTTCTGCGCGAACACATCCTTGATATTGGCCGTTGAGAGATAGGCGATGGGGCTCGTTACGCCACCCGCAAAACCGCCCAGCGTAGCCTGAACAGATCCCCCCGGCACAAATTGCGCGGCCGAATCCAGGGTCCCCTTCAACTCCACTGCAATCGTCCGAGGGATGGGATACTTGTTGTTATCCACAGCATACGACTCCAGCGCCGTGGCGATGGAACGGGCGTCCGCACGTGCCCGCGAAACCTTCGACCGAACTTGCGCTTCCAGGAAATTCGGCACGGCAATAGCCGCCAAAATGGCAATAATGGCCACCACGATAAGCAATTCAATGAGAGTGAATGCCCGGGCATTACCGCGGGCTTTGTCGCGAATCATTATGTCTCCTTTTTCTGGCGGGACCGAGTTCGTAGCAAAGTCTGGGACACGAATTCAATCGCGAAAACACAAATCTGCCTACAAGCGCCCAGCACCAGCAGGCCGACTCCATGTAGTTTTCGGGTTGTAGTGTCTGTAAACAATCCTTGATATGGCGCGGATGGCGTTTTCCGCCTCGTTCTCCGAGGTCCACCGCTTGTCCGCATTCCCCTTTGTGTATACGGAAAGCACGTAGGTCCCTCCCGGCGAACAGACAATCGCGTTGTCAGACCGGGTCTCGTTGAGTGCGCCACTTTTGCTGCCAACCCACGCTCCCGGCGGCACCTCGCCCGCAATGCCGTCGTCAAAGTACTGATGCCCCAACACCCGCAGCATTTCATCCGTCGCAGTGGTGCTACCCGCCTTGCCGGTTTTGATCATTTCCATCAACCGCCGCATTTCGTTAGGCGTCGTCACTCCGATCCCCCACTTGTCCTTCAGTTCCTTGTTCCATACCAGCTTCCCCCCGATCGTTGCCAGCATGCGTGTCGCCTTGAACCCATGCGCCCCAAGCCAGGCGTTCACACTGTCCAGCCCACCCAGCCATTCGACCAACATGTTGGTTGCCACATTGTCGCTGACCGTGATCATGAAATGAACCAGTTCCTTGAGTTCCACATTTGTCCCATTCCTGAACTGCTTCACGAATCCCGCGCCGCCAACACTCGTCGCCTCGTCGTACTTGCGCGTCAAATAGTAATCAGGGAATCTCCCCGTCGGAGAGGTCATCTCGTCAAACACCGTGCAAAGCACCGCTAGTTTGATGGTGCTCGCCGTCGGAAACTCCTCATCCGCATTAATCTCCACGCTCTCGCCGGTCCCTAGATTCTTAAGGCTCACCCCCATGACCCCACGATGTGCAGCGACAATCCTTTCCAGTTCGCCACGCCACCCTTTGGAAAACGTGGTTGTTTGCGAAGTTACCGTGATCGCTCTTCCATAGCCCTCGGAATTACGCAATTCGTTGGCTGAACATATTGCAACTTGTGAAAGCAGCAGGACAATTCCCGCAATGCGCACAAAGTCAGTTTTAAACATAGCAAATACAGCCTTTCATATGTGAATCATGCCTTAATAACACGGCCTTAATATGGGCAAAAAGAACCTAGTTTTTGAAGTGAGACTGCAATTTTATCGCTAATCACCATGAATTTTTTCTTGAAATCAGCTAAGAACGCATCCACACCCGCCACAGTTTTCAAACAAAGAGAAAGGCCGCAAAATGATGTTCCTTAAACGATTTCGGACTTCCCCGCGAAACCGCTCCTTCATAATGGCCCTCTTGGCCTGTGTGGCCCTTTTCGCTCTGCTCGGCTGTACCAAGGCTGAAAATCCCCACAAGACCATCGCCGACATCAACGGCGCCGACACGGCATGGCTCCTTGTCAGTACCGCCCTTGTCATGCTCATGACTCCGGCTCTTGCCTTTTTCTACGGCGGACTCGTCCGTAATAAAAACGTCCTTTCCGTCGTGATGCAAAGCTTCATCGCACTGGGGGTCATCACGATCATCTGGGTTCTTTTTGGTTACTCCCTCGCCTTTGGCCCCTCGTTAATCAAGGTCGGAGAATCCAGTTTCCTGGGATCCCTTAATTGGGCGGGTGCGCGCAATGTCGGCCTTGCGCCTCACACCGTTTATGCCAACACAGTCCCTCACCGGCTTTTCATGATGTACCAGTGCATGTTCGCCGTGATCACCCCGGCGCTCATCTCCGGGGCCTTCGCTGAACGCATGAAATTCAAGACCTACCTCGCCTTCATCAGCCTGTGGTGCATTCTCGTCTACTGCCCGGTGGCCCACTGGGTGTGGAGCGAGAATGGCTGGCTGCTGAAACTCGGTGCCCTTGATTTCGCCGGCGGAACAGTCGTCCACATTTCCTCCGGCTACACGGCGCTCCTCGTCGCCATCATGATCAAGCCACGCCGCGGGTTTCCGCGGGAAGCTTTCGTGCCTCACAACCTTATCACCACGGTTCTCGGCGCAGGACTGCTGTGGTTTGGCTGGTTTGGATTTAACGCCGGTAGCGCGCTCAGCTCGGGCAGCGTCGCCGTCGTCGCCTTTACAAGCACACACATCGCCGCTGCCGCGGGGGCTGTGGCCTGGATGTTCGTGGATTGGTTCTTTAAGGACAAGCCCACGATCCTTGGCGCCGCCTCTGGTGCCGTAGCGGGTCTCGTCGCCATTACACCCGCAGCCGGGTATGTCGGACCGCTGGCCGCCATTGTCATCGGCGGCATTGCCGGTGTCGTTTGCTCCTACGCCGTCACGCTTCGCGCCCGTAAGGGTATTGACGACGCCCTCGACGCTTTCGGCGTCCACGGCGTTGGCGGCACCATCGGCGCCATCCTCACGGGTGTCTTCGCCAGCAGCTACCTGAACTCCGCCGTCACCAAACCCAGTCTCCTTGGCGGGGGCGTCGCCCTGATGGGGGCCCAGATTCTTGCTGTTGTCGCCACTATTGCCTACGCGGTCATTGTATCCTACATCATCCTGAAAGTCCTCGACCTGACGATGGGCCTCAGGGTATCCACCGAGGAAGAGCAGATGGGTCTCGACATCATCGAACATGGCGAAGCAGCCTACACGAGTTAAAAATCAAAAGAATAAGACGGAATAAATAAGGAACGCGGGAACGGGAAACATGAAACTTCTCAAATGTATCATCCAGCCGCACAAGCTGGAGCAGGTGAAGGACGCGCTGAACAACATCGGGATCAAGGGCATGACCGTGACCGAGGTGAAGGGCTACGGTCGCCAGCGCGGCCACAAGGAAATTTACCGCGGGCTGGAGTACAACATCTTCTTCCTGCCGAAGATCCAGCTCGACGTCGTGGTCGAGGATCAGCTTGTCAATGAAGCCACCAAGGCCGTCCTCGAAAATGCCCGGACCGGCCATATCGGTGACGGCAAAATCTTTGTCATGGACGTCCAAAACGCCATTCGCATCCGAACCGGTGAAGAAGGCCAGGACGCGCTCTAAACCAAGTGCACCCCCCAAAAGCCGCCCATGGCGGCGCCCGCCCTCCGGCTCCCCAAACCCCCTTTGCCGGAGGGCGGGTTTTTTATTTGTGCGCCACCCCTTTGCCGTTGACGCGGACGACAAGTTTTGGCAATCTGTTGGACACTACAGATCAGGGAGGAACACCGACATGATGTCACTGCTGTGGTTTCTGCTTATCGGCCTCGCCGCCGGATGGCTGGCCGGCCAGATCATGCGCGGCAAGGATTTCGGCCTCGTGGGCAATCTTATCGTGGGGGTCATTGGGGCGCTCCTTGGCGGTTTCCTGTTTGGCCTCCTCGGCATTGCGGCCATCGGCCTCCTCGGCGAACTCATTGCCGCCACGGTCGGGGCCCTTCTGCTGCTCTACCTCATGCGCTACGTGAAGCGGTAACAGGTCCGCCTAACGGGGCTTTGCATCCGTAACTGTTGCCGCCCTTCCCGCGTCCGGCCCGGCAAGGGCCGTCGCCAGCCCCGCGGGATTGGCCCATTCCTGTGCGGCCACGATCCGGCCATCCGCATCGATGACAAATGCGGAGTTCGCCCGGGCGCCGTAGGCCTGCCACGTCTTGTTGTCCATGGTATCAATGGCAATGGTCATTTTCTCACCATGACGCCGCACAAGTTCATCGGCCAGTTCCTTGCGCTGAACCGTGGTACTGGTCTGCATTCTCAGGATGCCGTCCGTCTGGTTCTTGCGCGGGATCCACTCGTGGTCCGAATAGGGGCTTGCGGAGCCGCTCGGGTGCGCCTCCAGAGTGTAGACCAACAAGAAATTGGCTTTATCCTTGTGGCGGCTTTTAAGCTCCGCCATCTCCTCGATATGCCCGCGATAGACAGGGCACGTGACCGAACCGAATTCCACCACCAGAGGCTTGCCGCGAAAACTGGACAGTGAAATCGGCCGCCCCTCAAGGGTCTCAAGGCTGAAATCCGGAGCCAGGGTGCCAATCTGCGGCAGAACCGCACTCGCCGCCACGGCCTTCGAGCTGAACTTTGATTTCGTCGGATTGGCGGCTTTCACCACCAGCGCGGGCCCCAGATCCGACTTCAATTCCTGCTCCAGTCGCTGCATGTCCGTCGAGGCCGCCACCGGCTTCTCACCCTTCTGAACCATCGCCAGGAGCTTCGTGCGCCGCTCGTCCGGATTCACGACACCCATTGTCGTGCGAAGCCCCTGCCGCTCCTCCACCGTTAAACCCTGAACATATTGCATCACCTTCGCGCGTTCGTCCGGGCTCAGGTTCTGCAGGAGTTCCCGAACCTCCGCCGTTGCCGCCTGCGGCATCGGCCCGTCCGCCATCACACCGGGCACATTGTAATCAATACTGGGATCCCGCTTCTCCACGACCTTGGCGGCCGGCTTCGTGGCCGTTGTGGCGCCCGCCACCGCTGAAGTCGAGGTCATGGGATCATTCGTCATCACCGGCACCCGCGTCGTACCCGCATCCCCTCCAAACGCCGTCGGGAAAGAGGTAGGCCGCGCAATCGTCTTGCGCTGCTGCGAGAACTGTTGCTGCGCCTTCTGCCGCTGCTGTTGCATCTGCTGGCGGCGCTTCTGCTGTTCCTGCTGCATTTTTTGCTGCTGCTGACCGCCGCCCTGCTGCCCCTTGCCACCGGGCGGTTTGCCCTGCCCGCCGCCGCCTCCACCATTGGGCGGTTGCGCGAACGCCGGGGCCAACCCGAACGAAAGCGCCAGCACCAGCACCACTGTCTTCTGAACCATTTTCCTGCCCATGATCATGATCCCATACTCAGAATTCCCCAACCCAATACAATTCCAATGCCAGAGCCATCCGCACAGGCAACTCGCCTAAACACAATGGTTCACGATTCCAAGCTCCATCCCATGGGAACGCTTCCGCACAATTGCCGTACCACCTCGAACACATTGGAGCGGATCACCCCGGTTCGATTGCCCGAAATTCCACCCGGCGGCGGCTGTCAAACGTTTTTGACAGTGGGAACTTTTTTTTGGGCGATTTTTTAAGTTTAGCGATTTCAAGGAACGACACGGATTAAATCCTTTTTATTTCTTTTTCTCGGGGAACGCGGAGTCTGGACAGGATACCAGGATCTACCGGATTCCGGCATATCGGAAGGAATGTGAGTTTGGCCATCATGTTGTAAGGACACTAACACGGGTGAAACGGTTTGCCTATTCCCTTACAACCACTTACTGACCCTTACGGACCCATAAAATGAAACGCCCGGAATTGCGACGGGGTTTTTCAGGAGTGAGATGCGTCGGTCAGTCCAGCGTCTCCCACAGCTCTCGCGGCACGCTTGCGGGCGGCGGATTGGTGGTGCGCACGCCAATGGGCGTCGAGATGGAAACCCCACCCGCCGTGTCCGTCAGACGGCAGCGCACAAGCCGCACACCGGCCGTTGGGTAGGACGTGTAGTGCACCTTGTTGGTCGTGGGTGCCGTGTCAAAGGTCCCGTCCCCGTTCAGGTCCCACTCCACTGTCATGTTGGCAGAAACCCCGTCCGGATCCGAAGAGATGCCCGCATCGAGCTGGATACTGGCGCCGGTAAGGGCACTCGATGGCTTGATCTTCACGAAGGGCTGGGGCCCGCGATTGAATCCCGAATTCGGGGTAATGGAAAAACTGGCGTCCTGCCGGTTCCCCTGCGTGTCAAACACACTGATCGCATAGGAATTGGCCGTGCCCGGGGTGAAGTAGGGCGTCGTGATGGTCTGATCCACGCTCGTCCCCGACAGGGCTGCTTCGCCGATGACATTACCGTCGAGCTTCAGGTGCATCGCCGCGAGGCCACTGGCATCCGACGCCTGGAACCGGATCCCGATGCTCCCCGTCGACGGGGTAACAGCACCGGACGTAAGCACCGACAGCGTCGGCTTTGTGTTCTCGGTATAGGTCACCGACGGATTGAAATAACGGTTCACATTTAGCACCAGCGCGCTGGCGTAGGATGCTCGCAGCTCATCCGCCGGATAAAGACTCGACTTCAGGTATCCGCGCACGCCACGGAACCCGTTCCCCATCAAATTCCCCGCAAAGTTCCCGTCATGGCGAAAATCATGGTCGAGACCGAACCCATGGGACGCCTCATGGAATATCACGCCATGCTGCACGGAACTGAGGCTGCTGACGGTGTTCCCGTCAAAGTTCGCCTGCGTAACACCGTACTTCATCGGGTATGGACCAATTATGGGCAGCGTAAGGTTGTCGTAAAGGCGGTTATCTGTGAGGTCCGAATCCGTCACGAGCGTCAGCATGTATGCGCAGGTCATCCCAACGCCCCCGTCGCTGCCAGACCCAAAGCTCGCCCCACCATTCCACGGGCCGGTCACCGAACCATCGGAATTCATGACGTGGGCCTCGTAAACCTCGATCCACATGTTGCCCGAACCCCAAACCGGCAGCCCGGCGGCCTGCGCAGCGGGAGAAACCCGGCTCCACGGATCGGCACGATAGTAAGCGTCCGTATTCGGCGCGTTGACCACCCACACCTTGGGCGTTACGCCATCCACATCCGTCTCATAAGCAAACGTCTTCGAGCCAAAGCCGTTGCGCTCCATCTGCTCGCGGTAAAACTCCCGCCACTGCAGCAGCGCATACTGCAGCTTGGCCACGGCGTTCGTCTGGGCGACACGATTAGAGGGAATCAGGTAGCAAATGCGGACCGCATTCCCCGGCAACGCCTTCACGCTTACCCCCGCCGGCACCCGCGCCTTGTAATCGTCCAAAGGAGCGGGCGTCACCTGCGCCTCCCAGGCGCTCATGGGCGGCGCAGCCAGAGTTTCAGGTTGGGCGCAAACGGCCCGGCCACAGGAAAATAGTAGAACTGAAGCCCAAGCGCGAAGGCCGGGTCGATCAAACAAAGTCATGGCGGAATCCCCCTGTTACAATCAATAAGATGGTTGTTAACTGAGGAAATGCAGGCAACTCAAGCCCAAACCACGTTTACTTTGCCGGGTTCACACGCCCCCACGCAAAATACCAAAACACCAAAATCGTTATCCATATTGCCAAACATCCTGCCAAGGGTCCCATAATCCATTTTGCCGTCTCGAGAAACATGGAGAGCTCACTCGAAAGGCCTTTAAATCTCCCCCACCACCACAATTCCCAAAGCACATCTTTAAGGATAAAGCACGGGGCCGTTACGGTTACGATTATGGGGAAGGTCCAACCCCTTCTCAGGGCAAGAAATTCAAACGTCATGAGTGTAAGACAAACGCTTCCCATAAAATCCGTGAAACCCACTCCAATGAAAATGGCCACGACAACAACTTGCGTCCCGACCCACGCGATCGAGTTTCCCATCGGCAAATAAAACTGTAAAATGAGAAAGAAGAACGGGATAATTCCAGCAACCAGCACGCCCAACAAACAAACGAGCATGCAAATGAGGGCCCCGGCTCCAGGGACCGCCATACGAATCTCAGACCCAAGCATCGAACCAAAACCCGGCAGTTCATTGAACCGCTCTTCCCCAAAGGCCTTGTTCAACGCAAACCAGACCCAAGTAACACATCCAAACGTTGAAATGAAAGGAACCGAGCCACTAATACCGCCACCCAAATGAAACCGCAGGAAGAACTGTTCCAGTGCTGAAACAGGACTGCCAAACAGCAACCCAAGCGCGGCTGCGCCGATGAGTAATTTCCACATCCGCCCCTTCAGCAGCATCCGCACGGCACGGCAAAAAAGGGGCCAGTCAAAGCGTTTGGTCATCGGTATCATTTGCTGACTTTGATGTGCCCCTGACTTTTGTCGAACTCTTCCATTCCCACCCGCCACCGCACAAACACCCACACAATCCCCAGAATCAGGCAATCATACAGAAAGCCCCAGTGAAGACCAAGCGGACCATGGACTAGCGGCCAGTCCGGCGGTACCAGATTCGCCAGGGTTTGCCCGAAGCCCTCCTGAAAGAACCTCCAAAATAGATCCTTTGCCATAAAGCACGGCGCCGTCACCGCCACAATCTTTTTCCAGTCCCAACCTTTGCAAACATGAAGAAACTCAAACAACAGTAGCGGCAGCCCCAGCCCCACGACAAGACCAACGACTGCGATTGCAGAGGTAACCAGAAACACAACCACAGCAGTCAGAATCCCGAAGCCCCCCCAACCTCCCAAATCACTTCCCAGCAGCCAGGCTGAACCACCGCCAAGTCCTGCCATTAGCAAGCTCAGGAACAACATTCCCACAAACCACAAGATGCATATCAAACAAGCACCAACACAACCCGCAAAGGCGGCCGCGGGAACTGCCAGCCGCAACTCGCTCGTTAATTTTCTCCCAAAGTTCGGCAACCAACCAAATCGCTTTTCCTCATAAGCACCATTCATTACAAACCAGGTCCAGACCACACAGCCCAAATTCCCGGCAGATGAATCGGACATGTAATTGCCGCCCCAAAGCAGCAGACTGAGGAATACGGACTCCACCGTCGAAAACGCGGCTCTGAAGATGAAACCCACCACCAGCGCCCCCACGATCAGATTCCACCACCGCCCCTTCAGCAGCATCCGCACAGCGCGGCGGAACAACTCCCAGTCAAAGCGATCAATTATCTGCATTATTCCCCGAGTTAAACACGCACCTCGCCCAAGTCAAATGCTCAGCTGGTGCCAACATCGCGTTTCGACACACCGCCACAAGCTCTTTATCGCCCGTTGACATTCCACAGCCTGCGCCCCCGACTTTTCCCTATGAGAATCCGGTCACGTGGCACAATGGCCTTGGTGTTTACGGTTGGCTTGCTTTACTGCACCGCCAACGGGCCCGCTCCGGTCGCCAGCTTTACCTCGGACTCCGCCGATTTCCTGCCTCCCACCTCGGGATTGGAGAGGATGGAGTGGCATCCGGCACTTGAAATCACCAACAGCGGCCTAAGCTGGGTGACGGATACTCCTACCACCGATTCCTCCCCGCTCTGGTTTCAAACTCGTCTCATGCCTGTCCACAATCTCGGAACCAGTAATCCCCCATCGTGGAATGCCAAAGTCACTCTTTATATGGATCGTCGCGGCCTGTCGGCCCAAGGATCTTCCGTTCGATGCTTCTACCGAACCAGCACTACCACCGGTATCCTATCAGAATGGCAGGAAGTCCCGGTTCTCGCCCCCGCCCCGACGAAATCCCCTCACTTCTCTGGCACTGATGAAGGCAACAGCCGAGAATGGAAGGTCGGGTCACCCGAATTTCGGGATGCTCCACCCAATCCGTCTCAGGATCCATGGGGCTTCGTGCAATTGCGCTTTGAGGTCACCCCGAAGCCGGGCAAACCTCCGCTCTATTTCAGGTCTCTGTACATTCTCATCTGTGAAGCGGCCAGCGGTATCTTCCGGGTAAAACAATAGAACGATTAGAAACGATGTCTGTGGGTTTTGAAGTAGCTCTCGTACAGGTGCGACGCGAGATTTGACAATGAGGGGGGGGGATTTGAATGCCACAGCCCATAATAGGAATGCACAGGGATTCCCAGTTCCCACCACCTCTAAACGTACACTTCGCACACGTTGTCAGCGTTGCACTATTTTTCCTAACACTTCCCGCGGCGACTTCCTGGTCCATGTGGGCCAAAGTCCCGCTGGAGGAGCTGGTGCAGGGCAGCGACATCATTGTCGTGGCGCGACTTTCGAAGATCCAGCGGCAGTGCGACGGCACCTTCGACTATTGCACAGGCACCCTCACCATCAAAGAAACGCTTTGGGGCAATGTCCAGCCCGGGCGCAAATTGCTTCTCTCCTGGACCACCGCCCTCGGCTGGTCCACCCAGATAGACCACCGCGGTAATGAGGGGCACGACATGATCTGGCTGCTCCGTCGCGACACGGGCCGCGAGGTCCACGCGAGCTACCCATGGCGCGTCCGCGATGTCCGCGACCGCGACGAGGTCCTTCGCATCATCCGCGAATACCCCGTCTGCCTGCAGGTGCCACCCACCCTGCCCCCCGACGGCCACCAGCGCCTCGACATTGTGGTTCGCAACGCCACCACGTCCACCCTTATTCTGCCGCTCATACGGGGCACCCCGGACACCGTCGCCACCGTCGGCCCGCAGGTGCGCTTTCACGCGCTCAACTCCAGCGACATCACCGACGAATGCACCTCGCCCCCGGTTACGTTCCACACGCGCCCCACCACCGAGACCACCGCCCTGGCCCCCGGAAGGGAGTATCGCCAGCGCCTGCGGCTCGACACGCTGTGCGGCCCCGCCGAGCCCAACCGCGTCTACTGGGAGATCGAAGGCCTGCCCCCCAGCAACCCCCCGTACGTTCGCAGCGCCCCCCCGGATGTTACCTCATGGACCGTCGATCCCGACATGCGCGCGCCGCTCATCCGGCGGGTTTACAATCGTTGGACGGTGGATAAGCGGTAAGGCGCCGCCCTCCCTTACCCCCAACCACGAATGTGGTTGAACCGAACCAGCCAAATATCGCAAATCTCCTCCAATGACCGAAAGCGACGCCACCCTTCCTCGTAGCGAGAAGCCCCGCTCTAAATTTCTCTTGCGCCTGCTTACGGCACTGTTCTGCGCCCCGGTAATCGTCTTACTGATTGTTATAGTTTGGCACGCCACCCGTCCCAAACCCCGGAACGCCGAGGACTACATAGCCCAGCTGATGTCCCCACAGACCGACCTTCAGACGATACTAGAACTCTATCCGGCCCTCCTAGCCTATGACGACTTCCATCCCACCCGCGAAATCCGCGACGAAGACGGGGTCCGAGACCTAATGTTCCGCCCACAGATTCTGGCAAAGGTCATGGCCGTCGAATCCATATTGATGATTTTCTCGGGTGAAAGGGACAAGGCCCTTTCCCTCCTTTGCGCTGTATACCATCATGGTTCCTTGCTGCAGAAAGTTCAGGATGGACTGAATCCATCAGATAAATTGAGCGCCCTTTATCGACTGACCGGCGCCCAAACAAGGATACGGGCCGCCACGGCCATGAAACTCTATGCATTGAATGCATGCGTCACTGGTGATGATTACACCAGGTTCATCGAGGCCACCACCGATCTGACCACCCGGGCTCGTGCCATGCGCGCTTTTCATCTCGAATACAATGCTATCATGGACCGGGATGATGTGACTGACAAGATGGCCGACTCTGCGCTTGAACTTGCGCGCATGGCAGCCGGTGCAAGGCGCCATTTCCTGCGGACAGGGGCTATGCCAACGACTGCGGCGGACTTTGGGCCATTCCCCGGCAACCGATACCCCAAAGACCCTTTCGACGGCAAGCCGGTCCGATTTACGGTCACCACCAATACGTTGGTGGTTTACACGATAGGGCCGGACATGGTCGACGACCGCGCGCAAATTAGCTACGTATTCGGCCCAAACCCCCATAGTTCAGGCGATGTAATACTCCCTGTGCCAAATGACCGCGAATTCCCGTTTCCCAAAGCCCCTGTGACAGCCACGGATGTCAGTGACCTTCACAAACAATTCCCCAACGGTATGCCACCAGACTCCTTCGGCCCTGTCGGGGGCAAACTGAAAACCACCACCAGCCCCCTTTGCGTCTATAGCTGTGGGCCAAAGGCTTGGGACCCGCCCAATCTAGCTACATACGAGATAACAGCAGGGTATGACCCCACGAACGGTCTGGTAAGTGAGGGGGATTTGTTTGTGGAGATTCCTAAGCCCTAATTGTTCGCAGCTTTCACGCGTTGACTTCACCATTACGTTCGCGAAGCTGTAACAATGAGCACAAACAGAATGTACATGCGGAGATTGCAGGATCCGCCACCCGCCAATGCTTATGGTCCACAGGTGTCTGAGTACGAAGTGTTCGTTCAGAGACACTGTGTGGGAATCTATAGGTGTGGAACGTGGCAGTTAATGAGCTGGGACTTACAACAGGGCGGAGATATTCAGCGAATTATATGGAGGATAAAGTATCACAGCCAACCATACGAGCATAAGGAAGGAACCCGCCACGGCTACTATCATGGTGGCGGTGCCCTGGATGAGGTCTGTGCTTTTGTTTCCCTCTTTACCCGGCAATATGTAGCTGCTGGTGGGCAAGTTCGACAGGACGACCAACCCATCCGTTTGCCGCCAAGAAACGGTCAAGGCCCAATAAGATGTAGATCGATAGCTGAAGGTGTTGTGAATCTAAGTGATGCGTTGCAACCATTTGCCCTTCTGGATCGAATACCTGAAAAAAACGACCAACGACTTATTTCCGCAGCTCGAAATTACCAACGGGCTCTGAGAAACATGGATCTTGATGGAGAAATGGCTTATCTAAACTTTATTACAGCCATAGAACTATTCTCACAGGAACACAAGATTAAGGTCGCTTACGAAGAACTCGAAAATCCGTACAAGAAGATTTTTTCTTACATCGAGGATGAGTCCATCCGAGACAAGTTGGTTCAAAAACTCAGCCACCTAAGCAAGAAATTCGTCTCGTATATGTTGCACATGCTGGACGAGCCGTTTTGGTCCCAATCAACCTCGGTCTCATGGAACAAACTCCCGCAGGAGGAAGCCTCGCAATACTTCAAGAACCTGTATGACGCTCGTTCCGAGCTGCTTCATTCTGGAACTCCCTTGCCGCCAGGCACTGTCGAACTAACAGCCCAACCAACGGACTTTGCAAACCGCTTGGGGATACAAGCTGGCGACAGGCGATGGCAAGCAAAACACATGGTACCCCACATTAGTTTCCTTGAACGAGCGACTCACTACATACTGATGCGTCAGATAGGAATGCTCGCGGAGAGCAAAGTGCCAGGGCAGTAAGCAAAGGCGTCTAATGTGGATTGTTAGAAACCCATTCATCCTCCTGCTGTCTAACCCCCAATGTCCACCTCCACCACACCCCATCCAACCGTGGACACCCCCTCAATAGTCCTTGCTTTTCCCAACCGATAGCCCCTTTGATGCCTGAGTAAAGTCCGTTCAATGGTCGTGCAACGCCCGTTCATAGCGCTGGACCACCGCCAACAGGAGGCTTCACCCCCATGAAGATCCGCACCGAACCCCTCGTTACCGGCATTTCTGGCCATCTTGGCAGCGGCACGGTGGTCACCTACGTCCGCCGTGGGCAGGTGGTGGCCCGCGCCCGCACCAAGCCCCGCAACCCGCGCACCAGCGACCAGGTGACCAGCCGCGGCATGCACAAGGCCGCCGCCCAACACTGGGGCACCCTCGCCCCGCCCCAGTTCGCCGCGTGGAAGGCCTACGCCGCCCGCCACTTTGCCGCCGACCAGCGCGGCGCGTTCCTCGTCTATTGCCAGGTGCAGTACGCCCGCCAGGCCATGGGCCTGCCGCTGGGCACCGACGCCCCCACCGCCGGCCCGCCCCCCGCGCCCCTCGCCATCACGGTGCTGCCCAGCGCCAACCCCGCCGATTTCCGCTTCCGCATCACGCACCGGCGCGCCCGCGTGGCCCGGTTTCGCGTGCGCTTCGACCTCACCCCCGCCATGCCCAGCCCCGGCCGCACGCCGCGCAAGAACGAGCTGCGCATGATCCGCCACGTCGGGCCCGACTCCTTTCTGCCCCTTCAGCCCACCAATTCCATTTACACCATCAAGGGCGCCCGCTTCTCCATCCCCCCCGGAGCGCGGTTCGGCGTGCGCGTTACCATCGTGAACCCGGACGGCGTCCCCGGGCCGCCCCTCGTGGCAGACCTGTTCCGCTGACGCTGCCCCACATCTTTCTTGCCTCCGCCCCCGTGCCCCGCTCCATTGCACCCACCAGGAGACGACCAACCATGCACATACCCAGCCGCACCCGCCACGCCATCGCCGCCGGCCTCGTAGCCGCCGCGTCAACCCTTATACTGGCCCTTGCACCCGCCGCGCGAGCCGCCGAGTTCCGGCTCATCTCGCCGCGCAACGCCGTCAGCACCAGCACGAAGGAGCGCATCAGCATCGCCGGCCACGCCGTGCGCGGCGCCGCGCCCACCGTCACCGTCGGCGGAGTGGACGTCCCGGTGTTCCACACCAATATCTTTCAGCGCGACGGCGTGCCGCTGGCCCCGGGCCTGAACACCATTGTCATCACCCAGAACGACGCCAGTGGCAAGACCACCGCCAGCACCACACTGCAGATTACGCGCGTCGAGGCCACGCCCACCGTGCGCCCCCCTGCGGCGCGGTTCCCCGTCACCATCAATGCCGACTCGGCCCAGCCCTCGCAGGACCTGGCGCTGGCGCCCGGCGATGACCTGGAGGTCAGCTTCCGCGGCGCCGCCGGCCACCGGGCCAGCGTCACGCTGTCGGGCATCGGCACCTTCCCCATGGAAGAGGTCGCCCCTGCCGATGAAACCTCCACCGCCCCCACTGGCCAGTACCGCGCCACCCTTACCATGCCGCGCGTGAGCGCCGAAACCTCGTCAACCATCTCTGTGAAGCTCGAGTCCGACACGCCCGATCCCGCCTCGCCCGGCACCACGCCGACGGCGGAACTCAAGCTCTCCGCGGGAATCACCCTGTTGCCCAACGCCGGCCCCCCGCGCCTGCTGCGCGTGAGCGCCAACCGCGGCGTCGTGCGTTTCGGCCTCACCGAGGTACGACTTAACGGCCCCAACCTGGCAGAGCTGCCCAAGGGCACCATCCTGCGCGCCGTGGGCAAGCAGGGCAGGGACTACAAGATCCGCCTCTCCCCGGCCCTTGATGCGTGGATTTCCGCCGGCGACGTCGAGCCTGCACCCGCCGGCACCGCCTTGCCACATATCGATTTTACCGACATGACCATCACCCCCGGCCCCGACGGCGACACGATCAACATTCCCTACGAGGCGCGGATCCCCTTCGCGGTCAACGCCGACCCCATCGGCGGGCCCAACGGCATGCCCGTCGTGAACATTGACCTCTACGGCGCGCACAACGCCGTCACATGGATCACGCATCGCAACCCTGGCAGCCTGATCCGCCAGGTAACCAGCGACCAGCAGGACACCAACCACCTGCGCCTGCGCGCCGAGCTGACCACCGCGCCGCTGTGGGGCTACAAGGCCGAGGTGACCACCAGCGCCCTCAAGGTCACCATCCGCCGCCCACCCACGCTCGCCCCCGCGCCCCAATCACCTCTTAAAGGTTTAACGATTGCCGTCAATGCCGGCCACGGCGGCCGCGAA
>JAIBAT010000079.1 GCA_019695055.1 Candidatus Sumerlaeaceae bacterium | reverse complement strand
CTGCTTGACGCTACCAACCTCCCAGGTGAACCGGTTGGTGAGCCCGGCGGCGTCGGCCGAATTCACCCAATAGGCATTGGTGGCCGCCCAGGTGGCGGGCAGCGCGCTATAGGACACCGTCGCACGCACGGATGCCCCCTTGCGCACCTCGGTCAGGCAGCCGCCGTCATACGCGTAGCTGTAGGCAAAGCCCCCCATATCCACCACGTTTGTCAGGACTCCTGCGACCGAGTAGTTGAACGTGGCCGTCCTCGGGGCAGAGGGTTCGGTCGAAACCGAGATGGCTCGGGCTCCGCTTCCGCCGTAGGCGAACTCCAGATACCGCCCCGTGTCCGGCACGGTCTGGGCCACCCGGTACAGCCGGTCATTGTTGGTATAGGTCACGCTGATGGCGTTCGACCAGGCATCCACCACCTTGGACAGCAAGTAGACATTGGCATCGCCCGACGACTGGGCATATTCCCATGTCCATCCATCGGGTTTGACGTACCGATATACCCCATTGGTCTTGAGCAGGACGCCAGTCAAAGCCGACGGCGGCACATACACATCGGTCATGGACTGGGTGAACGAAGCGATGCTGCCGGAGGGGAAGACCATCCGGTTGGTTTGGGCGTTCACCACTGTCACGCTACTGTTCCACTGGCAAGACCACTTGGCTCCGAACGTCCGGTTGGTGGCCGCATCCCCGTAGTTGCTGAACCGCATTTTCAGGGAAAGCGGCGCGCCCACTCGATTCTTATGCCAGACGGGCGTGTCCTCTACGCGCACATTGAAATTGGCGATGTCGAACAGGACCTTGGGGCTTCCTGCGGATTTGCAACAACGGCACCCGACCGGATGCGGATCTTCAGGAACCGTCCCGCCATCATCGGACTCATCCCAGCCCTCCGGCCGATCTTTTCCAGGATCGTCGTCACCCGGGGCTATATCGCCGGGATAGCCGTCGCCCGGCCAGTCTTCGCCGGGATCCTCTGTCCAGGGATCCTCGATATATGGATCTTCGGTCTCCTCGACGATGTTTGTGTCCGAAATCTCGGGAGGGGGCGGATCGACAAATACGCATGTGATGTCATTGTTGCCATAGAGCCTGACCTCGTTAGACGTCAGACCATTCGTGGTGCTGTCTTGCAACACAATATCGAATGCCCCGTGCGCATCCGCAACGGGCATGACGTCGGTCACTTCTCCCGGCGTAAACGGTCCGGTGCATCCGCCCAGAATAACCTCGGTGCCGTTCCCCGACAGGACCGCCCGGTCATCCACATAGACGCCATATACCACAGAAGAGACCACGGTGGCTGTAAGGGGCAAGGCCGGAGCGTGCTGTGCTTCCCAGTACACCTTGTTGTTGCACGTCGACGAGGGGGTAACGACCTTTTGGTACGCTGGCAATGGCCGGGTAACAGTATTTGTGACGGTTACGGCCGGCGACTGCCCAACTGCAGTCAACACCACCGTCAAGGTCGCCCATCCCCTGCACCAACCCCGGCCCAGCCATGCACTATGCACAATCCGTTTCATGGCAACTGCCTCCCATTCTCGGGAAATTGTATCCATATCTGCACCACCTCGTTGGACTGCGTTGGGACGGTTCCGATATCAACCTCGGCGCCATCATCCACCCAGTCGTTGTCCGTGTCGGAATCCTCGGGGTCGGTGTGATAGACGAAGAGCTCCGCGCCATCGGTCAAGGTGTCGGCATCGGAATTGGTGCGGATCGCCGCCCCGTAAACGCGCTGACGGGCATTCGTTGGTACACTGGAATCCTCCCAAACCACCAAGTGATTTGTAAACACCAGGTTGGTCGCCCTGTATTCCCAAGGCGAGGTAAGCGCATTGTCGAGGCCGTTGTAGCTTGGCGACGCCAGGGACCACACAACTACTGCTTCTCCGGTGCTCCCGTACTGTACAGTGCTGGAATGCCACACGGTGTATGAAAACAACTCGGCCACGGCCGCCGCGTTCGTCCCATTCGTCACCGTCACCAGCATATTCCCGTTCGTTAGGCTCTGGATGTCGGCAAATCCAATCTGGTCGGCCTCCAAACTCAACATGGACATTTCACCGGGAGGCAACGACATCTCCGACATGTCGAAATTGGCGGCCTCCGCCTCCTGGCTGACGCGATCTTCCACATACAGGTAGGGCTCCGCGTCCTCCACCGAGAGCAGATCCAACGACAGCGTAATCCGGGCAGGGTCGGCATCCTCCGGCCATGTGCGGGGCGTGCCGTCGCCCGGGACCGTCGCGATCAGATCATCCTCGGCGTTATAGATGAGCGTTTCGCGGGTCTTGGGGTCCAGCACCAAGGTCAACGGGAACACGGCAACGCTGAACTGGTACTCCCCCAGTAAGCCGGCCAAGAAGTCTTTGTCGAAATATGCCTCATCGAATGGCGCCACCGGCGGCAACATGGGTTGAAACAACGAAACTCCCGGCGGGGTGATGCGATTGAAGTACTCCCGCTGGACCTCCGCCCCATCTGCCAGATCCTCGATGTCCAGAACTTCGTTCCCCATGAAGTCTGCGTAGGACTCCTCGGAAACCCCTGCAAGGTCATCCGCCGCCCCTGCGGGCAGGCCGAGCCCCAACGTCAGACAAACAAGAAACCCCAGCACAATATGATAGCGCGTGCTCATAGCGGCATGATGGCAGAACTCGGGAGCCAGCACAAGACTCGCACGGTACTTATCTATCGAACGGAGCCCGCCTTGCCCAGGATGCCGCCACCTGACAATGATCTCCGCATCGTTTGTGTCCGGGAACACATCGATTCCCGCAAGACTTGGAATCACCACTTTAACATGCGTCGTGATTGTTCGGCTTCTTGGGAACATAGACCCAGGCCTCTAGGATGTGGACGACGCCATACATGTTGTTCTGGCGGATGGTGTCTTTGAAGACTATGGTTAATTGGTTCCGGGCGTGCGGATGATCGGACGGCCGCAAGTTAATTCATGACCAATCAGGGTTGATACAGGTTGATAGCAGGACTATTGTCGAATACATGGTACAAATACACCGTACTGCTGAGCTGTATAACGCATAATGAATCTTGCCCTAAATACCATAATCATGCCCCACGATCTCCCATGACTCCAAACTGCTACATGTGCGATGAGCCCGGGACCACTGTTGAGCATGTCCCGCCAAAATGCCTGTTCCCCGAAGACAAGGATCTTCCGAGCGGCATCAAATTGAGGAACAGTTTAATCACCGTCCCCGCGTGCAAGACTCATAACACCAGGTTTTGCCGGGACGATGAATTTCTCATGTACATCCTTGTCATCAATCTGCCCGCCAATTATACGGCCTTTCGACAATTTCGGACCAAGATCCTTCGGGCTGTTCAGCGCAACCCATCGCTGATCAAAAAGCTTTTCGCCAACACTCATCGGGTTTATGTCCGATCAAAGCCGAATGGGCCATTGGAGCCGAGTCTAGCGTATGACATTGACGAAGCCCGCTTCAATGCCGTCTTGGAAAAAGTTGCCCGAGGTATTTACTACCACCACTATAATATATGTTGGCCAGGTGAGATCCATGTTAGACCCGAATTTCTCGTCAGCATAGATCAGCCGAATTCCATCCAGACAAACATATTAACGCAGACTATCACGGCCGCTTCAAACATGCTCTTCGCAGGAAGTCCCAGTTATGGAGCCAATCCGTCGGTGTTTTGCTACCAAGTATATGACCTGCCGGGAAAGGCCCCCTTAATGATGCGCTTCCGGTTCTATGGCGAAGGTTGCGTAACTCTCATTTTCAACAAACGTGATTTGCCGACAGCTCTTATCCCTCCGGAAACGGCCAGCGGACCATCCAACTAGGCCGGGGACAAGATTACAATGGACCCAGACAGCGACACTCTCGACTTCGATGCGGAGACCTTATGCAGAAAGATTTCGAATCTCACCAGAACCCTCATGGAGTTCTGGGAAGGCGGAGGTTGGGCGCCTGGGGCCGCCGCTGAGATGCTCGATAAATCAATGCTGCACTGGCAGTCTTCATTGGCCGCAAGCCTGGTCCACTGGACAAAATCGACTTCGGATGGAGACCTCATACTCGCCTGGACGAACCTCGGAGCCCTGGTTGAGGGGCTGCTCATGTTGTTCTTGTGTGTTTTCTACAATGACTACGAGCGCGATATCGACGGCATCATTCGCAGGCATAAGCGTATCGACCCGGATGAAAGCCACCTGGGCGAGCTACGGCAGTTTTTTGTCAGACGAATCTGGAGCCCTCAGAACAGCTGGAACCCGTATGTTGAGATGATCCAGCAACGTCGAAACGCCGTCCATGCGTTCAAGAAACGCAAAATCGGCACCTTCGAGGAATGGACGGATGCTTTGCGCCTGCACTTATCCTTCCTACGAGAAATTGCAAACGGACTACCCTATCCTGACGAAGGATACTTTGCGCCAAGCGAAGATTGAGGCTTAGGAAAACTGAAAAATAGTCGAAATAGGCTGGCAAACCGGGCCTCGGCTGTCTCGCCCATCTCCAGCGCGTCCACTCGGGTAACACTGCCCTTCGGACCCAATCGAGTTTAGTCGTCCCGCATTGAGATGGCGTCAGGGAGATGGCACCACCGGCGGCACAAGCGGTAGTGTCCAGAATATTTCGCACTTTGATTTGAGGCAGGTTCTCGGCTGAGGCATGGCTTGCTGTCTTCTTCCTTCCCCGGGGGGATCCCCCCGGGGGAAATTTCGCCGTTCAGGCGGCGGTTTCCCTCCTGTTTTCCAGCCGTTTCACGTCCATGTACAATTTGGAGCCCCAGCGGGTGCCGGCGATGTGCCGCAGCCGAGCAGTCACCAATAGAACGGCGGCGTTCCCGTCGGGGAAGGCGCCCACGACGCGGGTTCGGCGCCGGATCTCCCGGTTGATTCGCTCCAGGGGATTGGTCGTGCGGATCTTGAGCCAATGTTCCCGGGGGAACGACATGTAGGCCAAGGTCTCCTCCACGCCCTCCCGGACGATCTGGGCCGCCTTGGCCAGCTTCATGGCCAACAGCTTCTTGTGCACGTCGTGCGCCTTGCGCAGCGCCGCGGGGCGGTCTTCCTGGGCATGGATGGCCTTGAGCATGGCGGCCACCTCCCGCCACTTCGTCTTGGGCACGGTCCGCAGCACGTTGCGGTACCAGTGCACCACGCAGCGCTGCCAGCGGGCTTCCGGAAAGATCTCCCCGACGGACTCCACCAGTCCCTGGCACTTGTCCGTGATGAACAGCTCCGTGCCCTTCAGGCCGCGGCCCCGCAGGCTCTTCAGGAAGTCCGACCAGCTTTCCTTGTCCTCTTTCATCCCTTCCTGAACGCCCAGCACTTCCCGGTAGCCCTCGTCCCCGACGCCGATGGCCACCAGCACCGACACGTTGCGGACTTCGCCGGCCCAACTGCGCTTCAGCCAGATCGCGTCCAGCCACACGTAGACGTGAGAACCCGCCAGCGGCCGGGTGCGCCATTCGTCGATCTTCCCGGACACCTTCTGGTTCAGTTCGCTGATGGTGCTGGGGCTCACGCGGGAGCCCCACAGCGCATCCGTGATGTCTTCGACCCGCCGCATCGAAACGCCCGCGTAGTACATCTCCAGCAGGGCTTCCTCGACCGAGCTTTCCCGGCGGCGATACCGCTCGATGATCTGCGTCTCGAACGGCAATGTCCGCAGCTTGGGGACTTTCAACTCCACCTCGCCGGCCTGTGTTTGCAAGCCGCGCTCGTAGTGTCCGGCCCGCGTGTCCACCCGATCCGCAACCCGCTCGTACCGCTTGGCTTGGCACAGCCGGTCGGCCTCGGCATCCAGCAGCCCGTTCAAGGTCTCCTCGACCGACTGGCGCACCAGTTCGTTCAAATGCCCCTTGATCTGCTCCTGGTTGACTTCGATTGCGTTCTTTATCTCCACACGGTCTTTCGCTAGCTTCTTGCCCATGGCAGTTCTCTTTCTTGGTTATGGTTGCTGTTGCAAGCAAAACCATTCCTAGTCTGAGAACTGCCTCTCGGCAATGTGCGAAAAATACCGTACGTTATCGCACAAGCAGCGGCGATTCAGTGCGGTGCGGACGATTTGTCAATAACCCAGCTTCCCGTGTTAAGTCAGCGGAATTTATCCACCTCATACCCCTTTCACCGATTTTCTTGTCGGTGTATTCAGAGGAGTTCAGCAAATCTAGTTTGTCGGATGTACAAAGGTATTTCTCAACTGTCCGAAGTCCTCCCTGACCGGGATGCCGCCACCTGACAATTAGTTCGGCCCTATCCCCTTCCGGAATAACATCGATACCCTCAAGGTCAGGAGTCACACCTTTGGAGTTAGGCCCACATTCACGAAGAACATGGACAGTTCCATCACTGGTGATACGAGCGAAGACAACCACCACCCCCTCGTGAGCGGAGCATTTGTATTTGAGCACATGGATATCCCCAAAGCCATCAATGCTAAGCACCGAAGCATCTGAAAAAGTGTAGTGCCCCTCATAGTTGGTATAAACCCGACCGGGTAAAGCCCCGTAGTCGAAATGCGGTACGCCGTTGCCAAAACAATGCGCCGTCGCCAAGGCGAAAGCAACGCATAACCCACGCAAGAAACGTTTCTGATTCATAATGGTCTCCTTCATTCGACTTCGCCACAAACATTATTCACATACGCACTGTTTCGCATTTCCCAACTGCCTGGCTCATTGGTGGTTTTTCCCTTCCAATAGATTTCCCAATAGGGCTCGCCATGGTATCGACCAATGGCACAGGCATCCGCGGGTGTTCGTCCAGTACCCTTCCGGAAATCGACACCATTGATGGTGAATGTGTAGTTTGTAAGCCCCATACTTGGTTCATTTGTCGCCTGCTGAGCCTCCTGGGTCGCCATCCAGACTTCTGCCTCGCTGTGGCATGTGATCAGATGGGCCTTACCTCCTGCAATATTTGCCGTCCAATCCCAAAGCTGTTGCTTGGTTGCAGCTGGCGTGTCTAATTGGAAAATGCCCCACCCGTTCGGCCCCCCATAATTTGGACACCATCTGTAGTCCTCCGGATTCGGACCCAAAACGCCTACGGTATTGAACTGAGCGTAATATCGCCCCTGTTGTGGTTTATTGCTTTCCCACTTCGCAATGGGCTTGGCATACCAAGGATCACTTCCGATTTCAGTTTCTACGGTGCTCTCAGATGGATTAACCCCGCGAATATGAAAGGTCTTCTCGCCTAGCTGCCCTTGATAGTTCAAGTACAGTATGGCCTTGCCACCACGCAGGTCTGCCCCGAGGTCTGACGAAATGTCCCATTCCGCTGTGGCGTCGAGCGTCCTCCAAGTGTTAGTCGGGTAGTAGTCCTCATCAGTCCGGTTGCGGGTGTACTCGACATATAGACGCAAGGATACTTGACCCGGAAGTCCGCTGGGTTTTAGTCGGGCGCGAAGATCGGGCATCTCTGGAGCGGCGGCGATATAGACATACCCATCGTCGTCAACCACGGAGCCGTCACTTATCAGTTCAACACCATAGGCATCGAAATGGGCAAAGATGTCGGGCCCATAGGTGACAGGATCCTGACCGGCCCAATACGTGCCCCCATCGTTGACGGTTATCTCTATTGGTACCGCGTGATTTGTCGAGATCAGTAGAAGTTGCAGGGTGCGGAAGCCCCCGTTAAAGATGTTGTTCGAGTATGCCACGATTGCATTGGCCACGGTATTGGTGAAATTCTCGGGTTCCAATCCCCCCTCTTTAATGGTTGCCCAGACCCCCATGCCGTCCCACTCTTCTATTGTAAACTTCACCCAGCCGTTGCTGCCGATGCTCTGTCCTAAAATCCAGCCGGGCAATGATGAATCAATCGAAACGGTTACATCGGTCCCGAGTTGATCTTGCAGATAGGTGTTGCCTGTGTCCGGATTAATCTCATCCGGGTCCAAAGTGCTATCGCCGTCAGAATCGGAATTCGCCGGATTC
>JAIBAT010000121.1 GCA_019695055.1 Candidatus Sumerlaeaceae bacterium | reverse complement strand
CGGAAATAGCCGATGTGCATGTTGAAGAATTGCTGGCCCTGGCCGGGATTGTTGTGGTGAGGAGCTGTTGCCCCGCCACCTCCCGCGGTCTGGACTTTCAGATCGGAAATACCCAGCAGGCGCTGGATGGGACCCTGGGATATCTCGATGTTCTGGATATTGACGAAGGTCATGGTCATCTCGCGGACGAAGAATACGCCTTCGCGGATGCGGAGGCTGCGATCAGTGACCTTGTACCAGCGTATCTCGTAGTGGAGCCGCATGGACAGGAGGGAAAGCACGGTGCTTACGGTGAAGGCGACTACGATAAATAGGGTGAACGCACCAAGCGCAACAGACACGAGAGTGCTCTTCGCGGCATACATGCCAACAATCAGTGCGACTAATCCACACGCCAGGAAGACGCACTGGACGACGAACCCGATGCCCCACATGACATACTGATACTTGAGGAACTGGGGGGAGGCGCGGAAGACGCGGAGACTGCGCTCCTCGCCGAAAGGCGCGGGGGGTTCGGGAGGGAGCTTGAGAATGAACACGAGCCACTGCATGAGAGCCTGCATCATTGGGTGTCTCCCGGTGGCTGCGCGCCGGGGGCGTTGCCGGCGGCCTGGACGGCTTCGCGGATCTGGCGCATTTCGGCTTGGATATCGCGCAGCACGGTGACGAGCTCGGCGTCGGCGGTGGTGTGGGAGGGATCCGCGGCGGCGGGCGTTTCCGGATGGGCGGAGGCGATGGGGGGCGCAGGGTGGGCCAGGCGGTCGCGATAGCCGCGCATGCGGGTGTAAAGATAATCGCGGAGGGCCTCGAACTCGAGGATGCCTTCGATCTTCATCTCCGCGGTGGATGTGCCGCTGGCCGTCTGGATGTGCACATCGGCGAGGCCGAGCCAGCGCTGGATGACGCCGCTGGTGAGGTGGATGTCCTGTATGCGGGCGTAGGTGAGATTGACCTCGCGGCGGAACAGGATACCCCAGCGCATGCTGACGCCCTCGGCATCGAACCGGTATCGCATGGTGTGGTAACGGAAGAAAAGTAGCGGCAGCGCGATGAACGAAAACGGCGGAAGCAGGCAACAGAGAATGACGTAGTAGGTGAGCAGCCGCGAATCAGGCCGCTCGATGCTGAGAATCTGTGTCGGGTCCAACCATTCCCTCCTGTAGCCCACTACTCTTTAACGCAAAAGGTGGCGGCGAGGTTCCATGAAGAGGCAGGAAAAGCAAGGGATGAACGGCGCGGGACATTCCGTGACCCTTCTTTGAAGGGCCTGTCCCATTGTATCCCCATTCGTTACCAGATTACCGCGACCCGCGGGTTTTGCGAGCAGACCGATTTTGTGAACGCCGACGAGGCGGCGAAAGGCGAATATGGGGTGGCAGTGGTGAGTTGGATTTGCGTCGCTTGTTTCTGGTGAGTTTTCGGATCGGTTTCAGGGGCAGAAATTCGTAGGTGTGGTAGTAAATGCGCTGGGAAAAGGGTACACCCTCGTGGGTTATCTCCTCACTGGGGTGAATGAGCGACTTGCCCGCCTTGACATCATCCATGATGACATTATCCACGACCATCACCCCCATGCGCAGTTGGACAAGGCCATCCTTAGGAACAAGCCTATATTCGCAGGGCTTTGGTGGCAAATCCGGATCAATGGTGTTCATCCAGACAAAGGAATGGAAATCTCCCTTATGAAGGCGGATTGCCGGAAAGGTGTCGTCCGGAATCAGATCAAGATTCACCTTGTTTGTTATCGCAATGTCATCCTCGATGGCGTACGCTTCAAGCGTGGGGACAACCCAATGCGAATAGCGGTTGGCAGCAACAATGATGTGGAAATTCCGAAAATCGCGACCGCGCCAAAGCAGGTTAAACTCTCTCCAATTGGGTATAGCCCCGCCAAACGCATCCTTGTAATAGAGCCAGATGGTAACGTCGGAGCGTTCGCAGCATTGTGCATTGAGATTTCTACAACCAGCTCCCAGAACCGTAAGCAGAAAGTTCGATAGCTGGCTTCTGAAGTCCTCCTCTCCCCAGGATTCGATTTGGTGTGCCAAATCAACCTCGTACGCTACGCACAGGTTGGGACGGAGAGTGAGCTTGTCATGGGGGAACTCAACCTGGATTTCCGGCATTTCCTCCTTATCGGTGTCCGCCGAGGATTTGTTTGGGATATCCGATTGCCTCTTCATTTTTGTTCTCCGTTCCTGAAGCTGGATTCTTTAACTGCCACCATAAGATAGCGGCAAGGTGTGACAGAAACGGTCACTCTAATTTGTGTTTTCTGATGGGGGCCCGCGAAGAGGCATAAGAGACAACAACGCAAGGAGGCGGTGCAGAGTTCGATGCGTGGCGCAAAATACGGCAGGCATTGGCGGATCATGCAGTTCATCCTGGCCAGCGTCGGTGGCAAGAGAGTTGACGAGATCGCGGCTGAGTTGGAGTGTTCAACTCGAACAGTGCGGCGCGACCTTGTCATGCTTCAACACGCTGGATTCCCTGTAACATCCGAGGTACTTCCCCGGGGACGCGTTTGGCGTTTATCAAAAAGTTTTCAAAACCTTCCCCCCATTCCCTTTAGCGCCATGGAGGCACTCACGCTTATGGCTGCCCAGGGCAACCTCCGCGCAGCGGGCGAGGATTTCCTTGCCGACCAACTTGATTTCCTGCTCGCCAAACTGTCGGAGGGACGTTCATCAGAATTCCTGAATTCTATTAAGCGTATCGAAGAAAGCCTGTTCCTACAAAACCGCGCATTTCCCAACTCCACCAGCCCACCGGGTCATTACGATTGCGTTATGCTGGGAATTGATCGGCAACTTAAGTTGAGGGGGGATTACCGAAATAATTCCGGCAAGGTAACGCGTGGGAGAGTGATTGCGCCCCTGAGACTGTGGATTGCCAATCGCCAAACCTACCTTGTGGCATACTGTTACAGAAAAAAAGCGGTGCGCACGTTTAGTTTGCGCCGATTTGGCCAATTGGCACTCACTTCCGAGAAGTTCAAAGAACAATGGGAAGTAGATATGTCGGCCATCGTTAATGCTGCCGTTGAAGCTTTTTCTTCGGAACCGGAGGACATCGAACTTCTGTTCGACCGAACCTTGGCGCAATACCTGTGCGATAACCCAATCCATCCAAACCAATCGCTAACGCGAACGCGAAATGGCATTGTCATCAGGGCGCATATTGGAATCAGCGAGTCGCTCTTGCACCGCCTTACGGGCTTTGGCCCGTTGGTTATGGTAAGAGCCCCCAAGGCACTGGCGGAACTGATAGCTGAACGGCACAGTCTGGCATTGGAACAGTACGCCTTTAACAACAAGACACAGGTGCCTTGCGAATAGGCGAGTCGGAGTTAAAACAAATTCCCACGTCTGCCATTCCAACGCTATTTGTGTTCTCTGACCTTCTGGATGGCCCTTTCAATGAGACTTTCAATGTCCGCCCGCCGGGCAAGAACCTTGAGCCACTCCTCCGGAATGGCCTTGTAGCCATAGTAAACACCGGCCAATCCCCCCGCGACCGCCCCGGTTGTGTCTGTATCGTCACCAAGATTGACAGCGGTCAGACAGCAGTCTGCGAACGATTGCGTAGTGAGAAACGACCAAATGCCGGCATCCAGCGTATCAACTACATATCCACTACTCTTGATTGATGCGTTCGGCGTCTCGCAGTAGGCGGGAACATCCCGATCCAAAATTCTCCGGTATTCCTTCACCTCCTCGGGAAACACCCGCGAGTAGTAATCCTTTGCCCACCCACGGCTTCCCTCCCAAGCCAGCTCCTTGTCCGCGCCGCCCAGCAGCCGCCGGGCAAAATCGCAGTAAATACCACAGGCCATCTGGCTGCGCGGATGGCCGTGCGTAAGGCGAGATGCATAATGCGCCTTTTTAGCTAATTCCCCACGGTCTGCATCTTTAAACATCAGAGCAATGGGCAGAGTTCGCATGAGCGAACCATTGCCGTTATCAAATTGCCCGGCCAGGCCCGCATTGCGGCGGTCATCATGCTTTGGGTACAAGGCGATGGCTTGCCGCGTGATATTGCCGGCATCATAAACCTCGCCATGTGGAGTCCAGTAATTATGGTCCAGCCACTTTTGGAATAGGTCCGCAATCTCATTCCACGATTTACGTTCCACAAGTCCTTCCAGCAGGCAAAGGGCCATCGAGGTGTCGTCGGACCAAGTTCCGACAGGCTGGTTGTGGGTGCCATAGCCACGCATGCCTTTAACAGGGTCTCCTTGCAAGGCCTCGCGTGACTCGAATTCCACGGGCGCCCCAAGGGCGTCGCCAGCAGCAACGCCGAAGACTGCCCCACGAATTCGATCGGGAACACTATCCGAAATCATGTGCGGCAGCGGTTCGTTATGCCTTTCGTTTGTCTGAACGGACCTTATCTCTTATGTACGCATAGCACATCAGCCGGAACATCATGTCAACGGCAGCCGCATTAGTCCGAAACGGGCTGCCGAGTTGAACCTTGCTGTCGCACAGACGGTCTGGCCGCAGTTGTTTGACTTTCGACAACACAATATCTCTCTTAACGGCCCCTGTTGCCCCAGCCGTCATTGTGCCATCATGAGTAAGCTTCCAGCCCCCCATGGATTCCTCTAAAAAGGTGTCCAATCGAAGCTGTAACGAGTTGTGACGCCCCAAATCCAAGTCATCAATGGCAACAATAAGCATAGTGTAGCCAACGCGATTGCCAAAGTATTTATCCGCATTTATGTCGTCGCATCCACAAACGGAAAACCGGTAAACTTGCGCACTTCCATCCGGATCTTTTACTAAAAATGAGCGGTAATAGCCTGGCCAAGAACCGCCGCCCGCGTTACTGTTAGAAAACCAGTCAATTCCCTTGTCTTCTAACACTTGAAATCCAAATGTTTTAGAGGACTTTCGTACTGGCAATGGCAATTCATACAAACACCAAGCAGTGACAGCGATTGGGAGAAACAGGTCAGGGCGCGACCTTAAGGTATTGTCTCCGTATAATATCTTAAGGGTATCAAGCTCCGCTTTCCGACCACTTGAAATTATTTTCTTCTTCTCTTCTACGGTTTTTGCACTTTCCACCCGCCTGTACAATGCCGACTCGACGACCGCATCAAAAATGGAAATTCCGCTTGGAGTTGTAAACTTCCTCCTCTTTATAAGTTTTCGCAATTGTGAACCAACAGAATCCCCAGGCACATCTCCATGGGCTTTGTTATAGTCCCGAAATTCAACATCTCCCCATTTGGCAGAGTACGCGACGGCCCCGTATCGAAAAGGAAGATACTGTTGATACGAACTAAGTTGTTCCCAGGCTGAACCCGACTTGAAAGTCGCTTCACACTTAACTTCAACGCCCAGTATCGGAACGCGATCTTCCTCTTCGATTCTTGGCCGATCCCAAACCACGATGTCTATTCGTCCACCAAATGACCTTCCCTTGGTGCCATTGCCGGCTGGCTCTTCTGTTGAAATGTGGTCAATGGGAACCTTAAGTTTCTTAACCAATAGACGAACAACATCCTGCCGAATTCTCTCTTCCGGATTGGCCTTGACGAGAATCCCCCTGCATTCATCCCAAACAACATCCACCTTTTCGCGCCGATAAATCTTGGTTTCTGTAGATCGAGCCATAACCGCCATCCCATTCAAGTAGTTAGTCGATACAGGTCAATGCCACGACATTGGGACATGGCAATGCAAATCTGAAGATCTTCGATTTTGTGGATCCTGTACTCCCTTTCTACTTCTGGTGCGAGGGCGAACCCACTGTCGTTTCTGAGACTTCGCATCAAACCTGAACCTTGAGCAGGAGTTCGGTTTAGCTTATAGATCTGCGCCACAAGAGACGCAAATCTTCATAAATTGCGATAGCGATTAAGCAGTCTGCATTTCACGCACATGGACAAGGTCACGCGGGTTAATCGCACGCACCTGGTTCGCCCTTACCGTTGCCACTGCCACCGTCCGGCCAGCCAGGGTCATAAACTCCACCTCATAGCCTGCGCCGCCTTGGTACACCTGCACCACCGTGCCGACATCCCCCACTGTAAGTTGGTCAGCAGGCAGATCCTGGGTCAGTACTACTATGTCATGTTCATTTATCATGGCGCAAACTCTTCCAGAGGTAAAATAGGGAGGCGCAAAGATTCCTAAATCCAGTTCCCAACTGGCCTTCTCGCATCAGCGGTCGGCACGAAGGGGCAGCATCTGAAATCGGACCACCTGTTCATCGACAGTCATTGCAACTCCAGATAAAAGCTCCCCTGAGTATTGGCGCACGAGTGGCATAAGTAGCGTGGTCAGCGCAGGAGCCTTCAAACCTTCAATACGAATGCGAATGACCGAGGGGGAACTCGATCCAGCCATGGCCAGAAGAGCATGAAAATCGCCGTCGAGGGTCACTATCACAGCCCCCTCCTTGCTCGCTGCCGCAAGAATCGCCTCGTCGGAAGTTCCCGCCCCGAGTGTATCGGCTACATGAACGGCGTCTATTCCGTTGGAAACAAGCCCTGCAATCGCCCCGCGCGGAAGCCCTTCATCGAGAAGTAGCTTCATTTGGCGGTCTGGAGTTCGACAACCCTGTCTTCAAGCCGCGAGGCCGCGAAGGCAAGCGCCTCGCGAATGTCCTCGTCGTGTAGTTCCGGGAATTCGCGCGTAATCTCGGCCCGGTCTTTGTAATCCCCCACAATCTGAAGCACGCGGCGAACCGTAAGCCGCGTGCCGCGTATGCACGGCTGGCCATTCATCTTTGCGGGATCCGAGACGATCCGCTCAAAACCGGCTGCAACACGTTCCATGATACCTATTGTTAGTGGAATCGAACGGACGTTATTCTATTCCAAACCCGTAATGATCTTTCTCCGAAATACTGGTCGCCGCACCCCGCCCGCTACTTCTGGTGCAACGGATACCCTGCGGTCAGTTCCGACACCTCGCGACGAACCTGGGCTTTGACGGTTTCGTCGGTGGGGCTTTTCAGGACGCGGACAATCCATGCTGCTATCTGGATCATTTCGTCCTGGCCCATACCGCGGGTTGTGAGGGCGGGTGAGCCGAGTCGGATGCCGCTAGTTTCGGCGGGTTTGCGGGCGTCGAAGGGAATCATGTTCTTGTTACAGGTGATTCCCGATTCCTCAAGGGCGGCCTCGGCCTGCTTGCCAGTGAGGCCCAGAGGCGAGACGTCCACCAGGAGCACATGAGAATCGGTTCCACCGCTGACGAGGCGCAGGCCGCCGGTGACGAGCTTCTCCCCCAGCACCTTGGCGTTGGCTACGACGTTGGCGGCGTAACGCTTGAAAGCCGGTTGGAGCGCTTCGCCGAAGCAAACGGCCTTGGCGGCGATCACATGCATGAGTGGTCCCCCCTGGATGCCGGGGAAGACCGTCTTATCAATTTCCTTCGCGTACTTCTCGCGGCAAAGTATTACGCCGGCGCGGGGGCCCCGGAGGGTCTTGTGGGTGGTGGAGGTGACAAAGTCCGCGTAGGGAACGGGTGAGCCGTAAACGCCACCGGCAATCAAGCCGGAGTAGTGGGCCACGTCGGTCATGAGGAGCGCGCCCACCTCGGCGGCGATCTCCGCGAATTTGGCAAAATCAATCTGCCTCGGATAGGCACTGGCCCCGGCGATGATGAGCTTGGGCTTGTGCTCGCGGGCCTTCGCGGCGAGCTGATCATAGTCAATGGTTTCCGTGTCACGACTGACGCCGTAGGCCACGACATTGTAAAACATGCCGGAGAAGTTGAGCTTCATGCCGTGGGTGAGGTGCCCGCCGTGGGCGAGGTCCATGCCGAGGATCGTGTCGCCCGGCTTGAGCTGGGAGAACATGACGGCCATGTTGGCCTGGGCGCCGGAATGGGGTTGGACATTGGCGTGTTCGGCACCGAAGAGCTTCTTGACGCGTTCGATGGCGAGGGTCTCAACGACGTCCACGTTGGCGCATCCGCCGTAGTAGCGTT
>JAIBAT010000140.1 GCA_019695055.1 Candidatus Sumerlaeaceae bacterium | reverse complement strand
TGTCCATGGGGCGGCTCCTATTGTTCTTTTAGGTGTGAAATCCCAGCAGGTGTCCGAATGCAATGCAATTGATTCATTTGTACGCCAACATGTGTCGGTGGACGCCCTTTCAGGGCCGATTAATTCTGAATTCTGAATTCTCAATTTGAATCGGGAGGTGGAAGTAAAAGATTTGGACGGGATTGCAGGGTGAACGGGATTTGGGGTGGTATGGCAGTGGGCTTTGGTGGGTAGGGTTGTCCGCGCCAACGAGGGCGTCGGCGTTCTCAGGAGGGGCTCAGCGCGATTGGTTTTCTGGCACCCCTCCGGGGTGCAATGGGGTGTTGACCTCTACCGGAGGTCTTCGACCTCCGGCTACTATCTGGCAACCCTTCGGGTTGCGGGGGAGGGCAATTCTGAATTGGGAGGTGGAAGTAAAAGATTGGGACGGGATTGCAGGATGAACAAGGTTTGAGCGATGTGCCTGAAATCAGGGGCGTATTCCAGTAAAAATGTGGATGGAGGCGTTCATGCGGACGGCGCCGTTGTGTTGATGGTCGGATAGCTTTTCCGTCAGGGTGTGGCGGGCGGCGTTGAGGGTTTGGGTGCCGGCGCGTTCGAGGATCTCGCCGAAGGAGGAGAAGGACGCGATGGCGAAATCGGCGGCTTGGGCAGGGGGGAGTCCGCCGCCGAAGGTTAACATGCCTTGCCAGCCGGCCACTTGGAGATTTGCAAAACCGGCGCTACGGAGAACACTGAGGAATTTGTCGGGGTTTGCGTATCGGAAAGGGCCGGGAGCGTCGGGGTTTGGGGGCGGGAGTTCGATGTAATTGGCGACGACCTGGCGTACGGTGGTCATCCACGGGTTCTCCGCAAGAGGGCCCCATGCGGCGAAGGCGAATTGGCCGCCGGGGGCAAGCCAGTGGAGGAGGTTGGCAAAAGCGGCGGGTGGGTCTTCGAAAAACATGATGCCGAATCGGGAGACGAGGCGATCGTAGGGTGGGACGGGGGTGGGCGTGGTCGCCATGTCAGCGACGTTGAAGGCGATGGTGTTTGGGTGGGATGCGGCGCGGGTTTGGGCCAGTTCGATCAGGGCGGGTGAGAGGTCGAACCCGTGAACGACGCTTCCGGCGGGGGCCTGGCGATGGATCTCGAGGGTGGTTCCGCCGCCGCCGCATCCGACTTCTGCAATGCGGAGGGGTGCGGTGAGGTTAAGCGCGCGGATGAGGGGTTCATCTACGGGCGCAAGCGTGGCCTCCATTTCGGCGCAGCGTGCGCTCCATTTGTCTCCGCGGGTTGCGGCCCAGTCGGCGGCTGCGGGGTATTCACTCATTTGTGTGGAGTTCAAGTCGGTGGGGATGTTGTCGGGAATTGGAGTTGGGCCTTTTGGATTTTGGAACGGTATGTGGGTGGTGAGGTGGGGAATCAAGGGCCGTTTGGCGGGGAGGCAATTCTGAATTCTGAATTGGGAGGCGGAAGTCAAAGATTTGGACAGGATTGCAGGATTAACAGGATTTCGGGGGCGGCCGCAACAATCGACGGGAGCGTGTGGGGCCGGGGGAGAGCAAAAAAAACAATCTTTTGTGCGCAAAAGTGGGTGCGGGATGGCGTCCTTCCTTTATGAAGGCATCGCATGGATGGTAGATTAACAGGACAAACGATGGAAACGCAGACCCCGCAATTTCCTCCGGACGCGGAATTGGTGAAAGCCGCCGCGGGCGGCCAGACGGTGGCGTTTGACCGGCTGGTGGAGCGCTACTTTGGGAGCGTGTATGCGGTGGCATATGCGCGACTGCGGCAGCGGGAGATGGCGGAGGACCTGGCGCAGGAGGTGTTCCTGCGGGCGTATCTGAACGTCGGGGTGCTGCGGGCCCGGGAACTGTTTGGGCTGTGGGTCTGCCGGATGGCGCGGAACCTGGCCATGGACTGGTTGCGGCGGGGCGTTCGGGCTTCGCGGCTGATTCAGTTGGTGCCCATGGAGGAGGAGACTTTGAACGAGCATCCGGATACCACGCGGCAGGGGAGCGCGGAGCAAATGGCGACGCGGGAAGCTGAAGCGGGGATTCACCAGGACCTGGAGCAACTTGCGGAGGAGCAGCGGGAGGTGCTGCTGCTGCACTACTTCGAGGGGCTTTCGAAGAGCGAAATCGCCCGGAGGCTGGGGGTTCATCCGTCGAGTGTGGGTAGGCAACTGGACCGTGCGCTGTTGACGCTGCGACAGACGGCCTTGTCCCGCGAGAGTGCACCCCCAGAGTTTCCGCGCTATCGCGCCGGGACGAAGGCCCGCACATGCGCCATGATCGGAGTTGCCGCGACCCTCACGGCTGCCCAGAAGTCTGCGCTGGCCACCACGGCGGCCGCGTGGGCCGATCCGGTTGCGCAAGGCGTAATTGCGCCGGCTGGCCAGGCCCTCGCCACAGCTTCCTTTCCTGCTGCTGCCTTCAAATCCATACTAAGCGAAGGAGCAGTCCTTATGGCAAAATCCAAACTCACTATTGCCGCCGTGGCCATTGCGGCCGTTGCAGGCAGCACTTATGTGGCCCTGCACCATGGCGATTCATCGATTGCGGCCGGCATTTACCCGTCCAGCGCGGTTACCCCCCCAGGGGGCGCCGCGACCGTGCCCACGCCGCACGAACTTGTCCTCGGGCAGGATTCAATGTTCTTCATACCCTTCGACCAGTCCATTGAGGTCCTCTGCAAGGATTCCACCGTCGACTTTGGCAAGTACATCGCCGGGGCCAAGCCGGACGGCACACTGTGGCAGCGCCAGATCCGCCCCGATGGCCAGGGAGTCAGTTCCGAGGTCAAAATCACCGACCCGCCGACCCCCAACAACCCCTTCGGTGGCGACAAGGCCTTCGGCTTTCTCATGCCCACCAAACCCGGCGAACCGCTGTCGGTTTACTACGGGGCCTGGTACCGCGCCACGCCCACCGGCATCGAGGCCCACGTCATCGCCCGCCGCAGCCCGGAGCTTGCCGCCGACATGCACGAACTGGCCGGCAAATACCTAAAGGGGCAGGTCAGCCAAGCCCAGTTCCGCAACGGCATTGCCGACTCCCTCCAGCGCAATTCGCTGCTCCCGGCCAGCCCGGAATTTCGCCAGAAGTTGATGGAGGCGGTCCAGCTCTTCCCCGTCGCCGCCGTCGTCAACCAGTGGTCCCAAGTCTTTAAATAGCCGCCGCCACCCCCACACTCAAACCGCCCTTGAACAAGAATACAAACTACTGATAAATAAGGATATGTGAAACTTAAATGAAAGTAAAACTCAAGAGAGCGCATCGCGCTCCCAGCGCCTTCACACTCATCGAGCTCCTCGTGGTCGTTGCGATTATTGCGATCCTCGCCGCCCTTGCTGTGCCCAACTTCCTGGAGTCGCAAACGCGGGCCAAGGTGGCCCGGGTGAAGGCCGACCTGCGTACCCTCGCCACCTCCATTGAATCCTACACCGTGGACAACCAGAAGCCCCCATATGACGGCGAACCCGGCTTCACCTATGGTGGATGGGTGAATGCCCTGAAGCGCCTCACGACGCCGGTGGCGTACCAGACCTCGCTTCTTGTGGATGTCTTTCAGGATCGGACTATTACCGAGCCGACAATTCCGGGGCAGACGCACTATATTGACTACCCGACTTCCAACCAGCACACCTACGACTACTCGACTGCCTATTGGAACGATGTGCCGAACGATCCGCTGATGACGCCGCTGTGGCAGAAGAACTTCGGGAACGCGCGGTGGAAGACGACGAGCGCGGGGCCGGACCTGCGGCATATCAACGCGGGGAGCAACTTTGGGATGGCGGAGCTTTATGATCCGACGAATGGGACGAACTCGATGGGGGATATTATCAGGATCCAGGGGCAGTAGTAAAGTCGGTGTGGCTTCGGGGGACGTGTTTGGGGGTACGGTAGTTGTGCTCACGCTGCGGCAGGTGCGCCTATTAAAGAGGTCCGACACTCTACGCCGGATAATCGCTCTTGATTCCGGTCTCTTTTGGGAAATGGAGTCATGCGAAGTCTCGTAAAGCACCATATGTATCAGGTCGGGTACGGAAGCGTCCCTCCATGAATCGACATATTCTTTCAATGTCGCTTGCAACTGTCCTTATGTTCGGATTGCGACCCCTGTCGGCGGAGGTCCCGGGTGGTGGGTCTCGGCCGAACAACGTCCAGATGGACTCATGCATAAAGGTTCATGCGGAAACAACTTCCCCAGTCTTCAAGCTTGGTGATTCCGTTAGATTGCGGGCGATTGTTGACTATGGTTGTTCGGTCCCGTTGCTCATGGTTCATTCTGTCCCCGGTGAGCACTTTCGGTTAACAATTCGCGGCCTCGACCTAGGCTCTACTTTTTCCTTAAGGCGGTTTGAAGCGCAACGTCGGTATAATTTGCAGACTTTGGGGACGCCATTTAACAATAGTTTCTTCGGCGGCAGGGATAACGTTGTGCTGCTACCGGAAAACTGGTCTGAAAAGAGGGGCCGAGAATTTTTCTTAGGGCAAATTCCGATGGATGGTGGGCCGAGCGAGGCCGATTTCGCCCGAGGGGTACTGACTGGGGACTTACAGCAATCGCGATACTTTGCGGGCCATTGGGAGGAATCCCTCGATTTGGATGACTATTACTGCATCACGGCGCGGGGCAGGTATGAGTTGCTGGTTGAATTGCAGTTTCGCAGCTATGGCGGTGATTATGCTGCGGTACCCGCGAAAGTTATTACGCTCGAGTTCCGGTAGGTGGAATTTTGCGATTTTTTAGTTAGCAGGTTGAATAGCCCCAGCCGCTGCGCGTATTGAGTGCGGGCTAAAAGTGTGCTTAAATTTGTGCCCAGCCGGCGACAGGTTCGCTGGATGGCTCAAACAGCAAGACTTAAGGCTCATCAAGACTCGCCAAGGCCGAAAGGTCGCGGCGGGGCAACAGGTGGATCCCTCACCGCCCGTTGTACCGATCAAGTAATCTGAGACCCCCATCTGCGGGGTGGAAGACGAGGGCTACTTCCGAAACCTTCCGTGGCGAAGGTTGGCTGAGACAGAGGTTTGGTTCAGCCAAGTCGTGCGAATGACAAATTTCGGGCAGTGAATCGGCGCGGTAACGCGCGATTGTGTCTGCCTGTGCGTCTCGCGCCCCCACGGCAGTCTTCCGGCGAGTAGAAATCAAAGTTTCGGTGTGCTGCACGGGCATTCAAGCTGTGCCGACATGCCAGGAAATTGCGTTTCGAAATCAAGCAGTTGTTAAAAAACGGAGGATGAGAAGAGGCCATGGCCAAGGAAAAGTTCGAGAGAACTAAACCGCACGTTAACGTCGGCACGATCGGGCACATCGATCACGGCAAGACGACCCTGACGGCAGCCATCACCAAGACGCAGGCGGAAGCCGGCAAGGGGCAGTTCATTCCCTTTGACCAGATTGACAAGGCTCCCGAGGAAAAGGCGCGCGGTATCACGATTGCAACGGCGCACGTGGAGTACGAGTCCGAGAAGCGTCACTACGCTCACGTGGACTGCCCCGGACACGCCGACTACATCAAGAACATGATCACCGGCGCGGCCCAGATGGACGGCGCCATCCTGGTTGTGGCGGCCACGGACGGCCCGATGCCCCAGACGCGCGAGCACATCCTGCTTGCCCGCCAGGTCGGCGTGCCTCACATCGTTGTTTACCTGAACAAGTGCGACCAGGTTGACGATCCTGAATTGCTCGAGCTGGTTGAGCTTGAGGTTCGCGAGCTGCTCAGCAAGTATGAGTTCCCCGGCGACACGACCCCGATTATCCGCGGTTCGGCCCTTCAGGCGCTGAACGGCGAGACGGGCGAGTACGGGAAGCCTTCCATTGCGAAGCTGATGGAAGCCCTGGATACGTTCATTCCTGAACCGAAGCGCGACATCGACAAGCCGTTCCTGATGCCGGTCGAGGATGTGTTCTCGATCTCGGGTCGTGGCACGGTGGCCACTGGCCGTGTGGAGCGCGGTATCATCAAGGTTGGCGACAACGTTGAGATCATCGGTCTCCACGAGGAAAACAAGAAGTCGGTGGTTACGGGCGTTGAAATGTTCCGCAAGCTGCTCGATCAGGGCCAGGCTGGCGACAACGTCGGTCTGCTGCTTCGCGGTGTTGAGCGCGAGGACATCGAGCGTGGCCAGGTTATCGCCATTCCCGGTTCCATCAAGCCTCACAAGAAGTTCAAGGCCAGCGTCTACATTCTTACCAAGGATGAAGGCGGGCGTCACACGCCGTTCTTCAAGGGCTACCGCCCCCAGTTCTATTTCCGCACGACGGACGTGACGGGTGTTGTTACGCTGCCCGAAGGCGTGGAAATGGTTATGCCGGGCGACAACGTGGCGGTTGAAGTTGAACTGATCATGCCGATCGCCATGGAGAAGGAACTTCGGTTCGCCATCCGTGAGGGTGGGCGTACGGTGGGCGCCGGCGTCGTCGGCGATATTATCGAACAAGCAAAGTAATCAAGGGCCCCTGGCCCGCCGGAAGATCGGCGGTCCAGGGGCCTTAAAAGCGTAAAGTGAGATTCAATGGCTGGACAGAGAATCAGAATTAATTTGAATGCGTTCGACAGTCGCCTGCTCGACACAAGCGTGCAGGAGATTGTGGATACGGCAAAGCGGACGGGTGCCAAGGTGGCTGGCCCGATTCCGCTGCCGACGCATATATCGAAGTACACTGTGCTTCGCTCGCCGCACGTAGACAAGAAGAGCCGTGAGCAGTTCGAGATGCGGCGCCACAAGCGGCTTGTGGATATCGTGGACCCGACGCAAAAGACATTGGACGCGCTTACCGAGCTTGATCTGCCGGCCGGTGTGCATGTGGAAATCAAACTGACGTAAAAACGGCGGATGGAATGCAAAGGCGCGCCATGGACGGGTAACCGCCCCGCTGGCCGCTGTAGGATGCTCCACTGACTTGGAGAGAGAAACGAGATGTCCCTGGGCTTATTAGGAAAAAAATTGGGAATGTCGCAGATTTTTGATGGCGACGGAAGGCTCATCCCTGTGACGTACATACAGGCTGGGCCGTGCTTTGTCCTTCAGAAGAAGACAAAGGAAAACGACGGCTATGATGCCGTGCAGATTGGCTTTGGCCAGAAGAAGGAAAAGAACACGACCAAGGCGCTGCTTGGCCATTACAAGAAGGCCAATGCGGCTCCGGCGCGCTATGTTCGCGAGTTTCGGCTCGACGACAACGGCGCCGAGCCAACCGCCCCGGAAATCGGGCAGACGGTGGATGTGGACTTGTTCAAGGCTGGCGACCATGTGGACGTGGTCGGCGTTTCGAAGGGTCGCGGTTTCGCGTCGCCCCTCAAGCGCTGGCACGTGAAACGCGGTCCGGAAACCCACGGCTCGATGTATCACCGTCGCGCCGGCTCGCAGGGTGCCTCGAGTTATCCTTCGCGTACCTGGAAGAACAAGCATGGTGCCGGTCACATGGGCGATGCGCGCTCGACGGCGGTAAACCTGGTTGTGGTTCGTACCGACAAGGAACAGAACCTGATCATTGTCCAGGGCAGCGTGCCAGGCCACAACAATGGCTATGTGATGATTCGCCCGACGATCCGCGTCAAGAAGGCAGCGCGGCAGGTTTACCTGAAGAACACGCGTGCGGAGCGTATGGCAGCACTCGCCTCGAAGGCCGTCAACCCGTTGAAGGCTTCGAAGAAGGGTGGAAAGTAAGATATCATCATGGCTACGTTAACCGTAAGAAATACAACAGGCGCCGAAGTGGGCAAGGCAGATGTGGCGGATGCAGTGTTTGGCGTGGAGCCGAACCTGAATGCTGTTCGTCAGACTCTGCTGGCCTATCAGGCCAACCAACGCCAGGGAACGCATTCCACCAAGACTCGCGCCTATGTGAGTGGTGGCGGAAAGAAGCCCTTCAAGCAGAAGGGAACTGGTCGCGCCCGTCAGGGTTCGATTCGTGCTCCCCAGTGGCGCGGCGGTGCCATCATATTTGGCCCGCAGCCGCGTGACTATCGCCAGAAGATCAACAAGAAGGTCAAGAGCCTTGCGCTTTACTCGGCGCTGTCGGACCTGCGCAGCCAGAACAAGATCATCCTTGTGGATGATTTCAAGCTGAGCAGCCCAAAGACGAAGGACTTTGTTTCGGTCCTGAAGTCCCTGGGTATTGCCGATTCGCGACAGGTTCTGTTGCTGACGGGTGGCCAGGAAGAAACTGTGCTGTTGTCAGCCCGGAATCTTGACAATGTCGTGATTCTGCCGGTGAGCGGGATTAACATCCATGTCCTGCTGACCAGCGACCATGTTCTTGCGACCACGGCGACGATCAAGAAGCTTGAGGAGGTGCTCGGATGAAGAGTCCCTATCAGATACTAGACCGGCCGATCATCACCGAACGCGCGAACATCCTGTCGGAGAGCAAGAAGAACCCGCAGTATGTGCTGAAGGTCAATATCGACGCCAACAAGATTGAAATCAAGAAGGCCATCGAAGCCGCCTACAATGTGAAGGTGGCGACGATCAACACGGTGGTGGTCAAGGGCAAGTTGAAGCGCCAGGGCCGCTATCAGGGCCACCGTTCAGACTACAAGAAAGCTTTCGTGACCCTCGAAAAGGGTCAGAAGCTCGAACTGATTTAAGCCGCGGAGAGATTCAGGAGCCTTACGAAAATGGCAGTGAAAACATACAAACCGACAACCCCGGGCCGCCGTACGATGACGGTGTCTTCGTTTGACGAGATCACGAAGACGACGCCGGAGAAGTCGCTGCTTGTCACGATCAAGCGCACGGGTGGCCGCAACAACCTTGGCCGCATCACGAGCCGGTGGATTGGCGGCGGACACAAGAAGAAGTACCGCATTATCGACTTCAAGCGCGACAAGGACACCGTGAAGGCAAAGGTCATCTCGATTGAGTATGATCCTTTCCGCTCGGCGCGCATTGCGCTGTTGCAGTACAGCGATGGCGAGAAGCGGTACATCATTGCGCCGGTGGGTCTGACTGTGGGTGCTACGGTGGAGAGCGGCGATGCCGCTGAAATCCAGGTTGGCAATGCACTGCCCCTGAAGTCCATCCCGGTTGGTACCATGATTCACGCCATTGAGTTGAAGCCCAAAAAGGGCGCGCAGATGGCCCGTAGCGCGGGTGCTTCGGTGCAGCTGCTGGCCAAAGAAGGCGATCTGGTTACGCTGCGGTTGCCGTCGGGCGAAGTTCGCCGCGTGAGTCGCGAGTGCCGGGCTACGATTGGCCAGGTGGGCAATCTGGAGCACGAGAATATCTCCATCGGCAAGGCAGGCCGCAGTCGCTGGATGGGCAAGCGCCCGGAAGTGCGCGGTGTTGCCATGAACCCGGTGGATCACCCCCACGGTGGTGGTGAAGGAAAGACGTCGGGTGGCCGCCATCCAACCTCTCCCTGGGGCTGGCTGACGAAGGGTTACAAGACCCGCAAGCCGCGGAAATCCAGCAGTAAGTTTATCGTCAAGCGTAGAGGTCAGAAATAATGCCACGCAGTATAACCAAAGGTGCGTACATAGAGGATAGCCTCGCGGCAAAGGTCGAGAAGGCCCAGAAGTCCGGCGACAAGAAGGTCATCAAGACCTGGAGCCGGACGTCGACGGTCACACCTGACATGGTGGGGCTCACCATCGCGATCCACAACGGCAAGCAGTTCCTGCCGGTGTTCGTGAATGAAAACATGGTTGGTCACAAGTTGGGCGAGTTTGCGCCGAGCCGCACGTTTCGGGCTCATGGCGGCAAAACGGCCAAGGCCACCGGTGCCAAGTAACGGAGCATAGAAATGTCGAAGCCAAAAACAGTCAAAAAATATGAGGCCGTCAGCGAGGCACGCCGGCGCTATGCGCCCATGCCTGCCCGCAAGGCCAGGCTGGTGCTGGATCTGATCCGCGGCAAGACCGTGAAGCAGGCCCTAGCCATCCTTCAGTTCACCCACAAGCCGAGCGCATGCCCCGAGGTTTTGAACCTCGTGAAGAGCGCCCGGGCCAATGCCGAAGTTGGCAAAGCCGAGGATATTGACACGCTGGTCATTACCGACGCCTTCGCCGACGTGGCTGGCATGCACAAGCGACTGCGTCCCGCGCCGATGGGCCGCGGTGTCCGCGTGCGCAAGCGTATGTGCCACATCACCATTCGGCTTAACTACGTGTAAGGAAACCCGGAGAAACCATGGGACAAAAAGTACATCCGATTTCATTCCGCCTCGGCGTGATCAAGCAGTGGGAGAGCCGCTGGTACGAGAAGGGCAAGGCGTACTGCGACCTGCTTCACGAGGACCTGGCCGTCCGCAAGGATATCAAGAAGAAGTTCTACCACGCGGGAATTGCCCGGGTTGATATCGAGCGCGCCACGAATCGCGTGAAGATCACCATCCACACGGCGCGTCCGGGCATCATCATCGGTCGCAAGGGATCTGAAATCGAGGGGCTCCGCAAGAGTTTCGAGACAAAGACTGGCAAGCAGGTCATCGTAAACATCGAGGAAATCAAGAAGCCGGACCTGACGGCCCAGCTTGTGGCAGAGAACGTGGCGAGTCAGTTGATGCGCCGCATTGGATTCCGCCGCGCGATGAAGAAGACGGTGCTTGGTACCATCAAGGCCGGTGCCCAGGGGATCAAGATCCGCTGCTCAGGGCGCCTGGCGGGAGCCGAAATGGCGCGCGCCGAATGGTACCGCGAAGGGCGTGTGCCACTGCACACGATTCGCGCGGACATTGATTATGGTTTTGCCGAAGCCAAGACGAAGTATGGCATGATCGGCATCAAGGTTTGGTTGTTCCTCGGTGAAGTTTTCGACGAGCCCAAGGCGCCCAAGGCGCCGGCGGCCACGGCGACAGCCTGACGCGAGGGTAACTAACGGCAGGGGAGGAAACCCCAATGCTTTTTGATAAGGATGAACGGGCCAAGGTTCGGATTTTGACCGCCGGTGACGAGATGTCCCTGGAGGAAAAGATTAACGAGTACTTGGAACAGAATCCCGGGGAGTCATTGGCGGGAATTGAAGTGGAACAGGTTGAGTATCACGCACGGACCGGCTCGGTGGATTTCGGGCTGATGGCGGTTCTGGTGATGCGAGTAAAGCGGTAAGGTTTAAAAGGCGGTTCAGGTCAGACAGGATACGATTAAATGCTAGTACCAAAGAGAATCAAACATCGCAAACAGCAGAAGGGGCGCCGGCGGGGCAAGGCCTACCGGGGCAGCGATCTGCACTTTGGCAGCTTTGGACTCCAGGCCCAGGAAGCGGGATGGATCACCAGCCGCCAGATCGAGGCGGCTCGTGTCGCCATTACGCGTCACGTGAAGCGCGGCGGGAAACTGTGGATCAACATCTTCCCCGACAAGCCGATCACCATCAAGCCCGCGGAAACCCGCATGGGTAAGGGCAAGGGTAACCCGGAGTATTGGGTGGCTGTGGTCAAGCCGGGTCGCATCATGTTTGAGCTTGAAGGCGTGACCCCCCTGGTTGCCAAGGAAGCCATGAGCCTTGCGGCTCACAAGCTTGCGATTAAGACCAAGTTTGTAAAGAGAGAGGAGTCCGTCAGTGGCGCTTAAGGCTAACGAACTCAAAGGTCTGACCCTCGAGGAGCTGGTGGAGCGCGAGGAGAAGACACTGCGCGGCTTGTATGAGTTGCGCGTGAAGAATACGACAAAGGACCTGACGAACACGGCTACGTTGCGCGCAGAACGGCGCGATCTGGCCCGTATCAAGCAGGCGATTGGCGACAAGAAGCGCGCCCCGAAAAGCGCGGCGTAAGGCATCCAGGAAGGCACTGAAGGAACATGGCAGAAACCAAGAAAACACAAGCATCTGAGGCCGATTCCGCCCGCAAGGTTCGCACGGGTCGCGTCGTCAGTGAGAAAATGAACAAAACGATTGTCGTGGCCGTAGAGCGCTTGGTCAAACACCCGCTGTATCACAAGATCATCAAGCGGACTTCCAAGATGTACGCCCATGACGAAACCAACGACGCGCATGAGGGCGATACCGTGCGCATCGTGGAGACCCGGCCGTTGAGCAAGTTGAAGCGCTGGCGCGTTGTGGAAGTTGTGGAGCGGGCCAAGTAACAAGTTTATGAGGAAGAGGGTCCGCCCGCAGTGGCGCGCCCAAACAGGATATAGAGAGCGATGATTCAGGAATATACAATACTCGATGTGGCGGATAACACCGGGGCGAAGAAGATCCGGTGCTTCAAGGTGCTTGGCGGTACCCGTCGGCGCTATGCCCGCATTGGCGATGTGATCATGGCCAGCGTGCGCGAGGCTACGCCCGATGCGACGGTCAAGAAGGGCGCGGTGGTGAAAGCTGTGATTGTCCGCACGACCAAGGAACTGGGACGTGAGGACGGCTCGTTCGTCAAGTTTGACGGCAATGCGGCGGTCATCATCAATGCCCAGGGTGAGCCCGTGGGGACGCGTATCTTCGGGGCCGTGGGCCGCGAGTTGCGCAAGAAGAACTTCATGAAAATCGTTTCGCTGGCGCCGGAGGTTATCTAAGCATCATGTCACTGAGAATTCGCAAGAACGACCGCGTTGAGGTCATCACCGGCAAGTTTAAGGGCAAGGTGTCCCGCGTGCTCTATGTGATTCCGGAAAAGGATCGCGTGGTGGTTGAGAGTGTGAACGTGGTAAAGCGCCACCAGAAGGCTCGCGGGCAGAACCGGCCGGCCGGCATTGTGGAGAAGGAAGCCCCAATCCACATTTCCAATGTTTTGGTTTACTGTGAAAAGTGCAAAAGCGGTTCGCGGTTCGGGGTCAAGGTCAGCGATGACGGCAAGACGAAGAGCCGGTTCTGCAAGAAGTGCGGAAGCACCATAGCTTAAGAAATCCAATGGGATCCAACGGCGGGCTAATCGGCCCGGCCTATACGGAAGGACAGAAGTAACATGGCAGCTAAGGAAGAGAAGAAGAAAGGCGGGCCGAAAGTGGCCGATGCGGCGCCCAGTGGCGGCGCTGCGGTGGCTGATTTCGAGGAGTCGCCCGAGTACAAGGCGGCGCTCAAGGACTATGTGCCCAACCTGAAGAACCATTACCGTGATGTTGCTGTGCCTGGCATGATGAAGCGCTTTGGCTACAAGAACATCAACGAGGTTCCCCGTGTTCTCAAGGTTGTGGTCAACATGGGTGTTGGCGAGGCTGCCAAGGATTCGAAGCAGATCGAGCTGGCCCAGAACGAGTTGACCTTGATCACCGGCCAGAAGGCGCGCGTGACCAAGTCCCGCAAATCCATCAGTGCCTTCAAGCTGCGCGAGGGTATGTCGGTTGGCTGCTTTGTCACGTTGCGTGGTCCCCGCATGTATGAGTTTCTGGAGCGTCTTATCAAGATCGCCATTCCCCGTATCCGCGATTTTCGCGGCCTGCCAAGCCGGAGTTTCGACGGCCGTGGCAATCACTCGACAGGCGTCCGCGAGCACCTGATTTTCATGGAACTGGATTTCAACAAGGTTACGACCGTGCGTGGTATGAACATCACGACGGTCACGTCGGCCAAGACGGACGAGGAAGCCCGGGAGCTGCTGAAGCTCATGGGATTCCCGTTCCGGGAAAAGTAAGGAGAACCTGGCTCAATGTCAACGATAGCCAAGGAATATAAGGCAAGCATCAAACCGAAATTTGCGTCGCGTCGCAAGAACCGCTGTCCGCTGTGCGGGCGTGGCCGTGCGTTTATGCGCGATTTTAACATGTGCCGCATTTGCTTCCGCAATCTCGCCAGCAAGGGCCAGATTCCGGGCGTCACGAAGAGTTCGTGGTAATGCGAGGAGACAGGAAAGTGTTCATGCTGGAGGAAAACAAGTAATCATGCCGGTGACGGATCCAATTGCAGACATGCTGACCCGCATTCGCAACGCGAACGCGGCCCGCAAGGAAGAGGTGGAGGTTCCCTTCTCGAAGCTGAAGTGGGAAATCGCCAAGATCCTCAAGGAGGAGGGCTATATCAAGGCCTGCTTCTGGAACTCCAAGGGGAAGAAGAAGGCCCCGATCAAGCTTTACCTCAAGTACGGGCCCAATCGCGAAAGCGTGCTGCACGGCCTCGAGCGGGTCTCCAAGCCTGGTATCCGCCGCTATGGCAGCGTGACGGACATTCCGCGTGTACTCAATGGCATGGGAATCTCGATCATCTCCACAAGCCGTGGGCTTTTAACAGACAAACATTGCCGCATGCAGAATGTAGGCGGCGAAATTCTTTGCAATATCTGGTAAGAAACGAACATGAGCCGAATAGGTAAAATACCCGTTTCAATCCCCAAGGGGGTTGACGTAAAACTCGACAAGAACGAGATCAAGGTCAAGGGACCCAAAGGTGAGTTGGCCTTTGTGTGGCCGACGCGCGTCTCGGTGGAGAAGAAGGACGTCGGTCTGGTTGTGAGCCGTCATGGCGACGACAAGCAGGCGAAGGCGTATCATGGCCTTGTGCAGCGAATGCTGTCCAATATGGTGACCGGTGTTGCCAATGGTTTCAGCAAGGAACTTGAAATCCAGGGCGTCGGTTATCGTGCGGCGATGGATGGCAACAAGCTGACGATGCAGCTGGGATTTTCGCATCCGGTGATCTTTGATCCTCCCAAGGGGATTAAGATCGAGACGCCGAAGCAGACCAGTGTAATCATCAGTGGCTGTGACAAGCAGCAGGTGGGCCAGGTTGCGGCGGTTATTCGCGGCCTTCGTCCGCCGGAGCCGTACAAGGGCAAGGGAATTCGTTATGCGGGCGAGTACGTGCGCCGCAAGGTTGGCAAGAAGGCCGCCAAGTAAGGAACGGTAAGGAAAAATGACGACAGCAAAAAGCAAGGCTACCATTGAGCGCCGCCGGATGCGTATCCGCAAGAAGGTCGTAGGGACCGCCGAGCGGCCACGGCTTTGCGTGAACAAGAGCTTGCGCCATATTTACGTCCAGGTGATAGATGACGCGGCGGGCAAGACCGTGGCGTCCTACACGACGAACACAAAGGCGGCCAAGGCCGGCGACAAGAAGACATTTGCAAACATTGCCAGCGCCAAGGTCGCAGGGGCCGAGGTGGCCAAGCGCGCCATCGCGGCCGGCGTCACCGCCGTCGTGTTCGACCGCGGTGGTTACCCTTACCATGGGGTGGTTAAGGCATTGGCCGAAGCGGCGCGCGAAGCTGGATTGAAATTTTAAGGGAAATGACCGGGAACGGAAATTAAAAAGGCAGTGATGATGAGCGAAACACAGGAAACCGCGGGAACCGCGGCAACAGCTACCGAAACCGAGCAGCCGAGTGTGGCCGCTGAGGTCCAGGAGTCGCCCCTTTCCTCCTACTGGCAGGCTGAGGAGCGGATTGACCCCAAGAGCCTCAACCTCAAGGAGGAAATGGTTCAGTTGAACCGTACCGCCAAGGTCGTGAAGGGCGGACGCCGCTTTAGCTTTGCGGCGCTTGTGGTTGTCGGTGACAGCAACGGTGTTGTTGGTATCGGATTTGGCAAGGCGAACGAAGTTCCGGAAGCCATTTCCAAAGCCACTGAAGATGGCAAGAAGAAGCTGGTGCGCGTGGCGCTCAAGGGACGTACCATTCCCCACGCCGTGATGGGGCAGTTCAGTTCGGCTCGTGTAATGCTGAAGCCGGCTTCCGAAGGTACTGGTATCATTGCCGGCCCAGCGGTTCGCGCCGTCATCCAGGCTGCGGGCATCAAGGACATCCTAACCAAGTCTTTCGGCACGAGCAACAAGATCAACGTGGTCAAGGCCACCCTTCAGGGACTGGCTTCCCTGCACAGCTATGAGAAGCTCGCAAAGCTTCGTGGCCGTCTGCAGGATGACCATGGCAAGAAGGCAGCGGCAGCCGCACCGGCTCCCGCGGCCGCGGAAGAAACCAAGACCCTCGACGGAGAGGCTAACGCGTAAGAATCATGGCTGCCAAGAAAGTCAAAATAACCTGGGTGAAGAGCGGCATCAACCGGCTCAAGGAACATCGGAGCACGTTGAAGGCCCTCGGTTTCACCCACCTCAATCAGACCCGCCTGCACGAGCGTACGCCGCAGATTGACGGCATGCTGCGCCAGGTAGGCTATTTGCTCAACATTGAAGAAGTAAAGTAAACGGAACAGGCTGACAGACAATGCGTATCAATGACTTGGGAAAAGATCCCGGCAGGAAGAAGAAGCGTAAACGTTGCGGTCGCGGTGAATCCAGCGGTCTCGGCAAGACATCGGGATATGGTCACAAGGGCTCCCAGGCCCGCAGCGGTCGCGGCAAGGGTTACGGTGGCGGGTTTGAAGGCGGGCAAATGCCCCTTCAGCGGCGCTTGCCCAAGCGCGGTTTCACGAACATCTTCCGCGAGGAATTTGAGATCGTCAACCTGGACACCCTCGAACAATTTGACAACGGTTCTGTTGTGGACATTGCCGCCCTCAAGAAGATCGGCAAGGTTCGCAATCGTGGCATCAAGGTAAAGATTCTTGGCAACGGCGAGCTCACCAAGAAGCTCACGGTCAAGGCTGACGCGGTTTCCAAGTCCGCCCAGGCAAAGATCGAGGCAAAGGGTGGCACAGTCGAAGTAATCGCCAAGGCGGCGCAGTAAAAGCTTCGGAGCCAAATGGCCCCGATTTCATGACGCAAAGGTGTAAATCGTGATTCGAAATGTAGGCGCCCTCAAAAATCTTTTTAAGATTGGCGAGCTGCGAACCAAGGTTCTCTACACGTTGATGCTGCTGGCGATTTATCGCCTCGGCGCCCACTTGCCCACGCCATTCATTAATCGCGCCTCCCTGGCAAAGTTCATGGAGGACCAGCGCGCCGCGACTTCCCTGTTTCAGGTCATTGACCTCTTCAGCGGCAAGGCCTTCCAGCAGATGAGTGTGTTTGCTTTGGGCGTCATGCCTTACATCAGCGTATCCATTATCCTCCAACTCCTAACCGTTGTTATCCCGCGATTGCAAAAGATCCAGCAGGAGGGAGCCCTGGGCCAGCGCAAGATCAACCGCTGGACCCGCCTTGGCACCATCTTCCTGAGTGCGTTCCAGGGAATCGGTCTCGGTTATTACCTGATTCGCCAGGGGCTTTGCAGCGCGGGTGTGAGTCCGAGCCTCTTTGTTGTCACCACTGCCATTACAATGTGCGCCGGTAGCACCTTTGTGATGTGGCTTGGTGAGCGCATTTCAGACCGCGGTATAGGCAATGGCATCTCGATGATTATTGCTGTGGGTATCATGGCGCACTATCCCACGGATCTCGGCGTGTTGCTAAACGCGATGAATTCTGGCACGGCCTCCTGGCTTTGGGCTCCGGTTGTCGTGGTTGGTTTTATCGGCTCCTGTGTGGCCATTATCCTGATTCAGGAGGGTACACGGCGCATTCCCATGCAGCACGCCAAACGTGTGGTGGGTAGGCGCGTCATGTCAGCCGGGTCCAATTACCTGCCCCTCAAGGTCAATACGGCCGGCGTTATCCCGGTGATTTTTGCCTCGGCCCTTCTCAGCTTTCCGACCTTTATCACGCAGTTTACGGCGGGCGTCGGGTCTGGCAGCAGCCGCCTTGCGGATTTCTTCTCGCTTTACTCCACTTATAACTTCCACTCATTCCTGACACGTTTCGGGATTCAGGGAACGGGTATCTTCCTGCTTCTGAAGAGCTTTAACGCCCACATTATTCTGTTCTCAATCCTGACGGGCTTCTTCTGCTACTTTTACACAGCTGTTGCCTTTAATCCGGATGATCTGGCCAACAACTTGAAGAAGAGTGGCTCCTTTATCCCAGGCAAGCGCCCCGGAAAGCCTACCAGCGAGTACATTGATTACGTGCTCACACGCATTACGACAGTGGGCATGATCTTCCTCGTACTGATTGCCATCATCCCTCAGGTCTTGGAAGTCTCCTTCCAGATGTTGCCCGTTGCGGCGTCGTTCATCGGCGGCACCGGGCTGATCATCGTGGTCGGTGTCATGCTGGATACCCTCAAGCAGATTGAAAGCCAGTTGCTCATGCGCCATTATGAAGGATTTGCGGCGCGTCGGGCATCGGCAGCGCGCTGGAGATAATCCGGTCCAGATGACCTCAGGGCACGTCAGGGAAAAGTCCGGCAATCAGGCGCTTAACATCGTGTTGTTTGGACCTCCAGGGGCAGGCAAAGGCACCCAGGCCAAGCGACTGGTGGAGATTGAGAAGCTTACCCATATTTCCACCGGGGATATTCTCCGCCAGGAAATTGCGCTCGACACCCATTTTGGCAAAACAGCAGCCCATTACATGAACAACGGTCTGCTGGTTCCCGATACCCTCATCGCCGAAATGGTAAAAAAAAACTTCATGAGTTGATGCCCCAGCCGACGGGGCGCCTGTTTGATGGTTACCCCCGGACAATGCCGCAGGCCGAAAATATGGAGCAGGTTTTTCGGGAACTCGGTCTCCAGCTCGATGCTGTCATCGCCTTGGAAGTTGAACCGGAGGAGCTCATTTCCCGCATTACATCCCGCCGTACCTGCAAAGCGTGTGGTTCCATCACCAACCTGAACGACAAGGCCCTGCTGGATTCTGCGGTCTGTCCGCGCTGTGGGGGCGAACTTTTCCAGCGCGAGGATGACAACGAGGGCGTGGTTCGCAGGCGCAATGATGCGTATCGCCGACAAAGCGAGCCACTCATCGAGCATTACCGGAAGAAGGGTGTTCTTTACTCCATCGATGCTCGCGGCACTGTGCCCGAGGTTACGGGGCGCATCGAAGGCATCTTTAACAGGGTTCGTGAAACACGCCAGCAGGCAAGTGGCTGAGTCTCACTTTGAGGTGGCTGGTTGCCCTTCCAGAACGGTGGCAGCGGTGGGGCTGGTTCCATTGTCACCCCGTGCCGCCCATTTGACTGAGTTTACCAGCCAGTGGTTGAGATTCGGTGACAATTCCGGATGGGGGCCGAAGGCCACCACACGCCCTTTGCCAAGTGGCGCAGCAATCACTGCGTCTCGGCCTGTCATCATGCCCCTCGGCGCGTCCTTGGCCGCCATATCCGTCACATAGCGCACAAGCGGAGTGTAGGGCGGCAGGCTGGCATTATCCCACGGGGCGAAGATTGGCCCGTTTTCGAACCACATGGTGCGAGACGAGTCATTGTCGTCGGCACCGATCACCTTCACATTAATAAATGCCTCGCCCCGGGCCCAGTGGTCATCGTCCCAACAAACGGCATTGGCCAGTTCGATGGCCTTGGTCTCCGGATTCCAACCTTTGACGACCAGATAGCCGCCGGCGCAGATTGCGACTGCACCTCGCCCTTCCTTCACAAAGCGTGTAACCTCGGCGCAGCCGTCGAGACCAAGCGCACGGGCCTCGCCATTGGCGGTGCCCCCGGGAATGACGAGGACATCATAATCCTTCAGGGCGCCATTACGGACGGTTTCCGTGGTGATACGATCAGCCTTGAAATGGGCTTCGCCGGACAGAACCTTCCAAGCGGCCTCGCGGCTCTTCTTGTCGGTGGAAGCAGGGTCGCAAAACAGTGCAACTCTAAGTGGTTTCTCATCGGCGACTGAGTGCCCAACTGTCATGGAGAAGATGATACCTGCCAATCCCATTCCCAAGAGTCTACGGAAGTTCACTTCGCACCCCATGGTCAAAGCAGATTAACTGATAAGAAATTAACGTCGCGGTGGCAAATCCTGGATGGACGTCATCACACTGGCGCCACCGTCGGCTTTGGCTTCTGGCCGCTGCAGGGTCTCCGCCAGTGTTTCCTTTCCCTCGGCGAGGGGCCGTACATGGGGCGGCACCTGGTCCGGGGATTTGACGCCCCGGGTAACGGGCTGGCCAAAGTACTTGCCGCTGGAGCCGCTTCCGCAACCCGACAACACGAGGCACAACGTGAGCGCCATCGCGCCCGCCGCCATCTTCTTCATCAGCATGAGACCTTTCGCACGAACAGGAACTGGTAGTTTCAGCATTATACCTTGAGCAAATCCTTCACAATCATTTGGGCTTTGGCAAGAGCTTCTCCCAATTTTTCGGGGTGCTTTCCCCCTGCCTGAGCCATCTCCTTCTTGCCACCGCCGGAGCCGCCGACGATGGGGGCGACCTGCTTGATGACATCTGATGCAGCTACACCGCGCTCGATGGCATCCGGGCTGCAGCCGGCCATCAGCGTCACGCGCCCATCGGCCACGGAACCAAGTACTGCCACAAGGCCCGTTGGCTGTCGCGATTTGAGCGCATCAAAGGCTTCACGCAATTCCTGACCGCCGAGACCGTCAAAAGCATGGGTTACCAGCTTAATGCCGCCTATCTCGGTCGCTTTCTCCAGAATCTCCCCGGATTCGCCCGCGGTGGACTTGGCGCGTAGCTGGCTGATCTGCTTGCGCGCAGCCTTGAGTTCCTCCTGCAATGCCTGGACGCGCTCGGGTACACGCTCCATGGGCACGCTGAGCTGTTGGCTGAGCAACTGGAGTGTGCGATGGTTTTTCTGGCCAAAGAGAACCGCAGCATCGCCAGTCACCGCCTCGATGCGGCGCACACCACTGGCAATGGCGCTTTCACTGATGATGACAAACTCGCCAATACCGCCGGTCGCCGGCATATGCGTGCCGCCGCAGAACTCCACGTCCCAATCAGGCACGTTCACCACGCGTACCGAGGAGCCATACTTCTCGCCAAAGGGCGCTATAATTCCGGGCAGCTTCCGCGCCTCTTCCAGCGGCATGACTTCGCTTTCCACGATGCTGTTCTGGCGGATCTGGTAATTCACGAGCATTTCGATTTCCGTAATCTGCTCGTCGGTCAGCGACTCGGGATTCGTGAAGTCAAAGCGGAGGTAATCCGGACCTACATAGGAACCCTGTTGTGTGACATGCTTGCCGACAACCTGTTTCAGTGCCCCTTGCAACAGGTGTGTGGCTGTGTGGTTACGCATGATGGACCACCGGCGATGGGCTTCGATGGTTCCGTCCACCAAATCACCTACGCGAAACTCGCCGGCTTCCACTGTGCCGTAGTGAACAAACACTTCTTCGGCGGTTTTCTGTGTGTCTCGGATCGCAATGCGGCCCATGTCTGTTTCAAGAAGCCCCGAATCTCCGACCTGGCCGCCGGACTCGGCGTAGAAAGGGGAGCGGTCCAGCACTACGGCGACCTCATCGCCGACGTGGACCCGGGAGACCGCGTCGTCGCCGCGAAACAGGGCGAGGATCTTCAGCTTGTCTGCGTCGAGCACCGGGTACTCGTGACCGTTGAAGTATTCCTCCATCTCCTCGAAACTGGGGAAGCCCTCGTGTTCGTGCTCGTCGTCTTCCTCGTCGTCCTCCTGATCGCGCTTGTGCAGGCCAAGGTCCACGACCTTGGAATGGGTTTCGGGGTCAGTGAACAGGTCGTCGAGAAGCGCGCTGGCTTCGTCGTCGTCATCGTCAAACTCGTCGATGTCCGCCGGGTAACCGAGGAATTCCGTCTTGCCAGAACTTTCGAAGATTTCCTTGAGCTTTTCGTAAATTCCTTCGAATTTTGCCCCACGGGCGCCCTTGCGCGACTCCTCGCGGTGCCGCGCCACGTGCTTGTGGTAACCCTCGACGTCCACGCCGAGGCCACGTTCGCGGGCGATCTCTGCGATGTCGTCGTAGGGGAGCCCGTAGGTGGAGCTGAGCGTGAAGACATCCTGCCCGGTGATATGTTCCAGGCTGCCGCGCCCGATCAGCGCCTCCAATTTCTGCAGGCCCGCTCCGAGCGTTTGGACGTAGCTTTCTTCCTCCATCTGGATGACGCGCTTGATCAGGTCCGGGGTCTCACGAATTTCGGGATAGGTGGCCCCCATGATCTCGATAACGGGATCTATGAGACGCGCCATAAAGGGCTGCTCCTGCCCGATGCGCCGGGCATAGCGCGCAGCGCGGCGCAGCAGGCGACGCATGACGTAGCCGCGCCCTTCGTTGCTGGGCAGTACTCCTTCACTGAGCACAAAGGTCAGGGCACGGATGTGGTCCGCGACGACATTGATGCTCTGCTGGGTCTCCAACTCGGCGGCCTTGTAATCACCGATGCCCAAGATTCTCGCAATGGTCTGTACCAGCGGAAACATCAAATCCGTCTCGTAGGGCGAGGTGCACTCCTGTTTCAGGCAGGCGAGGCGCTCGAGGCCCATGCCTGTATCCACGCCACGATTCTTCAGGGGTGGCCGCGAGCCGTCCTTCTGCTGGTCAAACTGCGGAAACACGCAGTTCCAGAATTCCAAATAGCGCGTATTTGGATCGTCGTCATTGATGGTGGCATGTTGGAAAGTCAGGCCGCTGCCATAAGCCTCGCCACGGTCGTAATAGAGTTCGCTGCACGGCCCGCAGGCCCCGGTGTCGCCGGCGGGGCCCCAGAAGTTGTCTTTTACGCCCAAGCGCACCATTCGGCCCTCGGGCACGCCAATTTCCTTTGTCCAGATGTCCCAGGCTTCGTCGTCGTCCTGATACACGCTCGCATAAATGCGGTTCGGGTCCAAGTTCACATGCTTTGTGCTGAATTCCCATGCCCAGTTCAGCGCCTCGCGCTTGAAGTAATCCCCAAAAGAGAAATTTCCGAGCATTTCGAAAAACGTGTGGTGGCGCAGAGTGCGACCCACATTTTCCAGATCGCTGCCCTTGCCCCCGGCGCGCAGGCATTTCTGCACGCTGCAGGCGCGTCGATAGGGGAGTTCCACTGAACCCGAGTAGAGGCGCTTGAACTGGACCATACCGGCCGTCGTGAACAACAAGGTCGGGTCGTCTGGTGGTACCAAGGGCGACGAAGGCACCTGCCGGTGGTCGCGGGAGGTGAAGAACTCAATATAGGCTTTTCGTATGTCGCTGGATTTCATCTCTAACCGTTGATTTTGTAAGTTTTGGCCATGTTTCACTACGCATTGAGGCGTGGCAAATTCCCTTTGAAACAGCGGGGGGATTGGGGGGAGTGGGTCAGTGTGCGTCTGAGGAATCGACACCTGCCCATTCAAGGGCCTCCTGGCGGTCGACAAATGTGCGAAACTGAATGGCCTTGCCGTCACGAAACGTGAAGACATCCGCAATATGCCCCTCGCGCCAGTCGTCCTCGTCCTTAAGCCGCACTCGCACGTGAACAAAGACTACGATCCGGTCGCCGGAGACAATAAACCGTTCGGGCTCACAACTTCCCTCTGCCCAATTTTCACGGTGCAGGGAAAAATGTGCCTCCACAACGTCCAGCCCGCGATAGGTTCCCTCTCCCGGGAACCCGGCTGGCTCGATCCGTTCGATTTGTGGGGCAAGAATCTGGATGAATCCCGGAATGTCGTTCCGGTTGAGTGCGTCATAAGCTTCGCGGAGCGCTTTTGTCTCGGCCGCAAGCGATGTTGTGGGTTCGCCCATACTTATTCTCCTGTCCTTAAATTGACCTACCAACAATGGCGGGTGCCACCAGATAAAAGGGGGTAGGGTTGGACCTTTACGATCTCTGCACGAACTGGCGCTCCGCAAACTGCATATAACCCTTCCAAATGGTTTACACCGTTCAATTCGTATTCCGTTGGACCGGCCGTTCCCAGATCTGCTGCATTGCAGTAATCGCACCATGTGTTATTTAGAAGCCACTGCTGCTCCCACAAACTACGGTTGCAGAAATCTCGTTCGACTTTCATAGTTGTTCCGATTCACAGGGCATCTGGACGACCAAAGTTCCTATTCGCACCACAAATAATCACCAAATATTGCATGGGTGTTGGGGGCAATTGTGGTTTAAAGCTTTTACCCGATTGACCATGGTGAAGTGGCACGAGCCAGGGGGCGTAGGAAACGGTATCACCCTACAGCCGCCAGTCGTCCACACGCCAGTCCTTGATGGAGCGCTTGATTTCCTTGGGCGTGGTCCCTTCGGCTGCAGCTTTGCGCGCGAGGTCCACCAGCTCCGCGTCGCTGGCGAAGCGGAGGGCGATGATCTGACGCTTGGACAGGCGGGACGCAATCTTGTCGAAGGGTTCACCTGCCAGGGTGGCATAGCGCAAGGCCACCTCGAGGCGTATGAGGCGATCCTGCACGGTGAGTGCGTTCAGGCGAATCATAGGAGCTATCAACCCGACGGCCATGGCCAGCAGGGCCAGCACCCAGTGCGTATGGGCGCCGCCCATAGCGGCATTCACAATGCAAGCAATGACAGAGATCATCAGCAGCGGAAACGCAAAGAAATGGAAATAGGGATGAAAGCGCAGGTGGTGCTTAAACGACTGGGTGGATTGATTCACGGTTTGGCTCTCTTCATTGGGTTTGGGGTACAGTATGGAAAGATACCCGGCAACCTGAAGGCGAATTCCGCGGCGAAATCGCCCAATTGCCTGTTGCCATTGCCACCCGTCGGCTAAGAATCGGGGGCTGATTACATTTCGGGCTCGCCCGAGGAGGCAGACGTTTGCAGAGTGAATCATCCCCGAAAAGTCTAAAGGGATTCTGGGCACTGATCGCCGCGCAGTTCCAGGCGGCGTTCAATGACACCTGCTACAAGCAGCTTTTGACAGTCATCGCGACCTACGAAGCAGTCAGCGAGGCCGAAGGGAATAAGCAGATCTCCATCATTTCCGGAGTCTTCATTCTGCCCTTTTTGCTCTTCTCGATGTATGGCGGGTATTTTGCCGATCGCTTCAGCAAGCGTTCGGTGGCCATCACGACGAAGTCGGCCGAGATTCTTATCATGATTCTTGGGGCGCTGGCCTTCTATTCCCATCACCTGGCCTATTCCATCGCCGTGCTGGGGCTGATGGGGATTCATTCAGCGTTTTTTGGTCCCGCCAAGTACGGGATCATTCCCGAACTGGTGCCGGAGAAGAAGATCTCGTGGGCCAATGGATATCTGGAGCTGACGACGTTTGTGGCGATCATCGGCGGTACATGGGCCGGTGGGCAGCTGTACTCGCTTTTCAAGGGTAACCTGCAATTTGGCATGATGCCTTTGATCTGCCTTTCGGTTGTCGGAGCGTTTTGCGCCTGGCAAGTGACCAAGGTTCCGCCACGGGCTCCCAATAGGGTTTTTAAGCCCAATTTCCTGGCGGATGTGTGGCGCTACATGCAGTATTCGATGAAGGATCGAGTCCTGTGGCTGGCAGTTTTGGGAAACAGCTTCTGGTGGTTTGTGGCTGCACTGGTGCTGCAAAACAACGCAAGTTTTGCGAAGCAGACAATGCATCTCAATGAGGTGCAGCTTGGGTATCTGATGGTGTCCATGGCCGTGGGTATAGGGCTGGGGAGCGTGCTGGCCGGTTACTTGTCCTCCAACAAGATTGAGTATGGCTTCATTCCGTTGGGTGCCCTGCTTATGGCGATCTTTGGCATCGATCTATCGAGGCCTGGATTGAGCCTGCACCATGTGCTGTTCTCACTGAGCATACTTGGATTTGGAGCCGGATTCTTTATTGTGCCCGTGCAAGCGCTCGTACAGCAGCGTCCCGATGCCGCGAACAAGGGCGGTGTGCAGGGGATGGCCTATTTCCTTTCAAACCTTGGCGTGCTGCTGGCGGCGGTGGCGTTTTGGGTTTTGACGGATCCCAAGTTGCTTGGCCTTAAACCGCCTCAGGTGTTCCTGGTCGGAAGCCTGGTGACTTTGGGTGTCGCGGCCTACATTTGTTACCTACTGCCGGATTCCATAATCCGACTGGGGCTATGGTTTCTATCTCACACGATTTATCGCCTCCGCATAGTGGGGCGCGATAACATTCCGGAACATGGGGGTGCTTTGTTTTGCTCGAACCATGTCTCGTTCGTGGATGTGCTTTTCATCATAGCCAGCACGGACAGACATGTCCGGTTCATTATGGACGCGGGCATCTACAACCGCCCTCTTATGAAGCCGCTCGCAAGAATTATGCGGGCCATTCCGATCAGCGGGGAGAGCGGTCCGCGAGCGTTAATCCAGGCGATGCGGACAGCATCGAAGGCTGTGCGAGACGGAGAAGTAGTGTGCATTTTCCCGGAGGGACAAATTACGCGGACGGGACAGTTGCTGCCGTTCCGGCGTGGTTTCGAGAGAATCATGAAAGGGGTGGACGCCCCCATCATCCCGATCCATCTGGACCGGCTGTGGGGTTCCATCTTCAGCTTTGAGAAGGGGCGCTTCCTGTGGAAGATGCCGCATAAGATTCCCTATCCGGTAACCATAAGCTACGGTGCGGCCCTGGCGGGTTCCACCCCGACCAGCGAGGTGCGGCGCGATATCCAGGAACTGGGAACTGAAGCGGCGAAGTTCCGCCGCGACGATATGCGGCCGCTGCACCGCGAGTTCATTTCCATCGCGCGCCAGCATCCGCGACGATTCGCCATGGCCGATGGCATGACCCCGCACGTGAGCTTCTTCGGAGCCCTCGTCCGCAGCATCGTGTTGGCCCGCCGCCTCAAGGGCCGCTGGCAGGGGCAGGAGATGGTCGGCCTGCTCATGCCGCCGTCAGTGGCGGGTGCGTGCCTCAACTTTGGCGCCACAATGGCCGGCCATGTGCCGGTCAATCTGAACTATACGGTTTCCCAAGGGGTCCTCGACTCCTGCGTGGCCCAGTGTAACATTAAAACCATTGTCACGGCCCGTGCGTTTATCGAAAGGATCAAGGTTGCGCCATCCGCCGGTGCCATCTATATTGAGGATCTGGCAACGGAGATAACCCTTTGGGATAAGATTTCCGCGACCATCGGCGCCCTGTTATTTCCCGCGAGGCTGCTTGAGAAGCTTCTGGGTGCAAGCAAGGTCCGGAGCCTCGACGATCTTGCCACCGTCATCTTTTCCAGTGGCAGTACTGGCGACCCAAAGGGCGTCATGCTGAGTCATTACAACGTGATTTCAAATGTGGAGGGAGTGTCCCAGGTCATGGGCCTGGGACGCGCAGACCGGCTACTTGGTATCCTGCCGTTCTTCCACTCCTTTGGATTCACAGGCACTCTTTGGTTTCCGGCCACGCGAGGCAATGGGGTGGTGTTTCACCCAAACCCCATGGACGCACGTACCATTGGCGGACTGGTGGCCAAATACCGTGTTACATTGATGGTGGCGACACCAACCTTTCTGCAGAGTTACATTCGTCGGGTGGAGCCTGGGATGTTTGGTTCGCTGCGTTTTGTGCTGGTTGGGGCCGAGAAACTGCCTGAGCGAGTGGCCCAGGCTTTCGAGGATCGTTTTGGCATTCGACCCTACGAGGCCTACGGGACCACGGAGTGCGCACCGGCTGTGACAGTGAACGTTCCTGGTTATCGCGCTGCCGGTTTCTATCAAGTCGGGGGCAAGCGCGAACATATCGGCCACCCACTGCCCGGCGTCACCGTACAGATTGTCGATCCTGACACCCTGGCCCCAATGCCCGTGGGCAAACCCGGCCTGCTGCCGGTGAAGGGGCCCAATGTCATGATGGGCTACCTTGGCAAACCCGAGAAGACAGCCGAGGTGCTGCGTGAGGGATGGTATGTCACCGGCGACATCGCTGCCATGGATGAAGACGGATTCCTTGTGGTCACGGACCGCTTGTCGCGCTTCTCGAAAATCGGCGGGGAAATGGTGCCGCATATCAAGGTGGAGGAGGCACTCCACGAACTGGCCGGGGCGACGGAGCAGAAGTTTGTGGTGACGGCCCTGCCCGACGAGAAGAAAGGGGAGCGATTGGTCGTGCTTCATACCCTGGACGCTGCCTCGCTGGAATCGGTGCTAGAGAAGCTCTCGTCCAGTGGACTCCCAAATCTTTGGATTCCCCGGCGGGATTCATTCCATTATGTCGAGGCGATCCCCATTCTGGGAACTGGAAAGACAGATTTGCGTGGCGTCAAGGAATTGGCTGCAAAGTTGGCGGCCTAATCGTAACAATCCCAATCCCGAATTCGTGCCGGCGGTGTGTAAATGACAATCAACCTAGGCCGCTGGCCGATTGTTCCCTCGCTGGACACGAACCGATGAGCGTTCCAGGCGGTGGATTCGTCACCAAGAATGATCCACCCGAAATTGGATAACGGATTCGATACCCAGTTTTGGACAGTGGCCACCATGGCGATACTACTGAAGGTGGAGGAGGTTCCAGCTGTGGAGAAGAAGGTTTGGGCCGATGTCGTACCGTAGTCACCGCCCAGGCTGGACCAGGTCGTGAATCCAAACTGACGATGTGACCAGGTCGCGTCCCCCGTTGCGGCCGCCGCACCAAGCCCGCCGGGTTCTCCAGCGTCTACGGACCCCTCATTCCACGCCGCCAAGGCCGCATGCAGAGTGTAGAGGTCGGTGCTGGGTCGGGATTGATCCACCGTGAGGATCAGAGAGGCTGAGCTGACCGTGGAGCCGGCTGGAATGGCAGCCAGATCGAATCGCAAAAGGGCCCGGCGCGGGCTGGCATCCTTCGTAACACCGGCAAAGAAATGAGCCCCGGCGCCGTTGGAGTTGGAAGGACGGTTCTCGTAGAGCGTGGCGTCGGCGGTCCCAGTGTACCCGGACACTCCTTCCTCCAAAACGAGCGTTGCAGCAAATATGGATTGCGAAACCAGTGCCAGCATGGAGACGACCGTGATACCAAGTCGAAGTTTATGCATTATTGGTAATGCTCCCAATTTCTCGCAGCCGCAGATGCGGTCTTTACAAAATTGATCTTTGCAAAGTCCGGCTGCAGGACCGTGTCGTAAACCGACTGGCCAAAGACCGGAACAGCCGAGGCGCTTAGCCACTGCTCCATGACCATGGCGTAGACCGATCGGAAATCCACCTGGTGCTTCAGGTTGCCCTTGATCAAATTGACGAGATCCGGTTGACCACCGTAAACGCCGGAGTTCAGCCAGCCGCCCAATAAAAACATGTTGTTTGCAGCTCCGTGGTCCGTGCCGAAGCTGCTGTTCTCCTTCACGCGGCGTCCGAATTCGGAAAACGTCATGACAAGAACCCGATTCAGGTTCCCGCTGAGTTGCATCTCCGTGAGGAAGGCGTGGAGCGATTGGTTGAGATTTCCGAGCAACCGCGGATGATCGCCCAAATTGAGCGGGTCTGCGGCCTGGACTTGTGTCGCGTGGGTGTCGTACCCGCTCTGGCTCACGTAGAAGACCCGTGTTGGGAATCCGGCCCGGATCACCTGGGAAACCAGCTTCAGGCCGTTGCCAAGGCTGTCGGTGGTGTAAGAACCGGCTGGCACAAGGGCCGGTTGAGCGGCTGCCGTCGCAATGTCGGCTATGGAAGCTTCGGCGGTGTTCTCGGTGCGTTGGATAAACATCAGATCCGGATCAACGGTTGGGGCCGCATTGAGAGCCGTAATGGCTGCGCGACGCAGGGTCCCGTCGGAACTGGCCTGCAGTGAGTAAGAGCTGGCACTCGATACCGCCGGGGGAGTGTAGCTCGTCGGGCCGGCAAAGGAGCCGGGTACGGAACTGATGCCAGCGGCTGTCATGAACAGCGCGTTGGAATCGGCCGCGCCGACGCAGGCACTGTCGTAGTAGCGCGCCACCCAACCCTGCGTTGGTTTGATCTGGCCGGGAACGCTGCCAGTTTCATAGTAATCGGTGGAGGTGAAATGGGAGAGGTCGGGGTTTACGTAGCCGACATTGTTGATGATGGCTGCATGGCCACTTTGAAACCAATTCGCAACGTCCGAGAGCTTTGGGTGGAGCCCGTTGGCGCCGTCGAGGTTGATCTCTGAGCCTGACGCCACTCGGATATTGGGTCTGGTTAGGCTGTCGTAATAAACCGGATCGGTTCGGGGGATGACCGTATTGAGTCCATCGTTTCCCCCAGCCAGTTGGAGAATGACAAGGATGCGGCCGTCGCATGTGCAATTGCAACTCATGGCGTTGGCGGCGCGAACGATCCAACTGGGCGTTGTGGACTCCACCGTGAAATAGGCGAGACTGGAAATCCCTACCCGGAGGAATGTGCGGCGGCTTTGTGGCATGTTCGGGGGAAGCTCCCTTACTTAAGTTGGTAGCGCGGCATTGTCATCATTAGATGAAGCGTGCCCCGCACCTTGCGGCGGTATTCGGACTGGGAGGCTGGCGGTGTGCCGCCGATAATTCCGGAGTAGAAGTTGCTGAAAGCAGTGGATTCCTCGGCAGTGAGCGGCGCCTGAATCAGTCGGGCGCGGAAAAACTCGAGAATACCGGTATTGTCGTCATAATTGGCCACCGCTCCGGACGTTATCAAGTTGTCCACCCATGCATCCGTTGCGATGGATGATCCGCTCAGGCGGTTGGCATAATTAAAGCGGCTGATTAGACTGCCGGAATTGACCCATATGGAACCGTGGTTCCAGCCCGCCACATTGGGTGGGTCAAATAGTTGCATTCCCATTGTGCGCAGCGCCGAAATGGCCGAACTGGTGTAGCTGGTTTCCTCCAATCCCAGGACCCTCAGCGCAGTAGTCACGAAGTCCGCCGGGTGCTTGTACATATGGTAAACATAGGCGGAATCGTAGAAAAGCTGGGACTTAAAGAGTTTGCGAAGCGTTTCGCGAACGTCATAGCGGTAGCCGTTTGGCTGATTATTGTAAAAGTAGTCCGCCAATTCCGGAACGGCAGCGTGGGAAATCGGCAGCGTCTCCGAGACAAACCAAGTCAGAAGTTTCCACGAAATGTAAAGTGACGTGGCGGGATAAACTGCGTGGGCCGGAGTAATGCCACTGTTGCTGATCCGGTTTGCGATGAGGTCTATGACATATTCAGTATCCTGACCTGCACCGGCGAAGTTGAAGGTTGAGCCAAACACTGTCTTGGAATTGGTGTCATGCTGTGAGCTGTTATAGAGGTATGAATAGGGCCAGTTGTTGGCACAACTGGAATCCAGGGTTTCCCCGGTAAAGGCCCTGGCGATCTCACGAACATCCTCCTCCGTGTAATTGCCAACTCCCATGGAAAATAACTCCATGACTTCTCGCGAGTAGTTCTCCTGGGCGTTGCCCTTGATGTTAAGGCGGTTGTCGAGATACAGCAGCATCGCTGGATCGCGCGTGATGGTCCTTAACAGATCGCGATAGTTCAGGTGACCCTGGGTGCGGAAGATGACATTCTGCTGCATGAGTAATGCGATAACTTTTGCACGTTGGCGGTTGGCGTCGGGGGCAAGTCCACCGGAAACCTTGGTGCAGGACTGGCCTGTCTGGCTTCCGTCGTTGCCATTGTTCATGGCCGTAGTCACAGTATTGGACAGTTTTGTGTATTCCGAAACCAAGGTATCGTGGAGGAACAGCGAGAACTGCTGTTGGAGCGGCTGGGTGGAGTGGACCATGCGGTAAAGCCACCACCCCTCGAGCTGTCCACCTGTTGTGGGATTCTGAAGGGCGGCATTCTCGCCCGTGCCTGGCAAACCGGCAACAAGGGCCTCAAGAGGTGCGTCAGTGGGGGAGTAGTCTACAAGGCTATCCACGGCTGCGGACATGCCCTGGGAAACCATGGTGGCGCGTGTTGCAGGAGCTGCACCAAATCCAGCTCGTCGCGCCAGATGGGCTGCCTCTGTATCAGTCCATGGGCCTGCGTACGGGTCCAGAAACCCCATGCACATTTCTCCTCGTGGCTGCCCGGGAGAACCCGGTGTGTTGCCGACAGTAGCAAGCACAACTCATCAGGTTTTCTCGAAAAGCCGTCGTTTCTTCGCTTCTACTAGTTAGTTAAGCTCAGGCCGGTCCAAACTGGCAACTCAAAAATCAAAGTGAGATTGCATCGACCCTGTTGGAACATCGGCCCGGTGATCTGGGAATGAAAAAGAGCCCGGCTTTCGCCGGGCTCTTGGCAAATCCATTAGAGGCAGACTAATTACTGGTATAGCTGCCAATCGCTTGCGGCGGTCAGCTGAAGTGAATAGTCATAACGACCGAAAAAGGCCGTCGCGCTGCCGTCTGTCGGTGCGCGCAACTCAAAGTAGATTCTCTTCTTGGTCTTATCCACATCGATACCCCCGCGGCTGACACCCACGGTCGCAAATCCTGCTGAAGCGATGTTGATCGGAGTAAAGGAAATGGTGACCAGGGTGGATAGCCGGAACAATGTGATTCCGGGCACCGTAGTGCTGCTTACCTTCAAGCCAAAACCAACGTCATTCGTCGCGTCCACTGCCACGTCAGCATAGGCTACTTCCGTGTCTACGTTTCCCTGGTATGTCCAGTTGTAGCTGGCAAGAGCCCCGCCTGTTCCGTTACGAAATACGTGAATACCGTTGTGGGGCGAAGAAACCGCACCGCAGCCGATGAGCCACTGTCCGTCGTCACTAATGGTGGCGCCGGCTTTGCATCCCAAGTTTCCAGCAGCGCCGCCTACCAGGGTGACTTGCGTTGCGCTGGTGGGCCCATTCTTCCGCCAGACGTGAATCGGAGCGGCATCATCTTCCCCGCCACTTGTGGCGATCAAGGTTTCCGTTCCGCTTGAAACAGTGGCAACGTCAGCCGCATCCATGTTTCGCGCAAGATTGGTGTTACCCGAAATGCTGCCGGTTGTTGGCACTGCATTTACGTCACCCCAAAACACAAGATTCTTTATCGGATCGTTATCAAAACCGATTATCTGCCCATCATTGGTGGTGCCAAGGGCAAATGCACCCAAGCTGCCAAACACCGCCGTTCCTTTTGCCATCGTGGCGGGCGTGGTGCTGGCCCCAGTGTTCCCGTCGAATCTAAAAACATCACCGTTTGCAGTCGCAGAAGCAATTAAGACCGTGTTTGACGGGGAGTGGTACGCAAACCCGTTTGGCGAAGCGATTGAGGCCGACGTTAAAAATACTTGGTTGACGATGAGGCCAGGCTGTGGGTAAGCGCTTACGGCGCTGCAAGCTATTATTACTGATAAAAATAACCGTTTCATGGACATCCCCCTTCGGATTCCAAAAATTTAGATAGCGGGTCAATAACAGCCCACTTCTGTTAAGTGAATTACAGCCCGGAATACTGACCGTTGCAAGGGAAAACGGGCTGTTTATGTCCGTTTGGCAAAGTTGAAGTCTGCAACACTGAAAAGGTTAGGCTTGGATGGAATTTCAGGCCTGTGGCGCCTATCTTTAGTCGACTATTCCGAGGGCTCTGTTGGCAATACAGCCGGAGGATCAGATTCCGGAGTGGGTTTTCCAAATCTGGCCTTTGCCACCTCGATAATGATGGGGAGGATCGAAATGAAAATCACAATGATCACGGCTTTCTCAAGGTTGTGTTTCACCCACGGAATATTGCCGAGGAAGTAACCAAGGGCGAGCATACTAACCACCCATCCAATGCCGCCAAAGACATTATAGGAAATAAATCGCTTGTATTCCATCTTGCCGACCCCCGCCACAAACGGGGCAAATGTCCTAACAATTGGAACAAACCGGGCGTAGATGATGGTTCTGCCGCCGTACTTCTCGTAGAACTTCTGGGTTTTAATGAGATGTTTTCGGTGAAAGAATATGGAGTCTTCACGGTGGAAAATCATAGGGCCTGTTTTCCAACCGAGCCAATATCCAACGGTGTCCCCGACGACGGCAGCGACTATTAAGAGGAAGCCCAACAACCAGGGATCCATGATGTTTCCAGCTGCGGGACTGCATACGAATCCAGCTATAAACAACAACGAGTCGCCAGGGAGGCAAAATCCCACAAGGAGCCCAGTTTCGGCAAAAACGATGATAAAGAGTATGATGTATGCAACCCAGCCCCAGTCATGCAGCATACTCTGAAGAGTTTCCGGGTTGAACAAACCCTTAAAAAACGCGAACGCGCCTTCCATTGAACCGCCATTATCTTGTAATCTTGTTGGCCCCGCAGGGCCGCTTCATTTAAGCACCGACAAGCGAAGGCTATTCGTGAGAATTCGCCGAAAAGCGACAGGCCCATTTTGCATTCAAACGGGGCAATTACTCCGAATTTCAGGCCGGAATGAGCCAAGACCATCAATTCGTTTCGGTATCCGGATACCGAAAACAAGTTCCGTTTGCACCTGTCTCTGACACCCGCTCTGACATTTGTCATGGCGTGGATCTGGCCGGGCGAAGTGCCTGCCGCGCTGACCCTGCTAGGTGGGCTCTTTGTGCTCGCAGGGGTGGCTTTGACACATCTCCGCTCGTAGGTCGGAACCTCGCCAAACCCGCCAAACGCGGCTATTGACCGTGACCCCGACACTTGCGAGGTGTTGCCCTCATGCGATTGACCCTTGTCATTGCAACCCTTGGCTCTGGTGGAGCAGAGCGTGTCCTGACGACTCTGGCGAACCATTGGGAGCGCAATGGACATGAGATCACGATTATTACACTCTCGGGAATTGGGAACGACTTCTACTCACTTGAACCTGCCATTCAGCGTGTGGGGCTAGATGTAATGTCGGAATCGGGCGGTACTGTCAGTGCGCTGACGGGAAATGTCCGGCGGTTGGCGAGCCTTAGAAGTGCCCTGTCGAGTTCGCGCCCGGATGTCGTGCTGAGCTTCATTGACCGGACGAATGTCCTGACGCTCCTGGCCGGAATGGGACTAAAGATTCCCATTGTGGTCAGTGAGCGCGTGGACCCGCGCCAATGGCCAATCGGTGGCACATGGAACGCGCTGCGGCGAATGACCTATAAACGTGCGGCGACGGTTGTGGTGCAGACACAAGCTGTGGTACCTTGGGCCAAAGAATTCCTGCCAGAAGACAAGGTTGCTGTCGTGCCAAATCCTGTGACCATCGGCTTGGGGCAATCGGCGAAAGATGGCATGCCGCCAATGCAACTGAAGCCACCCATTGCTTGCGCGATGGGGCGGCTTGTTCCGCAAAAGGGGTTTGATCTGCTTATCCCGGCCTTTGCGGAGTGCGCGCGAACAAGACCGAACTGGACGCTGATCATTCTTGGTGAAGGGCCTGAGCGCAAACGCCTGGAAGAGTTGGTTGCGCGTAACGGGCTTGAAGGCCGAGTTTTGCTCCCTGGCAATTCAACCAATCCGCAGGCGATTTTGGGTCAGTGCGACCTGTTTGTGTTGCCGTCGCGGTTTGAAGGATTTCCGATGGCGCTATGCGAGGCGATGGCTGCCGGCGCGACCTGCCTGAGCTTTGATTGTCCTTCAGGACCAGCAGAGATTGTTCGACCTGGCCTGGACGGCATGCTGATTCCTTTGTCGGAAGACCCTTCGCGACTTGCTGATGGCATGGCCAGGTTGATGGACGACAGCCACCTTCGCGCCGCCCTTCGCAGCCGGGCGCCGGAGATTGCCGAACGGTTTTCCCTTGAACGCATTTCCGCGAGATGGTTGGATGTGTTCGAAAGATGCCTCGCGAACAGACCACGCCGATAATGACCGAACCCAACATTGGTTCGTCCCAGCAAAACATTGGTGGCAGGGCGGCTGAACTGCTTGGCCTTCGTCGGAATCTCCTGTTGCTCCTTCTAATGATGGTGATGGTCGGCCTGGGGGAGCGGCTGTTCCAGCGCTTCCTTCCACGGTATATAACGGACCTTGGGGCCGGGCCGATCGTTGTGGGCTGTCTGGGCTTTCTCAACAATGGGCTCAACGCGTTCTATGCGCTTCCTGGTGGAACACTTACGGATCGCATTGGTCACCGCAAGTCCCTCGTACTGTTCGGCGCCATGAATCTGCTGGGCTATGCGCTGCTGGCCGTGCCCTGGTGGCCGGCGGTGCTGGCAGCGGTGTTCTTCTGCACGGCCTGGTCGTCGTTGTCACTGCCGGCGACCTTCTCGCTGGTGGCGCACCAGCTGCCGCCGGGCAAGCGGGTCATGGGGCTTGCGGTCCAGGGAATTGTGCGGCGGATTCCGATGGCCATCGGTCCGGTCATCGGTGGCGCCGTGTTTGCGAAGTATGGAACAACCGAGGGCATGTGGATCGTGCTGCCCGCGGCAGCGGCGCTGACGCTGTTTGCCATCGGCGTGCAGTGGAGGCTCGCGGAACCGGAAGAACCGGCATCGGCAAACAGCAAGGTTGGCGCGATGGACGTTTGGCGTGGGTTCCGGCCCGAGTTGCGGAAACTCCTTCTGTCGGATGTGCTGATCCGGTTCTGCGAGCAGATACCGGAAGTGTTCGTGGTGCTTTGGGTCACTAGTATTGTGGGCCTTTCCGATTATCAGTTTGGGAAGCTGAGCGCCATTGAGATGGCGACGGCTGCGTCACTTTATATTCCCGTGGCCTATTGGATCGACCGGCGCGTGCAGCGCGGACATGACGCGGTGCCGTTTACGGAGCGCAAGCCTTTCATCCTGGCGACGTTTCTGCTGTTTGCCCTGTTTCCCGTGGCGCTGTACTTCAGCCACGGGTGGTGGGCGCTGGTGGCGGCGTTTGTGATTCGGGGTTTCAAGGAATTCGGCGAACCGGCGCGCAAGGCGACGATTGTCGACCTGGCGGCACCAGGGCAGAAGGCGCAGACTGTGGGTGTCTACTACTTCATCCGCGATTCCATTGTGGCTGTGGCGGCGCTTTCGGGCGGGTTCCTCTGGAAGGTGAGCCCTGCCCTGAACCTTTGGACGGCATTTGGGTGCGGCGTGGCTGGCGCGGTGGTCTTCGCCGCGACATCCAGCCGCAGGACTGAACCGTCGGCAAGGATCCAGTAATTACTTCGCGTCGCGCAGGGCCTTGTTGATTTCCAGCAGCGCACCGCGGAGGTCAGGTCCGACTTCGGGCTTTGAGATGATGACTTTGCCGGCGGAATCGGAGACCAGTATACCGACGTTGTTCTGCGGCAGGCCAATCTGGTCGCGGAGGCTGACGATGGTCTGCGGGGCGCCGGGGCCGGAATAGTAGGTTGGCCCTCCATAGTTGGGGTTGGACCTGAACTGCGTGTTCAGCGGGTTGTCGAAATCGGAAAGGAAGAAATAGTCCGGTTTGCGGCCGAGGTACTCGTCGTAGAGCGACTTCATGTTGATGGCCCGCGATACGAACACGACGGTGGGCGGTTTCGGGTTGTCCTTCTGCAGGGACTCGACGATCTGCTGTTCCGTCATGTTAAAGTTGGATCCGACGGGGCCGCCGTAATAGGGGCCCTCGGCCAACTTGGGTTCGCCAAAGATGAAGACGGCGGGCCCGGCGGCCTTGGTGGCGGAGAGAATCTCATCGCGGCCGACGATGCGGCGGGCGAAGAGGTCAACGCGCTCGAAGTCCGGGATGTTCTCGAAGGACCTGGGCTTCTTCACGTCGAAGGTAGTTAGGTCGCCGCTGAGAACGGCGAGGTCGACGGAGGACAAATCCGGGGTCAGGGAAGCGACAACGACCTGAGCCTTTCCGACGGCCACGGGTTCGCCGATTTTGCCGGTGCCGGTCAGCGCGGTGAAATTCCCTTCGAGGGGTGTGGCGGTAATTGTGATCTGGTTATCGGGTGAAACGGTGCGGTCAAAAATTCCGGGGAGCGAGACGGTCACCTTGGCGTTGCTGAGCAGCGTGGTGCCGGCGAGGGAGAGGTTTGACTTCACCGAACCATAGCCGTTGTAGTTGCTGCCGTTGCGCCCGTTGACGCTGAGGGTGATCAGCGTGGAGGATTCCGTGAGGCCGTTGGCACCGATGGGGTCGGTTTTGCGGGGAAACTTGATCTCGGCCTGGTTGCCGAAGGCGACGGACCCCTCGGCGATTTTCTCAGGGCGCTTGCGGCCGTCGGAGGTTTCGGCGGTGACGAGCATGTCGAGGAGCTCACCGGAGTTTCGAGACAAGTAGTTCACCTGGGCGTTGGGGCGCAGGTATGCGCGAAAGCGGGTTCCGGCGAAGGTGCCGAGGTCCATGGCGCTGACGTACTTCCCGAAGCCGGCGATTTCGCGCTGGTTCTCAGGAAGAGTCTCGGCGTTCAATTGATTGTTGGTGGTGCCCTGGACGTTGGGATCGGCGGAGGCGTAGAGTTTGATGGTGATCCGCTTGGTGTCTGCGGGGACACTGTTCTCGAATCCCGACGAGGGGGTTGCGGCTTTGGCCCCCAGGGAAATTCCCATCATAGCGCATGCCGCCAGAAGTACCGTTGTGCGACGCATCAAAACCCCTCCTGAAATTGATCGAAGACAGTTGTAAACCCGCCCCTGTTTTGTCCGGGACGCAACAGGGTTTTCCGGTCTTTTGACTGGTCCCGGGTGTGCAAGGTTTGGTGGCAATCTGACAAATCGGCGGAGGGGCTGTGAGGAGGGGGGGGAGGGGGAGGGGGGGGGTACATTATTGTTGTTTTGCGAAAATAAGGGTTAACCTCAATGATATCAATGCGGATAATTCGCGATTTAAACCGGTTGAAAATGGGTGGATTATTGCGATATTTGGAATTGGAAGCGGTTACCGGTTGGGTCCTGGGGTGAGCGGAAGGACGTATTGACAGGATAACAGGATGGCCGGGATGGGGCAGGTGCGTTGGTTTTTGGATGTTCATTATGGGGAAAGCCATAGCACGGGGAAATGGCTTTGCCTATTCCCTTACAGACGCTTGCGACCGCTTGTGGACCCATGAAATGAAGTTGAGGTATGATCCAGGGACCCTGGTAACACCATATTCCAGGGACATGGTAACAGTTTGGGTTCCCTGGGAAAACGGTCTTGGGAGTGGGTGACAGAATTTTG
>JAIBAT010000074.1 GCA_019695055.1 Candidatus Sumerlaeaceae bacterium | reverse complement strand
CCGATCTCGCGGAGAACGCGGAGAACGCAGAGGGGAGGGAGGGGGAGTTCTGAGTTCTGGGTTCTGAGTTCTGAGTTAAAAGCATAATCTCACCGCGGAGCGGCGAGAAGCAATTCTGAATTCTCAATTCTCAATTCTGAATCAAAGACAAAAGATTAACCGCGGAGAACGCAGAGGGGAGGGAGGGGCAGTTCTCGATTCTCAACGGTCCTGCTGCCGCCGTTGCTGGCCTGCCGATTTTTCCTTGTTTGGCATTGAACTGCGCGGCGGGTGTGTAGTTGACTCCACAAAAGTACGCCGGGGGAGGCCCGAAGGGCCTGAGATGAACCCCGGCCTCGTGGAAGTTTGCACGGGGCCGGCGGGGAAACCCCTCGAACCTGATACGGGTCATGCCGGCGAAGGGAAGGCGCACCGGGTTGGCCGCTTCATCTTGCGGTGGGTCCGGACCATTCCTTCCTTTTCCGCCCCATTCCCCGAGGTTCGGACAGTATCTGCCGGTGCGGGCAGTCGGGTGCCGCATCGGCGGCGTCGCGCTCCGGGTGCGACAGGCAGCGCCACATCACCGAGGACATTGCAGGCTGACAAGGAAAGGAACCACCCCCATGGGCACCAACGGAAAGAACGGCAGCAACGGCAACGGTCACGCGCCGGCGGACACGGCGACACACGACGCGCGGCAGCCGTTTCCGGCGTCGCGGAAGGTGTACGCCATCGGCAGCGATGCGTCCGTCCGGGTGCCCATGCGGGAAATCGCGCTGAGCCCGACGCGCACGGCGCGGGGAACGACGGAGTCCAACGGGGTGCTGCGGGTTTATGACACGAGCGGGCCCTATACGGACCCGACGGCCGAGATCGACGTGCGCCGCGGGCTGGCGCCGTTGCGGCTGGACTGGATCCGCGAGCGTGGCGACGTGGAGGAACTGCCCGCGCCGTCCAGCCACTATCGGCGCGAGCGCCTGGCTAATCCGGATCTTGCCGGGATCCAATTTGCCGGTTCGCGGCGGCCGCTGCGCGCGAAGAGCGGTTACCGCGTGACGCAGATGCACTACGCGAAGCGGGGCATCATCACGCCGGAGATGGAATTCATCGCGATTCGCGAGAACATGGCCGCCGAGCAAATGCCCGCCGGGGAGGCGCAGCATCCGGGAGAATCCTTTGGCGCGGCGGTCCCGCGCCGCATCACGCCGGAGTTTGTGCGCGACGAGGTCGCCCGGGGGCGCGCGATCATTCCGTCCAACATTAACCATCCCGAGCTGGAGCCCATGATCATCGGGCGGAACTTCCTGGTGAAGATCAACGCGAACATCGGGAATTCGGCGGTGGCGTCCTCCATCGAGGAAGAGGTGGAGAAGATGACGTGGGCCACGCGCTGGGGCGCGGACACGGTGATGGATCTCTCCACGGGGAAGAACATCCACGAGACGCGGGAATGGATCCTGCGCAATTCCCCGGTGCCCATCGGCACGGTGCCGATTTACCAGGCGCTGGAGAAGGTGGGCGGCAAGGCCGAGGATCTCACCTGGGAACTCTTTCGCGACACGCTGATCGAGCAGGCGGAGCAGGGCGTGGACTACTTCACGATCCACGCGGGCGTGCTGCTGCGGTATGTGCCGCTGACGGCGCGGCGCGTGACGGGAATCGTGAGCCGGGGCGGCAGCATCATGGCGAAGTGGTGCATGGCGCACCACAAGGAGAACTTTCTTTATACCCACTGGCGCGACATCTGCGAGATCATGGCGGCCTACGACATCAGCTTTTCCATCGGCGACGGGCTGCGGCCGGGATGCATCGCCGACGCCAACGATGCGGCCCAGTTCGGGGAGCTGGAAACGCAGGGCGAGCTGACGCGCATCGCGTGGGAATACGATGTGCAGGTCATGAATGAGGGGCCGGGACACATCCCCATGCACATGATCAAGGAAAACATGGATAAGCAGCTGGAGTGGTGCCACGAGGCGCCCTTCTACACGCTGGGGCCACTGACCACGGACATCGCCCCCGGGTATGACCACATCACGAGCGCCATTGGGGCTGCAATGATCGGGTGGTACGGGTGCGCGATGCTGTGCTATGTGACGCCCAAGGAACACCTGGGCCTGCCGAACAAGAAGGACGTGAAGGACGGCGTGATCACGTACAAGATCGCCGCGCACGCCGCGGACCTGGCGAAGGGGCACCCGGGCGCGCAGCACCACGACAACGTGCTGAGCAAGGCGCGGTTCGAGTTCCGCTGGGAAGATCAGTTCAACCTGAGCCTGGACCCCGACACGGCGCGCGAGTTTCACGATGCGACGCTGCCGCAGGACGCCATGAAAGAGGCGCACTTCTGCAGCATGTGCGGGCCGCACTTCTGCAGCATGAAGATCACCGAGGACGTGCGCCGGTACGCCGAGGAACAGGGCATGGCCGAGGAGGAGGCGCTGCGGCAGGGCATGGAAGAGAAAAGCCGGGAGTTCCTGGACAAGGGCGCGGAGATCTACCAGAAGGTTTAACGTGATGCCATGAGGCGGGGCGGGTTGGTTTTGGGGTTGAAATTCAAAGGCCAGATGGCAAAAGGTTTTTCATGTCCTTGATATGCCCGAAATGCGACCTGTTTAGCGAGAATGAGGCTGTTTGCGACCACTGCGGCGCCCTCATTAATCGCATCCGCGAACGGGAACGTGATTTGGAGCAGCAAGAGATGGACGCTGAGCCGGAATGGGTGGAGGCCGGTGGTTCCGAGTCCGGCGGGGCACGCCTGTTTTCGCGGCTCATGGTGCTTCTGCTTATTGCCTTTCTCGGCTTCGTTGTCTACAGCAAGACAACGGGATTTTCGCCGGGAATGGGACACGGCCAGTCTGGTGACCATGCGGGACAGATGACTTCCTCGGAGTTCAAGGCGCAGGTTGTGGACGGCAAACAGCCCACAATGATCTGCTTCTTTGCCACATGGTGTGGCCCCTGCAAACAGTACGCCCCGGAGTTTGCCAAGGCGGCCAGCGGCAACAAGACGCCCGTGGTTTTTGCCTCGATGGACGTGGACCAGGCCACGGATATCGCCCGCAAGTATGAAATCCAGTCCATACCCACGACGATCTACTTCCGCGATGGGGAGGAATACCGGCGTTTCCGCGGGGGAATGACGGCGAAGGCCCTGCTCGACGTGGTGGCCGAAAAGTAGCGGCGCACCTCCCGAAACCGCCCCTGCGTTTCGGGATTGCAATGGCGTACACGGTATGGAACATCCGCTGGCGTGAAAAATCGAACCCGTGGAACCTGCTGCCTGATGATCACTTTGTGTCGAGAAACCGCTGAATGGCCCCCTGAACCGTCGCGCCCGGACGGTGGCCGCCCATGAGCAGCATGTATCCCCCGGAGGTGATCGCCGACCTGAACGGTCAGATCGAAATCCACCGCCTGATGGAATTGATCGGGTACCGCGTGGAAAAGCTGGTGGACGCCGGCGAAACGATTCGCGGTTTCTGTCCCATCCACCGGGACAAGCTGTTCAAGACGCTGCTCATCGACAAGTTTCAGCGCTCCTTTCGCTGCACGCACAGCCTGTGCCCGGGCACCGCGGGGGGCAACCTTATCACGCTCTACTCGATGGCCACCAAAACGCCCATTGATGACGCCGTACAGAAGCTGGCGGGGGAGTTTGGGCTGGAGCTGTCGGTCCCGCTGGACCCGGACTATGTGGAGCGCAACCTGGAGGTGGCGGAGAACTACCTGGAACTGGGCGCGTTTGACGAGGCGGAGAAGGCCTACAGGAACCTGCTGACGCTGAATCCCGATTTGCTCCAGGCCCACGAGGGCTTGCTGTCGCTGTATGATCAGCAGAAGCGTCTGGCCGAAATAGCCGAGACGCGCCAGACGCTGGCCCAGCTTCACCTGGCCCAGGGCTCGCTGGACAAGGCGCTGGAGCAGGCCAAGGCGCTCGTGGCGGCGAATCCCGGTGATCCGAAGGGCCAGCTGCTGTTGGCCGACTGCTCGCTTAAGATTGGGGATTCGGATTCAGCCCTCGACTGCCTGATGGCGGCCGCCGATTTGTTTGAGGCGGAGGGAAACTTCGACGGTGCGCTGCAGGCCTACCTCAAGGTGGACGACCTGAACACCGAAATCGTGGACGTTATTCCGCATATCGTGCAGGTGTATCAGCACCTGGGCGATCCCGGCCGGGCGGTGGAGCACCTGGCCGCCAAGGCCGCCCGCGCCGCCGAGGAGGGCCGATTCGCCCGCGCGACGGAGCACTATGTGTCGGCCCTGGAATTGGCCCCAGACCGCACGGACATCCAGTCACGGTATATCGAGTGCGCGGCCCGCAGCGAGAATCCGGACGAGGTCATGCCCAAGGTTTTTGAAGTCATTGACAATTGGGTCAAGCAAGACCGGGTTGAGCCAGCCATCGAGGGGCTTCGAACAATTCTCGACGTCCAGCCCCGGAATGGTGAGGCGCTGACGCGGCTGACGGAAATCTACCGCTCGCGCCAGATGGAGACCGAGGCGGGCGACCTGCAGGTGCATGCGGCCCGGCTGAAGCTGGAATCGGGGGAGACCGCCGCGGCCCGCGACGAGCTGGAAAAGCTGCTGCGCACGCAGCCGGAAAACGTTCGGGCCATGCGGCTGGTGGTGGAAGCCTGCACAACGCTTCCCGACAGGGCCGCCGCCAACGCCTGGCGTCTCAAGCTGGGGGACATCCTCGCGGGGCGCAATGACCACGCCGAGGCCGTGGCCGAATTTGACGCGATCCTGGAAGCTGAGCCCGAACTGCTGAGCGTGCGCGAGAAACGGGCCGACAGCTTGGAGAAGCTGGGGCTGGCGGGTAATATTGATGCCCGCGCCCGGGCCGGGATTGATTTCGGGATGCTGGCGGAGGCTTACTGCGAGCAAACCAACAGCACCCGCGCGATCCGCTTCTTTGAGAAGGCCACCGCCATCCAGCAGGGCGGGCCCGACCTGCTGCTGAAAATGGCACGCGCCTATGTGCGGGCAAGGGCCCACAATGAGGCCCTTGATGCGTTCACGCGAGCCTGCGACCAGTTGGTCTCGGAAGGGCGCGTGTCCGATGCGGTTGGCGAGGCCGCGCAATTTCAGGCCCTGCTGCCCGGCAATGCCCGGTTGTCCTGGTACGTGGCGGACCTGGCCACGCGTGCCGGGGACAACGACGATGCCGTCAAACGTTATCAGGCTTTGGCGGCCAGCCTTGCGGGCACCGGCGAATCCGCCGAGGCGGTGCGCGCCCTGGAGAAGGCGCTCTCGCTGCAAGCGGACAATCTCGCCTGCCTCGAGCAGTGGGCCGCCATTGCATCCAGCCAGGCCGACACCGCGAAAAGGGCGGAAATCCTGCTTCGCATCGCCGGGGTTCACGAAGCGGCCGGGGACCACGAACTCGCCGCCAAGGCCGTAAACGAAGTCATCGCCGCGGACCCGGGAAACGTCGACGCGGCGCACAAACTGCTGAACCTGTACGAGCGCATCGGCAAGACCGTGGAAGCGGGCGAAATGCGCATCCGTCTTTCGGACATGTATCGCAAGACCGGGAACGCCGAGGGGGAGCTGCGCCTGCTGCGGGAGGCCGTGGCGCAGGAGCCGGGCAACGAGCCGGCCCTTGGGCTGCTGATTCGCACGGAGTATGACCGCGGCCATCTTGCCGAGGGAACCGCCGCGGCGCGCCAACTGGCCGCGCTGCAACTGGCCGCCGGTCGCGCGGAGGAGGCGCGCGCCACGCTGGCCGATGCAGTGGCGCGCACGCCGGATGACATTGCCGCCAACCAGGAACTCTTCAACTCCCTCGCCGCTGGTGGACAGAAGGGCGAAGCCATCGCGCGGGGCAAACATCTCGTGGAACTGCTTGCCGTTGAGGATCGCGTGCCCGAGGCCGTCGAGCTTTACACCCGTATTGTGGAATGCGATCCGAAGAACCTCGAACTGAAGTACGAGGAGGCAAAGTTCCTCAGACAGGTGTCGCGCCCGGCCGACGCGGCTGATCGCCTGTTCAAGCTGGCGAAGCTGCACCTGAAGGCGAAGGCCACAACCAAGGCCGAGGCCGTGCTGCTGGAAATCACCGGTGAAGATCCGGGAAACATCCCGGCGATGGAGCAGCTCATTTCCATCTACACGGGCAACAACGATGTGGCCAAGGCGGAGGAGCAGCTTTGCCGGCTGGCGTCCGCGCGCCAGTCCGCCGGAAAAAACAGCGACGCGGTGGAGTCGCTGCGCCGGGCGATCGAGCTGAATCCGGAGAGCATCCGCGCGCGACGCCAGCTAATCCAGATTTTCCGCATGACCTCACAGGCGGCGGAAGTCATGGCCGAACTTGAAGCGCTATCAAAATGCTATACAACGATGGGTGCTGATCGCGAAGCCCTTGAGACCGACCAGGAGGCCGTGGCCTTCGCGCCCAATGATCTGGCGGCACGCCGTCGCCTTGCGGATTCGCATCTGAGGCGTAACGACATGCGCGCCGGGATTGCGGAGCTTGAACAAATCGTCTCCCTCCACGCCGACAACAAGGAATTCGACAAGGCGCTGTGCGTGATCGACGAGATTCTCGCGATGGCCCCCGAGGAGCTTGGACCGCGGCGCCTGCGCGGAGAGATTTACTCGAAGATGGGCGACGAAACTCGCGCGCGCGAGGAGTTCCGCCTCGTGACCGCGCGCACGCGCCTGCGCCAGGCCCAGCAGCATGCCGGGTCCGGCGACTTTGATAGGCAGGCCCGCGTCCTGCGCGACGCCCTTACCTTTGCATCCGATGACGTCGAGATTCTGCGCGAACTGGTGAATTGTGACTTCGCCCGTGGCGACGCAGTGGCGGCCTGTGCCACGGCCCGGCGCCTTGCGGCCATTTATCTGCAAGCCGGCGAGTCCCAGCGCGCCCAGGCCGTTTTGCTGGAAGCCCTGGAGCGCTCGCCGGAGGATGTGGAAACCAATCGCGACCTGTTCGAGCTTCAGCGCGACAGCGGCATGAAGGAGGACGCCATTTCGCGGGGCTTGAACCTGGTCGAACTTCTCACGCGCGATGATCGCAATGACGAGGCCGCAAAAACGTACGAGGAAATCGCGGCGTGCGAACCGAACAATCTGACGTTGCGCATCAACCATGTTGATTTTCTTAAACGCATCGGACGCACCAGCGAAGCTCTTGACAGGCAGTTTGCCCTCGCCCGATTGCAGCGCGAGCGGGAGAAGCACGACGAGGCCGAAAGCCTGCTGCTCGACATAGTCGCCTCCGATCCTGCCGACGTACGCGCGCGCCAGGAACTTGTCAGCCTGTACGAGTACCTTGGCAACCGCGACAAGATCGAGGAGCAGCAGTGCCAGCTCGCGGATGCCTTCCACGCCCAGGGCGACCTGCAGAACGCCATCACGACGCTGCAGGCGGTGCTAGAGTCCGACCCGGAGGGTGTCGAATCGCGCCGGCAACTTGTCCGCTACTACATCGAGCAGGGCCGCGTGGAGGATGCCGTTGCGAATCTCCACACCCTGGCCGATATCCAGCGCAAGCGCGGAAGCGACCGAGAGGCCCTGGACGCCGAACGCGAGGCCGTGGGGCTGGCCCCGGCCAACGTCACGGCGCGACGCCGGCTGGCCACGGCCTTTCTCAAGGCGGGGGACCGCCCGCTCGCCGTCAACGAGCTGGACCAGCTCGCCACCATTTACATTGAAACCGAGGAGTTCCCCGACGCCCTGGCCACGCTGGACGAATTGCTGGCCATCGAGCCGGACCGCATGGCGTCGCGCGTCCAGCGCGCCGAGCTGCTCGCGCGGACGGGCAATGCCGACCGAGCCCTCGAGGAATTCCGAGCCCTGTCCGCCCGGCTCAAGGATGGCCCGGTGGCGGGCCCGGCATCGTCGCAGCCCATGCTCAACGAAGGTGCCCTGCAGATTGTCAAAGAATATGACTTCGAGCATTTCGTCGTGGGCGCCAACAACAACTTCGCCCACGCCACCGCGCGGGCCGTGGCCCAGGCCCCCGCCCGCGCCTACAATCCGCTTTTTCTCTACAGCGATGTCGGCCTCGGGAAGACGCACCTCGTTAACGCCATCGCAAACCACATTCTAACGGCAAACCCGCTGGCGCGCATCATCTATACGAATTCCGAGGATTTTACCGGCGAACTCGTCTCGGCTATCCAGAATAACACCATTATGCAGTTTCGCTCGCGCTACAAGAGCGTGGATCTGCTCATCGTGGACGACGTCCAGTTCCTCGCGGGCAAGGAGCGCGCGCAGGAGGAGTTCTTCCACATCTTCAACGCGCTCTTCCAGGCGAAACGACAGATAGTCGTGACAAGCGACCGTCCGCCAAAGGACATTGCGCATCTTGAAAGCCGGCTGCGCTCCCGCTTTAGTTCGGGCGTCATCGTGGATATCGCGGCGCCGGATCTCGAAACGCGCATTGCCATCCTGAACCGCGAGATCGAGGCCCTTGGCCTGAAGATTGACGCCCCCATTCCGGCGCTTCTCGCCGAGCGCGTGGACAGCAACGTGCGCGAACTGAAGGGCGCGCTTAACCAGCTCACGGCCATGCGCGATATGCGCGGCCTGGCCATCACCGAGGACAACGTGCGGCAGATGCTCGACAACCTCTACGCGCGCGCCTGAGAACGCTCTTAACCCGCCGATGCCCTCCCACATCCTCACCACCCTTGGCGTCCGCAAGCAAATGGTGGACAACATCATCCACCAGATGCGCAGCTACCTTTGGATCCACCTGGGCGCCGGTATTTTCACGCTGTTGCTCATCGTGGGCGGAGGCGGGGTATTCTTCACCGTCATCTTCGACGTTCTCCTTCGCCAGGAACCCTTCGGTCCGCCTCTCATGGAGAGATTGCTGGGCATCGTCCTCCTCGCGTTTTTTTCCATGCTTATTTTCTCAAATCTCATCATCACGCTCACAACCACTTACATCTCGAAGGAAACCGAGTTTCTATTTTCCTTTCCCATGCGGGCACGCTCGCTCTTTGTGGTGAAGCTCATCGAGTCCATCTTCTTCAGTTCGTGGGCTTTCGTGCTTCTCACGCTTCCTGTCTTTACGGCGTACGGCATCTCCAAGAAAGCTCCCATCATCTATTATCCTGTTTCTTATGTGCTTGGGCTGCCGTTTCTCGTTGTCCCGGCATGTCTGGGGGCTGTCATTACGATGTTGATCAGTGCGTATCTGCCCGCACGGAAGGTTCGCCTTTACTCCGTGGCCCTGCTGGGCGCGGCCCTTGGGGTTACGGCGCTGCTCGTCCGCCTGATGGGTTTGCGCAGCATGGTGGTCAGCGCCAACGTCCAGGATTTTTCGCGCATCATGGCCTTCCTTAATGTTGGAAGCGCACCGCTGTTGCCTAATTATTGGCTGGCTCGCGGCCTCGAGGCGGCCAGCCGCGGCCACATCGCGGATGCTGGCTATTGGTTCCTCTGCCTTCTCAGCACCGCCCTCATGTGCCTTCAGGTTTGTCTCTGGATGGCGCCACGCCTCTATTACCGCGGCTGGGCCCTCGCAAAGGAAAGCGCCAGCCCCACCTTTGCCGATAGCCGCGGATCATTCTTCCTTCTCGCAGACCGGCTTCTCGGTGTTTTTAGTTCGCCCGTGCGCGCGCTCGTCTCCAAGGACATGCGGACCTTCTGGCGCGATCCCGCCCAGTGGTCGCAGCTCGTGATTCTCTTCGGGCTTCTTGTCATCTACATCTCGAATATCCGCGGGCTCTCACGCCAGCTCAGCGGGTTTGATGCGTTCATGAAAAACTGGCCCATCATTCTATCGTTCTTTAATGTGGCGGCTATTTGCTTCGTGCTTTCCATCCTGACCACACGTTTCGTCTACCCCATGCTGAGTCTCGAAGGGAAACAGTACTGGGTCATCGGCCTTGCGCCGTTTCCCAAGGACAAGCTCATCTGGGAGAAGTACGGCGTCTGTGTCGTCTCCGCCCTCGCCATTGGCCTGTTTCTCATGGTCTTCAGCAACCATGTGCTCGGCGTGAAGCCGGTCCTTGCGGCCCTTGGACTGGTTGCGGTGCTGGTCATCAGTTTTGGCCTCACCAGCCTGTCCATCGGACTCGGCGCGATTTTCCCCAATTTCCGCGAGGACAACCCCGCCGTCATTGCCAACGGGCTCGGAGGAACCCTTAATATTGTTTTGAGCCTCGCCTATATCGCGATCAATGTCGCGATCATGGTTCCGCCGATTCTGTTTATCATGAACACCACGGATGGCACATTCGGTGGCATTTTCCGGGCGCCGAATCTACTGGGGAACACCTGGGCGTTCTTTGTTGGCGTCATCATCGTAAACTTGGTGACCATCATCTGGCCCATGCGCCTTGGCGTCTCGCGCTGGCGAAACCTCGAGTTTCATTTCTAACGCCCCCGGCCATCGTGGGCCGGACACTCCTGACCGGGTATTCCCTTAGTCCGCCACGAATCGCCAGGCCCCATCACTTACCCGGCATACCACCTCATCCCCGATCCGAGCGGCGACCGTGCCCCATGTGGCCGCCGGCACCAACGCCACCAAAGCGACCCCGCAATCGATCTCCATCCGCACCAGGGGTCCCTCCGGCTCAATGTGTGTCAACCTTCCGCGCAGACCGCTCCCCGACCGCATAACTTCAACGGCGTGCGCGCGAAAACAAACCGCGCCCCAAGCGCGGTTTTCAGCGTTATTGTTAACTATACTTAATAGTTGTGGGTGGTTTTTTAAATCTGCGTGTCCCACGACATTTTCAAACCCCACAATCTCCGCAACGCGTCGCGAACACGGCGAGGCGAACACTTCTCTCACGGGGCCCATCTGCAAAACCTGGCCCGCGTCCAGCACCAGTACCGTGTGCCCCAGTAGTTCCGCCTCGGCGGGGTCGTGAGTCACCACAATGGCCGGTATCTCGATGGGCTCGATCACCTCCCGCAGCTCCCGCCGCAAGGTCATCCGGGTTGGCGCATCCAATGCCGAAAGGGGTTCATCCAAGAGCAGCAGTCCGGGTTCGCGCGCCAGTGCGCGGGCCAAGGCCACCCGCTGTTGTTGACCACCCGACAATTCCGCTGGCTTTCTCGACGCCACGTCGCCAATCCCGAAACGCTCCAGCAATTCGCCCACCCGTGCCTTTGCCTCCGTCGCATTCCGGGCGCCGACCCCGTAGGCAATATTCTCCCGAACATCCAGGTGCGGAAACAAAGCATAGTCCTGCGCCATAAAACCGATGGACCTATATTGGGGCGCGACAAATTTTCCCGAAGCTGCATCGCTCCAGATCTCGCCGCCGAAGCTCACACGTCCTTCGTCCGGTCGTTCCAACCCGGCAAGACATCGCAAGATCGTGGATTTGCCGGAGGCTGACGGGCCAAATAGTACCAGCACGCGGTCTTCCCCTCCACCCGCCAGCGCGAAATCCGCCCGCACCATCATCTCGCCGCGCCGTTTACCGAGGCGCGCCTCCAGTCGCGTAGCGTCCGTCACAATGGCAGCACCCTGCGCTGAAGCGCATACGTCACGCACAGCGAGATAAAGGCAAAGGCCACAAGGAATAGCGATGCATTGTGTGCCGCCGCATAGTCCATCGCTTGCACGGAATCGTAAATCGAAATCGAGATAGTCCGCGTCTGCGCCGACACGTTACCCCCCAACATCAGCACCACACCGAATTCTCCCACTGTGTGGGCAAACGCCAGGACCAATCCCGTCAGCACCCCGGGCCACGCCAGCGGCAGGATGATCCGCCGAAACGTTTTCCACCGGGATGCCCCAAGGCACCAGGACGCCTCGATAACGCGCCGGTCCACTGCCGCAAAGGCCGACGTGAACGGACGAATTGCAAATGGCGCATTGTAGAGAATCGAGCCCACCAGAATTCCCGTGAAGCTGAACGGCAACGAATGCCCCGTCAGGGTGCCATAAACCCCGCCGATGAATGAGCGCGGCCCCGTCGCCATGAGCACATAGAATCCAAGCACCGTCGGCGGCAGTATGATTGGCAACGCCACCACCGCCTCCACGGCAAACCTCCAACGCCGCGGGGTTGTCGCCAACCAGTAGGCCAGTGGCAGCCCAAGTACCAGCAACGCGGCGGCCGTGCAGGCCGCCAGCTTGAATGTCAGAAATATTGCTGTCCAGTCCAACTACGGATTGTCCTCGGAAAAGCCATACCGCTTGAGGATCGCTTTTCCCTCAGCGGACAGCAAATAGTCGCGAAAAAACTCCGCCGCAGAACGGTCGCTGGCGGACTTCAGAATCACCCCACCCTGCACCATGCGTGGGTATGCATCCGTGGGGATCTCCCAGTATCGGCCCTTGTCCTTCATCGTTGGCGAAACGGCCAGCGACAACGCGATCAATCCGATGTCCGCCGCCCCGCTGTCGGCAAATTGGGCCGCCTGGGCTACATTGTCCCCAAAGACCAGCTTATCCTTAACTCCGTCATAAACACCCAGTTTCTTCAGGGCCGCCTCGGCCGCGCGGCCATAGGGCGCATGGACCGGATTTGCGAGGGCGATCTTTTTCACCCGGGCATCCTTGAACACATCCCCGCGCAACTCCGCCGGATTGATAGCAGATCCGTTCGCCCCCCACACCACCACGTGCCCGATCGCGTACTGAAACAGCGACTCGGTCGTGGCCCGTCCCGCCGTGACCAGCTTGCGGGGATAATCCATGTCTGCCGACAGGAAAACATCAAACGGCGCCTCATTCATCAACTGGGCGGTGAAATTACCCGACGAACCAAACGCCGGGATAACCTTCACCTGCGGGTGGGACTTCACATATTCCCGCGAGATTTCCTCCAGGGCAAATTTCAAATCCGCCGCCGCGGCAATCCGCACCTCGCCCGTCCCGCAGGATGCCGGGTAAGCGAGCAGAGGGAGGACCAGTGCCACGAGATAAGTTCGAATTGCTCCCATCAGATCTGCATACCCTCCTTCGGATTCATTGCCGATAATCCATCTGCGACTGATTATGGCGTTTCTTGATCGTGAGATATCCACGACCGATTCGCTTTGGCAGCATCCGCAGGAATTAACCCACAACGTCAAATCCTTCCGCAATCCTTCCGGGCACAACTTTGCACCCTTGAAAGCCCGGTTTCCCGGACTCAAGTATCCGTCATGCTGTTGAATAGACTCTCCCCCGTTTGGCGGATACTCTGTGTTGTTGGACTAATGTGCGCTGCGAACACGGCCGTGCCTGTTCAACCTCCCATAAGCCTGCCCTCGCCCACCATGGGTGTGTCCGATGCCTTGATTGAAGAGCTATTTTCGAATGACGTGGAAGTTCGAAAAGTTGCCAACGCTGAACTCGACACCATCGCACGGATCGGCTTCGGGCCGGAGGATTCCCAGAAACTTCTGCTCGCCGCGTTGCGCCCCAATCAGGTGGGAACCAGGGTCCACCTGCAGCCTTATGTGTATATCTTCTCTGCTCTCAAGCGCCAGCCCTCGGAGAGATTCATTCCTGTCATTGAGGCGCAATTTCCCCGAAAGGACGCGAATCAGGCACGCTATGCCTTCGCCTTACTCGGTGCCATCGGAACAAAGGCTGCCGCCGAGGCAGTTCTTAATATATTGCGCGAACAGCGACCGCGGCTGCCCGCCAGCCTGATTCTTCAGGAGTTTGCGGAGTCTCCGGATCCGTCCGAGGTCTCCAGTGTCCTTTTTCCTTCCCTGCTTGAGTTTGTGGACAGCGATCCGCCCCAGTTCTCCATTTGCCGCCTCCTGTGGATTTTCCATGATGCAGGCTGGCTGTCGGAGGAAACCGTTGCCCCGGCCACCACCTCCACGCTGGCCCTGTACGCGAAACTTGAGAAGCGCCTGTCCCGCCAGCAGCAGACCACCACGGGGCGCTGGATGTACAGCGACTCCTATTCCGTAGACCGGGATTATGGCGGCCTGTGGCTTGACCTTCTTCCGGCTTTTCCCACAACCCAGTCCCGCAACTTCCTTCGCCGGGCCACAAAGTTCACGGATCCGCTACTTCAATACTACGCAGTGCGTTCCTTCCTGCGCCTCGGTGAGAAGGTGGACCCGGCGGTTCTACTTTCTGTTGCGGCCCATCCGGAAACCCGGAACAGGCTGTATGGGCTGCTCGCCGAGAAGGAAATGCTTTCCGAATTTCCGAAGCCTTACTGGACCCAGGCGGCTCTTTCCGAGGCCGATATGTTTGAATGGCTTGTCTATCCTACCGAACTCGGGGAGCCACCGGGGAAACTCGAACTCATGGCGATCGTGCCCACCCCGGAAAAAAGCCGCAGGAACCGCGAGGACTATTATGTCTATCGCTTTACCGACCGGAAGAAGCCCAGGGAATGGTTGGCGGGAATCGTTGGCCCCATTCCGCGCGATGGTGAACTTCACTATTCGGTCGAGGACACCTACAGCGATTTTGAGCCATGGGACAAATGCAGCCCAGAGGAACATGTCGCGCGAATGCTGAAGGATGGGGAGAAGGACTGAATCGTTCCCACCTGATCACCGGAATCTTCCCCACTCGCGCACGGCGCTCGTCTGGTCGCTCGCAAACCGCAGGATGCGGCTGCTGAACTTCAACTCGCCCACCCACAACCCCGTGGAATCCGCCGCCATGGATGACGGCATGAACAACCGGTTCTGGCCAATGGCTGGGTCAATCCCCGAGACCGAACTCTGGCCCAGCACCGTGCATTTCGTGGGGTCAGGAGCATCTGCAATATTTTTCCACATCAGCACTGAATTGTTGCTCGTGTTTGCGATGGCCAGCGATCCGTTAAACGTGATCGCCTCCGAGGGCAGGTTCAGCCGCAGCGCCGGGTCCGACGCAATCGTCTTCCACGGCTGCGGATTAGCCTGCGCCGCAATGTCCGCCACCCGATAGATGTAAACCGTGGGGGGATTTCCCTGCATCGCCGCGCACAGGTATGTGCCGTCGCTGTGCAGGTGGTTTACCTGCGACGTCGGCAGGGTGATGGTCCGCACCGGATTCTCCGAGGCCGTGGTTGGAATCCCGTTCCAAACATAAATCGTGGAAGGCCGGTCCGCCAGGTACATAAACTGCCCATCCAGGGCGGCGCCCTTCAGCTCCGAAAACACCGCACTCCCGATCTGGTCCCGCAGCACCCGCGTCGGCGCCTCGCCGTTCAACGGAAGAGAATTCCAGATTCCCACCGACCGCTTTCCCGCCAGCACCAGTGTGCCATTGTACAGCGCATTGTCCCATGGCGACAGATCATTCGTTTGCAGAGACATGCGCACATCCGGTGCGGTGCCGCTTTGCGATGGCATTGTTTTCCAAATCCACAACGCGCGGTCAAAGTCCGACGTCGCCAACAACCGCGTTCCGTCCGTCGCAAGCACCGGGTTTTGAATGTAGTTTATCTGGTCCAGCGTGTTTGCCGACACCGACGCACTCCCAAGGGCAAACGCCGGTTGATCGGTCGCCGACGACGGTGTGCCGGAATACACATGGACGTTATTCCCGTTGTAGTTGTTAACGTAAACCCTGCCTCCCGCGCACACCACATCCGGTCCGTCGCCATTCTTGTAATAGCTGTTCACCATCGAGTAACTCGGAAGATCGGCCGCCGACGTGGGCATCGTATTCCAAACGTAGATGTTCTGCAACCCGCCCGCCACCAGTTTTCCCTCCGGCGTCTTCGTTCCCTTCAGCCACTCGTTGAAAAAGAACTCGTAGGGCTGATCCGTCGTTGTCGGGTAACTGTTCCAAAAGAAGGTTCCGGGTCCATCCCCCAATACCTTGGAGTTGTGGTCTCCCACAAAGAAGTACGTGGATCCATCTGTGGAGATGTTTCGCGGGGTGCCGAAGGTGCTTAGGCTGATCCGGTAGTCCGGCGTCTGATTGTCCGTCGTGGGGAGCGTGTTCCAGAAGAGAAGTGTCGAGCCCTGCGTCGCCACCGCCGCCAGCCGGGTGCCGTCAGTCCATACACCCCACGGCCACTCCAGTCGGTTTTTCCCCGGCTGGGTATAGCCCGGCAGGTACAGGGAGATGTCCGCAGCCTGCCCATTCGATGTTGGGAAAGTCTTCCACAAGAGTATGCGATCGTTCTCCGTGTCCGCCACGGCGACCACGCCGCCGGATGACACCGAGACGTTCCCCGGCCAGTTCAACTGCCCCTTTCCAGTACCCGGATCGTTCGTCGTCAGGCCCGGCTGCCCCAGCGCCAGCGATGGCGCCGAGTTCCATGCCGTCGGCAGCGAGTTCCATATCAACACGCGATTGTTGAAGCGGTCGCACAACAGGAAATGCGTCCCATCGCTTGCCACGCCCGTCGGGTGATTGAACGTCAGCGCCCCGCCGGTATTGTTGAACCCCGCACCCGAGAGCATCAGCGTCGCCGATTGCCCATTCGCGAACCACCCCTGGGCAAAGCCGGGCGCGGCAACCGCCACCACCAACGCCCCATAAATCCCGATCGCAAATCTCGTCATGGTCAGCCATCCCATGCTGTCCGTAGTGTTCCCAAAGCGCCACTTGAGAGCTGAAAACCGCCCAAAGGGGCAATTTCCGGACCGGCAGCAGCCACGGCCTCATCTCTCTGATTTTATAAGGGTTACGCGTCGCGCCCATCTTGTCAACTGTACCAAATGGAGCATTAAGGGGCTATTGCTGCAAACCCGTTTGCGCTTACGGGACCTTCCTGCCCAGACGGGCCCCAATCTCCTTGTAGAGCTTGATATATACGTCGTAGTTCGGGGACTCACGCCAGGCCTTTTCGGCAAATTGGAATGCGTGCTGAATATCGCTTCCTTTTCCGTATTCATTCAATGCATAGGTGTAGTAGAAGGTTCCCTTGGTGGGCCATCCCCGCAGCCCCTCGCGCGAAACCTCCATTCCCTCGTCAAAACGTTTCAGGCCGGCCAGTGCGCGCGCCTGGTACCAAAGGGCCAGCTCCTCCTGGTTGATATCCATTTCGCTTCTTGATGCAATCTTTCCGCACTCCAGTGCGGCCTCATATTGACCCTCTTCATACTTCGCCCCGGCCACCTTGAGTGCGAAACACGGCACCTTTCCTGATCGGACAAGCGCCATGATCTTTGCCTCCTCCCCCGCAGCCTGGTAAATCTTGCGAAGAGTCTCCGCCTGATAGTCCATCGGCACCTGCCCCCCCTCAATGGCCCTCTCTGTGACGGCCACGTAAAGCTTGGATTCGGGATTTGGGGCATAGACCTGCGCCTCCGTTGCCACTTTGAACCCGACCAGGCGCATAAGATCGGTGTGGATCGTATCACTGATTTGATTCAGGGCGTAGGGCCTGTTCCAGTGTCGTTTCGCTGATTCCGTCACCAGCGGCAGGAAATTCTTCGGATTGTCCCACCCCACGCTGTGAGAGAAAGCCACCGTTAGTTCCGCGGAAACGTTTCCGGGGTCAATGGCATGAATCCGCTCAACGATGTTCCTTTGCGTTTGAAGGTCGTTCTCCCCGGCGGCGTGGTAAAACTCCAAGATATTGGAGTAGACCGATGGGCAATGATCCTGGTCGGCCAGCACTTCGTCCATTTGCCGCGTCGAATAATAGTTATATTTCGCCGCCTCTTCGAGGAACTCCTCCGGGATCTTGTCCACCGTCGAGCCACCCCGAACGTACCACGACAGTGAATTCAGCAATCGGGCGTGTCGCATTCGCAGGTACCAATTCCTCGGTGCAAGCTCCAGCACGCGCCGATACATTTGATCGGCCACCAGGTAAGCTGCGGGCGTCTTCTTTGCGTCACTTGACGTGACAAAAAAGCTCCGCAGCATCCAGGGGTAGTGCTCCAACAATTCAAAATTGAGTGGTTGTTGACGCAGCAGTTCGCCAGTGAGAACCAGCGCCCCGTAAGGGCGATTGCCTTCCCGCAATCCCCTTGCCTTGGCAAACAACAGCCGCCAATCGTCAGGCCACTTGCTGAGTCCCGCATTGGCATAGCGGTTTACAATCTCCGGCTTAGTGAATGCCGCGGCGCCCAAGCCATAAAGCGCCCGCGAGTTTGGGTCCATCTCCAACATGGCGTCCAGCGACTCTGTTGTTGCCTTGTCGTCGTAAACCCATTTCCAAGTGGCGAATCCCGGCTTGTCCGCCAGCATCGATTCCGCCCGCGGACCGGGAATATTGCAGAATCCCGCCACCTGACCAATGGCATCCCGCAACAACGTTGCAATTTCTTCCGGCCTGCCACTCCCCCTCCAACCCTGCACCCGACTTGTGACAAGATCAGCAAGGTACAACTCCACGGTTAATCCGGTTCCATTTCCAGCCTCATCCACGCGGGCATCCACGTAATAGCCAGATCCCACCAGCGCCGCCTCGGCAACATAGGCGTCCCGCGACCGCACATGGGCAATAAGGTCCGGAACTCCCTCCCGACCAAAGACATTCAACACAATGTTGTCTCCGATCAGGTTGATGGCCCGCGGCCCGGATCCATTCCCCAACAGCCCCCAACGCATCAGCTTGCGAAACGCAACGGATGCACTCGTTTGTCGGTCGCCCTTCAAATTCAGGAATGGCGCCAGAAACACCACCGGCCCCGAGGTCAACAGGTCCGGCTCGGGTGCCAATTCCAAGGGGCGAACCTCCGGCGGCAGCGGGAATCGATCTTCATCGCGCAGGACGGTGTAAACCGGCGGATCATGCAGTGACGGCGCCGGTGTTGATCTCGCAGATGCCTTCCTCGTGGCAACTGGTTCCTGGGATGAGCCTCGTTCCTCCAGCGAGCTTGGCTTAATCCAAAGTTCGTAGGCGACTGCACACACGCCAGCAATCGCCAACAGGAACAGCCACTTCTTCAACCCTGAACTCCGGGATTCCCTCTGACGCGCCATAGTCACCTATTCCTCGTGGAGTTTGCACAACCGCTCCCGCACGACTCCATCGGAAATGGGCGTTTTTCAAGAAAATTGCAGGAATGTTGCAACTCGTTTGCCTGGAACGCCAGGCATCCCGCCACACACCCCTGCTTACACCCGCCAGTAAATCTTCCGCCGGTGCATCCACACCATCACGAGCCCCCAGAATGCAATGTAGCTGAGCGTAAACGCCCAGCCGCCCCAAACTTTCCCGAGCTGCGCGTTGCCACCGGCAAGCGCCGTGAATTGCTCCACAAACCAATTGATCGCCGACGTCCACAACGTGACGGGCTTGCCATCGGCATTGAGCAGCGGCTTCCCGTCAGCCCCAAGTTTCGCCCATTCCTGCACCGTGTGGATGCGAACCATGATGCTGACAAAATAGGCCGTGATCGGGTTCAGGCCAAAGGCCACAAATACATAGGCCCATTTTCGCCATCCGGCCACATCTATCACCGCATAAAACAGTGCCAGCATGAAACACGCCAGACCCGCCATGTAAACGATGTAGCTGGGAGTCCAGCAGGCCTTGTTCATGGGGATGCTCAGGTGCCAGAGCAACCCGATGGCGGTGAAGATCGCACCAAAAACGATTAGTCTCTGTATTCTTTGCGTCGGGGTGAAATCACCACGCATCAGGTCCCCGGCCCACGTTCCCATGATGACCAATGCTGACGCAGGGACGATGGACAGGAATCCCTTCAGGCCCCAGGGCGCCAACAATGACGTGTTGATGATCTTGATGGCATTCACCTGTTCGGTGAATGTCCCGGCCGCGGCATCCGGAAGCGGCAGAAATCGGAGCAGCGCCCAGTACGCTGCCAGAAACACCGCGGCTACCGTGTATCGCGCAGCCCGTGGCAGCTCGTAGATGAAGGACGCGACGAGGAACGACAGCCCCAACAATTGCAGCACATCCATGCCGATGACGACGCGTTTGCTGACGCTGGAATCAATGATGCACCCCAGCACAAACAAGAGAAACGCGCGCCGCAAGACGCCGAAGAAAAACTCCCGGCGCGATACCCCACGATTCAGGCGCGAGGCGCGCGCATAGGGCAGCGCGCAGCCCATCATAAATAGGAACCACGGAAAGATCATGTCGGTGAAAGTTGGAAACTCACCCCAGGCGGCGTGGCCGAACTGATGCAGTCGCGCCTCCTCGGTGCCCATGTTGTTCACCCACAGCATGGACACAATGGTGAAACCGCGAAACGCGTCGAGCGAAACAAGGCGCTGGGGCGGGGCAGGAGAATTGGTTGGAGGCGTCGTACTCATAATACAGAGTATCGGGCCACCGGAGTTTGCGAAGCGCAACGCGTAACCATGGGCTTCATCCTCCAAACTGAAGGGGCCCGCTCAGCGGGTCTGCGCGGTCCAGATATGTGTGGCACCACGCCTCGAAAAGCGTGATTGTCCACAGGGCAAGCTCTCTCGGTTTTCCCTCGGAGCAATCACGGACCAGTTTCTCCACGGCCGTCTGGTCGAATATCCGGCGGTTGCGCGCCGGAGCATCCAGCAGGAGATCGCGCGCAAAGGGAAGGATTCGCGCGGCCAGCCGCCGGTGCGGTTGGCCGAATCCCATCTTCGGGCGTCCCGCCACCCCGGGCGGAAGCAACCGGCCGACGGCCTCTCGAAGCACCGCCTTGAGCTGCCCACGAGAATATTTGACATCCGCCGGCAGGCGCGCGGCAAATTCCATAAGCGGCGGATCGCACAGCGGGGCGCGAACCTCCAGGCCGCAACCAAGGCCAAGTCGGTCGGACTTTGCGAAGGTCCAGTTCGGCAGGAGCATCTCCACGTCCACGCGCAGCGATTTGTCCAGAATGCTGTCGGGCATTCCCGGCTCGTCCAGCATTATGGTGCGCTTGAGGTCCTCCGGGTGCGGCATTGTGCCACCGAATAGGGACACCGCATGGCGCCCGAACATGGCAGCCCGAACCTCGGGCCGCATATGAACCGTCGACTCTGCATGACAGGAAACATCGTCGGCCATGGAGCGCAATGCCTGAGCGTTGAAACGACGCAGCGCCATGAAATCGGGCGCGACTTTCACAAGCCCACCGGAAGTTGCAGCCAGGATCCGACGCAACGGAAACGGAAGCCTTCGAAGCGCGGAACTCTTCAAATGGCAGAGATGCCGAGGGTAACCGAGGAAGACTTCGTCCCCGCCATCGCCTCCAAGGATGGCCTTTAGAGTATCGCCGGCGAAACGGTAAAGATAATGATAGGCAATCGCCGTGGGATTGCCGACGATCTCTCCCATTTCCCATGGAATCAAGCCCAGCGCCTCGGCTGGATCAGGATCGATGACCAGTTCGTGATGCGTGCTTCCCAGATGATCCGCGAGCTTTCGTGCGTCGTCGCGCTCGTCGGGTTCCTTGCTGGGCAGTGTTGCCGTGAATGTGTGAAACTCTCCGGTGACATGCCTTCGCGCCAACGCGGCGACTATGGATGAGTCTATTCCTGCACTGAGAAAGCACCCCACGGGCACATCACTCGTGAGTTGAATCTTCACCGCGTCGTCAAGGTGGGCGATTGTCTCCTCGACTGCGCGGTCGAATGTTATACTGGTCTTTGGCTCGTACTCCAGGCGCCAATAGCGTGCCGGCTGCAGGTCGCCGCCCTTCCAGAGCGCCGTGTGCGCCGGCGGCAAGTGGCGCGCCGCGCGAAAGAACGTGGCCGGCGGAGGAACGTATGTAAAAGCCAGGTAGCCGTTGATCGCGTGAGGATCCAAATCCCGCGGAAAATCCGGGTCCGCGAGAAAGGCCTTCAGGGTGCTCGCAAAAACGAGGGATTCGCCTGCTGTGCCAGGATTAAGTCGCGCATAATAAAGCGGCTTTTCCCCGACCCTGTCCCGCGCCAGAAAAAGTGTTTGTTCGCGCGTATCGTAGACGGCAAACGCAAACATCCCTCGTAAATGCCGAACGACATCGGTGCCCCATTTAAGGTAACCGTTCAGCACGACTTCCGTGTCGCAATGGGTGCGGAAATCGCACCCAAGACCCAAGAGCCGCTCGCGCAATTCCCGGTGGTTGTATACCTCGCCGTTGTAGGCGATGGCAAAGCGGCCATCTGGTGTCACCATTGGCTGGTGGCCACCGGCGATGTCCTGGATGGCCAGGCGATGCACGCCGAAGGCAGCAGGACCGGATATCCATGTGCCGTGGTCGTCGGGCCCGCGAGGCGCCACAGCGGTTTTCATGCGCTCGATGACCGCCGAGTCCGGGCGCATTTGGGGGTTGGAGTATACTTTGCCGACAATTCCGCACATGGTAAGTGTGCGTCTACTGGTCCCCCGCAAAGACAAAGGTCAATGACGTCCAGATGGACTGGCGGCTGTGAAACTCGGGGGGCAGCGGACCAAGGTTTGTTGTCTTTTGAATCGCCTCCAGAGCCAGCGAGTCGTATTGCGCGGTGCCGGTGGATTTCGTGACACGGGCGTTGCGAATGGTGCCGTCGGTCAGGATTTCCCATTCCACGACACAGGTGAGGTTTGGATCGTTCACTCCGGGCGGCACTGTGAAGTTGGCCTGGATGCGCATGCGGGCGCGGGTCGTATAAAGCATGGACAGCATGCTCTGGTTACGATCGAGGGGTAGCGGTGCGCCCTCGACGCCCTCGGCGATTCCGGGAACACCTATTTCCTGTCCGGGTTTTGCCTCGCCCACTTTTACATTGCTCGGGGTTTGGCCGGGCAGCGCGCCGCCATCGATGTTGTTCTTAATCTCGTAGGCGCTGGCGACCACGATGGGCGTCGGCTTTGGAGTCTTCTTTGCCGACTTCGGCGTGGCTTTGGCGGTTTCGTGGCCAGTGTTCGCGTTGGGCGTTTTCTTTGCGTTGGGTGTGGGTGATGCCTTTGCGACTTTCGGCGTTACGCTGGGCTTTGGTGTCGGGGGTTTTGTTGGCGCTGGTGTTGGTGTGGCGGTTGGTTTGGGAGTTCCTTTCGGTGCGACTTCAACAACGTTGTTGGGCTCGGCTGTCGGCGCCGGGGTGATGACCGGGGTCGGGGTGGCCAGCTTGATGGGTGTTGGTGATGGCTCGGGGGCAGGGGGTATGACCTCGTCCTCGGTTTTATCCTGTTTGGGTGGTTCGGGTGTTGGCGACGCCTTGATTGCCGGTGCTTCCTTGGCGATGCTGGGGTTCTTCATGGCCTCTTCGACTTCCTTGGTGAGGACGGCGTCGAGGCTGGTGCCTTTGGGCAGGATGATCAGCTCGATCTGCTGCTCCTTCGGGCGCGGGGTAAAGAATGTCCAGACCAGCAGCAGCACGAGCACGCTGCCGTGCATCCAGAGCGAGTATTTGAAATATCGGCTCACGGGCGGCGCCGCGGCGGGCTACTTTCGGGGCGCAGCGGGCGCCGGGAGGGAGCTGACCTTGCTTGCGGGTGGCACGGGTTCGGTCACCTTGTCCTTGGCCGGTGATGAGGAAGGCGGCAGGACGTTTTGCGCGTCCACGGGCAGACCGACGGCCTCGACGCCGGCGCGACGAACCGCGGCGACGACCTGGACAAAGGTTTCGTAGGGCACGGCCCTGTCGGCCTGGATCTCGACGGCTACCTTTTCGCCCTTGGTCTTCTGGAGCTTCAGGCGGTCCTCGATTTCCTTAAGCTGCGAGGGCGAGTCGTTCATGAAGAAATCCTGCGTGCCGCCCTCGGCGGGCTTGGGGACGACTATGGTGTAAAGCTGCTGTTGGCTGCCCTTGAGCTGGGGCGCGCCCTCTTTGATGGTGGGCAGTTCGAGATCGAGGCCGTACTTCAGGGATGGCGCCACGATCATGAACGCGATGAGCAGCACGAAGGCCACGTCGAGCATGGACGTGAGGTTGATCTGGGTCATGAGTTGCAGGTCGCGGCGATGGCGGCGCATCAGTACCTCCGACCGGATGCGGCGGCGGCTGGCGGCGGCATCTTGATGAGGCGCTTCTGCATGATGTTGGAGAGCTCGAGGGCGAAGCTGTCCATGCGGCTGATGAGGATGGTGATCTTGTTGGTCAAATAGTTATAGAAGATCGACGCGGGGATGGCCGCGACGAGGCCGGCGATGGTGGCGACGAGGGCGGTGGCCATGCCCGGCGCGAGGGCGGAGAGCGCCGCGCTGCCGGCGGTGACGAGGCTCTGGAACGCGCCGAGAACGCCCCACACGGTTCCGAAAAGTCCGATGAACGGCGCCACGTTTGAGGTGGTCGCGAGGAAGATCAGGTACGACTCAAGGTGGCGAATCTCGGTGGAGATGGTGCGCTCGCACACGCGCTCGAGGCTGACGCGGGCGGCGGTGAACCGGTCCTCGTCGCTGTAAGAGTCGTCGTTGTACCAGTTCTCCATCTGCATTTCGAGGTAGGCCTCGCGCAGGATCTGGGCGAGGGGGCTGTCTGGGTATTCGCCGGTGTGGCGATACGCCTCCTCGAGGCTGCCGCGGCCGCTCATGCACTTGTCGATGAAGCGGTCGCTCTGGCGCGACGCGGCGTTGATCTGGTTCGTCTTGTAAAGAATGATGGCCCAGGAGAAGACGGAGAGGGTGAGACAGGCGACGAGGCAGATGATGCCCATGATGTCGCTGTCGCGAATGGCCTGGAACAGATTGACGTGGTTGGCCGCAATGCCGGCCAGGGCAAGAGCTTCGTTCAACGGGAGCACTCCTTCAGCTTATCAACGGTCACAATATCAGCGGTTCAGCAATCACGGCAAAAACGGCTCCGAAAAGTCAAGCCCCGCCATTGGGGGGTTTGGCTTGGGAGTAAATACTGCGGGGTGGGACGGCAATTCGGGGGAAACGGGAGGCATGCGTGTGCCATGAACGCAGAATCCACAGATTGCACGGATTTGCACAGAGAAGGGAGGGCGGTCACTCCTGACCGCCTGGTCTGTTTGAAACACACTGATACTCCTCTTGTTTTGATGCGGGCTGTATCCATGAAAGGTCGGACTCGGACCGGACGGGGGGAGGGGGGTATGGTCATTTGATCCGAAGTAGTCCTTAACCATAGCATTGCCAATGTTAAACGACCTGTATTGTGTGTACGGAAAGACGCGCTTAAACCGGTCCAAATTGGTGTTTTTGTGTTCTGAAACGCCTGTTTCAATCGGTCCAAATAGCGCTCTTTTGCGCTGGGAAGTGTGGGTTGGGAGGTGTGAAGCAACGGGATGGGAATGGTTGCGTAGTTTGCACGGTCGGGTATCCTGGCTGGGTCTTTGCGGTGGACAGGGTGCCGCCCCCGATGTGTGGGCTGAGGTTCAAGGAATGCGCCGAGACCTCGTGGCCGGTGGATTGGGTGTTTTGTGATCATGATGGAAGGACGCTAACACAGGGGAAAGGGGTTTGCCTATTCCCTCACGACCACTTGCAGCCCCTTACAGACCCATAAAACGAAGGTGGTGGAATTGAAATGGGCGAAATGGAGCGGGTGGCGTTGGGTGGGAGAGGCGCGGCAATTGGCGTGTTGGTGCGTTGTCAAATTAATTGATCGCGCTCCAAACGTACAGATGGGCCTGAAACCATTTGCTTCTCCGCCACCACAAAGGGTGCCTTTGTTGATGAAAAATGACGCTCTTGCCGTTCAGGCGGAACGGCGGATTTACTTAATCCGGGGAATACGAGTCATGCTCGATTTCGATCTGGCCCAGTTATATGGTGTCGAAACGCGGGCGTTGAAACAGGCGGTGCGCCGCAACCCGGACAGATTTCCTGATGATTTTATGTTCGAACTTGCGGCCGATGAGATTTATATGATGGTATCACAAAATGTGATACCAGGGCGCAGCAAGCTGGGGGGCGCGATCCCAATGGCCTTCACCGAGCAGGGCGTTGCAATGCTCTCGAGCGTCCTTCGCAGCCCGCGCGCACTCCAGGTAAATATAGCCATCATGCGCCCCGTTTTGTCCACCTCGTCTACCTGCGATTAGGCTCAACCCTTTCAGTTGCCAAGTTAGTGCTACCATTCGGTTGCGTCAGAAACGTAAACATCCCACCCAAACCGCCCGTTTCTGCATAATACACGAAATCACACAACTCGGCTTTTCCATATATACCATTAACTCTATAGAAAAAGTACATCCTTTCTCGATTCCCCTTGTTTACCACCACTTTCGTAGGCACCTCCACCATTGCACTATACCCAGCAACTGGGGCCGTAGTGGTTGAGTCGGGAAACACTCCTACCAAGCCAGGAATGTATGTTGGAGTGTGCACCTGTAATCCATCGGCCACCCCCCCACACAATCTCAATACTACATGCATTTTATTAGGAGCCAATAACTGTTTGCCTGCAACTTCCCCCAAATCCACGGTTGGAGCCAAGAATTGATCATCAGGAATCAAATCTATAAATAACGCTGGAGTCGTGCCAGCAACACTTCCCGAGCACCCGAGGGGAAACCCAAGTGTTGCCGTTGACAATTGTGTCTCTCCCCTGGCCCATCGCTTAGTCGATCCGACCTCTTTCCAGCGAAAAACCTGAATTCGGCCCTCTCTCAAATCCAATTCTATCGGTGCTCCAGATTTTGTCAGATCGGCCACCGCAAGACTTCTTTTAAGCATGACATCCGCTTCAAAGGTAACACCAGGAGTGTCCAGAGATACCAGGTCGGGTATCATATACTGCACCGACACCGGATCAAATCCGTCCTTCTTAAAGGTCGCCAATACGAACAACACATTGGACTCGCGAATTTGATAACTTCCACTAAACTCCAATGTCTGATCCGGCACCTCCGAGTTCTTAATGCCGCCTTTCATCAACGAAAGTCGACAGGATACATTCCTGAGCGGAGCGCTCGTTTCATCAACAATTTGCCCCACGCAAGTTACCGTGGTGGCCCGATGGTCAACAAAACCACCACACCCGGTGGTTGTAATCGCCATAACAATATATAAGCACCAAGAATACCACTGTTTTGGTAACTCTTTGCACCTTTTGACAATCAGCCCAATTGTCATTCAAGACCTCCGGTCAGACCGACATCCTTGCTATTCATCGAAACAAGGGAGGCGGAACAAGGAGAGTAGTGCCAGCCCAAATTTTAAATCAACTTTTTGGCTGGTACTACTCTCGCGGAGTGGGGTTGGTTTCCTCTGGGGGAACAGGATCCATGGGCTAGCGCGCCCCGGCTTCTCGTGTTCATCCCCGTTGGGGATGGTGAGGGGCCACAGGCTAACAGCCAGTGCTACGTGAGGGGTCGATCACGGAGGAGCGAAAGATTCGCTGAACCAGGTGAGTTTACTTGCGACAATCGGGATTTCTGGCACACCTCCGGTGTGCAGATTAGAGTGAACTGGTTCCGGAGGTCTTCGACCACCGGCTACTATCTGGCAACCCTTCGGGTTGCATCAGCGTCCCATGTCAGGCTGGTAGGGCTCGATCCTTTTCGCGGATGGCGTGGAGGATGAGTTCGCCGTGGTGGCGGGAGTTTTCGATGAAGATCTCGCCGCTGATGTTTCCGGAGACGATGACGCCGGCGACGTAGAGGCCGGGGATGTTGGTTTCGAGGGTGTTGGGGTCGGCGGCGGGGCGGAAGGTGTCGGGGTCGTAGTGGATGCCGGCCTTCTCAAGCATGGTGGTGTCGGGTTTGTAGCCGGTCATGGCGAGGACGTAGTCGTTCTCGATTTGGACGATTTCGCCGGATTCGGTTTGGACAAGGATGTGCTTTGGCTGGATTTCAGTGATGCGGGCGTTGAAGTAGGCGCGGATTTCACCGCTGGCGATGCGGTTGTCAATGTCGGGCTGGATCCAGTACTTGAGGCCCTCGAGTTTGGGGCGGCGATGGATGAGGGTGACCTCGGCCTGGTTGCGGCAGAGGAGGAGGGCGGTCTCGGCGGCGGAGGCGCGGCCGCCGACAACGGCGACCTTTTTCATGGCGTAGGGGTGGACCTCGGTGAAGTAGTGGGATACCTTGGCGAGGTTCTCGCCGGGGACGTCGAGCATCTGGGGCTGGTCGTAGGCGCCGGTGGCGAGGACGACGTAGCGAGAGTGCAGGGCGAAGGGTTCGGCGGCGTCGTTGACGCCGCGGATGACAAAGCCCGGCTGGCGGCTGGCGGGGTCGCGGTCGATGGAGGTGACGCGGTGCTGGGTGAGGACGTGGATCCGGCGCTCTGTGACGAAGCGGCGCAGGTAGACGAGGTATTCCTCGCGGGTGGGCTTTTCGTCGCGGACGATTAGAGGGAATCCGCAGAGTTCGAGGTTGGTGGCAGTGGAAAAAAACTTCATGTAATAGGGATAGCGCACAACGCCGTCGGCGATGGGACCCTTGTCGAGAACAGTGACGGTGAGACCACCGTCCTGGAGGCTGTTGGCGGCGGCGAGACCGGCCGGGCCGGCGCCGATGATGAGGACATCCACGTATTCCATGGGTGCGATGTACGCGCGGCCCGCGAAAAACTTCGCGGTGGGGGTGGACGCCCTTTCAGGGCTCAGATTTGCAAGGCTGTGGACCCAGACCCAGGGCTTACGCCCTGGGCTTTGATAGGACGCCCCTTTAGGGCTTTGGGGCGTGCTGCCTGGTTGTGGTTTTAGAGCGGTTCCTATTTAAGTGTTTACGTTTTTTCGAGCGCACCTGTTCTTTTGTATGTTCGGGGATAGAACAAAATCCGATGTGGGGTTGAGGGGGTTCTGCTTTCCTGAAACGTTTTCCCCCCGGCGGGTGCGCTCTGCGCACGGTCAAAGCGGCGGCATGGCCGCCGCACTCCAAGGGTTTCGGCTGTAAGGTCGAGTGGGCCTGCTGAACTGTCGGGGGAGAAATAGATGTAAATGTTTGAACCAAAACCGCTCTAACGGTCGAGGAGGGTGACCTTGAATTCGCGAAGCTGGCGGTGGCCCTCGTAGAGGGTGATGCGGCGCACGTCGCGGCGGGAGTAGTCGAAGCCAAGGCGGTCGGTGCCACCGCCGACGAGGAGCACGCTGTCGTGCCTGGTGAGGTCGGGTTTGCCCTCGAAATAGTCGTAGGCGTTGGAGCGGGAGTCGTAGTTGAGGGCCCAGACATCGGGCTGGCCCTTCATATAGAAGGTGGCCTCGCCGGCATAGTAGAGGCGGTTGGCCACGACGAGGCGGTCTTTGCCAAGTTTGTCGAGGATGCGACCGCATTCCCGCCATCCAAACATTTGGTCTGTTTTGTTCCTTATTTTGATGCCACAGGCCCACCCCAACTCGGGGAAATGAAACCAGAGATTGATGACAAGGGCCACCGCGGCGCCGGCCCATGCCCAGCGGCGACGCCGGGGGAAGGGGTTGGCGGCCACCCAGCAGGCTATGAGCACGGTGAGGGGGAAATAGGCGAACCCGGGCCAGTTGCCCTGGGCCATTGTACGAAAGGAGGTGAGGCCGAAGAAGGCGAAGGGGACGGTGGCGTTCCAGAGAAGGATTTTCCAGGGCATAGGGACGGCGCGATACTGGCGCCAGCCGCGCCACAGGACCAGCATGCCGATGGCGAAGAGGACGGGGGTGTAGATGCCCGCCTGGCTGCCGACATAAGCTGCGAAATTTATCAACGGACCATGGCGGTCGTCGGGGTCGGTGCCGTGGTGAAGCTGATAGCGGATGGAGATCCAGTCGTGGGTGGCGTTCCAATAGATCACCGGTGTGACGCCGATAAACGCAAGCAGTGCCGCCAGATAAAACCATGGGCGCCGAAAATGGTGTCGCGCCTCGGGGGAGGTGGCGACGGCCATGAACACGGCGAAGGGGAGGAGAACGCTGGTATATTTTGAGACCATGGCAAGGCCGGTGAAGGCGCCGAAGCCGAGCCATGCCCATCGCTGGGCGCGGGAATCGTCGGGTCGGCAAAAGACTTCGGCGGCGCAGAGCATGGCGCAGGTCTGGAAGAAGAGGGCGGGGGTGTCGGGGGTCATGATGTTGGAGAATCCGGCGGTTGCCGGCAGGCACAGGAGGAGGAAAGCCGTCCATGCCGCGGCGTAGACGCCGGCTTCCCGCAGGGCAAAGCGGGCGAGGAGGACTACCATCAGAGCGAGAAGGGTGACGCCCCAGAAGCGGACGCCAAGCTCCGTATCTCCAAATATCAGGGTGGAACTTTTGATGGTCCATGCGACCCCGGGGGCGTGGTCGAAGTAGCCGGGAGCAAGGTGGCGCGACCAGACCCAATAATAGGCTTCGTCGGGCACGAGGCATCGCCAGGAGGCATACCAATAGCGAAAGGCGAGGTATGGCAGGGCTGCCACCCATAGCCAGCGGATTGCGCGCCTCCCCACGACGTCAAGAGAGGGCGCCTGCGAAACCAGCGTTTCCTGCATGAGCGGGTGTATTGCCGGGCTGTCGGCGCGAAACTGCAAGTTAAATTGGGAAATCGGCGGCCTCAATCATCCTGCGAACAATGGACTTAAACCGGGCCAAATCAGCTTGCTTTCGCCGCCGAACCCCAGATAATTGGACCGATTTAATTATTATGTTCCACGGGATATGACCCCATGATGATGAGTTACGATTTTTTCCTCCACGCGGTGCCCATGGCAGTAGGACTCCTTGCGGCAGTAATGGTGGTGGCGCCCTCGAAAGCCGGTGCGGAGACGATGGATTTGTCCGGCGAATGGAAGGTGCGACTGGATCCAAGGGATGCGGGGACCTCGGCGGGATGGGCCAGGGCGGATTTCGATGACTCGGATTGGGAAACCACAGGGGTGCCGGGGAAGCTGCCGGAGAAATACGACGGTGTGGCGTGGTTCCGGAAGTCGGTGAAAGTGGACGGGGCGCTGGCAAAGGCAGCAGAGGAGGGGCGCGTGAAGCTCATCTTCCGGCAGGTGGATGACCACGCGACGGTGTATGTGAACGGGCAGATTGCAGCGCAGCACACGCAGTGGAATACGCCGTTTTTTGCGGACTTATCGCGCTTTTTGACGAACGTTGACACCAACCTGGTGATTGCGGTGCGGGTCAAGGACCTGGGGGGGCCGGGGGGAATCCTGCGGCCGGTGGAGATCGCGGAGGTTTCGAATCCGGCGGACCTTTACAAGACGGAGGAGTACGACAAGAAGCCGCATTCGACGCTGGCGCAGAACGGGAATCTTGTCATGTATTCCGTTTATGTGCGGAACTTTTCGAAGGAGGGGACCTTCAACGCGCTGCGGAAACGGCTGCCGGAACTGAAGGGGCTGGGAGTGAACATCCTGTGGCTGCTGCCGATCCACGAGATCGGGGCAACGGCGCGCAAGGGTCCGGACGGGAGCCCGTACGCGATCAAAGATTATTACAGCGTTGACCCCAGCCTGGGGACGAAGGAGGATTTCCGAGCGCTGGTGAAGGCGGCGCATGAGCAGGGCATGAAGGTGATCATTGATTGCGTGATGAACCACACGTCGCCGGATAGCCTGCTGGCGAAGGAGCATCCCAATTGGTTCATCCGGGATGCGAAGGGGAAGCCGGTGCCGCGAAACCTGGACTGGCATGACATCGTGGACCTGGACTGGGATAACAAGGAGGTGTGGGAGTACACCTCGAAGATGCTGGAGTCGTGGGTGCGCGACTATGACATTGATGGCTACAGGTGCGACGTGGCGGACCTGATGCCGGACGGTTTCTGGCAGCAACTGCGGCCGCGGCTGGACCGCATCAAGCCAGGCGGGATCTTTATGCTGGCGGAAAGCAGCGCGCCGCGCCAGCACCTCAATGGGTTTGACTTGACTTACAGCTTCGGACTTTGGGATGCGGCGATTCCTGTCATCAAGGGTGGGCAGTCCGTCGAGCTTCTGCGCGCGGCGATCCTGAACGGTGAGTTTGGGTACCCTCGCGGCGCAACGCAGATGCTCTTCGTGGAGAATCACGACAAGGAGCGCGCTCCAAAGGTTTTTGGCGGGATCGATCAGGCGAAACTATTCGCGGTGATGACGGCGACACTGCCGGGTGTGCCACTGCTTTACACGGGGACGGAGGTCGGGGCCAATGTGTCGCGCGATGATACGTTCTTCAAGCGGGTGCCGGTGGACTTCTCGCGGGATCCGAACGGGATGCGGAGGTTCTGGACAGATTTGCTGGCGCTGCGGGCCAAGCATAAGGCTTTGCAGACGGGGAGCCTGAAACTGCTGGAATCCTACCCCGCGGACACCTCTTTGGCATACGAGCGCCATTCGGGTAAGGACAAGGTGCTCGTTGTGCTGAACGTCCGCCCATCGCCTGCGGAAATTCGCGTGAAGAGCAGTCTCGCGCCCGGCGGGAAGGTGAAGTTGCCGGCGTGGGGTTGGAGGGTTTTTGCGGAATAACCTTGCCCCACACCTGCAATTTAAGCCAAGGTGTTAATATGACGATTCAAGGTCATGTGCGAAACGGCATTGTGGTTCCCGACCGGGAAATCTCACTTCCAGACGGGGCGGTTGTGGAAATTCGGCTTCTTGATGAGCAGAAACAGGACACCCCCCTAGAGAAGCAAACACCAACCCTGTACGATGCATTGGGGGATCTGGTTGGTTCGATCAAAGACGCCCCGGAAGATTTTGCCAGTAACCACGATCACTATGCCCATGGTGGACCCAAGCGCCAATGACGGCGTTTGCGGATACGTTTTACTTTCTCGCACTGCTTAACTCCAAGGACAGGGCCCACGGCCCGGCAGTGGTGCTGTCGCGCAAATCCGATCTGCGAATTGTTACCACAGAGTGGGTGCTTACGGAAGTCGCCGATGCTTGTTGCTCCGTTTCCCATCGCGGCATGGCTCTGCGACTCATTCAAACCCTAAGACAATCGCCGTATGTACATATTGTAGCCAGTGACCATCGGGTGTTTCAGCGCGGATTGGACCTATATGAAGCCCGGCCAGACAAGGACTGGTCGCTGACTGATTGCATTTCCTTTGTCATTATGGGAGAGCAGGGGCTCTCGGAAGCGCTAACTGGAGACAAGCATTTCGAACAAGCTGGTTTCCGCCCGGTGCTGGTTTAGAAGTTTCCGTGGGGTTTCCAAATTATTGCGGTTGGGGAAATGGTATTTCAATGCGTGGGTAGTCCTTTGGCTAGCCCTGCGAGTTGTATGCAGGTGCAGCGGCCCCTTGTGGGGCTTAAAGTGTTTGTTTTGAATCGTTTGTGATGGGTGTGGGCCAAACAGAATTTTGCCCGTTGCCCGTTCCGGTGCCCGCAACCGTGACCTGCGGATAGGGAGTCATAGGGATTTGGCCAGAAAGTCTGAAAAAAGCAGGTTGAATGTGGCGCAGAGCGGCGGGGATGCGCGGGAACTCATTCCGCTGATTCCGCTGAAGGATATCGTCGTGTTTCCGGGGTGCATCGCGCCGCTATTTGTAATGCGTCCGAAGTCGCTCAATGCGCTGGAGGATGCGGTTTCCAGCGACAAGCGCATTGTGCTGGTTACGCAGAAATCCGTGGATGTGGAAAACCCCACGGAGACCGACCTTTACACCTATGGCACAGTCGCCGAGGTACTGCAGGTTCTCAAGATGCCCGACGGCGCGGCCAAGATTCTCGTCGAGGGGCAGTATGTGGTGGAATTGCTCGGCTGCCAGCAGGATGAGCGCACCGTGCAGGGTTTTGTGGCGCGCCGCGACATGCTGGCGGACGATTCGCGGGATCGCGAGGCGATGATCCGGCTCGTGCTTAAGCAGTTTGAAACCTACGTGCGGCTTTATGAGAAGATCCCGGACGAGCTGTTCCTAACCATTAAAAACCTCGACAACCCTGTGCAAATCGCGAACTCCATCGCGCACTACGGGAATTTCAAGACCAAGGACAAGCAGCACCTGCTGGAGGTCTTCGACACGGACCGCAAGATGCTGATCCTGTCGCAGCTTCTCGCGAGCGAGAACGAGCTTCTCGAACTCGAGAGCAAGATCATGACGCAGGTGAAGAGCCAGATCGGCAAGAGCCAGAAGGAATACTTCCTGAACGAGCAGCTCAAGGTGATCGAGCGGGAGCTCGGCATGGGCGGCGAAGAGGATATGGAGATCGACGAGCTCGGCGAGAAGATCGAGAAGTCGAAAATGAGCGACGAGGGCCGCGAGAAGTGCATGAAGGAACTGACGCGCCTGTCGAAGATGCAGCCGCTCTCGCCCGAAGCCACCGTCACGCGCACATACATCGAGTGGATGCTGGACCTGCCCTGGGGCAAGCAGACCAAGGACAAGAATGACCTCGACGCGGCGCAGAAGATTTTGGACTCCGAGCATTACGGCCTGACCAAGGTGAAGGACCGCATCGTTGAGTTTCTTGCCGTGCACCAGCTTACGAAGAATGTGAAGGGACCGATCCTGTGCCTTGTGGGGCCTCCGGGCGTTGGGAAGACGTCGCTGGCCAAGAGCGTGGCCGAGGCGCTGGGCCGCAAGTTCATTCGCGTGTCGCTGGGTGGCGTGCGCGATGAGGCCGAGATCCGCGGGCACCGCCGCACTTATATCGGTTCGCTGCCGGGCAAGGTCATCCAGTCCATGAAGAAGGCGGGCTCCATGAACCCGGTCTTCCTGCTGGACGAGGTGGACAAGATGTCCATGGATTTCCGGGGCGACCCGGCCAGCGCGCTGCTTGAGGTGCTGGATCCGGAACAGAACAAGACGTTCAACGATCACTACCTCGAAGTGGACTTTGACCTGTCGAACATCATGTTCATTACAACGGCCAACACGCAGGGCGGCATTCCGCACCCGCTGCTGGACCGCATGGAATTGATCCGCCTGCCCGGCTATACCGAGGATGAGAAGCTGGAGATTGCGAGCCGGTTCCTTGTGCCGAAGCAGATCAAAGCCAACGGGCTTTCCGCGAAAACCATCGATTTCACCCGCGAGGCCGTCAAGTGCCTGATCGACAACTATACCCGCGAGGCGGGCGTTCGCAGCCTGGAGCGCGAGATCGCCACGTGCTGCCGCAAGGTGGCTCGCGACATCGTGAAGGGGAAAACGAAGAAGGGCGCGAAGGCCGTCAAGGTTACGGCGGCGGTCGTGCGCGAACTTCTGGGCCCCATCCGTTTCAAGGACATGGAGATCGAGAAGCGCCCCGAGGTTGGAGTGGCGACCGGGCTTGCGTGGACCGAGGTCGGCGGCGAGATCCTGCCCACTGAAGTCACCGTGATGCGTGGCAAGGGGAACCTGATGCTTACGGGCAAACTGGGCGACGTGATGCAGGAGAGCGCCAAGGCGGCGCTGAGCTACATCCGCTCGCGGACGGATCAACTGAAGGTGCCGAAGGATTTTTATCGCAACCTGGACATTCATGTGCACATCCCGGAGGGTGCCATCCCAAAGGACGGGCCAAGCGCCGGCGTCACAATGACGACAAGCATGGTCAGCGCATTGACGGGCTGCCCTGTGCGCCAGGATGTCGCCATGACTGGCGAGATCACGCTGCGGGGCAAGGTGCTGAAGATCGGCGGGCTGAAGGAAAAAGTGCTCGCCGCCCATCGCGCCCACATCCGCAACATCATTATCCCGTCCGACAATAAGGATGACCTCGAAGACATCTCGAAGGAGATCCGCAAGGACATCAAGTTTGTCCTGGTGGACAGTATTGATGACGTTCTCAGCGCGGCGCTGCTAAAGGCTCCGGCGCGGACGAAGGGGCACTAACCGTAAAGTCCAACAAGTAGGTCGTTAAGCGAAAGGCACGCTGGCATACACCCCTGCCATGGGCTTGCGCGTGGTACTTGCAGATCACCCCTTTCCAATCGGGTCGGCGTTGGATTTGAATTTTGTCACACCTCTCCATTATGGTGTGAAATCAGGTCTCTGATAAAAATCAATCGAGGCAGACTGCAATGGATTGGAAAGTTTATGTCGAAGAAAACCCGGCTGTTCTGAGCGGCAAGCCTGTTTTCAAAGGAACGCGACTCTCGGTGGAACTCATATTGCAGCGACTTGGTGATGGGTACTCCGAAGAGGAACTTCTTGGTTCCTACCCGACTCTCAAGCACGAGCATATCCGTGCCGCCTTTGCTTTTGCCGCGTCTGCCCTCTCCGCAAGCCAAACTGTTTATGCGGATGAAATCGGTTGAGAATTCTCGCCGACGAGAACACCGAAGCACAAATTGTTGATTGGCTCCGTAAAGCGGGGCATGACGTATTGTGGGCCGCCGAATTCTCTCCGGGCGCAAGTGATGAAGCCTTGCTGGAGAAGGCGGCCGCGGAGTCACGCATTATCCTGACCGCGGATCTGGATTTTGGGGAACTTGTATTTCGACGCCACTTGAAAGGAACGGGAATTGTGCTTTTGAGGCTGCGCGCCGAAACCACCGCTGAACTTCTTCGGTCCTTTGAGGCATTCTGGCCGGCCATCGAGAAACAAGCTCACGGGAAATTCCTGGTTGTAACAAATCGCAAAGTCCGGATTCGCGAATTGGATTAATAGGTCCATTCGCGTGCGGTTCTGCGCGACTTTAATGAACCTATTCCTTCACAAATGATGGTCTGTACACGGCTCGAATGGGCCAAAACCGAGATCTTAGTATACTCAATCCGAGAATCGGGCGATGCTGGACCAACGAGTCCCATCCCATTGCGCCAGATGATAATCTCCCTGGGAATCCTGGGCCGGGAAACGTCCGCCAGCCAGTAAAACCCCCTGGCACAATGTCATGACGTGAACGGACCAACGCGGCAATTCTTGGCCTGCGGAATAGGGAGAATTCGATAAATCGTAGCGTGCGCCTGGAAAATCCAATGGTTTCCATTCCAAGCCATTCCAGGCCAAAACGGGGTAAAATCTACGTTCGGGTGAATTTGCGCGAGCTTGCAGTAGACCGTTCGCAAACAACACGCTTCCCGAAGTCTCCATTGCGCTAATACTTGCGGTCTCATCGATTGATTTTACGGCTAAACTGACTGCCCTTACTCCCATATCAGCCCATGAACTCCCGTCCCACTTCGCAATTTTTTCTGCGCGAACGATCCCACTCATGTAAAATTGGCCCCCTGCAATAATGGCGTTTCCATAGACTTTAATGGTCTTTACTGTATGGTTTAGCCCCAAACCAAGTGCAGCCCACGTGGCTTTGTTCCAGCAGGCTATGTTGGATACAGAAGAGTCACCAGCCTTGGTGAAGTGCCCACCCACAAACAATTTCCCATTACTGGCAAGCATGGTCCAGCCTGGACCGTTCAAACCCTTGCCAAGCGGGCTCCAAACCTTGCCATCCCACCGGGCTATGCGCCTCGCCGAAAAACCCCCGATCCGCGTAAAATCGCCGGTCGCGTAGAGATCCGAACCAATACAGGCCAAAGCACGAATGTCCCCATTCGCCCCGCCAGTTCCCACTTGCGACCATCTTCCATCGTGCCATATGAAAATATTGGAAACCTTCTCCTTTCTGATATCGGCAGGGTTCACAATTAGACATGACGTAGCATATAGTCCTCCGTTCTCGTCGAGAGCCAACCCCGCAACCCGGCCCTCAAGTCCACCGCCCAATGGTTGCCAATCCCGTCCGTCCCACACGGCAATATTCCGGGCCGGTTTCCCGCAGACATTCGCAAACCTACCCGCCACATAAACATGGTTGTTGGGTGAAACCACTATGGAACTCACACGGGCGTAATACCTGGCGTTCTCGCTAGTGTCGGGGGGGCATCCGGCCTCCCACACTGTTGTGGAAGTATTCGCATTCTTAAAAGCTGCGCGAAAAACACCGGGTGGCGAGTCCACTTTGCAAACTTGCTCCTGTGCGAATGTTGTTTGGGTTTCCAGTCCATTGACCGGGGATGCTGCGAAGCAAATGGCCGGAAAGAAAAACAAGGCAAATCCGGCACAAAGTGTGGGACACGGGAGTGTCGTGGCACGCATGCGGAGGAAGTTAATGGATGGAAATATGCCTTCAAGGCCATTTGTGGCGGACATAATTGATCTGTGGTCTCCCCCTCGTCCAATGTGAGTCTCTGCGGCTTCTATACATTCGATGTACAGGCGACCGAATTGTTCCGAGAGTTGCAGCGTTTAGGAATATTTCGAAAGGGATCACAAATATCAAGGCGCCGGGAAGAACGGAACATCGGTGGGTTCGCGTGCCACCCGATCACGTTGCTTTGCCCGTTGCATCCGCCATTCGCCGTGGTAGGGCCTAAAGCAGCATGGATGACACGCAACCATCGGGCGACGCCATCATTGTGGTGCCTTGCTTTGACGAGGAACGGCGACTGCCGGTGGCAGCGTATGAGGCGTTTGCCGCAAACGTTGGGCCGGGGACGAAATTGCTGTTCGCGAACGACGGCAGCCGCGATGGGACTTGGGGCGTGCTCGAGGGATTGCGGGAGCGCTCGCCGGGAGTGTTCCTGACTCACAACCTGCCGCAGAACATGGGGAAGGCTGAGGCGGTGCGACAAGGAATTCTGGAGGCTTTCAAACTCAATCCCGGGTTTGTGGGCTACTGGGACGCCGATCTGGCCACGCCGCTCGATGAGATTCCCGGATTTCTCGAGACCCTGCGAGCCAATCCCGCCCTCGACATGGTTCTTGGCGCGCGAGTCCAACTTCTCGGGCGGCAGATTCACCGCAAGATGGTGCGCCATTATCTGGGCCGGATATTTGCCACTGTGGCATCCACATTCCTGCGAATCAAAATCTACGACACGCAATGTGGCGCCAAGATTTTCCGCAACACACCGCGGATCCGGGAGATTTTTTCGCGGCCTTTCGTGACACGCTGGATCTTCGACGTTGAGCTGCTGGTGCGGTATACTCAGGCGTGTTTAGCCGCGGAAGGACATCGCGGCGAGGAGCACATCTGCGAAATCCCGCTCCAGAAGTGGGAGGACGTTGCCGGCTCCAAGGTAAAGAGTCGCGACTTCTTCAAGGGCTTCTTTGAATTTCTGAAAATTATGAGGACATACCGATGACACTGACTCTTGGACAGATAGCCGGAGTCACCGACTCCCTGGCGCCGTTTCGCCTTGCGTATGACTGGGATAACGTTGGCCTGCAAATTGGCGACCCGGCCGCGGCAGTGAAGAACCTCCTTGTTGCGCTGGAGGTCAACGCCGACAGCATCGCGTTCGCCCGCGCGAAGAAGTGCGAGGCGATCCTTTCCCACCATCCGCTTATTTTTCAACCAGCCCGTGTTTTGCGGGCCGACGACCCGACCCAGCGGCTCGTCATGGAACTCATCCGACACGGCATTGGTCTCATCGCCGCGCACACAAACCTTGACCGCGTCATGCGTGGGACCAATGGCGCCATGGCGGAGATTCTCGGCCTGAGGGATCTTTCCATCCTCGAGCCGGTTTCCTTTGCGGAGAATTTCAAGCTCACGGTTTTCGTTCCCCGCGAGTACACGGCAAAACTTATTGAAGCCATCCACCGGGGTGGCGGCGGGCGCATCGGGAATTACACGCATTGCACGTTCCGCGCGGCGGGCACCGGCACCTATATCCCAGGTGAGGGCGCAAGTCCGTTTGCGGGAATCCCGGGGGAGTTCGAGCAGGCTCACGAGGACCGCCTCGAAGCCATAGTGCCGAAGGGAGGCATCTCCTCTGTTCTTCGCGAAGTACGCCAGGCCCACCCCTACGAAGAAGTCGCCTACGACCTCTACCCGCTCCATGACGCAGAGCAGAAATTTGGTCTTGGCGTGGTGGGGGCGCTTTCCCCGAAATCCACCGTTGGCAAAATCGCCGGACTTCTGCACGAGCGCTGCACATCGCAGCTGACGACGATCATCGGTTCCCCGAACGCCGAGGTGCGCAAGGTCGCCATCGTGACAGGCAGCGCCGGCTCCACCATCCGCAAGATAAGCCCGGCCACGGCGGACGTGCTTGTCACCGGCGAACTGAGCTACCATTTCGGGGTGGAGGCGAAAGACCGTGGCCTGAACGTGGTCATGGTTGGGCACGCGGCCAGCGAGAAAATCTTCGCCGACTACTTCAAGGCGGAGCTTGCGAAGAACCCCACGATTGCCAAATCCGGCCTGACCATCCATACATTCAGTGATTATCCCGATCCGATGCTGCCCATCGCAGCCCCCATTCGCCGAAAAGGAAAGCGCGCCTGATGCATCCTGCCATTTTGCAAATGCTTGCCGTTCAGGACCTCGACAAGAACATCCAGACCCTGCAAGCGGAATTGAAGCCGCTCCCCGGGCAGATTGCGGCGCTCCACAAGGACCTGGAGCAGCGCGCCGGCGCCATCAAGAAGCTTGCGGATCAAGCTGCGGCGCTGGCCGCCAAGCGTCGCGAGCGGGAATTGGAAATGAAGACTCGGGAACAGCAACTCGCGAAGTTCCGGAATCAGCAGGCTGCTGTGAAGACCCCCAAGGAATTCGAGGCCATGAACCACGAGGTGGAAAAGGCCGAAGCAGACATTTCCGCGCTGGAGGAGGAAATTCTCAAGTCCATGGACGAGGAGGATCGCCTCGGTGTGGAGGTTCATAAGAGGCAGGCCGATCTCAAACTCCATGAAACCAAGGCTGCCGAGCAGGAGCAACGCATCCGTGAAATAGAGGGAGAGAAGAAGCAGCTACTCCATGGCCTGTCGGAGGATCGTATTGTAGCCGCCAACCGCCTGGACCCTGACCACCGCGACACCTACGAGTGGCTCCTCAAGAATCATGGTCCCACGGCCGTGACACGCATTTCCGGCGATGCCTGTGGTGGCTGCGGCGGCATGCTGATCGCGGACCTTGCCGTGAAGGTCCGCCTGGGCAAGGACCTCATCCAGTGCGACCATTGCACGCGTTTCTTGTATGCACCGGGAAAGGATTAGATCGGGCGCAAATGCCGAAAGCGCCCCTGTGGATAGCCCCTCTACGACTTCACAAACTCTTGTAATTTGTCAAAGACTTCCCCCGTCCCTAAAGGGGCTCAGCGAGTTGTGAAAATGTCCCGCAATCTGTGGATAACTCTGTGAATTTGTGGATAAGGTGGCCATTTTCATCGTTCTGTAACAATTCCAGGCCGTTGAAAATCTGCTCCGCCCACGTAAATACGTAGGCCAGTTATCCACAGGGGTTGTTAAAGGTTGTGGAGAAATTCTTTGAATCGGATTTTCTTTGAGGTTTCTCCCAACTTCTCCGCAGTCGAAGGGCATGAAGTCCCATTTTTCTTCACATGCCCAAAACATTACAAATATTGCACTTAGAGGCGTGAATCCCAATTCACAGGTACTACTACTACTGCTTCTGTATAAATAGAATCTATCTATAAAAGAAGAACTACTGTTGGAACGTGAAAACCCGCTAATCCGCTAACAAATTAGCGATTTGTCCACAGCCTTAAATCCCATGAGAAAACCCTTCCAAGGCTTAGCTCGGAAGGGTTCTGGTGTGATTTTGTGCTGTTTTCAGCCATCCCCCCGATTTCAGGGGCTGTGAAGGCGGGATTTAAGGGGGGTTTTCTGGCTTTCTGCCCTCATTAGGGCATTACTGAAAGTACATTCTCGGGTTGGGAGACGACCAAAATGTTCTTTCCATCCACTTGCTCGACGATGCCAGTAAGGAGCAGTTTGCTATCGGCTTTCAGGGCTCCGGAGGCTGGTTTGAGACCCACAGCCGTATCCCACAGGAGGACATCCATCTGGCCGGTCGAATCCTTCAGCGTCACCCGCTGTCCAGCCCGGATGGGGGTTACGGCGGCAACCTGGCCGGAAATGGTGACCTTCTGTTTGGCTGCCAAGTCGGCCACCCGGCCGAGATCCATTTCGGGGGCGGCGCTTTGCGGGCCCTTTACGTCGGCGTCGCCGCTGGTCTTCTTCTGAAACAGGGCCGGATCGCTCTTCTCGGTCTTGAAATCAGCAGCGGTTTCGGGCTGGAGTTGAATCGTTCCGCGGTAGTCGTTCACCTTCCCCTTGATCTGGACCATGTCGCCCTTTTCGGCTTTCTGGTTATCGGCGAGAGACTTGGCAAAATCGGCCCAGAATACCACGTCGATGGTGCCAGTTTCGTCGGTGACCTTGAACACGTAAGGGGCCTTCTCATTGGACGGAGCCTTGGCTCCGGTTACTTTTCCGGTCACGGTGACCACCTGGCCTTTTTGGGCCTCTGTGATGGCTGCAATACCGCTTCCTGCGGCTGCCTTGGCAGGGGCAGCACTTGTTTCTGGTGATTTAGCATCGGAGGTTTTCTCAGCAGGGGCGGCGCCTGCACCTTTTGTTACTTTGAGATCGGCAGCCGCAGCAGGCTGTAACTGAATGGCCCCGCGATACTCGTTGACCTTGCCCTTCACCTCCACGGTATCGCCCTTGGCTGGCGTCTTATCGGGGCCAAGAGACTTGGCAAAATCCGCCCAGTAAACCACGTCGATTGTTCCCGAGTCGTCCTTAACCTTCACAACCACCGGTGCGCGTTCGCTGGAGGGCTCTTTGACGCTGGCGACGGTGCCCTTCACTGTGACAACTTCATCCTTTTGGCCCAAGGTGATGGCACCAATGCCACTTCCCGTAGCTGCCTTCGCAGCGCCGGGGGCTGCATCGGCACTTTTTGGGGCATCGGCTGACTTTTCAGCAGCTGGTGCCGTGGAACCGCCCTCAATTTTCAGGTCTTTTGCATCATTCACATGCAATTCGATGGCGCCCTTAAACTCGGCCACCTCGGCCTTCACCTTCACCTTGGCGCCGTCTTTCAGGTCTGCCTTGTTCGGTAAAGCATCAAGAGCGTTTGACCAAATGCACACGCGGATATCGCCGCTGGAGTCCTTCAACTTGAAGGAATTGGGTGCCTTTTCACTGCGGGCGGCCTGGAATGACCCGACTGTCCCCTCCACTTCCACGTTCTTTTTAACCATATCGGCCTTGATGCTGCCGACCTGTGTATTTTCCCCAAATGCCGGAGCAACGGCCAATACAGCGGCCAAAACCAGCCCCACGAAACGCGATTTCATCGTTTGAATCCTTTCGATATTTAGACCTTAACCGTTCTCGCCTACGACCCTACCTCGTGAAAATCGAGCAGATTTTAACAGGAATTAGCAGGGACTACGCCGGCTGAAAGAACCTTACCAACTCATATCCGAACCAACTCCCGTAAGGGTCCTTGGGTTTCATTGTGGTGTATTCGGTCACGTAGTGCGAAATGTCGTCCACCACCAGTTTGATCGTGAGACGTGGGTTCAGGTCCTTTTCCAAACTTAGCAAGAAGGCCCTGTTCACAAAAACATTGAGGAAGCTCACATACACCATCCGCACAGTCGGGTCTGCAGCAAACTCGTAAAGCCCTTCGAGGTCGAGCGCTGGATCCAGCCAGTTTCCCTGCTCACCGGTGTAGCGGAGGTACACGAGGTCAGCTGGTTCGGGTACCTTCCGCACCTCGGCTACCAATTCGCCCCAGGTGCCCACCTGTTCGTCGGTGACGACCTGCACTGAGGGCAGGCCCGCGGCTGTGACCGGTTTAAGGGTGGATCGGTCGGGTCGTTGCTGTCGATTGAGCAAATCCACGATGACAGCGGCAAACCTGTTGTGCTGGCTGCCTCCAAAGTCCAGGTCTCGCGCAATGGGATCGGGAATCCGCTCCAGCATGGAAATGGCTGCCTTGGGGTCGGATGCAGCGAGTTGTTCCAAGCGGCCCAGAAACTCGCCCGAGGTGTGAAATTCCGTGGCATGCCGGGGCCGGGGCCTGAACGTCCTGCCAAGCAGTTTGGATAAGAGCGACATGGTGAACTCCCATACAGAGTCGGCATGGGAATGTGCGCAAACTCCTCAGATTATGCTCAAAAGTCCCCGTGATTTTTCCCGTGCATTCGGAAAAGCCTTCGACATAAAACCAGCCCATGAGAATTCTTGTTGCGGACGACGATCCCACCTCGCTCGCCATTCTCGAGCGGAAACTCTCGCAATGGGGGTACGAGGTGGAAACCGCACGGGACGGGGACGAGGCCTGGGCCAAGTTTTCGGCCAAACCCTTCCCCATCATCGTGTGCGACTGGATCATGCCTGGCTTAACCGGCCCAGAGCTTTGCCGGCGCATCCGCCACCGGAAGTCGAGCCGCTACACCCATATCATCATGGTAACCTCGAAGACGGACACGGCCAGTTCCATCGAGGGCCTCAAGGCTGGCGCCGACGACTACGTGGGGAAACCGTTTGATCCCGCCGAACTTCTGGCCCGCCTCCAGGCGGGCGAACGCCAACTTCGTCTCGAGGATGAACTTGCCAATCGCGTCGAGGAACTTGCCCGGGCCAACGAACGCATGAAACGCGACCTCGACGCCGCGGCCCGTGTCCAGCAGACCTTGCTGCCGAAGAAACTCCCCGACCTTCCAAGCGTGGACGTTGCCTGGCGGTTCCGCCCCTGCGAGGAACTGGCTGGCGACATTTTGAATGTCTTTCTCCTTACCCCGCGCCGCCTTGCCTTTTATCTTCTCGACGTCAGCGGACACGGAGTGGCCTCGGCGCTTCTTGCCGCGGGGCTGAGTCGAGTCCTTACTCCCTTCCCGCCCTCGGTCCTCGTGGACGACAACGGTATGCCCCACGCACCCTCAAGGGTGTTTGCGTCTCTCAACCGTGAGTTCCCAGTCAGCGATGCCACCGGCGGCCAATACTTCACCATTCTCTACGGGGTTCTGAACCTCGACTCGGGAGTCGTCATCTATGGTCACGCCGGACACCCGCACGTCATCCTGGCCCCCGCCAATGGAGAGCCCCGGCGAATCGGAGAGGGCACCGTTCCCGTGGGCTTCATTCCGGAAATGACCTACGAGAACCGCACGGCCAACCTTGCCGCAGGCGACCGCCTCGTCATCTATTCCGACGGCGTCACCGAAGCCATGAATGACCACGAGGAAATGCTCGGGGAGGAACGTCTCCTCAATTATCTCTCAAAAAGCCGCAAGCGTCCCCTTGACCGCGTCGCCGAAGGCATCGTCAAGGCGGCCATAGCCTGGTCCCACAGGGGAAACCCGGAAGACGATATCAGTGTGCTGGCGTTGGAGTGGAAAAAGTAGCGCCCTGAAAACCCAGGGCGTTGTTTACTTCTCGACCAGCACATCCTCCAGCAACCGAATCACCTCTGCCACCGACCATGCCTGAAAGGGGCAGCCTCCCGGCCGATAGGGCGGATCCCCGTCCGCCACCTCTGTGATGCTCCCAAGCCCGCAATCTTCCATATGCGCCAACAGCGGTTCCACAAATCGTGCCCGCGCCTCGGCTCTTGCGGTTTCCGTGCCGCCCCGCACGCGCACCCACGCTTCCACGAAAGGACCTGTCAGCCACGCCCATGCGGTGCCACGATGGTACGCGCCGTCGCGCTCCATGATGCCTCCGTGAAAAACAGGGCAGTAGTTGGGGTCGTCCGGTGCCAGTGTTCGCGGCCCCAGTGGAGTCATCAATTTAGCCTCGCATAAGTCCACCACCCGTCGGGCCGCTTTCCCCTCAAGAAGGGGAAACGGCAGGCCTCCTATCGCGAATAGCTGGTTCGGTCGGAAGGACCAATCCGTCTCGCCGGACACATGGTCTGCATCCACCACGTCGGCCAGATAGCCGCGCTTCTCATCAAAGAATTTCGCGGCAAAGCTCGCTCGCGCCTTCACGGCCAACGGTTTCCACTTCTCGGAAAACATCGAACCGATCTCCAATGCGTTGATCCAAAGCGCCTGGATTTCCACCGGCTTGCCAATGCGGGGCGTCACGACCCAGTCCTTCACTTTCGCGTCCATCCAAGTGAGTTGTACCCCCGGCTCCCCCGCTGCAATGAGCCCGTCGCTGTCCATCTTGATCTGGTGGCGTGTTCCACGGCTGTAACCGGTAAGGATTTGCTCCGTTGCAACAATCAGCGCCGCCCGGTCACTTTCGCTTACCGCCACTCCGCGTTTCTTGCAGGCTTCGAGGAAATCGTGGACCGCCACGATAAACCACAGCGACGCATCCACTGAGTTGAACTCCGGCTCGTCAAACGCATCTGTAAATCGATTGGGCAGCATGCCCCCGCTTACCGAACCGGCCCACTCCACCAGGATCTGTCGCGCATCCTCCAGGTGTCCCTGCGCCAGGCAAAGCCCGCGCATGGAGATGAACGTGTCGCGGCCCCAGTCAGTGAACCATGGATAACCCGCCACGATGGTCTTTCCTTCGCCGCGTCTCACAATGAAGGCGTCCGCCGCCCGTTCAAGAGGGGAGGAAAATGCCGATCGCCGGGAAAGCTCCTTTTCCCGTGCCTGCATGAAAATCTTCGCCGCGTCCGCACCGGGGTCAAAATCCGCCCGGTCGCGCCGCGCCGCAAGAAGCAGGTAACATTCCCCCGCCGCATTCCACCGCAACGTTCCCGGTGCTCCCAAATCTTCGCTGTCGTCCAGCCCGCGTCGCTCTTCCTCAAGATAGTGAAAGCTGCGATACCATAACGGCTGATGCACATACGTGGCATTGGTCAGTGCCCCGATGACCGGCAGATCGCTGTAAGGTTGCCACAACGTCCAGGGTCCGTGCTGCCCGGAATCAAAGGAAAAATCAGGATTCTCGTGGTGGAGGATGTGGTAATCGCGCCCGGACAGGAACGGTCGCGCGCAAAGCACCGAACCCTTCGGCGCCCCCTTCACGGTCCATCGAATCGCCGTGAGCTGCGCCGCCTGGGCCACGAACAGCTCCTGTGTCACCGTAATCTTCCTGCCCGCATCAAGCTCCCACGTCGGCCACGGCAGATAGGAAAACGATTTGATGCGCTTCGCGCCCTCCGGATGGGTCACTCCCGGTGCGTAATACTGCGACGTCAGCGGGATGGCACCCCCGGGGGTTTCCAACCATGCATCCAGCCCGTTCACCAGCACCACCCGGCTCGTCGGTGGTGTCTGCGCAATCAGCAGCAACGCGTGATATCTCCGCGTCCGGATGCCGCTGGTGGTCCCCATACAATAGCCGCCTATTCCGTCCGGCTCCAGCCACTCATGGGTATTATCAACTGGGATTGTGCGCGAGGGAACCTGGAAACCTGTCATAAAACCTATTTAAATCCGGAATGGGATGGCGCATAGATTGCGCAAGGCATACTGTATCAAAAAGGGCAGAATATTCCCCCAAAGTGGGGGGACCGACTTTCTGTGAGTGGGATCTCCACAGCCTTTACCTGCTTACCCGGTACCTGCCCCACTCACCGGCTTGCGGTAAAACACCACTGAGTGCGCGGCAATATCCCTGCGCAGGCCGTCGTGCCGGATGTTGTCAAAGATGACCACGTCAAACTGGTAAGGCAGTGGCAGTTGATCCAACTCCCCTGCAATCCTGGCCCACTGTACCAAGCTTACATCGCCCCACAGGGCAATATCGAAATCCGAAGTTGCACTCGAATCGCCCCGCGCCCGCGAACCGAATACGCGGGCCTCCACGACTTCTGGATGACGCATTAACACGGAATGAACAAGCGACAATTCCCTGCTGGTCAGACCCACATCGCTCATGAGTTTGAGGATCTCCGGAAAAACGATAGCATTTCACCCATTGCCAGAATGTAGCGCGCACGAATTTGCCGGACCGTTTCCGCAAAAACGGCCTTGTCATAAGTATGCGACATAAGGTTCCGATGCTCCAGCATGTCGATCCAAACCTGCCCGTCGGGAATCACACCTGCCTTGAAAGCTTCCTTGATGACTGCCCGCGGCGTAATCTGGACCAGTTGCGTCCCCCCATAAAGCAGGAAGTCCCGCATTGTCTTCCAGGCAAGTTCGAAGGTGTATTCAAAGCGCTGGACAACACCCTCCTTCTCCAAATCAGACAACTTCTCCTCCCCGTCTTTCAGGGCATCGCAAAGCAGTGAATACGCCTTTTCAAAATTTTCAAGCCGCTGCTTCCATCGAAGGTCATTGGACATCGCGCTTATCCCGTTCTTGTCTTTGGCTGAGGTTGTTGGAAAATGCACGTCAACATCAAGCACATTCCCAGCGAACACCTTCCCACTGTCCTATACCGGCTCCACCGCCTCACTCGACCCGTTATACCTATACCCCACCCCATGCACCGTTAGGATGATGGCCGGTTGTTTCGGATTAACCTCAACACGTTTCCTTAACTGTGCCACGTGCTGGTCGAGGGTCCGGCTGTTCGGCAGGTGTCCCAGCCCCCAGCATTCGCGGAAGAACGTAATGCGATCCACGACCCGTCCGCGGTGGTCATGCAACAGCCGGAGGATTTTCACATCGCGCAGGCTCAATTCCATGGCTGTTGCTCCCGGGCGGTGTGCTCGCAGTTCCGATGGCACGATTTCGAGATCTGCCATCCGAAATGACGCGCCCGCAGTTTCCTCCAATGGTCGCTGGCTGAGACAGCGCCGAGTGACCGCCCGAATGCGGGCCACGACCTCGCGCACACCAAAGGGCTTCATGATGTAGTCATCCGCACCCAGTTCGAGTCCAAGCACCTTGTCCACCTCTTCGGATTTGGCACTGATGAAAATGACCGGAACCGTCGCGTTGCGCTTGCGGATCTCACGGCACAAGTCATAGCCGTTCATCCCCGGCATCATGATGTCCAGGCACACAAAGTCCGGACCGTCCTCCTGGAACATCTGAAAGGCCTGCCTGCCATTGCGGGCCGCCACCACGGAATAGCCTTCGCCCTCCAGGATTTCCACCAGTCCGGCGCGCAGGTGATCGTCGTCTTCGGCGACAAGAACTTTCATGGTTAAGCATCTCCTCTGTTATGGCTCGGCTCGGCGGCAAGGGTCAGTTCAAATTTGGCCCCGCTTTCGGACTCAATGAGTCTCAAATCCCCGCCATGGAGCCTCGCCAGGTCGCGCGCAATCGCCAACCCGATGCCGGTGCCCGTCACGCCATCAGTCAATTTGTTGCTGACACGATAAAAGGGTTCGAAAACCTTCTGGCGCTGATTTCGCGGAATACCCGGGCCGGAATCCGCCACCAATACTGTGACCCGGGATCCGGCCTGCCTGGTTTCGAGAGTCACCTTGCCGCCGGGGGCGTACTTCTCAATATTGTTGAGCAGATTGCCAAGAATCTGTCCCACCACATCCGTGTCCATCAGGACTTCGTCTCCGGCGGCGGGCCTGAAATCCACGCTTACGGCGCATTGCTGGAAGGATGGCGCAAAATGATCGAGTATCGCCCGCACTGTTTCGTCCACGACCCCGCGGGACAGGTTCAGTTTCAATTTTGCCCGCTGCTGGCGGCTAAACGTAAGAATATTGCCAATGAGCCGGCTGAGACGCTGGCTTTCGGAGACAATCACCCCGAGGAAATGCCGTGACTTCTCCTCCTCTGCACCGATCTGTGTGTCCAACAGTTCCGCGTACATCCGTATGTTCGTAAGGGGTGTCTTCAGTTCGTGAGAGACCTGGTTTACAAACGTCACGCGGTTGGCAGCCTCGCGCGCTTCCCGCGAACTCTCACGGTAGAAGTAGGTCGCCAGTCCCACCAGCGCAAGCGCCACCGCTCCCAACCCCAGCGCCATATTCCAGATGAATCCCTGCCCGCCCCCAGCGAAGAGGGAATCGGGTGCAAAGTAGTCCAGTCGCCACGCCCCCAATGGCGGCGACAGCGGCATCGTGACCCGTGATTGCGCCTTTTCCGGTGGCCGGTAACCACCCCACTGGTAAAGGGATTTTCCATTAGCATCCACCAGGGAGATGAGCCCCTCCGCCGGGTTTGGGCTACCTGCCTCCGTCGCGGGAAGTTGGGCGATGACTTCTGACAGAAGGGCCGCCGAATCCAACTCCACCCCAGCGATACGCCCGTCCGGCATCCGTTCATAGAACACCATGCGCATCAATCCACCGGAATTCCATGCGTGCCAACCCGCCCCCCCACGGGTAACGGGGGCCTCGGTCTGCCGGGAGAGGGATTTCAAGGCAATCTTTGGCGGAGATTCCACCTGCTGCAGGCGCTGCTGATTCGACAAGGTGTTTGCCGGCTGAATCGCCTGCTGCTGGTAGGAAGGTGCGGCGCTCTGTTGCATTGTTTGTACGGGGGCGTTCATCGTTTGGACCTGCCCCATGTTTGAAAACGCATCCCCCATGGCCTGCCGAAAAAGCATTTTGCCCTGCCACAGCGGCGCTGTTTCATCCAGAAAGGCCCGCTCGCGCTGGCTGAGAGGGATGTCGGTTGCAGGAAACGCCAATGAGCCATCCGTGTTCAGCAGAAACGCCTGGGATACGCCGCGCGTGGTTCGCGTCAGCTCCCGCAATCCGCTTGTGGATAGATCCGCATTCTCCAGCAATTCCCCGAGTTCCCGTTCGCGCTTTTGCATCAGTCGTGTCAGTGCCCCGTCGGCATCGCGCAAGGTCGCCGTGATCAATTCCGTGACCCGGTGCTGCACAACCTCGCGCTCGTCCCGGGCCACGCGCACAGCCAGCCCCGCCAGCAAGGCCAGCGGGGCCAGCACGATCAGCGCAAGGATGATGGCAAGGCGCGGTTTCAAACTATTGCTTTACCCTCCACACGTCGCCAGCAGATTGCGATTTGCGGGTACGCTGCCAATTTGCGTCGTCGAGGTTGTTCGCGTTCTTCTCGTTCTCCTGCTGGTACTCCACCAGTTTTTGCGAACCGTACTTGCCGGCGTTGCTTGCGAGGTACCCGGAATTGCTCATAAGCAGTTCCCGGGCTTCCTTCACCTTCCCCTGGTCGCGGAGTTTCATTGCCGTCTGGCTCTTTTCGGTCGCCACCTGCTCGACCGCGCTCACCATCGCATCGCGGTCCGTTTTTGACTCAACGTCCGCCGGGCTGTTGGTGAACCTCACGGGTACCGCCGCCTTCACGCGATCTGTTTCCTTTGTTTTCATGTTCAGGTAGCTCACCTCGACCTTCGCGGCCTCGCGCTCTTCGGTGTCGCGTCCGTCGGGCAGCTCGATCTCCAAAATGAGATACTTTTCCGATTCGCTGTAAAGCTGATCCAGCGGTACGCTCACCATCTGACCGGTGATCTCGGCGTCGCGTCCCAGCACCCGTATGGGGCGCACGCCGGGTGCGCATTCGATTCGAGCCACGACTTCCTGTCCCACGACCCGCGTCGACCGATCAAACTCCCGCTCAAAGGTCTTCGCGAGGTCCCGGGGGGTCTCTGCGAAGTAGTGGCTTCCACCGGCTTTCGCCGAGAGCTTTGTCATAAGGTCTTCGTTGTAATCCAACCCCAAGCCGATCGTGCTCACGGTGATTCCTTCCTTCATGAGCGATCCCCCAAGGCCTCCCAAATCATCCGGAGAACTCGGCCCCACGTTCGCAATTCCGTCCGAGAGCAAAATCACGCGGTTCACCCGCTCCTTGTTGAGGAATTTGCGAACCTCCTCAGATCCTTTGCTGACGCCTGCGAAGAGCGCCGTGCTGCCCCCGGCCGTAATGGTCTGGATCTTCGCCACGATGTCGCCCTTGTCCGTCATTTTTGTGGCCGGCACCAGCACGTTCACCGTGTTGTCGTAGGTTACGACACTGACGATGTCCGCGGAATCGAGCTGGTCCAGCGCCATGATGGCCGCTTTCTTTGCGTCTTCCAGTTTTTGTCCGGTCATGGACCCCGAACGGTCCAACACTATGGCCAGATTCACGGGTGGCCGCTTTCCGTCCCGCGGCAACGCAAATCCCGTGATCCCCACCTTCAGGTAGACGGTTTGCTTCTTCCCGGCAAGCACCACGGGCGTGGCCAGCGACGCCTTCAGCGCAGCCTGAGGCTCCAATCCCGCCGCCACGGGACGCGTCACCACCATTCCCAGGATGGCCGCTGCCACCCCCGCCCAACTCGACAACCATGAAACTCTTAGAATTGCCATGATCCTTCTCCTTCCAAGGGAGGAATTCGCAGATCGGTCAGTCAAACCCGAACCTGCCAATGGGAACATAGCCATCCACACAAGCCCAATGGTGAGATGAAAGCAAAAGCTGTGTAAAAGGATTGTAAAATGGGCGGGGCCACACACCCGTACTGCGCGTGTCCAGAAACGAGCTAATCGGGCGTCTGCCGAATCACAGCACTCTCAAAAACCGCGAAGCCGCGTTCAGGCGCGCAACAAAACAATTAGCAAAACAACTCGCTACAAAAACGTTTTGTTAGCAAGCTAACCAGTTATTCCAAGCGCTGCCAAGATCCGATCCAGGTCGTCCAGGGAATCATAATGAATCTCGATCTTCCCCCGGTTCGTCCCAAAGGCCCGAACATCCACCCGGCAACTCAACGCCTCCACAATCTGTTCCCGCAACCGCTCCACGTTCGGGTCCTTCCCCTCCGTCGGCCGACTCTTGGCGGGGCGCTTTTGCAATGCCAGAGCATGCCGTTCCGCCTCCCGGACCGACCAGCCGTTCGCCACAATTCCCTCACGCAGCTTAATCTGGTCATTGGCATTCTCCACCGAAAGCAAGGCTCGCGCATGTCCCGGCGACAGCAACCCTTCCTCCACATCCTTCTGCATGGAGTGTGGCAACTTCAATAATCTCAACACATTGGCCACCGTTGGGCGCCCCTTGCCCACCCGATCGGCGACCTCTTCCTGAGACAAACCAAAGCTTTCCATCAGCGCCTTGTACGCCCGCGCCTCTTCCATCGGGTTCAAGTTTTCGCGCTGCAAATTCTCGACAAGCGCGTACTCCAAAACCTCCTGGTCTGTGACCGTAAGTTCAATAACAGGAATGGTTTTTATCCCAGCAAGGCCCGCCGCGCGCCAGCGCCGTTCGCCAGCCACAATCATGAAGCCGTCCCCGCGTTTAGCCACCGCGACGGGCTGGATCAAACCCTGGTGTTTAATCGATTCCGCCAATTCCTTCAGCGAATCCTCGTCAAAACGCCCTCTTGGCTGATTCGGATTTGGCTTCACCAGTTCCAGCGGAACGCGCCGTAACCGCTCGCCGTCGAAGGTCTCCGCTTGCCCCGCCGCCTCCACAGGCACCGCTACCACTGTCGGTGCCGACGGCTTTGGGGGCAGGAGTGCCCCCAACCCCTTACCGAGAGCCCGCTTTTTCGACTGCATAGATAACCTCCTGGGCCAGCGAAATGTAATTTTGGGACCCCGTCGAGCGGAAGTCATAGAAAATAATCGGTTTGCCGTGGCTTGGGGCCTCCGCCAGGCGCACCGACCGCACAATCAGCGTTTCGAAAACCTTGCCCGTGAAATGAGCCCGCACCTCATCCACTACCTGACGGGCGATGTTCAGGCGCGCATCATACATTGTCATCACGATACCAAGGATATCCAGGGACGGGTTTAGCCCCCCCTTGACCCGCTCCACGGTCTGAATCAGCATCGACAACCCCTCCAGCGCATAGTACTCACACTGAACAGGGATCACCAGTCGTTCGGCGGCCGCCAAGACGTTTAACGTCAACAATCCCAATGATGGGGGAGCGTCGATGATAACGTAGTCAAACTGATGCCGAATCGGCTCAATGGCCCTCTTGAGCTTAAATTCCCGCTCATCCAAGTCCATTAGCTCGATCTCCGCACCGTAAAGGTTCGGGTCGGAGGTGATGACAGACAGGTTCTCCGCGAAGCTCGGCTTAACCGCATTGGCCACCGGAACATCCCCCAAGAGGACATCGTAGATCGAGTGCCCGTCCTTATCCATTCCCACAGCCGAGGTGGAATTAGACTGGGGGTCCATATCCACCAGCAGCACCCGCCGTTGGGCCGCCGCCAGGCACGCCGCAAGATTGACGGCTGTGGTGGTCTTGCCCACCCCGCCCTTCTGGTTGATGAAGCCAATTATGGCCATGCCGCAAGATCCTCAGTTCCGAGTGAAAATGACAGAGAGAAGCAGAATAAGAAACCCTTGCAGGGCGATTGCAAATGGGAATTGCCAAAAATCAGAAATGTTTCACGTGAAACATTCCGCACGCCCGCAGTTGTTTCACGTGAAACAGTATCGCTTTCAGGAGTCGGATTTGGTCCCCGAGGCCGGTTTGGATTCCGCTGATGGCTTTGATTCGGCCGGCTTTGTCTCCGTTGCGGGTTTTTCGGCTTTTGGCTCGGCCTTGGACTCCGACTTGGGTTCGCCTTTTGCGCCGCCTTTGTCCCCGCCCTTGTAGTCGGTAATGTAGAACCCACTGCCCTTGAAAATCAGGCCGCTGCCAGCGCTCAACAGGCGCTCCAGCGCTCCGCCGCAGGCTTCGCAGGTCGTCTTTTTCGGCTCCGAAATGGACTGGAAGTACTCAAAGTGCTTCCCGCAGCTCGTACACTTGTATTCGTAGGTTGGCACTTACATCCTCCGGGGTTTTCCGTTGCAATTTGGCTCCACATACACCACAAGCCCCTAACTTAATTGAGATTCTGGCACAACTCGTGCCGCAAATTTGCGCGTGTCCACCATACTCGCCATAGGCACAGGCCCCATCTTCGAGCCCGACGTGAAGGTCTTCAACGGTCAGGCCTTGCGAACGTGGCATATTATCCGTGCCCTGGCCGCCAATGGCCGCTCGGTCGACGCCCTGATTCTGCCGGTCGAAGGCTCCCAACCCGACCAGCCTGGCGGCCCTTTTTATCTTCCGGGAAATCGCGATGGTGTGGACTTCCAAAAGGTCAACAGCGTTGATCGCACGGAAATGGCTGTCGAATTTCAGAAACTGGTCGATTCCGGGATCTACAACGCCATGGTCGCCATCAACCTCAACGCCGCTGCGGTCGTTTGCCAACTGGAAACGCGACTGCCCATGTGGGTGGACCTGTGCGGCTACACGATGGGCGAGGCTCAGGCCAAGTGCGGAGTTTATCAGGATGACAGTTATCTGCGGCATTTCTGGGCCCGCGAACGCCTCGCTCTGCGCCGCGGGGATCGGTTCTCCTGTGTATCTTTTAAGCAGATGTACGCAAACCTCGCCGAGCTGGCTGTTCTGGGGCGCCTGAGCCAGTTCAATTTCTCCCACCCCTTCTGCACGGTTATTCCCATTGCCGCATCGGAGGAATTTCTGAACCCTGCCAATTACCCGAATGAACGGCGCTATCGGGGAAAGCTTTTCCCGACGGATGCTTTTGTGATCATCTGGAGCGGTGGGTTCAACACTTGGACGGATGCCCGTTCCCTGGCGGGAGCACTGTCCCTGGCCATGGAGCAGGAACCCCGGATCCACTTCGTCGCCACAGGCGGAGCCATCCCCGGCCATGATGAGATTACCTACGAGACATTCAAGTCTGAAATGTTGAAAACAGGCTACTTAGACCGCTGCCACCTTCTTGATTGGGTCGAGGCCCAGGAGATATTTGCGCTTTACAGGGAAGGGGATTTGGGGATCAATATTGATTCCTTAAACTATGAAACGGTCTTTGGTGCGCGAAATCGGCTAACCAACATGATGGCGGCTGGGCTGCCCGTATTGACGACCTTGGGCACGGAAATCAGCGAGATTATTGACGAGAACAAGTTGGGGTATGTGGTTCGAATCGGCCGGGTGAACGACTATGCGGATGCGTTGATCCGCGCCGCCAAGAACCCGGCGGAACGGCGGGCATTCGCCACTCGAGCCCGGAAATTTGTTGCTGAGAATTTTAGCTACGAGGCAACAACCCGGTCACTAATCGCCTGGGCCGATAATCCCCAGATTGCGCCTGACAATGTGGAGAAGTTGCGGAAGTTTCCAGACTTGAAAAGGTTTCAGGACGTGGCTCTCAATAGCCTGGAAGAGGATGCGTTGCTTGCCGAGCAAACCACACATTCCGAGGTCGCCAATCTCCGCGCCGAATTGGAACGTGTTGAGGCGGAACTCGCCGGCATTCGGAGCAATCCGCTATACAAGGCCTACAAGAAGGTTGTTAAGTAAGTTCTTTTGACTTGTTGTTGCGGGCGTCAATACAATTTTATTTCGCACATTGGGACTCACTCGCCTTTAGAAGCTTGAATTTTATAGGCTTGTACCGGCTGTGCGGCCCCGTTCTTGTCGAGAGGTTGGAACACCAAAACACCTGATGCTTTGGGCTCAGTCTTGTTGCCTTTTTCCTCAGGTTTAATCGTATATTCGATCGTTACCGATTTGGTATATGCCACGGCTGTTCCAACTTTGCCGTCGGGGGCCGGTGTTTTCGGCACGCTGGTTTCGAAGCCCTCATTCAGGTCGGGAAAGAAGGCAAGCTTGTGCGAGCCATCGCCCACCATCGGGGTGGATGCGGCATCCACGGTCACAGTCACCTTGAATCCCTCATCGGATTTTGCAATCACGGCCTTCGCGGCAGTGGTCGGGCCGTCCTTGGGAAGGAGGGCCTTGTACTTGTCGAAGATTTCCGTATTGGCGGGGGCCGCCTTTCCAAATGGGACCCGCACAATGGTACTGGCCTTGCCCGGAACGCACTGGTCGCCGCTGCAAACGAGGAAGGAAACCTGAGCCTTGAGGAAATCATATCCCATCCCCTCGGGCAACTTGTCGTATTTTGCTTCGCTGATCAGCAGAACCTCCCGGTCGTAACCATAGGACACGATGTTTCCCGGAGATTTGAACATTTCAGGGGCTGGGTACTGGACTGCGGCAATAGTGCCCGACGTGCCGGAGGTCCACTGCACGGTGGTTGGCATACCGCTTTCGCCGGGGTTGGACCAGTAGACGTGCCACTTCTCGGCGTCGGTTGCGCCGTACTTGACCTTGAGGAGCAGCCCGACATGGAACGGCTTGCCGGCCTCGATGGCGGCAGTATCAAGGATGGCAGAGGCAGTGACAAGTTCGTTGGGGTTTGGCGGCGGCTGGGCTGGGGCGGCGATGGTGCCGAGAAGCGCGGCTGCGGCGAAAAGCGTTGTGAGGGCGTGGTTCATGGGTCTTGGAAATCTCCCTAAGTTGGTGGAGGCTGTGCGAGTTTTATACTGGGGATGAGCGAAAAATGTTCCAGGAGTGTGGCCTGTGTGCAACGGGCCACCAACCGTAAATGCACTTGCCCAGTTACTAATGAATCACAATCTCCTCGGGCATCACCATCACCGGCGCCTGACCGTTAAGCAACTCCAGCCGACCCACAGCACGCAGTACCGCCCTTGCCCGCACCGGATCCATCGCTCGCAACGCGGGGAATAGCGCCTGCCATACACCGGCCGTCGCGTCACTTCCAGTCAGCCGATTGACGTAACCACCGACGGTCACAGACAAATCGGAGTTCCTGTCGCCCTCGCCCGACAAGTCGCCAAACAAAGCGTCCAGAAAATTCTTGGGTTCCGGCACGGCACGTAGTTCGTAGGATTCAATGCCAGCCTTTCCAGCGGCGTACTTCGCCGCCTCCAGCAGGCCGCCAATCTCGTCCACCAGCCCAAGCTCCAGCGCCTGCTTGCCCGTGTAAACGCGCCCTCCGGCCATGTCATCGATGGGCTTCTTCAGTTTTCCCTCGCGTCCCTTGGTGACGTGGCCCTTGAAGTCATCATAAACTCCGTTCATCCAACCCTCGAGTATCTTCTTTTCCTCGTCCGTCCACGCGCGGCTCGTGCTCAGCAGTCCGGCGCGTTTGCCGCGTTCGTAGTCCAGGAAGTTCACGCCCAATTTATCCCACATCCCCAGCGTGATCATCTTTCCCATCACCACGCCGATGGACGCCGTGATGGTGCCCTCGCTTGCGAAAATGCGATCCGACTCGCACGATACATAATACCCGCCGCTGGCGGCCACATTGCCCATGGACACAACCATCGGCTTGCCGGCATCCTTTACAAGTTTCGTCCCCCGCAGGATGGATTCGCTGGCCAGCGCCGATCCGCCTGGAGAATCCACACGCAAAACCACTGCCTTCACGCTCTTGTCCTCGGCGGCCTTCTTCAGTGCAGCGGTGATATCGCCGCTGTAGGCCGCGCCGCCGCTGCCACCGAAGGGACTCAGGTGCCCGTAGCCGCTCAGGATCATTCCCTCCACATAAACCACACCCACGGCGTCCTTCGTGCTCTTGCGGCTCCCCGAGCTTGCCTGACTCAGCAGTGAGAGGAATGCAAACGGGTTGCCGGGGTCAATCCGCGGTCCCTTCTTGATTCCGTAGCGGTTGTCGATTTCCGTGTCTGGACCAAAGGTCTCCTTCACCTTTGCCAGGAACTGGTCGCGATATTCGATGGCGTCCACGAGTCCGGCGGCCTTCGCCTTTTCATCCGTGTAGGGCCCGTTGTCCACGATATCGCGAACTTTCTCCGGCGTCATTCCGCGGGACATGCCGATACGGTTCAGCACACCTGCATAAAGCCCGTCCACAAGCCAGTTCATGTTCTCTTTGGCTTCATCGCTGGGGCCGGTCCGGGTAAACGTCTCGCCTGCACTCTTGTAGGCGCCCGCGTGCAGAAAATCCGCCGTCACGCCAATCTTGTCCAGAAGGCCCTTCAGATAAACCGGTGACGCGGTGAATCCCGTCAACCACACGTCTGATGTTGGCTCCACGCTCAGTGTCGAGGCCCCCGCAATCAGGGAGTAGAGGCCCACATTCACAGCCATGGCCTCGCCCGCGATGTGTACCAGCACCGGCTTCTTGTCCGCCTTGAATCGCGCCAACTCCGCGGCGACCTCCTCCGCTTGGGCAAACCCAAACGGCATCCCGTCGTACGTCAGGATCATGGCTTTCACCGCCGAGTCCTTGCGCGCCTTCTCCATTCTCTCCAACAGGTCCTTCAGCGATGTGATGCTGTCGCCCATCAGCCCCAGGGAATCGTCCTGCGGTGTCTCGGTGAGTTCGCCGGTCAGATGGAAATGGGCTACCTTGACCTTCTCTTTGGCAGGTTTGGCGTCCTGCGCAGCGACTGGTGCCGCTGCCGTCATTGCCACTGCCACTACCAACCCCAAAACCGCCCGCATTGCCCGATTCATGAAAGGATCCCTTGGTGAAGAATTGGGCCGGACGTGACCGCATGGGATTGCGCAACTCCCGTCCCGCCAACCCAGACCTACCGCGTAGGCCAGTATAACATTGGGTAAAATCGGCAGGCTATTCCGGGCAATGGTACAGCTCAGGCTGTGGAGGGGTCGCCGAACAGCCGCCGTGACAGGTTCGTCTGGAAAAGGTTATCCGGGTCGCACTCCCGTTTGAGCGACCGGAACCTCTCCAGATTCTCAGCCGGGAAAAAGCGGGACACAGCATCGCGCGTCAGTGTGGCGTCCTTTGCAAAATAGAACTTTCCGCCATTATCGAGCACGACCTTGTCCATCTCACCGGCCAGTCTCCAGAGGCGCTCGCGGTTGCGCCGGGTCACGCGATAATCCAGGGCCAGCGAGTAGCCATCCACCGAATGCGTGAGCAGGAACGGATCGGGGCGATGCTTCTTGAATACCCCGAGGTAGGGGGGCAGCCCCGCCTTCCGGGACATTCGCAGCAACGCCTCAAACGTTACCGTTGCGGCTTCGCGAGGAATGAAACTCTGGTACTGGATCAGCCCCACGGGGCTGTAGGCCAGTTTCCAGTTCGGCACATAATCCAACAGGAACGCGAACGCCGCGTGGGTCTGGTAGTAGCAATGGGAGCGCGGCGCCATGGCACTCCACCAGAACTTCGCCGCGTTGATCATCCGCACACCGAAATTATTGATGAACGGCCCCAACAATAGATAAGTCATGGATTTCGGAAAAAGCCCCATGATCTTCGAGGGCAGTTCCTGGGCGGCAATGGTCAGCAGGTCCCGCGGTCGACGATCCACGCCCTCCTCCAGGTAGCGCGCCTGGTGCACGATGCCGCGCCCCAGCTTCCGCCCGCCCTTTATACAGTCCACCCACCCGACGAGATAATCCGATTCCGGGGCGCGATCCTCAAATTCCGAGGCCATTTCTCCGAGGCTTGAGGTGTTGAAGGCCTCGACCAGCAACTGCCCCGAATAAACCCTTTTCATCTGCAGCACAAGGCGCGTGAAGCAGCCCAGCATCCCGAACCCGCTGATGGCCCCATAATAAAGGTCTGTGTTCTGTGTGGGGGAGCAGGTCTTCGATTCGCCCGTCGGCAGTAGCAGGTCAAACTCCACGACATGCTCGCCAAAGGTCCCCACCTTGAAATTGTTCTTGCCGTGGATGTTCATGGACGCGCAGCCGCCCATTGTCGTGAACATTGTTCCCGAAACCACAGGCGGCCACCAACCGTCAGGCAGGATCGTTTGCCAAAGTTGCAATATTGTCACCCCTGGCTCCGCAACGATGCGCCCCGTCTCCGGGCTCCATTCGAGAATGCGGTTCATGGCCGACAGATCGAGGACGATGCCCCCCTCGTTCAGGGCCGCGTCGCCGTAGCTGCACCCCGCACCGCGAAAGCCGATGGTGTGCCCCGTCTCTTTGGCTAACTGATAAACCTTGGCGATTTCCTCCGCGGAGCGCGGCCGGTAAACATGGCTGATTCCGTGGACCGCCATGCCCCACCCTTCCAGGCGCTCCACCGTGCGAAAACCCGGTCGGCGCCGCTCGATGGCCGCCTGGGCATCGTGTGTCATCGGTTCCACCACCGACACTAAATATCCAGTTTCTTGAAGATGAAGGAGGGAATATGCGTGAGGATGAGTGACACGAACCTCCATCGGCGGGGAACGTAAACCGTTCCCCGGGCTGTCTCGGCCGCGGCCACAATGCGGCGCCCGGCTTCGTCCGCGGAAATCATCCACAGCAGGTTCCCCATCCCGCGCACCATTGCCGTGTCCACGTAGCCGGGCTTAATGGTGACAACCCGCACGTTCTTTGAAGCGAGCCGATTCCTCAGCGATTCGAGGTAGATGGCTTGCGCGCCCTTGGACGTGTTGTAGCCGGGCTGCCCCTTGCGACCGCGATCGCCGGCAATAGACCCCACGCCCACGATGACCCCCGACTGCAGCCGCGCAAACAATTCCGCTGCCGCATTGCCCCAGGCCATCATTCCCAGCAGATTCACTTCCACCATCTGCCGATCCTTGGCAAAATTGTATTCCTCCGGCTCGACCTTCGGCATGACCCCTGCAGCATAGACCAACATGGTCATTCCGCCGAGCGTCTCCGCAATGCGATCAAACAGGGTGGGAACCTCGTCGAAATGGGAGGCGTCGTGGGCAAAAACGAAGGCCCGCTCCTCGCCAGCTCGCTGATTGATCTCCCCCGCGAGCCGCTTCAACTCCTCCTCGCGCCGCGCCACCAGGGCGACTCGATACCCGGCGCGCCCCAGCCGAACGGCCACCGCCGCGCCAATTCCCGAAGAAGCGCCCACAACCACGGCGCATTTGTCTTTTAACATAAGAAGCTAAAGTCCAAGCGAACAGACGTTGTATTCAATGCGGCCCCCATCCACTCTGCGGGCGAGGGTTGACGCTATTGGGCTTGCACCGACGTGCCACCGTCAATAGCGGTCTTCTTTCATTGTAATGGATTCCAAAAAGCACCGGATGCGAGCCAGACATGCCAATTTACGAATATCACTGCCCGGCAAACGGCACAGTCGTTGAGGTCCTGCACCCCATGGCGGATCGAGTCGAGACTTGGGGACGGCTTTGCGAGCTGGCCAGCCTCGAACTTGGTAACACCCCAGCCGATTCCCCAGTGGAGAAACTCATCTATGCGCCCGGCATTTCCACACCTGCAGGGGACACGAGACTCAAGGAACTGGGCTTTACCAAGCTCGTCAAGCGCGACACCGGCGTTTACGAGAACGTCACCGCGTCCGGCACCGAAAGCCGCTACATGAACGCCAACGATCCCTCCACCATGCCGCACCTGAAGAAGAAGATAAAGGACTGAAGCGTGGCCCGGACGCTCCCAACCGGGGAGCCCCCACCATTCCAGACACTTTTACTCCTGCGGCTTTGCTCGCTTCCCAAACATCGGATCAAGGGGCACCATCTTAACCACGATAAACCCGGGAATGGCGCACAGCAGGATCAGGATGAAAAACCCGACATAGTTCTGGGTGGCGTTAGGCACCATGAAAACTTTCGACAAGGCCTGCTGGAGAGCGCCGCTGATCATTCCGGGAAGCATCATGCCGAGGGCCATGAAGCCAGTTGCCAGCGCGTAGTGGCTTGTCTTGTGTTCGCCAGCGCCGGCAATGTATAGCATGTACGCCATATAGGCCGTGAATCCGAATCCATAACCAAAGGTTTCGCCGGCCACGCAGGAGCAGATGATCAGGAAACTGTCCGGCTGTTTCATCGCGAGATAGAGATAGAGCAGATGGGGAACGTTGATGGCGAGGAACATCCAGTAAATCCATTTTCTGAGGCCGCCGCTTGCAATGCATATGCCGCCGGTGATTCCGCCCGCCATCAGCGCCAGAACCCCAATGGTGCCGTAGGCGAGTCCGTATTCCTGTTGGGAAAGCGCAAGCCCTCCCGTGTCTCTCGCGCCCAGCAGAAAAGGCCCCGCCATCTTGACCAGCATGGCTTCACCCAACCGGTAAAGCAGCAGAAATGCCATCATGCGGCCGACAGAAACCTTGCGGAAGAAGGAGCTGAAAACTTCGTCAAACGGAATTCCGCTTGTTGTGGCCGCCTGGTGAAAGGCGCTCCCGGCAACACGGCAAACCGCGCCAAATTTGAAGACCACAAAAACGATAGCAATGACGATTGCCGCGGTAACCAAAGCGTACGGATCGTTGTAGAAGCTGCTCCCTTTGGGCAACCAAGTCCAGTGGGGTGCAACGTACTCCCGCAGAAGGCCCCACACTCGACCAAACACAACCGCAATTATCACTGCGGGCAAGGAAATGGTTCCCAACAGGACCAGCGCTGCCTTGAGGAATGAGCCGCGTTCCCCTGTCGGCGCTCGCGGCCCGTCGGAGTTTGGCTTGGGCAACGCAAACCCGTGATAACCCGCGAGCAGGAGGAAGATCGCGGCGACTCCGCCAAGACAGAACGTCCATGACAGGGCGACATTGCCCGACATGGCCTGAAAGACGGCATGGGCTTCGCCCTTGAGCTTGCCATCAACGCTAAAAACGACATCCAACCCCTTGTCCCAGTTTGAAGCGTTGAACTCGAGACGACTTCCCTTTGTGATGGATACCAACTGATCCGTCCCCGTTGGGAAAAAAGCTGCCAAGGCGGATGATGGTTTGCGGATGATATTGACGACTACAGACGTTTGCCCATCGGCAGGGGCTTTCGCCAGTCTTATGGTCAGGGTGCCTGTGGTTCCACCCTTCAACACCATATCCGCAGGTTCCATTTTAATGAATGGATTTTCCGGAGACTTGGCGGGAACGCCCTTTGCCCCGGGTTCGCCATCCTTCGGGTAGGCGTTGATGACCATGGGCACAGGGTCCGGCCCCGTGTGGGACTCAATCGTTCCGGCCAGAATCACAAGCAAACCCTGGCCAACAATCATGGAAATTCGATAGAATGTGGAACGAATGCCGACAAAAAGTGCCTGTTTGTGTTGGTCCAGCGCCAGCATATAGAATCCATCGCAGGCGATATCGTGCGTGGAGGAAAAAAACGCAATCAGCCCAAACGCCGTCAGGCTGATCGTCCACCAAAGGGGTGCGCCGAGTTGCAACGAGGCGGCAAGGCCAACAATTGCCAACCCGATTAGCGCCTGCATCGTGAGTGTCCACTTGCGCTTTGTCCAGTACAGGTCCACCAGAGGCCCCCAAAGGGGCTTAAGGACCCAGGGGAGGGTCAGCAAACTTGTCCAGAAAGCCAGCTTCTCATTGGAAACCCCGAGGCGCGTATAGATCACCACGGCAATCGTGTTCACAACGACGTAGGGCACGCCGGATGCAAAGCTCAGGGTGGGTACCCACGACCAGGGTGTTTTTTCGTGCGACTCCTTGGCAGACAGCGGCTCGGTGGAGATGTGACGCCTCCGGCACTCAAATTTGAGCCCACAACCCCCGGACTCATGCCTGCTGTGGCTACGACACCCCGGAATGGCGCGTCAACGGGAGAGTTTGCATGTTATGCGGCAACGGTTTCAGCAAACAGGCACTCTCGCTCCGGTTTTCTTCCTTGAATCGGCCCTCCGCCATCGGGATATCCTGTTCAACTTCCCCTGCTCAGGATGGCCGCAGTCGTGACCGAACCGTACGTCAAGCTTGTCAACATTTTCTCCAGCGCCTACGACAATTTCATTGCCACGGCCCGTACCTGCTATTCGGCCAAGGGCATCGTGGACGTCGAGACGGTCACCGGCCCCCGCGACGCCGAACCCACTGAAATCGAAAAGCGTCGCGCCCGCAAGACCTCCCTCGCCCAGAGTCTCTTCAAGGCGGGCCACCACACCACCCTTCAGCATGCCCATGTTCAGTTCGCGCTCGACCGCGTCTCGCGCCACTTTATCTGGAGCTTCCTCCACAGCCACCCCTTTTACAACTCCGAGCAGGTCAGCCAGCGTTACGTCACCGTCCGCGACGGGAATTTCCACGTTCCTCCAACCCTCGAAGGGCGCAGCCGAGAAATCTATCTGGCATGCCTGCAACGACAGATGGCTGATTATCAGGAGCTCTCCGAGCTTCTTCGCCCGCTCGTCGCCGCCGAATACTTCGGCCGCTTTAACGGTCGCCACGGCAGCAAACGCGCCGAGACCGACATCCAGAAGCGCGCCCAGGAGGCCGCACGTTACGTATTGCCCGTCGCCACCTACGCCTATCTCTATCACACCATCAGTGTCATTACTCTCCTTCGCTATCACCGTGTGGCCCAGGAGTTCGACACCTCCGAGGAGCAGCGCCGCGTGGTTGGCGCCATGGTGGACGCCCTTCTCGCCCACGAGCCCGAATTCGCGACCATCCTTCAGCAGCCCATGGCCATCGAGGAAACCCCCGAATACGCTTTTTTTGCCAATCGCGAGTTCACCGAGGTGGACATGGAGAACGCCGAGCGCATTGTCGGCGAATTCGATGCCGAACTCAATGGCGCGACCAGCCGTCTAGTTGATTGGGGAGCCCGCAACGAAGAGGTTCTTGCTGCATCCGTCCGAGAGGTCCTCGGCGTCTCCCGCGATGCACTGTCCGACGCCGATGCCATCGAGTTTGTCATGAACCCGTCCCGAAACCGCCTCCTTGGCGAACCCATGAACCTCGGGACTCTTTCGAAGCTCAGCCGCACCCTGTTTCACCCGCGCTACGTCTTCCGCAAAAAGCTGAGTCACGCCGCCGACAGCCAGGACCAGCGCCACCGCCTGACGCCGGGCAGTCGCCCCATCCTCATGCGCCACTACACCGGCCGCCCCGATTTCGTGACCCCGGAAATCATCCGCCGTGATGACAATGCTGCCCGCCGTTACAACGAAAGCATGGAGGCTACCTGGGACACCATCAACCAACTCCTGCGCGCAGGCGAATCCCCGGAGGACGCCGCCTACCTGCTTCCCAACGCCGTCAACATCCGCTTCACCGAATCCGGCGACCTCCTGAATCTGCACCACAAGATGGCCATGCGCCTCTGCTATAATGCCCAGGAGGAGATCTGGCGCGCTTCGCTGGAAGAAAGCCTCGCCATCGCCTCCGAAAACCCAAACATTGGTCGCTGGCTCCTGCCCCCCTGCTCTCTGCGCAAGCACGCCGGCGTCAAACCCATTTGCCCCGAAGGCGACCGCTACTGCGGCATTCCGGTCTGGCGCCTGCAACTTCAGGAATACGAACGCGTCATTTAGCCTAAGGACAACCCAAGCCGCACCCATTAAACCCACAAGTCTTATAAGTCCCATAGGTCCTATAAGCCCCATCAATCACCCTTCAATACCCATTGACCCCCTTCCCGCCGGGGGGTAGCCGTTTAAATTACCATGCCCGTCAATATCAACCTTTTGCTCGAGGCCATGCCCCGCATTGAAGCTTCTGATCTGCACCTCAAGGTCGGCGTAGCGCCTCTCTATCGCATCAACGGGGAGTTACGGCCCGTCGAGCACACGCCTCTCACCGACAAGGACATCCTCGAAGCCATCGACGAGATCATGGCGCCGCGCAAAAAAGTTATTCTCGACGAACAGGGCACCGTTGATTTCGGTTACAGCATTCCAAATGTCTCCAGATTCCGCATAAACGTCTTTCGCCAGCGCGGTTCGCTTTCCATGGCCATTCGCACCGTGAAGCTCAAGACCCCCACTTTCGACGACCTGCGCCTTCCCGTCGATACCATGGAGCGCATCTGCGATACCCGTCGCGGCCTGGTCCTCGTCACCGGCGTCACCGGCAGCGGCAAATCCACCACCCTTGCCGCCATGATCAGTTACATCAACCGCACTCGCCGCGAGCATATTATCACGGTCGAGGACCCGATCGAGTATGCCTATCGCGACGACAAAAGCATTATTAACCAAATCGAGGTGGGCACCGATATACCAACATTTGAAATTGCCCTTAAATATGTGCTCCGGCAGGATCCCGACGTCATTCTCATCGGCGAGATGCGCGATGTTGAGACCGTGAAGACCGCCCTCACCGCGACCGAAACCGGTCACATGTGCTTCGGCACCCTCCACACCAGCGACGCCACCCAGACCATCAACCGCATCCTCCACTTCTTCTCCGCCGAAGAGGAGAAGCTTATCCTTGAGCAGCTTTCTCTTAACTTGCGCGCCGTTGTTTCCCAGCGTCTTATCCTTGCTGCGGGCAGCCTGGCCCGCATCCCCGCCCTCGAAATCATGATCGGCACGCCGATCGTCAGAAAGCTTATCCGCGAAGGTCGCATTACCGAACTCAAGCAGGCCATTAAAAATCAGGAAGAAGGAATGATAACCTTCAACCAGCACCTTGTGGAAATGGCCAAGGCTCGCATCATAGATTTCGAGGAGGGCCTGAAGTACTGCGAGGACGAGGGCGCCTACCGCCGCAACGTGAAGGGCATTTACAGCGAAGGCGACCGTGGCGGGCTCGTCGGAGTTTGACCCCACCCCTCTGATTCTTAACAAAACCACCACATCCGCAAGAATCGGACAAAGCCCTGTCCGCCAAACTTGTCCTCTCATTCCATGAACGCTGCAAACAGAACCGACATCATTGACGAGGCCCGTTTTGTTGCGGTCACAAATCGCGACAGCCTTTGCGACGGCAAGTTCGTCTACGGTGTTCGCTCGACCGGCGTCTATTGTCGTCCATCCTGCCCCAGCCGGCGCCCGCGTCGCGATCAGACCGAGTTTTTCGAAAACCCCGATTCAGCCGAAATAGCAGGCTACCGCGCCTGCCTACGCTGCAAGCCCACGCAGCCCGGACCCTGGCAGGCAAAATTCGACCTCGCACATCGAGCGATCGGCGTCCTCTCACAATATCGCAATTCTCCCATGGAGCTTGCCGCCCTCTCCCGTCGCCTCGGCGCCAGCCCGTTCCACGTTCAGCGCACCTTCAAGGAGGTCTTGGGCATTTCCCCCCGCGAATTTTCCGCCGCTCTCCGCCACGGAACCTTTTGCAATGCAGTTGGAAATGCCCCAACCATCGCCGCAGCAGCCCGAACCGCCGGATACCGTTCCTCCAGCCGCCTCCACGCAAACACCACCAACCGTCTTGGCATGACCCCGGCCACCTATGGCCGCCATGCCCCCGGGGTCCGCATTCGCTTTGCCACCGTCCCCTGCCCGCTTGGATTTCTCCTCGTCGCGTCCACCGACAAAGGCATCTGCGCTGTAAAAATCGGCGATTCCTTCGCTCCCCTCGAAGAATCCCTTCGCCGGGAATTCTCCAAAGCTATCATCGAGCACGATTCGGTTTCCCTCACAGCCGAGTTGCTTGCCCTGCTTCAAAACCTCTCCGAGGGCACCGGCACCGCCCATCTCCCTCTCGACATCCGCGCCACTGCGTTCCAAATCCGCGTTTGGAAGGCGCTCCAATCCATCCGTCCCGGTACCACCAAGAGCTATTCACAGATAGCCTCCTCCCTCGGCAAACCCTCTGCCTCTCGCGCCGTCGGCCGCGCCTGCGCTTCCAACCCTGCCGCCCTCGCCATTCCCTGCCACCGTGCCGTCGCCGCTGACGGCGCCCTCACTGGTTACCGATGGGGAACGGATCGCAAACGAGCCCTCCTGACCCAAGAGAAGCTCGCCGCCGCATCCCCCGGCCCCAGGCAAAAGCACCGCCAGCCCAAATCATAGTCCGTCGCCACCCTTGCCCTTGGTATTTTGTTGACCACCCCCGCCGCCACCCCACAATGCACGCTTGAAATCCCAAGGAACCAAGGAGGGTGCGACATGCGCCTGCTACCCCTGATACTCTGCCTTGCGACGCTCGGCGCCGCAGTCCCGGCCATGGCCGATTCGCTGCCCTGCGCCGGATGCCAGCGTACCTACATGGGCCGCACCTATCGCATCACCGGCTATTACTATTACCCCTCCACCTGGTGCGACGCCTGCGGCAAGCAGTGGGTGGGCACCACCGCCACGCCGTGTGACTGCGCCGCCGCCCCGGCCCCCCGCAAGACCAAGGCCGCCAAGAAAACCTACTCGCAAGACGCCAACTGACACTGACCACGGCTCTGATGACATTGGCTGTATCTTTGGCGAAGCCTTCTCGCCCTGAGGGAATTTTGCGGGCTTTCCCCTTTCTTATTTTGGCGATTTTCGCCTGTTCCCATCCCCCACTTTTCGCCGCGGACCTTGTTCAATGTCGTGACGCAGGCGTGACCCAGTCACAAGTCACCACGGGTGAGAAATCGCCCGGCGGCGAACCCTCCATCCGGCTCTCCGCCAACCTTTCCGGCCCCAACGCCCAATGGGCGGGTGTCGTTCTTCCGGTTTCAGCTCCATCCATTCCCGCGGGGGCCGACAGCATTATTCTGCAGGCCCGCCCTATTGACGGAGGCCCCTCCCTCGATGTCGGGATTACCGATGCCGACGGCGACACATGGGTGGCAAACGCACCGCTCCAACCCGGTTGGAACACAGTGTCGATTCCTCTCGTGAACTTCGCCCTGCCTTGGGATTCACCCCGACGCGACAAACCCTTCATCACCCCCGGGCGCATCACCTCGCTTTCCCCCCGCATCCGCCGGGGCGCCATCGGCGACGCTTCGCTGGATGTGGTCGCGCCCCGCCTCGCCGACGTCGTTCCTGACTTCACCATCAAGTGGGCGCCCATTACCACCTGTGCGCTCCAAAGAAAAACCATCATTGACCTTGAGACCGTCGCCACCACGAGCGGCCTGACCGTCCCTTACAATGGCGACATCTTCGTTGATGTTCTCGACCGCGCCACCATCAACCTGCCGGAGCGTGTCACCTTCGCGGCTGGTCGTGGTCGCCTCGAATTTTTCCCCCGGGCGCCCGGGCCCCTGACAATCTTCTTTTTCGACCCGGCCAACCAACGCGAGCAACCACTCAACATCGACGTGGAGCAGAGGGGCCTCCGAGTTGAGTTCCTCTTCGACCACAAGGGTCCCAGCCCGGTTTACCTCGTCAACGACCTCGCCCACCCGTCCATCAAGCTCGAAGGCGAGATCACCTCGGCACCCCTTTCCTGCCACGTTGAGGTGCGCGATCACAATAAGCGCCTTGTCCTTTCGCGCAACTTCAGCGTTGCCGAACTCAGCGCCTTTACGGGAAAGACCGCATTTTCCACACCAGGTGAATTGACCGCCGAGGTGCGCGTCCTGGCCGATCCTATTGCCGACCTGCCCAGGGCCCCCGACCCGCTCCCCGAGCCGGTCGGCTTTACCCCCAGCGCGCTCACCACGACTACCGCAACCTTTCTCCCAGATGGCGTCACCACGGCTTTTGTCGCAGGGTCACTTCTCAAGTTCGAGCAACTCCCCACCACTGCCACTGTCCTTGCTTATGATACTTTCACTGTTTGGGCGGTTCCGGTCTCGCCACGGGAGAATATCCTCTATGGCGCCCCGTTTGGGATTGCAGCCGGCCCCACTGCCGGGCTTTCCGCAGGTGACGCCCTTGGCGTCATCAACAAGCGCAACTACTGGCACCGACGCATCGGGTCCTTCTGGGGCCGCGAACTCTTCAGCTTTGATGGCCTCACCACCACCGGCGAGTACGACTGGGCACGCTTTGAAGATATTGTCTCCGCCTACCGAAATGTAAAGATCCGCCTCTCCGCCCAGCTCGCCATGACTGCCCCCGCCGACCGGCAGTCCAGCCCCTATCCAGCTAGCGAACTCTTCCGCGCGTGGGTTTCTGAAATAGCCCGCCGCATGGATACCCGCATCACGACCTACGAGATCCTGCCCGTTGCCGCCGACGGCTCCACCAGCGCCCCCCGACCTTTTGGTTCCCTCGAAGCCTATCGCCAGATCCTCCGCGATGCCCAGGAAGCCGTCCGACAAAGCTCCCCCATCCCCCGCATCGCTGCAAGCCTTCCCGAAATCTCCGACCTCCCATGCGCGACCGCTCTTCTTGCTGGCGACTTCAGCGAAGTCCTCGATATCGTTGGCGCCCGCGCGTGGCCCCGTCGTCCCTCTGAGAATCCCGCCGCCAACAACCTGGACTATATGTGCAAGAATTTCCTCGAGACCCTCCGCACCCAGAACATGATTCGCCGCGGCAAGGAATGGTGGATCACCGAGACCGGCTGGCCCACAGGGCCCGGTGGCATTTCTGAATTGGATCAGGCCAACTACCTTGTCCGCGCTTACACCGCCGGCATCTTTCACGGCGCAACAAAGGTTTTCTGGAACACCCTGCAGGACGACAGCCGGCTTCCCTGGCGCGGTCCGCTCGCCTCGCGAACAGGGCTCATGGATTCCAATTTCCGTCCCAAGCCCTCCCTCGGTGCCTACGCGTTTCTCGATTTCATGATGACCCATCTCGATGGCCGCGAAATCACCCGCCAGGGACCCGCGACTATCTATTCCTTTGAAATCCGCCAGCACAGTACCAAGTGGCCCGGCACGCTGCACCTCGCGTGGACAGAGAAGAGGGGTGAGGAAACCACCGTCACCCTCCCCATGACCGCCGGCGCCGTCCTTGCCCAGGATTTCCTTGGCGGCCAGCACGACTTCGAGACCGTTTCCGGCGACCCTGGCACCACCCGCACCTGCCTCTTCGGCGTGTCGTACGAACCTCTGTATATCTGGGACATGGGCCTTGGCCCAAGATAACCGCGGCAGGCCGCCCTTTCGAAAGGGCCCTCCCAACCGCCGCCCGGCCGCACCTCGATCTGGAACCCCTCGTTCCGGTGCCCCGCACCACCATTCCGGCCGCCCGGCCATCACCATCACCGGCGCCAACGTCAAAACACCCCGGCTTCGCCCCCAGTGGATTTTCGACAACATGGTCGGTTCCATTTCCGGAAATCCCGTGGACGGCGAAGCCGTCACCATCCTCGACCCTTCCGGCAAGTTTCTCGGCAGCGCCATTTATAACAGCGCCTCGAAGATCCGCGCCCGCTTCTTCTCCCTTGGGAACGAATCCTTCGACCACAACTATGTCATCGAATCCGTCCGCGCCGCGGCCGCTCGCCGGGAAACTCATTTTCCGCCCCAGGATTCTTTTCGGGTGGTTTTCAGCGACGCCGATTTCCTCCCCGGCCTCATTGTGGACAAACTCGGTCCCGTGCTCGTGTTGCAGGTCCTCACCCTCGCCGCCGATCGCCACCGCGACGCGATCATCGAAACGCTTCGCGAGATTTACTCACCCTTGGGCATCGTCCTTCGGCTTGATGCCGCCGTCCGCGCCAAGGAAGGCCTCTCCGTGGGGAAAGTCGAGGTCATCGGAGACGTCTCCAAGCCCCTCCGTCTCCATCTCGACGGTTATACTGTTTTTGTGGATCCTCTCGAAGGCCAGAAGACCGGACTTTTTCTCGACCAGCGTTTCAATCGCCGCCTCATGAGCCCGTACTGCAAGAATGCCCGCGTCCTCGATCTCTTCTGCCATGTTGGAGGTTGGGCCTTCGCCGCCGCACGCGCCGGCGCCCGCAGTGTCGTCGGTGTCGACAGTTCAGCCCAGGCCCTCGCCCTCGCCACCATGGGCGCTCCGGAAAACGGTGTCCCCGCGGAAGCATTTGTGAAGGAGGACGTTTTTGACTTCCTGACCGATGAAAAGCGCGCCAGCGAACAGTATGACGTCATCATCTGCGACCCACCCGCCTTTGCGAAGAGCCATTCCATGGTCAATGATGCCGTCCGCGGATACCTCAGCCTGAACTATCGCGCCATGAAGCGCCTCGCCCCCGGCGGCCTCCTCGTGTCCTGCTCCTGTTCCCAACAACTTTCCCAGGCGGAATTCGAGACGATGCTGGAAACCGCCGGACGAAACGCCCGCATCTATTTTCATATTGTGGCCCGTGGCGGCCAACCGCCGGACCACCCGCCCCTTCTCGGCTTCCCGGAGTCCCAATACCTGAAATGCGTCCTCCTCCGTCGGGTCGGCTGATCGCAATGGCGTATCATCCATGAAAACCATGGCCAACAAAGCTCTCAACCGCGCCGGCTTTCAGTCCAAAATCGCGCGCAATTCCATTTTTCTCCTTGGCGGAGAGGGCCTCGCCCGAACTCTGAACCTCATTGTAAGCATCATTCTCGCCCGCCACCTCGGCCCCGAGCGCCTCGGTATCTACACCTTTGTCCTGAACTACGGCGTACTGTTGGGCCTCGCCACTGAGTTCGGCCTCAGCCGTGCGGCCATTCGCGACATGGCACGCCTTCCCGGCGACACCCTACCCGCCGCCGCCGGCAACGTCTACATCCTGCGCACCCTCATGTGCGCAGTTGCTTATATCGCGATTGCGGCCTCACTCCTCACGCCCCTCGGCCACGGCATGTCCGCCGAACGTCAGCAACTCATCCTCCTTTGGGCCCTCAGTCTGGTGTTTCAGGCTTTCACCCGAAATTCAGAAATTCTCTTTCAGTCTCAGGAGCGCATGCAGTTCAATGCCGCGTTCCTCGTCCTGAATCGCCTTATCGCCACAGCGCTGATCCTCACGGCGATTTACACTGGCCGCGGATTGCGCGCTGTCGTCTGTGCCAACCTCTTCGCCGACGCCGTGGTCTGCTTCGTGGCCAACGCCGCCGCGTTCCGCACCATCGCCCGCCCCCGATTTCTGTGGGACGCTCCCGCCCTCCGTCGGCTCTTCCGTCTGGCCACCCCCTTCGGGCTCCAGCTCGTCGCCACGCAAATCTATTTCTTTGCGGATTCCATCATGATTTACTATATCTTTCGGGGCGCCACCCCCGCAGCCGTCGATCGCGAAATTGGAATCTACGGCGCTGTCGCCAAGATTGTCGTCACACTCCAGTTCATTCCCATTAGTGTCTGCAGCGCCCTCTATCCCGCCCTCTCACGGGCTTTCCACGAGGACCGCGACCGCATGAATTCCCTCTTCGCACGCAGCTTCAATGTCTTCGCACTCGCCGCCATCCCGCTCGGCCTTCTGCTCTTTTCCTTCCGCAGCGAGGTTATCCACGCCATCTACGGCAACCGTTACGACGAAAGCATCCCGATCCTGAAGATCTCCGCATGGTCCATCCCCCTCACGTTCCTTGCCATTCCCCTCGGCAATCTCCTCGCCGCCAGCGACCGGCAGCGCTATGTCACCTATGCGTCCTTCACCAACGCCGCCTGCTTCATCATTCTCGGTTTTCTGCTCATCCCCGCCCACGGCGCCTGGGGCGCCGCCGTCGCCATGGTTGCCATGATAACGTTGAACCTGGCCCTCTGCCTCTACTTCACTCTCTCCCAGTTCGGCAACATCTTCAACCTAACGCTTTTAGGGCTGCTTGCCGCTGTACACGCCACCGCAATCGCAAGTCTTCTCCTTAACGACACGGCCCCCCTCTCCACAAGGGCCATCACCTTCGCCGTGTACCTCATCGTGGTGGTTGCACTCGGCTACCGCATCGTCCCCAGAACCAGCCAGCCGTAGCCCCTACCGATCCAATCCCCCGGAATTAGCATTTGCCTCCCGCAAACCACCTCCGCTAAATTCCCCCAATCTTTTGCCATGCTTCCCGAATTTCTTAGGAGACTGTTTCGATCACCATGCGTCTTTTGAATCGTTTCACCCTGTTTTCCGCCTTTCTCCTTGCTTGTCACACGGCCGCACTCTCCCAGACCCCCCAGGCCATTCTCAAACCCCGCATCGACTCCATCCTCGACGCACCCCGCTGGAGCAATGCACGCTGGGGAGTACTTATCGCCGACCTTACCACCAGCGAGATCCTCTACGAGCGCGACGCGGACAAGAGTTTCATGCCCGCCTCAAACATGAAGCTCTATCCCACAGCGTCCGCCATCAAACTTCTGGGCCCCGACTTCAAATATGAAACCCACTTGTACGCAAACGGCCCCATTACTCGCGACGGCACCCTTCGCGGTGATCTCGTTATCGTCGGCAGCGGCGACCCCAGCATCTCCGGACGGTACCTTAAGGACACCCCCACCACCGCCATTCTCCGCCAGTGGGCCGATGCCATCACCTCCGCGGGCATTCGCCGCATCACGGGCTCTGTCATCGGCGACGACGACATTTACACTGACGACCAGCGCGAGGGAACCTGGCAGCTCGACTACTATAAGGACTGGTTTGCCGCCGAGAGCAGCGGGCTCTCCATTAACGATAACTGCTGGGATGCCGTGGTTCGCCCGGGCGCAAAGATCGGCGCCCCGGCCATAGTCGAGTTGCCGCTCAAAACGCGCTACTATACCATTAAAAATGAAATCGTCACCACCGGCGCCGCCAAGCGTAAGAGCGAGGACTCCACCGTCCGTTCATCGCGCGAACTGGACGAAAACGTCATCACCCTGAAGGGAGAGGTTGCCCTTGGCGCCGCGCCCGAAAATGTCTGGGGCAGCATCCACAACGGCACCCTCTACTGCGCCACCATGGTGCGCGAGGAACTCCAGCGCCATGGCGTTCGCGTTGCCGGCCCGCCCCTGGACGCCGATGATATTCCCAACAAAGCCGACCGCCTCAACGCCCCCAAATACCGGCTGCTCCACACCCACATATCGCCGCCGCTTTCCCGTATCCTTGCAATCATCAACAAGCCCTCCCAGAATTTCTACGCCGACATGCTCATTCGTACCCTCGGCGCCAGATTCTACAAGGAGGGGAGCGTCGAGAAAGGACGCCTTGCCGTGAGGGACGTCCTCACCACCGCCGGCGCTGACGCCTCCACCCTGGCCATGGTGGACGGCTCGGGCCTTTCCCGCCAGAACCTCGTCCAACCCCGCATGACCCTCGCGCTCCTTGCACTACTCGCCGCCTCGCCGGAGTTCCAGGTTTTTTATGATTCGCTGCCCATTATGGGTGTCGACGGAACCTTGAAGTCCCGCGGCAAGGGGACCCCCATTGCCGGGAACGTTCATGCCAAGACCGGCTACATCAACCGTGTGCGGTGTCTCAGCGGATACGTCACCACCCGCGACCAGCACCGCGTCGCCTTCAGCCTCATGGCCAATAATTACACGGTGGAAACGAAATTCGCGAACGACGCCCAGGACTCCATCACCCAACTTCTCGCCAACCTCCCGGCCGACACCACCGAGACCCTCCCCCTGAGGAATGATAACACCACCGGCAACAGCCTCGCAAAGCCCTAGTCGCTGCAAATTGTCGGAGTGGAATTGGGACAGGCCGTTACGGGTACACAAAAACCCGCGTTACCTGCTCCTTTGTTTGACCAAACAAATATCGCGCCGTGGACTCACTTACGCGCACGCAGCCGTGGCTGCCGCCATATAAGGGGCCGACGTGGATCGCCGCGCCGTTGTGGAAAAACATCGCATAGGGCATCGGCGCCTGCCACTGCTTTGAGAAGTGGTCGCGATTCTTCCACTCGATCTGGAAAGCGCCGGTCGGCGTCGGGAATTCCGGCATGCCGCCCTGAATCTCGAATTCCATGTCGCCGTAGCGACCCACTTTTTCGCCCAGCCAGATTTCAATGTCTGGCGTCATTGTCACCGGCTCGGGTTTTGGTTTCTGGGGTTTTGCTATTTCGGCTGGTTTTGTGGGGGTTTCCTTTGGCGCCGAAACAGTCGACACTGCCATTGCCTCAGTCACCGTCGGCGCCGCACAGGCGCCCGCTGTAAAACTTCCGAGTGCCGCCGCAATCAATATTAACCTCAACCTGCTCACGACCCGAAGCCTCCCAATGCCTCTTGCACACCAGAGAATGCAAAAACCTCGAACCAGACAATGATTAGTGTAGGCCATTATTCACCGGCAGCCTCACATTTTGCAAGGGTTTGCCGCCTCCGGGACTGGTCGAGCGAATTTCTCCTGTAAGGGATTCGCCTTGTATCCCGACCAAATCCCGGCGCATGAATGACGGATACTCAGGGGCGCCGGAGCATGCGCCGGAGGCCCCGCGGTCCGTGACACCATGGCCACACCGACACACCAAACCGTTCCACACCACTGGAACACCACGGAGGATTTACTGATGTTTGCCAAATGCCTGACCGCGGCCGTCATTGCCGCGACCTGCCTGACGACCACGTCCTGTCTCGCGGATGACTCGAAAGAGGAACAGCCCCAGGCCGCCATGAAGGACACCCCCACGACATCGACCCCCTTCATGGGCCGCGAGGAAACCATGAAGATGATCGATGAGGCCATCGCCAGCAACGACGCCTCGCAGATGAAGGCCGCGCTCTTCAAAATGAAGCAGCAGATGGAAGCTCGCGGCGGACGCATGGGCGGAGCCCGCATGGGAGGCGCCCCCATCCCGGCTGACAAGATGTCTGGCGACAAGATGTCTGGCGACAAGATGTCTGGCGACAAGATGTCTGGCGACAAGATGTCTGGCGACAAGATGTCAAAGGACGCTGAAAAAATGGACCCGAAAGGCAAGATGTAACAAGAGGGAAGCTATGGTTGTGGCCCGGACACTCTTGTCCGGGCACTCCCGACTCTCCCGTCTTGTCTTATCCCCGAATCCCCAAAAGGCCAAACCCATGAAAGCACGCCTCCAACGCAAGCACCCCCTCATCGTCCGGCTCTCCCACTGGCTCAACGTCCCCGTGCTCGCCATTATGATCTGGAGCGGGCTCCTCATCTACTGGGCCAACGACGTGTACCGAATCCAGTTCGGCAGCGTCGTCCTTTTCAAGTTCTTCCCCGAGAAGTTCTACGACCTCCTCCACCTTGACCATCGCCTCGCCGAAGGGATGGCGTGGCACTTCGCCTTTATGTGGCTGTTCGCCCTGAACGGCCTCGTCTATGTCGGCTACACACTTGTCTCCGGAGAATGGCGTTACCTCCTGCCCAATCGCCAAACCCTTGCCGAGGCCTTCCATGTTGTCCTCCACGACCTACACCTCACGAAGAAACCCCTGCCCCCCCGCAAGTTCAACGGCGCTCAGCGCCTCGCTTATACCGGCGTTATCCTTATGGGCCTCGGATCCCTCGTGACCGGTCTCGCCATTTACAAGCCAGTCCAGGTTTCTTGGTTGACAAATCTCCTTGGCGGCTACGAGGCTGCCCGCCTCGAGCACTTCGCGCTCACGATTGGTTACGTTCTATTCATTCTGATCCACCTGGCCCAAGTCGTCAAGGCTGGCTGGAACAACTTCCGCGCGATGATCATCGGTCGAGAGTTCATTCGAGAGTCGGAACCTAACTGGAATCAACCTGCCGTACCAGAGGCCAGCCATGACTGATCCACGAACAGCTGAAAACAAAAAGCTTGATCCAGAGGAGAGCTATCAAAGCAATCAAGTATTAAACCCTGACGATTGGTTGCCCGAAGAGGATGCAAAGCGCCTCACAAGCCGAACATCCCGCCGTGGATTCCTGATTGCCGCCGGCGCGGGTATCGCAGCCGTCTCTGGATGGCAGTGGTTGCGCACGCGCCCCAACGACGATGGCATTCCGTGGCCCCTGCGTAAAGTGCTTAACCTTAACGGAAACGTGGCCGGCGCCCTCTCCCCGCTTTCCCGGCTGTCCCCCGAGTATTCAAAGTCTCAGGCAAGGATGCCCCGGGCCAATGGAACCATCGGTCTGGAGAACGAACTGGGCATCGATTGGGCCCTAAACGTCTTTGGCCTCACAGATCCGGCCAAGCCCATCACTCTTTCTCTCTCCGACATTCAGGCATTGCCCCGCGTCGAGATGGTCACCCGGCTCTGTTGCATCGAAGGGTGGAGCGAAGTCGTCCATTGGGCTGGAGCTCGCGTCTCCGACCTGGCTGCCAGATTCCCCCTGGCCACCGCGGACGCCCGACTCCTCTCTTCACCCCATCCCAACATCAATACGGCTGCTTATCTGTCAGCCATGACCCCTGATGGCGAGTACTTCGTCGGCCTGGACATGAAGAGCGCCCTCCACCCCCAGACGCTTCTGTGCTACGAGATGAATGGCCAGCCCCTCGAACCCATCCACGGCGCTCCTCTTCGCCTCACCGTGCCGGTCAAATACGGCATCAAGAGTCTCAAATGTGTCGGAGCCCTCCGGTTCACAAACCAGCGCCCGCCCGACTACTGGGCCATGCGCGGTTACGACTATTACGCCGGGCTTTGACAATAGTCTTTTATTGTCACGCTGCCCCTCCGGCGTGACTACGTTAAGAATTACAACTCCTGCATGAACTGCATAATCCCGTCCACGCACCCCGGCAGGTTCTCATGCCCAAAATCGGGGTAAAGAATCAGGCTCTTATCAGACTTGATCTTATTGTAGGCTGCAAACTGGGACGATGGCGGGCAAATCTGGTCCTGAAGTCCAACGGCCATTCTTACCTTGGCTTTGATTCGAGGACAAAGGTGTTGAACGTCAATATAACCTAATTTGCAAAAAACCTCGTCCTCTCTCGCGTGGAGGGGGTCGAACATCCGAAAGTAGTAACGCAACTCCTCATAGGCTTCCTTGGCCAGATCCATTTCCCAAACCCTCTGGTAATCACATAGAAAGGGGAAGACCGGCGCGGCCAGTTTGATCCGCGGCTCCAACGCCGCGCAGGCCAACGTCAAGCCTCCTCCCTGACTGCTGCCGAGCGCCCCTACCCGGGCCGCGTCCACATCCTCCATATCCATCACAACCCGCGCCAGCTGCGCCGTATCCAGGAAAACCTGCCGGAACAACATCTGGTCAGGTGGCCCATCCAAGCCACGAATGATGTGCCCTTTGTGGGTCGTGCCCTTTACGCCGCCAACATCCTCCGATTTTCCCCCCTGCCCGCGGCAATCCATGGCAGCAACGGTATAACCCATGGCCGCATACCCCAGCTTGTCGTGCCATTCGCCGGCCCGACCTGTGTAGCCGTGGAACATTAGAACCGCTGGGTGTGGCTGGGTGGGGGCCTTGGGGCGCAGAAACATGGCGTGGATCCGCGCTCCGCCGACCCCTGTGAAATAGAGGTGGAAGCAATCCGCAAACGGCACCTGAAACTCCGCCGGCATCAACTCGGGTGCCGGGTCCGTGGCCCGCATCTCGGTCAGTCCCCGCTCCCAATACTCCTCGTGGTCCGCGGGTTTGGGGTTTCTCCCCCCATACTTGTGAAGTTCCTTCAGTGGCAGGTCAAACAGCAGTGGCATGGCCCAGTGTCTCCGTCGGTGAAAAATCCTGACCTGCTTAGAACGTCCCCACCCCCGCCCCGCAAACGGAATTTTGCCCCCGAAACCGCGACAAATCATTGCCATTGAAGGAATTGGCGGCTCGCGCGGTATGTCTCACTCGGCATGAGACATGGAAATGGCTACAAAGACTTGTAAGGTCGAGGGACGACACATGGAAAGCTGAACGGCGACCGCACGAAATACGCACCCAGCCCACCCGCTTCCTTCCCTGCGTCATCCCTTCCGATTTCCGCGCCTTGGCGTTCTCCCACCTTCTCCCCGGGAGTCAGCCGCGCGAATCACCGACCGGCCTGTGTACCACCCCAATGCTTCATTGTCGTGAGTTAACATATTATGGCGCGCCTGTGCGCGCCGCCGGATCGACAGGATCACTGAATGAGGGTTTTTGAGCTAGCGAAGGCCACCGGCCTTGAAAGCAAGGACGTATTAGCCATCGCCAAGAAGCACCGCGTTGCCATCAAGGCCAGCGCCAGCGCGAACATCGAGGACAAGGATGTTCGCAAGCTGATGCCCCATATCGACAAGTATAAGGCCGACCTGAAGGCCAAGGAGCTTGAGGAAGAGCGCAAGAAGGAGGAAGAGCGCCTCAAGAAGGAGGAGGAGCGCCGCCGCAAGGAGGAGGAGCGCCGCCGCCAGCTCGAAGAAAAGCGCAAGGCCGAAGAGGAAGAGCGCCGTAAGGCCGAAGAGGAGGCCCGCCGCAAAGCCGAGGAAGAGCGCCGCCAGCGCGCCGAGGAAGACCGCAAGCGCCGCGAAGAGGAAGAAAAGGCCCGCAAGCACGCCGCCGAAGAAGCCGAGCGCTTACGTTCGCTTGGATTCCGGCCCATTCCGGGTGCGCCGCCCCGCGCCCCCCAAACAAGTTCTGATGCCCCAACGGGCCAACCCCAGCAGCGTCCAGCCGGCCCGCGCCCACCAGGCACAGGTCCGCGCCCGTCCTTTGGCCCGCCCCGTCAGGGTGGAGCACCCGGTGGCGGCCCACGTCCACAGGGTTCAGGTCCGCGTCCCGGTGGTGGCCAGGGTGGGTTCCAGCGCCCGCCAGGCCAGGGCGGTTTTCAACGTCCGGGCGGTCCGGGGGCCCAGCGTCCGCCGCGGCCCCAGGGTGCCGGTGGTCCGCCGCGCCGCGGTGAATCCGGAGGGCGCCCAGTCCAGTTGACCGAGGCCAATCTGCCCACCATCGGCGTGATGCGCGCCGACAAGCCCAGCGCTCGCAAGCCCGACAAAAAGAAGGGCGGAGCCTCGAAGGACCGGCGCAAGCCCACGCCAACCCGCATTTTCGAACTCGATGAGGATATGCGGCAAACGTCACGCCCGCGTACGGGCAAACCCGGGCCCGGAGCCCACCAGGGTGGTGCCTTTGGCCGAGGTGGTCGTCGCGATGGTCGCCGTGGTGGTGGTTCGTCCGTGGGCTATGAGCCGACGCCGGAGGGCGGGACCCTTGAGCTGCCCAGACGCAGTGTCTCCATCACCGGCGAGGTCACTCTCGGCCTGTTTGCCGAAAAAATCCAGGTGCCGTCCACCGAGGTCATTAAAAAGCTTTTCATGCTTGGTGAAATGGTCACTGTGAACCAGGTTATCTCGCCCGAGCACATGGAATTGCTGGCTGGCGAGTTCAATGTTGATCTCGAAATCATCAAGGAGACCGACGAGGGCGACATCGAGAAGTTTATGCCCGTCAGCACCGCCGAATCCCAGATTCGTCGTCCGCCCGTGGTCACCATCATGGGCCATGTCGACCATGGAAAGACGACTCTGCTCGACCGTATTCGCAAGTCGAACGTCGTCGAGGGCGAGTTCGGCGGCATTACGCAGCACATCGGCGCGTACCACGTGCCGACGTCACGCGGTAACATCGTATTCCTTGACACCCCGGGCCACGAGGCCTTTACGGCCATGCGCGCCCGTGGTGCCAGCGTCACGGACATTGTCATCCTTGTCGTGGCGGCCAACGACGGCTTTATGCCACAAACCATTGAGGCCATCCACCACGCCCAGGCGGCGAAAGTGCCAATCGTGGTCGCGGTCAACAAGGTTGACCTCCCCGGCGCCGACCCGGCCCGTGTGAAGCAGGAAGCCTTGCAACACGGCCTCGTCAGCGAGGAGTTCGGCGGCGAAACCATTTTTGTGGAGATCAGCGCCAAGAAGGCCACCGGTATCGAGCAGTTGCTCGAAATGGTGGGCCTGCAGGCCGAGGTTCTTGAACTCAAGGCCGACCCCAGCCACCGCGCTGTCGGTATCGTTGTGGAATCCCACGTCGACCCGGCTCGCGGCGCGGTTGCCACCATCCTTGTCCAGCGCGGTACGCTGCGCGTCGGCGACGAGTTTGTCGTCGGCGACATCAGCGGTCGCGTTCGCGCCATGAACGACGACCACGGCCGCCCCATCGAGGAGGCCGGACCCAGCTTCCCCGCCGAGATTATCGGTCTCAGCGGCAGCCCCGGTGCCGGCGAACAGTTCGTCGTCGTCGAGAACGAGCAGCTCGCGCGCGAAATTGCGGAGAAGCGCGAGTTCCGTCGCCGTGCCGCTGGCCTCACACCGCAAAAGCAGCACGTCACTCTCGAGGGCCTGCACGACTTTATCGCCGAGGGTAAAATGAAGGACCTGAACATCATCCTCAAGGGCGACGTTCAGGGCTCCATCGAAGCTGTTGCGGGATCCCTCGAAAAGCTTAACTCCAATGAAGTGCGTATCCGCATACTGCACAGCGGCGTCGGCGGTATCAACGACAGCGATGTGAACCTGGCCGACGCGTCCGACGCGATCATCATTGGCTTCAACGTGCGTCCGGAGCAATCTGCCACCGAAATGGCGGCGCGCACGGGCGTGGACATCAAACTCTACCGCATCATCTACGACCTCATCGAGGACCTGCGCAAGGCCATGGTCGGCATGCTGGAACCGAAGTTCCAGGAGAAGGTCACCGGCCACGTGGAGATCCGCCAGCTCTTCAAAATCTCGAAACTCGGCACCATTGCCGGGTGTTACGTAACGGACGGCGAAATCAACCGCGACAGTAAGATCCGCCTGCTGCGAGACAACGCCGTGATTTACGACGGAACGCTGTCGAGCCTCAAGCGCTTCAAGGACGACGCCAAGAAGGTGACCGAAAGCCAGGAGTGCGGTCTCAGCATTACGAACTACAACGACATCAAAGTTGGCGATGTGGTCGAGGCCTACATGATGGAGCAGCTCGAAGTGACCCTGGAGAGCAACGGGTAAGAACTCTTGCCTGGGGGCCATGAGCCGCCCCCGCCCGCAGCGAAGACTTGCGGCCATTGATTTCCTTGCATGCGCTGGATTTTCGGGGGTCGGATGTGGGGCATGAATCGCGGGATTGCCAGGGTGGGACATGGGGCCTGCTATGTTGCGCTGACGCTGCTGGCCCTGGTGTTGTTTGTGCCGATGGTCTGGATGGTGCTGTGCGCCTTCACGCCGCAGTCGGAGCTGCAAACTGCAATCCCGATGAAGCGGACGTTTGCGAGCCTGAATTGGGATACAATTGCCAGCACGGAAAAACTGGGCGGGTGGGCGCGGACGTATTTCACGCTGGAGAACTTTCACAGCGAGTCGAAGAAGACAGGGCTGTTTGACATCACGTCCATGAAGCGCGGCGATTTTGAGTCGGCGCCGGTGCATTCGTGGTTCTTCTCGGGGTTGCACCTTGTGGCGCCACCAGTGGCAGACCCGGTGGCACGGGCGGCGCGGGACGGACAGCCTATTCTTGCGGGGCGCCTGATGCTATGGTTCGAAAACACGCTTTTCGTTGCGGTGGCCGTGACGGCGTTGAGCGTACTACTGAACGCGATGGCGGGTTACGCCTTTGCGAAGATTCCCTTCCCGGGGCACAAGGTGCTGTTCTGGGTGATCATTGCGACGATCATGATCCCGGGGCAGGTGACGGTGATCCCGCTATTTCTGCTGTTTACGCAGGGGCTGGGGTGGTACAACAGCTTCTGGACGGTGATTCTGCCGCAGATTGCCGCACCTGTGGGGATTTTCCTGATGCGGCAGTACATCCAAAGTCTGCCGAGTACGCTGGAGGACGCGGCGCGCATCGACGGTTGCAGCGAGATTGGGATCTTTGCCAAGGTGATCGTGCCGCTGTCGAAGCCGATCCTCGCGGTTTGGGCGATTTTCACGTTCATCGGGGCGTGGAAGGCCTTCCTGTGGCCATTGATCATCACGGACGACCAGAATATGTACCTGCTGGAAGTGGGGCTTAAGACGCTGCAATTCAACGCCGGGCCCCGGAACATCGGGGTGGTGATGAGCGCGGCGCTGCTGGCGAGTGTGCCGATGGTCGTGATTTTCTTTGCGTTCCAGAAACATCTTACGAAGGGTCTCACGGTCGGCGCGGTAAAGGGATAAACCGATTCCAATCGGGGCTGCAAGGCAGCACACAAGTATTTCATGCAGAAAAAGAAAAGACATCGTTCGCCCGAGGGCGCCGATTCCGAGGGTTCGGAAACGGGGCGGCAATCGTCGCTGGATTTTGATGGCGCGCCGTCGGCGCCGCCTCCACCGCGGCGATTGGGCGAGACCAGCGGATTCAGCGCGGCCTACGTAGACCGCGACCCGGACGTCGCGGCAGACCCGGCACCCACGAGTGGCTCAAACCCCGACGATACACTGACGCCGGCGACGCTGAACAAGGCGCAGATCCAGGCGGCACTGAAGCAACGCGGCGCATCCGCAAACCCCGGCGGTGGCGGCGACACCTTGAAGATGCCAGCCATTAAGAAGTCCGACGTTAGGCCGAAGGCCGACTGGGGCCCGATGAAAGGTGCCACGCCGGAGAACTGGGAGGGCGCGCGAGAGCGGCAGGGAATCCCCCGGGCGGTGAAGACACGCGTGGCGCGATTGCCGCGGCGAAGTCCGCGTTCGCGATTCGGCTTCTTTTCCTGGGTCTTTGGTTTCTGGGGGCTGCTTTTTCGAATGCTTTTGCTGACGGTGCTGGTGCTGGGGCTGACAGCGGGCATCGGCTACGAGGCGATCCGCATGTATATCAGCACCGAGCAGGTCGTGGTGCCGAATGTGCGCGGCATGAAGGCGGAGAACGCACTGGAGATCTTGTCGGCGAAGAAGCTGAACCTGATCCGCGACCGTGCCGAGCCGACAACGCTGGTGGCGCCGGGCGAAATCATCGAGCAGAAACCCCAGCCGGGCGACACGACGAAAGAAGGCGCGACGGTGCGGGTGGTCATCAGCAGCGGCAAGGCAAACTTTATGGTGCCCGACGTGATCAACGAGACGCGCGAAAACGCGCTCAACAAGATCAAGGGTGCGGGCTTGCAGGAAGGCAACATTACCTACATTGAAAATGCGAGCGTGGCGAAGGACATTGTGATTAACCAGAATCCCGAGCCCAACAAGGGTTTGGAGGCCGCGGCGCCGGTGAACTTACTGGTAAGCAGTGGTCCGAAAGGGACAAGCTTCCTGATGCCCGAGCTAACCGGAAAAACAGTGGCCGAGGCCAAGGCCGCACTGGCAAAGGTTGGCATAACCGATATCGAGGTGAACCCGGCAGATGCCGCCGGCCAGGTGACCGGCCAGGAACCACTGGTGGGCAAGCAGGTCCTGCAGACGCAGAAGGTTGTCATTCACGCGGGGAAATAGGACGCATAGGGCTTATAGGACCTATGGGACTTATAGGCAACGGCGGGGCTTGGGGGATTCTGTTGGGAGTTAGATTCCATTAAGCAGGAGGTTGTGGGGTGTGGCGTCGCGTAAGGGGGGTCAATTCCTGCCCCGACAAGGGAACTACGCTGACCTTCTTTCTTACCGGAAGGCCATGATCATTTATGACCTGACCTGGCGATTCTGCGAGCGGTTTCTGGATAAGCGGGACCGGACTGTGGATCAGATGGTTCAAGCTGCGCGCTCGGGGAAACAGAATATCATTGAAGGAAGCAAGGCCTCAGTCACCTCTGCCGGGGGTGAGATTCGGCTTACTAATGTCGCGCGGGCCAGCTTGGAGGAACTTTTGGAGGACTACCGGGACTTTCATCGGACGCGGAATTGTGTCCTCTGGCCGAAGGATTCCAAAGAAGCTCTTTTTGCCAGAAAACTGGGAACCGAACGCGCTGAAACCTACGAAACCTACCGGGAATTCATCGAGACCCGACCGGCCGAGGTGGTGGCAAACATTGCCATTTGCCTCATTCATCAAGCCAATTATCTATTAGATCGCCAAATCCGCAGGCTCGAAAAAGATTTTTCGGAAAGCGGCGGCGTCCGCGGGAAACCATCCCGTGTGCGTCGCAATATCAGGGAGAAACCCCAGTCATAAGACTGCAAGACTCCGGCTGGCAAAATAGCCGGCTCCTTATATAAGTCCTATTCGTCCCATAAGGCCTATTGGAGCTATTCCACATCAAATGCACTTTGCCCCACCGGAACACCTGTCACCGTGAACAGTCCCGGTGCGCTGCTTATGGATTGCCCGTCCGGGTTCGTTATGGTGATGGTCTTGCCGCTGGCGGTGGCGCCGACCGTGCTGACCACGATTTTCATGGAAGTGGGGCTGGTGTAGACCACGCTGTTCACGGTGACGCCGCCATTGAGCGACGCCGCGAGGCGACCAGTAAAGCCCGCTCCGGGATCAAAGAATCCACTGCCCGAGACCTGGGTGCCGGTGATGGTGAGGGTCACGGATGTTTGCCCGGCGGGTGCCGAAGACGGACTGCACGTGGATGGCGTTGCCGGTGGAGGCGCGATTAGCTTCACAAAACTTACGCCGTAAAGGTCCGTTGCGCTGCAGAACTCCTGGATGGTCCACATCGTCATGTCGTCGCTTGGATCCACACAGGTGTATGAGTAGTCGCCCCAACGGCGCCCGCCCGTGCCGCCGGGATCACTGGATGGTGTGTAATCTGTGGTGCTGTTCGTGATCAGGGAGGGCGTCTGCAACGTGCCGAGCGTGTCATTCACGAGGCGTCCGGCAAAGGCGCCGTTGATATACTCATTGGTGCCTGCCGTGCTGCATCCCAAGGCCGCGTGGCCCTGACCGGAGACCATGATGGACGGAATCCAGTAATTCCTTTGCGCCGTGCTGCCCGAACTCCCCGACGTATAAAGCGTTCCTGATTGCACCAGGGAGGGCGTACCGGAAAGATTCTGGATTTCGTACCATCGGCAGCCGTTTCGGTTTGCCGACCCGCTTGCCACGCCGGTGTCGATGACACCGATGTTGTGGGCGGTCCACAACCGTCCGTTGCGGATGTGCGCCGCAAAGAGGCGGTCGTCCAGGGCATCGAGACGACCATTCGTGGATGAGTTTCCTTTGTGCCGCACCGTGATGGGATAGGCCGTGGTAGAAACAGTGATACTGATGTTGCCGGAGAGCGTTGGCGTGCCACCGGGCGTGCTAACGCGCCGCACCATTAGCGTGCCGAAGGTCGCGTTATCCACGCCGATGAAATAACCCTCCGTCGCCGTTGGGTCAAAATTATCGACACCTTGTGGCGTGTAGGGGCCGGCGCCAGTCGTGGTGCCGGTGATGTTGTCAAATGCCGTTACCACGATGGGCCCCGCGCCCAGCACGCTGCTCTTGCGCACCACATAAACCGACATGCCGGCAAAGGTGCTGCCATTGGCAAATTGATTAATGCCAATATATAGGGCATTCACGTCAACACCCAGTGTCGGATAATCGCCCAGACATGGGCTTCCGCTGCTTAGATATGTATCGTCAAAGTAGAAAAAGGTGAAATTAGAGCTGCTCGTGATGGTGCTCTCGCTGCTTACGGCAATAAGGACGCGGTTGGGGGTGCTGACGTTGATAATGATGATAAACCAGCGCCCTGTAATGCGGTCGTAGCGAATGCGTGGATCGCTGGTGCCCGAGCCGTTGCGCACACTGTTGAAAAATACATCAGTATCCGCGTTAAGGATCCCGTCCGCCGCGCCGGTGGATTTATTGAAGGAGCGGATGCGCCCATTGACGGCAACGATGAACTGGGTCGGGCCGACCGCCCCCATGGTGTCTGGTGGGAAGGCAAGGGTGTCATTCAGCGTTGCGCCCGTGACCGTGGTTCCAAGGGTTTGCGCGACAAATGGGCCGGCGCCCTGAACCGCGGTGCGCGCTTTGACGCCACGAGGTGGCCACTCCGCCTCGCGCGACGACTCCGGATTGTTTTTCAGGCCCTCGCGTTCCACCTCATGCTCGCGCATAAGCTTGAAACGCTTGCTGCGGGTCGGCCGGGCTTTGATTTCGCGGTCCATAATTTCGCGAACGGATTCGGATACTCCTGTATTCCCGTTCCGCATTATCCCCGGCTTTGAGTCGGGTCCCGCGGCGCCTGATTGCGCCTTGGCATTGCCACCGAGACAAATAATTATTCCTACAGCGGGAAATATACGCAAGACAGCACAACACCGCATCAAAGCCCGATTCATCGAAATCCTCAAAAGACCTGAAATTATTGCCATCTACAGCAGACCAACAGGTGAGTCACCCCTCTTCATCCACATGCCTGCGTGCAATAACAAGTGAAATGGCAGAAGACGCCGCGTCGAAGGGAAACTCTGGCAATTCTCATTCTGGTGGGTGGTCGCCAGGGTGAAGGTGGAATAGGACGGTCAGAATCCGTACTTCGCGCGGAAGGCCTTGCGCCGCTTGCCGAGATCGAGGCGCTCGGCGAGTGAGAGGGGCTTTGTGTTGGGACGCATCCACAGGACCTTTTCACCGATGACGCTGAGAGGCTTGTCGTAAAAACGCACCTTTGGGCGGGGCTGGCTGAGTTCGTAGCCGAACTGCTGGAGCATGGGGCCGGCGATGGCCTCGAAGACGCGGACCTGGCCGGGGGTTAAATCTTTTTTCCAGCGCCCGACGCGCTTCAGGCTGGGAGGCTGGGAGATCATCTCGTGGATTCCCTGGCCGGGGATGCGCTGGGAGCCGTCTTCATGAAAACTGAGCATCGCAGGGTCGAATTCCTCGCCGAGGAATTCGCAGACCTTGCGGCAGTGTGTCTCCGGGTCGGCGGCGAGGTCTTCGTATTTCAACAGCATAACGCGGTCGGGGTGGGCCTTCTGGAAGTTGAGACCGTGGCGAATGAAGGAAACCCATTTGCGCGCGCCGAGATGGGCGGTGCTGGGGCCGAAACTGAGTGGGCCCACGGACGCGGCGACGTCGCGGCCGTCGCGGACCATGTGGATGAAGCGCGCGCCGGGGAACAGCTCCAGCAGCAGGGGCATGCTGTTAATATAACCAGGGGTCTTGTCGCCCCAACGGCGGCGACCGCGCTGACGAACCATGAATTGGTAGACGGCGTCCACGATGCCGGCATAGTCGGCAGGGGCCGACGCGGCAATCTCGGGGGCCGCGGCGGAGAGCCCCGGGATCCATTCGCCGGGAAGTTTCTCTCCGAAAGAGACCGGGACATATTCAACGATGGCCTCGATAAGGCGCTGCCGGTTCGCGGCTACCTTCAGGTCGCCAAAGACGGCCAGGTGCCTATGGAACACCGGGATGAAATGACTTTCCCATGGAAAAGCAAACGCCGGGTGGTGGTCCAGCATCTGTTGGAGCAGTGTCGTGCCCGAGCGTGCGACACCGACAATGAAGACGGGCTGGCTATCAACGGCCATGCGCGGCAACCCACCTGTTGGACTGTAACGTAATCATGAGAGGCAGGCTTGAGGGTGCGTTTGGGTTTTTCAACCCAAACCGAAGCGGTGAAGGAGTGCTTTCCAAAGGGTGATATTCTCGGGAAAATACTTCTTCGCCCACTGCTTTTCCTCGTCGTTCAGGAGAGTGGCCACGGGGCTCGCATCTTCGACATTTGAGGCCTGAGTGACGGTGGTCTTCTGGCCCTTGAGCATGACTTCGCCGTAGAGTATGAACCGGGAGGCCGTTGCCACTTCGACTCCGCCCAGTTTCCCGATTTGCTCGTCGTTGTAACCCTTGGGTACGAAAATCATGTAAAAGGGCATGTCGATGGTCAGGCTGCCGTCGGGTCGTCGCTCGAAGAAGCTAACCTCAACTTTGACGTCCTTGTAGCGAACCTTGATCTTGTGCTTCGACTTCTTGATGATGTTCCCGGCAAAAATCTCCGTGGCCTTGGGGCGCTCCGCAACAGGGACAAGAAGGTCGATGTCGCCGTGGGGGCGGGAAACGCCCGTTAGGGCCTCGACGCCCCAACCACCGTGCAAACAACAATTGACGCCCTGAACCTTAAGGAAGTTGAGAAGGTCAAACACGTCGTCGAGGGTTGTGGGCGAGCGGAACTTCGTATTCGGACTCAGGACAGCGGCCTTTCGTGCGCCCTGGCTTGGGGGTCAGCCGTCAGCTGGCGCGGGATTCGGCTTAAGGTACCGCAATTTTGCGCCCTCATTTTGCAATTTCGATTGGAGGGCAGAAGCGGTGATAAATTGATTGACCCGTGGCATTTAAGGAACACATATTACACCGGTTTAGGGCACGCGTGGTGCCAAAATCGCACAATAACCGTGCGCTCGGGGGATGGCATTCACCTAAAAACGGCGAGGGAGCATTCCGTGCCGTTTTTAGGGGAAACAGGTAATGACCAAGCGAGCCATATTTGTCAACGACTGGTCGGAAACCTTTGGCCCCGTGAAGGAATATATAGAGGGCAAGGGGTTCCGGGTCGAGGATTTGCGCGATGCCGAGCCGCCCCAAACTAACCGGGCCGCAGGCGACGTGGTGTTTTATTGTCTGGCAGGCCAGCGGGGTAACAACCGGCGAATTGAGGAGTTCCTTGCGGCGTGCCAGGAGCCGTTGAAGGCGGTTCTACAGACTCCCGATACCGAGGTTAACATCCATGTGCCGGGCTGCGCGGTATTCGAGGCCCCCCTGTCGCTGGACGCGATTGACGATTTCCTGGCGCGGGCGGGGGCCAACGTACCGGCGGACCGGTCAGCCGTGATCTTTGAAACGCCGCGGGCGGGCAAGGATCCGGAAGGTCTTAAGTTCTCCGGGGGCCTGATTCCTCGACTTACGAAACTTCAGCACGAGGTGGGACTGGGGCGGATGGCGGCGCGGGATGTGTGCGAAACCATATTAACTTTCTTGAACGATCTGTTCCAACCCTCCTTCGCGGTGATCTCCTATGTATCGGAGAGTCATCCCGGGAGTTTCATCACGGCGTACCAGGCGGGGCGCGACGCTCCGCAGGTGAGCGAATTACGACGAGGCAGCAACCGTGCGGAGTTTCTGACCGCGGACGGTGTGCGGGCTTTAATGCTCGAGCACCTTGCTGATCTGGGCCTCATCAACGGTGTTGAGGGTGGGATGTTCGAGAACGGTATGTGCACGTTTTTTGAACGTAGTTCCATCTGCGGAATGATCGGGGTGCGGGCGCCGCAGGAGGCGCCGACGAACTCCACCAGCAATCCCGTGGAGGTCCTGGATTTTCTGGGAATCATGGCGATGAACTCAATCCACGATGCCGAAGCGGCGTGGCGCACTCAGGATCTGGTTTATCGCGATGAGTTGACGGGGTTGTACAACCGGCGATTTTTCACACTGACGCTGGACCGCGAGATTTCGCGCAGCCGCCGTCAAAGCGCGCCTTTGTCGCTTGCCGTGCTGGACGCGGACAACCTGAAACTCGTAAACGACCGCTACGGCCACCCGGCGGGGGATCGGATGCTGAACGCGCTGGCGGAGGCGCTGACAGAGGGGATCCGGCAGTCGGATTGCGCGGCGCGCCTGGGCGGTGATGAGTTTGGAATCATTATGCCGGAGACAGCGGCGCAGCGCGCCCAGGTGCTGATGCGTCGGGTGCTGGGGAGTTTTCGCGCAAAGGGTCGGCGGCTCGGGCTGCCCTTTTCGTTTGGGTTTGGGCTGGCGGAAATGGCGGAGGAAACCCGGACGCCGGAAAACCTTTTCGAGGCGGCCGATCGCGCGCTCCTATTAATGAAGAGGCGGGCGCGCCCGAACTATCTTGACGACAACATGCCCGGTCGGAACAAGCTCGAGAAGCTCGACGCCCCATGATGAACACTGCCCAGTTGACGCGAAAGCCCACGGTGCTGCTGGTATTGCGCGACCAGAAGTTGCTGGATGCGCTTGAGGACCTGCTTGAGACGGCCTCGTTCCGCGTTTCAGTGACAGCCAACCCCTACAAGGCGCCGGAGTTCATCAAGCTGGTACATTTCGACGTGCTCGTGCTTGACATGGATTTTCCGGAATGCCGGTCGGGGGCGATCCTGGACATGTTGCAGGAATCCACCGCGGCCAATCCGCTGCTTCAAATCATTTTGCTGGGCGCCCTGGCTCCGCCACCGGAGGTGGTGGCGCCGACACTGCGGATCCACAACTATATGCTTAAGCCCTTTGACCCGGCTTGGCTGATCCGGTCCATCCAGCATGCCTGCGAAACCGCGGGATTTGAGCGCGAGAACACTCGGCTGAAGACGCAGGAGGCCCAGATCAATTCAAAGATCGAGGGGCTTCGCGACCGCCTGAGCCGTCTGCAGGCGAAGAGCTACGGCGCGGACCTGGCCCAGAGCCTGACGCACGAGCTGAAAAATCTCTTTTCCAGTATCAAGGTGTCGGCCCACTTCCTGCTGAAAAAAGGGCGCGACGTCGAGCTGGATTCCAAGATGATGAAGCACCTCGAAATCATCAGCCAGCAGGTGGATCGGTCGCAGGAACAGATCCTGCGGTTCTCCAGCTACTCGCACGGGGAGGAAGTCAGCGAGCAGATCTGCAGCGTGAACACGGTGATCACGGATCTGCTGACTCTGCTTCAGTATCTGCTGGAGTCGCACAATATCGCGGTGCGCACAGATTTGCAGGCGGATCTGCCATCGGTCATGCTGCAGGAGTCGGCGCTGCGTACGGTGCTCATCAACCTGATCCTGAATTCGCGCGACGCCATGCCCGAAGGCGGCAACCTGACATTGCGCAGCAGGCTGGCCCCGGCCGCCGAGCCGCGCCAGTCGCCGAAAATTGAGATCCTGGTGGAGGACAATGGCCCGGGAATCCCGGACGAGGCGGTCGAGCGGGTATTTGAACCCTTTTACTCGACGAAAAAAAGCTCCAGTTCGACGGGAATCGGCCTTAGTATCGCCCGCGGACTTGCGGAATCCTTTGGCGCAAGCCTCTCAGCCCTGCCGGGGCTTCAGCCGGGCGCCCATTTCCTGCTGAGTATCCCGGTGGGAGAGCGGCCGGAGAACCGGCGCGAACAGATTTTGCGGCTTGCATCCGATGAAGCCCGTGGTTCAATGAAAGACCAGCCCGTAAAGCAGGCTGTGAAAAGTTCCCCGTAATTTGTAGCTGTTGATTAACTGTACCTGTTGAGGACGAGGACGATGAGTGACGAGCGCAGGCTCTTGATTGTGGATGATGATCCGTTGGTCGGCTTTCAATTGTCCGACATTCTGTCGGAGCAGGGCTATGCCCCGGAAGCGATGGAGTCGGGAATTGAACTGCTGGAGAAGCTGGATTCCGTTCCCGACAATACGCTGATCCTGCTGGATGTTAACATGCCGCTGATGAACGGCGTGGAGGTGATGCGACGGATTGACGCGGCGGGAAGGCGGCCCTCCATCGTGGTGATGACAGCCCACGCCAGCGTGCAGACGGCGATTGAATGCCTGAAGCTGGGTGCGCGCGATTACATCACCAAGCCCTTGGACATGGACTTGCTGACGGTGACGCTTGAGCGCGTGCGCGAGCGCGATGCACTGGCCGCCACAAACAGCGAATTGTCTCAGCGCCTCGAGGACAGCGCCACGGAGTTCCGACGCAACCAGGCGGCGCTCAAAAAACTCGCGGAGATTCTGCGGTTGCAATCCATGCCCGAGGAATTTCCACAGACAACACTCGAGATTTTGCGGCTCACGCATGAACTGTTCGGGTCGGAGTTGAGCTCCATCTCGCTTTGCGTAAACCGAAAACCCATCACTTACCACGTCCCGGCGCTTTCCGAAGCAGGAGGAAACGCGGAACTCCTGCAAAACGCCCTATCGTGGGTCATGCAAACGGGCAACCCGGTGATTCATGGCAAGGGCGCCGCGACGAAGGAGGGGCTGGTCAACGACGACTTTGCGGCGTTTGACCGCTCGGTGTTCCTCCCCATCCGCGGCGACAAGGATTCCTTTGGCGCGCTGCAAATCAGCCGGGGTAACACGGCGACTCAGTTCACCGAGTCGGAACTGGAACTGCTTGAGCTGCTGTGCGCCGAGGTGTCCGTGTTACATTCCAATGCACGGCTCTATGAGAACTACGAGCGCATGACCATTGGTGCCATTACAAGCCTCGCGAACGCGCTGCGCTCAAAGGACAATAGCACTGGCGACCATTCGCGCCGCACACAGATTTACCTGAATCGCACCATCTCTGGCCTCAACCTGCCAAAGAAGGAGGCGGACCTCGTCAGCTTTGCCATGCGGCTTCACGACATCGGCAAAATCCGCGTGCCGAATAGCATCCTGAACAAGCCCGGCCCGCTAACACGCGAGGAATGGGAAATCATGCGCATGCACCCGGTCTGGGGTTACGACATCCTGAACTCAGACGGCATGCTCAGCGAGGTGGCGGTGTTGGTGCGCCATCATCACGAGAATTTTGACGGCACCGGTTATCCCGACAAACTGAAGGGATCGGACATTCCCCTGGGGTCGCGCATCATGGCGGTGGTGGATTCCTTCGACGCGATGCGCAGCAACCGGCCCTACCGAAAGGCGATTCCCTTCGAGGCAGCCATCGAGGAAATCCGGAACAAGTCCGGCCAGCAGTTTGATCCTGACGTGGCGGATATCTTTCTGGAGGGCATCGTGGCGCAGTCGGCGGCGGAGACGGTGGCCCGGGAATCGCAGTTCAACTGATTAGCGCGCGGCGTGGGCGGCGCGCCACTCCGCTTCCAGGATTCCCATGACGAGAAAGTCGCAATACTCGCCATTGTGGACCATGGCCTCGCGCAGAAGGCCCTCGCGGACAAAGCCAGCCCTCTCATAGGCTTTTATGCCTGCGGAGTTGCCGGCCCAGACGTGGAGCTGGACCCGGTGCAGGTTGAGGATCTCGAAGGAATACTTGAGCATAAGGCTGGTGGCCTCGCCACCATGACCCTTGCCCCAGTGGGCAGGGTCGCTGATGCAGACGGAGAAGACGGCCGCGCGGCTGACCAGGTCGACGCGGTGCAACGCGGTGACCCCAATCCCCTGCCCGGAATCCTTGAGACAGATGACAAAGGGTATGTAGTCCGCGCCGGGCTGGTAAAAGGATTCAATACGCTTCGCCTGTGTGGCGACATTGGTGGGGGTGTGGGTGAAGAACGAAATGCGCACGTCGGGGTCATTGTTGCAGGCTGCCAGGATGGGGGCATCCGCAGGCTCGACAGCCCTCAGGTAGATGTTGCTCCCGGCCATAAATAGATTTTTCATCGAGACGATCCCCGTTTTCGCGACTTGCAGGATGTTTGTTTTCCTGCTGTTTCCATGGTTGTGCAGTCATCCGTCGCGGCAACTCAAGAGCCATTGCGATTAAGGGGGCTTGCGATGCGGATTTCGTGCGAATATTCGAAATTTGGCCGGACGCAATCTGTATTTATTAATGCGGCCGGACCGCGGGAGGATCGAACTCCCAAGAGGACTGGTCAAGATGATCAGGGTCTGTGGCAAGACGTACGGCCCGACCGAGCTTTGCCGCCCAGTGCCAGTGCGCTGGGCGGTCTTCTATATGGAGCTTAACCACTGATTTTATTGGAAGTATGCCATCTACCGGCGGTGGTTTGCGGCCCGTATTTCAATTACGACTACTTTCAGAAACCCCCCATCAGCCACCAAAGATACCCGGTTTTAGCGTTTGCATAACCCCGCTGGATTGTGTTCCTGCCCCTATGCTTTTTCGAATTCACTCTCAATTGCCCCATGGTGGCCGCCATGAGCGGTGACCTGCGCATACTCATCGTGGGAGACGCCGTAGGCCGACCCGGTCGCGACGCGCTGAAGCACGTCCTGCCAGACCTGCGCAAGGAGCGCGACATCCACTTCATCATTGCCAACGGCGAGAACTCGGCGGCGGGCAAAGGCATCACCCGCTCCACTGCCGACGACATGTTGAAGGCGACCGTGGATGCCATCACCACAGGCAACCACGTATGGGACAACAAGGACATCTTCAATTTTATCAAAGATGAGCCTCGCGTCATTAGGCCGGCAAATTTCCCTCCAGACCCCGTGGTGCCGGGAAAGGGATCCGCCATTTTTTCGATTCCCAACACTCCGTTTCGCGTCGGGGTGGTGAATGTGATGGGCCGCGTTATGATGGCGCCCATTGATTGCCCGTTTCGGGCAGTGCGGGGGATTGTGGACGAATTGCGAAAGGAAACGCCGATCATCTTCGTGGATTTCCACGCCGAGGCGACCAGCGAGAAGGTGGCCATGGGATGGTATCTGGATGGCGATGTGAGTTGCGTGTTTGGGACGCACACCCACGTCCCGACGGCGGACGAGCGGCTGCTGCCCAAGGGAACAGCCTATATTACGGACATAGGAATGACAGGCGCCTTCGACAGCGTTATCGGGATGAAACTGGAATCAGTGATGGACCGCTTCCTCTACAATTTGCCAACACGCGGCGAAGTGGCGGAGAAGAACGTGAAACTTTCGGGCGCGCTGGTAACGGTGGATCCGACAACTGGAAAAGCCCGCGGTATCGAGCGGGTGCTGTTGCAGGCTTGAGGATGAGCGAGGTGCACACATGCCGGAATTTATAGGTCTGTTGCCCGCGGCGGGGATGGGCTCGCGCCTCGCGCCTTTTTCCTATCCGAAGGAACTGATGCCCATCGCGTTCCGGGTGAAGGGGGAGGACAAGGGCGCGCATCCACGACTGGCCATCGAGTTTTCCATCGAGGCGTTGAAAGCCGCAACCGTGAAGAAGGCGATTGTTGTGATTTCCGACCGCAAGGTCGAGATCATGCGCTGCCTTGGGAACGGCGCGCGCCACGGCATGGACCTGTGCTACATCCACCAGGAGAGCGCCGAGGGGCTGGCAGACGCCGTGGATCGCTGCTACGAGTGGACAAAGGATAACCATGTATGCCTGGCCCTGCCCGACACGATCATTAATCCGGGCGACGCGTTCAAGCAGGTGTGCGAAAGCTGCAGCCAGTTGGATTCCGACGTTCAGTTGGGGGTTTTCCCGACGGACACCCCCGAGCGATTTGGACCCGTGCGCCACGACGCGGCCGGGCAGGTGATCGAGGTCATCGACAAGCCCGCAAGGACGGATCTGCGCGGCATCTGGGGCATTGCGGCGTGGTCGCCGCGGTTCAGCAAGTTTGTGCACGAAACGCTGGCGGCCCGGCCCGAGATGAAAAGCCTGTCCATCGGCCTGCTCTTCAACGAAGCAATCACAGCCGGGCTGAAGGTGCGCGCAAACTTCTTCGAGTCGGGGAGTTATCTGGATCTCGGCGACCCATCAAATATTGGGTCTTTAATCTTCGAATAGCCTCATCGGCAAAACGGCACTCGGCGGTGTGATGCATACTGGCCTTAATTGTTCGGCAACTCCGAATCCAATTCCTGTGCACCGTGAATTACGGCAAGGACATCAATTCGATCCGCCCCAATTAAGTAAATGATTCTGTACGACCCTTCGATGACTTCGCGGATCATCTCCATGTCGTATTCGGGGACCCGGCGTCCCGAGTGCGGATAACTTGCGATTTGCTGTGACCTGCGTGTCAGGCAGTCAACTAGTCGAATTGCATAAGCAGGAGAATCCAGCGCAACGTAGGAATGAATGCTGGCAAGGTGGGCCTGGGCTGTTTCAGTCCACCGTACTCTCACTTCTCAAGTCCGTACTTTGCCCGCACCTCCGCAACTTCACTGGCGCGGTCTTCGCGGCTGTCGGACAACCCCCGCTCAACAGCTTCCCGGACATAAATCTGATGCATCAAATCATCCCAGGTCGCATCCGCTGGCAAATTGTCGACAATCCGGTGTGCGTCCTCTTTCTTCATTACTGTTGCCATGCGCAGCCCTCCTTCACCTTCCGCCAATCAACATCACGATTGAGTCGATCTTCAAGCAGTAAAGTCCCAATGGAGTTTTGTGAATTAAATTACGTGTGCGACGCAGGCAACTTCAAAAACCGCCACTTCCGATCAATAAGTATCATCGGCAACCGCGGCAGCGTGTAACCCCAGGCCTTCAAATGCACCCGCCGGTTGACCGCGTCCGGCGTATGCGCGATGTTGTGCCACTCACCGCGGAGAAAACCCCAGAGCGCACGGGCGGGAAAATTCTTCAGGACGTAGCGCAATCGCGACCGATGGTAGCGGAACAGGTAACGCTCGCTGTTCATGGCCTGGGTCTTGGCCTCGATGTGGCAGAGCACAGCCTTCGGATTATAGACGACGCGCCATCCCTTGCGGCGTGCCCGGACAGCAAATTCCTGTTCGTCAAAATAGATCGGAAAGTAGCGGTCGTCGAACAAACCAATATCATGGAAAACCGCGCGACGGATGCCCATCATGCAGCCGATGACATAGTCCACGTCGCGTGGCTCGTCGTACTGGCCGCGGTCCTCCTCGTGGTTGCCGATGTGCTCGCTGGCGCCATTGCTCAGGATGCGCGCGCCCGCGTGCTGGATGGTCTTTCCGTCGGGGTAAAGGATTTTGCACCCCACGATGCCCACTTGGGGATTCTCAACAAAGGGCCGCACCACCTCGCCCAGCGCTGTCGGCTGCAAGACCGTGTCATCATTTAGCAGCACAACGATTTCGCCCCGCGACGCCTTGATGCCCTCGTTGTTACCGCCCGCATAACCCAGGTTCTTCCCCAGGCTGACAATGCGCACGGACGGATACTCCGTCCTTACGATCTGCTCGACGCCGTCTGTGGACCCGTTATTAACCAGCAGCACCTCAAAATTCGGATAATCGCTGGGCAACAACGAATCGAGGCAGTTCCGGATGACGTCGGAGCCATTCAGCGTAATGACGACGACCGAGGCGAGGGGGTGCGCTGGTTGTTCCATACCGGAGGCCATCATTGGCCGTTACCCCGGCGATTCAAGCGGTTTCGGAGGGATCGCCGCGAAGCGCCACCTACTCGGGACCCCACTCGCCCCATACGGCGATTTCACCCTTAAGGCCGCGCCGTTTGATTTCCGCCCTTGCCAGTTCCGGTGTCGGAAATGTCTCGAAAGCGCACCTGTGGTATGCTCCCGTTTCTGAATCGCGGCAGCAGATGGCGAAGCACTTGCGCTCGTCTGCCTTGATCTTTTTTTGCAGCGCGGCGAATCTTGCACCCTTGATCTTATCACTCGCTTTCACCGACTGCTCCTCCTTCGGAAGCTTTTGGAGCCGCCACCCTACAGAAAGTTCTCGTGTTCGCGCGGCTGCTTGATTTTCCACAAAATCTGGTTAAAGGTGTTGTCCCGGCAGAGAGGAATGCAATCCTTAAAATCAATCCGGCCGATGGCCTTGCGGCGCTCCTCGCCGTTCCAGATTTCGTGAAAGCTGTGCTCGTGGAGGTTCCCAAGGCAATACTTCTCATACCCGCGCGTGTGGCAACAGATATAGACCTTGCCGTCCGCGGCAATCGTGGAGGCAAACTGGTGGCCGAGGCACTCCGGGTAGTCGCGGCCGTAGTCCTGGCGCTTGATGGATTCATACTTGTGCTTGGAGTAGAGCACCTCATAGCCGTCGCCGGAATACTGGACGGCCTGGTTGATGAGGTCCTCGACCTCGAACCAGTCGTACTCGAACTTCCCACCGCGGTGGATCTGGAGCGGCCGATATTGCAGGTAATCCACGCCCCAATCCTTTGCCTGGCGTGCGGCCTCGACCATCTCGTTCTCCGTGGCGGCGCAGGTCAGGAAGCCGACCCCCACCGTGGCGCGGCTGCCGAGGTGGCGCTTCATGGCGGCGAGGGTTTTGATATTCGCAATAACCTTCCGAAAATCCTCTTCGGGCAGTCCATGCATAAGTTTGAAGGTTGCCGGCGTGATGCAATCCAGCGAAACGCGGATCCACATGCAGTGGCGAAGCGCCACCTCCATGATGGGCTCCGTCAGCAGCGACCCGTTCGTAATGAGCGCCACGTCGATCCCCTTGCTCGCCGCCAGCGCCATCATGTCCGGCGTGTCCCGGTGGCACAGCGGGTCGCCCCCGCCCGTGAAGATGAGCCCGCGCACGCCGCCCTCGGCCAGCTCCGTGATGATGCGCTCCGCCAGGGCCCGCGGCAGGCGGTCGGCGTTATCCTCGCGAAAGTAGTTCACCACGCACTCGGGGCACTTGTGGCTGCAGACGTTGGTCATGTCCATTTCCACGGTGATGGGAAACGGGTTCCCGCCCGCGAGCCACTCATTGACGCGGTCCAGGTGCTTCAGGATCTTGTCGGAACTGAACTGTTTGACATCATGCTCCAGCATGCGTGGGGCTCCGGTCGGGGGATTGGTCCTGCTCAAAAACGGAATTGGCGTCGGCCCGGGTTGCCCGCTCCGGCCTCGGCGGCATCGGCAGGAAGCGATGCCCGCGATCATACAGGATCCACGGCAGGCGCAGGAGCACATAGCCGTAGGCGCGAAAGAGCGCGCGACGGTCGTCGCGAGATTGCCCGCCGAGGATGTACTTCAGCTCCCATTTCACCGCGCGCAGGATTTCATAGAAACTGAAATTCTTCAACACAAACCGCAGCCGCGACCGGTGAAACCGGAACAGAAACTTCGGGCTGAAGGCCACCTCGGTTTTCGACTCAAGGTGGTAAAGCACGGCCCGCGGCGCATAGATCACGCGCCAGCCCGCCTTGCGCGCCCGCACGCAATACTCCACCTCCTCGTAGTACGTGGGAAAATACCGGTCGTCGTAGAGGCCCAGTTCCTCGAACACCTCGCGCCGCAGGGCGATCATGCAGCCGGTGACATAGTCCACGTCGTCCATTTTGTCGAAGCGCCCATCGTCCACTTCCCCGTAACCGAAGTGAAACGTGGAGCCGTTCTGCCGGATCGCGCCGCCGGCGTGCTGGATGGTCTTTTTGTCGGGGTAGAGGATCTTGCACCCGACGATCCCAACTTTTCGCCGCGAAAGGAATGGCTGGACCATTTCGCTGATCACCGTCGGTGTCAGTATCGTATCGTCGTTCAGCGGAATGATGATGTCGCCGCGGGCGATCTTGATACCCTCGTTGATGCCCCCCGCATAGCCAAGGTTCTCGCAATTGCTGACGATGCGCACCTCGGGAAACTCCGTCGCCACGATCTCCTCCACGCTATCCGTGGAGCCATTGTTGACGACAATGACCTCAAAATCCGGGTAATCGTTCTGGAAAGTGGAGCGCAGACAGTCGCGAATGACATCCGACCCGTTCAGGGTCAGGACCACTATTGAAACCGAAGGGACTTCCGACTCGTGCACCTCTCCCCCTTCGCGGCCTTCAGGGCACCACGCCCGCCGCTCGTCGAGAAACTGGTAAAGCTGACTTCTTGTAATTCTTAGGGGAAGTATGGGGCGTTATTCGATGTTCAGACCCCAAAACCTGGTTGGCGGCGGCAAAAGCCTGTCACTTCCGGTGCAATTGCTTCCGATCAATCTCGCAGTCGCGAAGGATTTGGGCCATCAAACCGGGGCCAATGGTTTCGCCGCGGTGAACAGGAACAACGGTACATCTACCGTCCGAATGGCGCAGAAAATGATGGCTGCCCCGAACGCGGACGACCTCGAAACCGAACTTTCGCAGTGCCTTGATAAGCGCAGAACCGGAAAGAGCGGGGAACTCGCTCATGCCGAGATGGCTATCCGCTGGACCCCAATAAACTCGCTTTTGACGGGGTCTTCGACCTCCAGGCAAAGCTCAATGGCCTCGCGGATGCGGGTCATCAAAACGTCCAGCGATTTGGCCTGGGTGTGGCAGCCACGAAGGGCGGGAACCGACGCGACAAAATAGCCGGTCGGATCCTTCTCAATAACGACGCTAAACTCTCGTTTCATCCTGCCATCCCGTGCCTTGGCTTTTGCTCGTCGAATCATGTGTAAAGAAGTAGCCTTCTGTTTTGAAATAGCAACGGATTCCTAATCTCTTCCCCACCCCCCACCGTTTTTGCTTTTCCGATTGCCTTCCCCATCCGCCGCCGCCACCCATGTATTCGGTGCAACAAAATTTGGGAACCCGATTCAAGGGGGAAGGGGAACGTTGAACATGGCTAATCAATCAGAGTTGGTCCGGCAGAAGATCCTGGCGGTGGCGGCAAAAAATCGCTGTCGCATCGTGCTGCCGGAGGCGGGCACGGATGCCCGCACACTCCACGCCGCGCGTGGCATCAAGGACCAGGGCATCGCCGAGCCGATTCTCATTGGCGAACGCGCCAAAATCGAGGCCCTCGCCTCCGCCGAAAAGGCCGACATGACCGGCCTCATCATCAGCGACCCCGCCGCCGACGCCTCCACGCTCAGCGCGCTCGCCAACAGCTACCGCGCCAAGCGCGCCAAGGAAAACCTGACCCCCGATCAGGCCCGCGCCACCGTCAGCGACCCGCTCTACTTCGCCTCGATGCTCGTGGCCGATGGCCAGGCCGACGGCATGACCGCCGGCGCCGTCACCACCACCGGCGACGTCCTCCGCGCCTCCATCAAGTGCATCGGCCTCCAGCCGGGCATCAAGACCGTCTCCAGCCATTTCGTCATGGTCGTCCCCGACAGCCCCCTCGGCGAGAACGGCGTCATCATCTTCGCCGACTGCGCCGTCATGATCGACCCCAACGCCGAGCAGATGGCAGACATCGCCATCGCCACCGCCGACACCGCCGGCAAGCTCCTCGGCATGGAGCCCCGCATCGCCATGCTCAGCTTCAGCACCCGCGGCAGCGCCCAGCACGCCCGCGTGGACAAGGTCCGCCAGGCCACCGAGATCGTCCGCAAGCAGCGCCCCGACCTCAAGGTGGACGGCGAACTCCAGGCCGACGCAGCCCTCATCGAATCCATCGGCCAGCGCAAGGCCCCCGATTCCCCCATCGCCGGCAAGGCCAACATCCTCATCTTCCCCGACCTCGACTCCGGCAACATCGGCTACAAGCTCGTCCAGCGCCTCGGCAAGGCGGAGGCCATCGGCCCGGTCCTCCAGGGCCTCGCCAAATCCGTCAACGACCTCTCCCGCGGCTGCAGCGTCCAGGACATCATCGACGTAACCGCCATCACCGCCGCAAAGGCAAACCTGCTGCGGTAGCGTGCCGATGAACTCAGAACTCAGAACTCAGAACTCAGAACTCGGATGAACCTCACCATCCGCCCCTTCGAGGGCCGCGACACCCAGGCTCTGCTCGATTGCTGGGAACGCGCCCTGCCCCTCGATGCCATCACCCTCGAGCAACTCGAGCGCAAGGTGCTCCTCGATGAAAACTTCGAGCGCGAAAGCCTCATGGTGGCCGAGGCGAATGGCGTGGTCGCCGGGTTCATCACGGCCTTCGTCCTGAACAAACCCATCGAAAAGGTCGGCCATCGCGAGGACACCGGCTTCATCACCGCCTTTGGCGTCTCCCCCGAGTGGCGCGGCAAAGGCGTCGGCCGCGCCCTGCTGGCGGCCGCCGAGAAGTTCTTCGCCGACCGCGGGCGCAAGATCATCTGCCTGGCCCCCTACACGCCCAACTATTTCGTGCCCGGCGTGGACAAGGAGCGCTATGCCGACGGCCTCGCCTTCCTCCAGCGCCACGGCTTCGCCGAGTACAGCGAGGGCATCGCTGCCGACGCCCTCATCTCCACCTTCGAGCTTTCCCCCGAGGTCCACGACCGCGAACGCAAGCTCGCCGACGAGGGAATCGTCATCCGCCACTTCGAGCGCCGCGACCTCGTCAACTACATCCAGTTCCAGCGCGACCTCATGCCCGGCCCCTGGGTCGAGGACGCCCGCAAATACCTCCTCGAGATGACCCACGGCCGCTTCCCCCTCGAAGCCATCTGGCTCGCCATCGACATGAACGCCGGCCCCCCCGGAGAAGGAAAAATCATAGGCTTCTGCCAGAACGACCGCGACCACTTCGGCCCCTTCGGCGTCAGCGACGACTACCAGGGCAAAGGCATCGGCACCGTCCTCCTCGCCCGCACCCTCTACCAGATGCGCCTAACCGGCTACCACTGCGCCTGGGTCCTGTGGACCGGCGAGCGGGCACTGAAAGGCGTCTACGGCCGCCTCGGCTTTAAACTGACGCGGAGATTTGCGTTGGTGAAGAAGGAAATGTAGCTTTTGGCTTTGGACGAGCCATCCAAGTCTTCGGTGAGAAACAGAAGATGGTTTGTCGCGGCAATTCTTGCGTTAAGTGCGATGGTAACGGTTAATGTATCCGCATACTTCCCTGACATTGTGCGGATTATATATCCGCTTTTCTTTGTCATGCCGCCCATTGCCTTCCTTGTTTTCGGCCGGGCGGTGATTATGGGGCAGCGGATTGCCAAGGCGGCTGGCATAAATGATGCATGGCTGATTGTTGAGAAGGTGGTGCCCGGTTGGCTGTTTGCCGTGTTTTCAACCGCAGGCATCTACGCAATAGCGATGTTTTTTCTATCGTCATTCGGTGAAGGTATGCCGACCGTAATTGCCGGAAAAACCGTCTTGTCAGACCACGGTCGGATTGTGCGCGAGATTACCGAAACGGAATATTGGGCAGGCCAGGCCCGATTTGTCAGGGGCTTCTCCGGTATGTTGATGCTAAGCTTGGTGTTTGCCTCAATGACGCTTTACGTCGTGTGGAGGATAGACGAGAAGGGCCTGGCCGAAGTCCTTGGTCATAAGGCAGGGATGGATGTTTAGAAATTGTGATTCCCTTGAGTAGATAATATCCATCAAGTTTCCCTTTTGGCTCGCCAGAGACAAGAACATGTCGCCTGTCCCGAAGGGACGCATTATATAGCAGTCTCCGGTCGGGTCCGGCCCTGACCCTAACGGCACTTCTCGCTAATCTTGTTCATCCGCCGGATGATCTGCCGCACATGCCTTTCGACCATCCGCCAGTCCCAAAGATCCGTCGGTCCGAGTTTCGGGGCAAACGGGGCCCACGCCTCCGCGCGCTTTTGGGAATTTACGCCGACATTGCACTTTATGGTTGGTGGACTATCCAAATAGAGAAGCACTTGGATAAGTCCCCACCCGTTCATTGTATAACGCCATTTATAGCCATTGCAAGACTCTGGTTTGAGCGCGATCCTCTCCTCTTCAACCAAACCTTTGCAGTCTGGATAATGGAGCACGTAGGAAGGGTATTTCTCGTTTATGGCATTCACGCGCTCCAGGTCAGCGATCAACTCGGGCGCGCTGCCAAACCGACGAATGTGCTTCTCAAGATCTGAGTACCTTTCGGAAACCTTTGGCTCCCCGGTGTCATAAATGAACTTTGCGAATTCGGCAAAGCCCTCACGATTGATTGTCACAGTCCTTTGCATGCTTATGGAACCCATTTAGTGTGATGCGCGGTAGATACCGATCGTGAAAGAGTAAAAGCAAAGTCCTTAACGGCAACGATTGACGAACAGCGAATTGGCTTTCGAGCTTGGGGGTCAAGAGACAGTAAATACTTATCGGCTTGCGACTCAGGCGCGCCCGACACCCCCCTCAAACCCGCCCACAGCCGCCGCGCACTATCCTCTTTAAACTTGATGATCAGGCGCAATGGGCAGTAGCTGCCATACCATGGGTTTTCGACGGAGAAATGAATGTCCAATTGGCTAATCAGGTTTTCCCGCGCATTGGCTGAGAATCTTGCTGGGCTTGCGCTTGCATGGGCGATTCTTGTGATCATGTTTCTGGTCTACGGGCTTGCCGGTTTCATTTCCGACGGCGGGGAACACTACTACGGCAATTCGTTGTTCATCGTGTGGACAGCAATTGCAGTGGGGTTTGGGATAATCTGCCTGTCTCTGGTTATGCTGGCGGTTTCGAAGTTGCTTTTAAGATCTAATCTTCAGATCACCCCCCTGCACATTACCCGAAACTCCGTCGCTATTGGGATCCTGATTCTCTTTGCTGTTTCAGTCGTCTGTGCTTACGCCCCAATCTATTGGGATTTGAATTACGACGGATATGTAATGCTTGAGAAGATTGTGTTTCTGACCGCCACTCCGATTTTCCTGGGTGCAACAACCTGCAGGGCACATCTCTTTCCGCGGGATTAGCAACGCTCACAACTGAATTAACGAATTAAGGGGACAGCCAACTCTTAGCACCGACTATCCGATAGGAACCGAAGGGCCAGCACATTTGAAAGCTCAAACAAACCCTTAGCCTTCCCCTGCTACCCCCCCCCAAACACCACCACTCCCCAACCTCCCCGCCGCCGCGCGTAATTTTTCATCCAGCGTAGCCAGCGGCAGCCCGCGCCGCAGGCAAAGTTCCAGGTAAGTCGCGTCGTACAGCGTCAGCCCGCAATCCCGCGCCAGCGGGATCGTCGTGGCAAACACGTCCGTCGCATCTGCGGGCTGGATGAATACCGGAAGAGCACCCAGCAGCTCCACGCATCGCAGCGATTGCTCCGCCGTGAGCCGCCCGCGACGCTCGGCCACGAGCAGGACGCTCGCCACCTCCAACATCCACAGCGACGGCACGATGCGCCCGAATTGTGGGGGGGTGGGTCCGTGGCTTCGACGCTTGGATGTGTGGTTGGGAAAGAGCGCCAATCGGGAGATTGGCGTTCCCGGGGGGGCTCTGTCGGGTTAGAACTTTTTCCAATCCTGGACGGAGGCCGGTGGGCCGGAGGTTAGGCCGAAGAAGGTGGCGGTGGACTGCATCATGGCTTCGCGAGTGAGTTTGCTGCTGATGGTTTCGAAGGGAAATCCGAGGGAGATGACTCGGGAGGTTCCGTTGTAGGCGACGGCGGCGGTTCCGCCGACGCCTCCGGAGTAGCTCAGGATGGTTGTCGAACCGTTGGATGGGGAAATTACGTCGGGGGTGGGTGTGGCATAGCGGGCGCCGGAGGCGGGGCTGAAGTTGAAGGAGCCGAGGCCGGAGAAGATGCCGGTGCTGGAGAGATTGTAGGTGCCGGCGCTGTCGCTGGAGTAGGCGGTCCGCAGGACGGTGTTGTAAAAGGTGACGTCGGCGGCGCTGCTGACGCCGCTTCGGCCGAGATCCCAGCCGATTTCCGAGCCGCTGACGAAGAAGCGGCCTCCGCCGGAGAGATAGGTGGTCACGCGGGAGATTTCAGAGCTGTTGAAGGCGTCGTCGCTGGTGGACTCCTGGCCGCAGATCCAAAACACGGCGGCAAACCCGCCGAGGGCGGTGGTGCCGTCGGCGACGCGCTCGTTGCACGAGCTGCTGATGCGCAGGCCGAGGGGTTCAAGGGCTTCGGCGTGCTCGATGATGTAGTTGTAGCCCTGGAAGAGCCGCTCGTCGAAGCGGCGGACGGTTCCGAGATTTGTGATGGTCTGGGTTGGGGCGAGGCTGGTCTGGTTGCGGTCGAATCCGTTCACGATCAGGACCTGGCTGCCGGCGCCGTTCATGGCGCAAAGGGTTTCGGTGGGGAAGCTCTGGCCGCCGGTGTTGACCGCGCAGATGCGGTAGTACTCGACGCGGTCGGTGGGGGCGTCGGTCAGGGTGACGGTGAGGCCGTTGACCACCGTGCCGTCGTCAAACCCGAATCCGTTGCGGCTGCGGAATACCTTGTAGCTTGTGGCGGCGGCGCCGTTGAATCCGCCGCTGGCGCCGGCGGTCCAGGAGAGTCGGACGCTGGTGCCGCCGAGAGCTTCCACCCGGAAGTTGAGGGGTGGCTCGGGCGGGTAGGGCCGGGTGGTGCTGTCGCGCTGGTTAAAGTAGTCTATCAGGCCGTGCGCAAAGGCACGGGCGGCCAGTTTGCGAAAGCGGGGGTCCTGATAGGCATTGGTGTCGTCGGTGTTGTCGTGAAAAAGGCCCTCAAGGAGGAATCCCGGGAGGTTGCTGCCAAGGCTGGACTGATTGTTTTCGCCAAAATTGGTCACGTTCTTGCTGCGAACCTGCCACGTGGAAGCCGTGAACCAAAGGGTATCGATGTGATTGTAAAGCTTGTCATGCATGATGGTTTGCAAAGTGGTGGAGTCGGTGGTGGCTGTGCTGTGGCGGAAGGATGAGAGACCCTGGGCGGTGCCGTCGCAATTGCCCGATGTTCCGTTGAAGGCGTTGGTGTGCCAGGCCACGTAAACGGCGTCCTCGACGCCCCCATCCTTGCCCGAGTGTTCCCACCGCGCATACTGGGGGCGGTCGGCCCAGCCTCCGGATTCGTCGTCGGTGCCGGTGTAGAGGTCGCCGCTGCGTCCGAAGCCGGTGAATTGGAGGTAATTGACGGCCTCCTCCTCCCATCGCGGCCGGCCGCTAACGCCGTGGGTCTGGCGCGCCATATCGCCGAGGCCGCCGCCCCACCGTATTGCGTCGGCGGAGACGTTCACCCCAGTGCCGTCGCTGCTCTTGTTGGTCAGGACGACCTTGCGTTCGCTCTCGGGGGCGCTGGCCTCGAAGTACCAATTTCCAAGCAACACCCAGGTGTAGCCATCTATCTTCTGATTCATGCGGACCTCGCTGACGCCACCGCTGTGGTAGACGAGATACTGGGCGTCGTTGGCGCGTCCGCTGAAGGGGGACCAACTGGCGTAGACGTTATAATAGCCGTCGGCTGGGATGTTTGCGACCCAATTGGCAGTTCCAGTAGGTGTGCCGGCGGTCAGCGCGGGAGAAAGGCGGTTCTGGCCGGTGCCCTGGCTGAAGGGGTTGATGGAGGTGCCGGTCCAGGAGGCGGTGGTCTTTTGCTTGAAGCCCTCGATGCTGCTGTTGGACCAGGTTCCTGTTTCGAAGTAGCGTCCGTCGGCACGACCGGCGCCGGTGTCGCTGTTGTCCACAATAAGCATGGCTGTCTGGGTGTCCGGCTCGCGGACGGTCATGACCTTGGCGCCGGTGTTGCGGAGCATCGGCATGACGTACTCGTTGATGAACTCGGCGCTGCTGAGGTCCTCCATGCCGGAGCAAGTGTTTCCCCTCTGGACGCGCCATCGGCCAAAGTCCACGTCGTCAAACCAGCCGTGGGATTGATTGATAAACACGGTGCGGCCGGAAAGTGAGCCCTGGGGTTGGCCGGGATTGATCACGGGAACAACCCTGACATCCGGGTTAATGGTTTTTCCGGCGGCCTTGGCCATGTCCACGGTGGCCTGGTCGGTTTCCGGGACGTATTTGGGCGGCTCTTCCGGGGGCAAAAGCTGGTCGGGCTCCAGGAACTCACCCGTGAGGGGGTCGTATATGTAAAGGAAATAACCGCTGATGCCTTCCTCGGTGAAGGCGTGGACAAATTCACCGCCGATTCGGGAAAGCCTGTATGGAGTCAGCTGCGGGCTGTAGACGAAATCGTCGCCGAGGTCGAGGTAGATTGCGAGGTCGGTGGGTTCGCCGGTTTTGTCCGTCTTGAGGGAACGGACTTCGGTGAGGATTGCGCCGTTAGGGATGGCGGAAATCGAGCGGCCCTCAAATTTCAGGCCGGCGCGAGCCATCACGGCGGTGGATAGGCCTGTAATTTTTTCGGACCTGGACTTGCCGGCAAGTGCGAGGCGGGCACGCTCAATGGGGCAGGAGCCGTCCAAAGAAACTCCATCCCAGCATGCGATAGCGGGCACTGGAAGACCTAAAAAAGTCATTCCAGCAATCGCAGCCCCGACAAAAAACAATCGGTTCACAACTCGACTTTCTTCCTCCGATTTAGGGAAGGTTCCCCATGAAGCATTCTCAGCTCGTAGAAGCAACCGTAATCGCAAGAATTAAGGGGACAGAATTAAGGGGACAGCCAACTTTTCTGGCACCGACTATCCAATAGTAACTAAAGGGCCAGCACGCTTGAACGTTCAAACAAACCCTTAGCCTTCCCCCGCTACCCCTCAAACACCACCACCCCCAACCTCCCCGCCGCCGCGCGCAGCTTCTCATCCAGCGTAGCCAGCGGCAACCCGCGTCGCAGGCAATGTTCATTATTCAGAGGACTATGGCGGAGCGGAGGCATCTCCCAAGTAGTGGGGTTTAGCGATAAATCTCCCGGCGATGGCCGATGGCAACAACGAGAACGAACAGCTTCCCGTCATGAATTTCGTAAATCACCCGATACGCCCTGTTCGAATTCGCCAGGCATTCCGTCCAGACAGCTTTTTGCAGCCAGGTGGACGCGGGTTCTCGGAGAGTGCCCTGATGGCTTCGATAATCCGATCCCGTTGCACGGGTTCGATGGCGGCGAGTTCTTTCTGCGCAGAGCGCAGGATTTCAACCGCGTAGGTCACCCGCTGTGCGAGTCCCCGATTTCCCGCACGGCCTGATCAAATGAAACAACGTCCTGCGCGCCAGCCTTGGCCTTGTCGTAGGCGCGGATGTCATCGAGCTCTTCCAGCTCTTCGAGGACCGCATCCCATTCGCTCACCGGGAGAACCACGGATTTCGGCTGTTGATTCTCATCAACAATATATTGCGGATGCAGGGTCATCGTAAATCTGTCGTGCTCATTATAAGGTCAGTCAATTCCATTACATTCAATCATGATGGAATGTCCCCCCTCAGCGCCCTCTGCGACCCCTGCGGTTTAAAGCTTTTGGTGCTTTGGTGTTTTGGTGGTTGGATTTTATGGGTCTCGAAGGGGCCACAAGCGTCCACAAGGGAATAGGCAAAGCCTTTTTCCTGTGCCATGGTCCAATCATCATGATCAAACAAACCCCAAGCGCGCCCCCCGCGCACACAGCCTCAAGAACGCGAAATTCAGACGCAAAAAGCGCGCGTCTGGACCGGTCCAAACATCAATTAAATGCAAATAGAAGCAAATTAAACGCCCATTTTTTCGCGTCGTACACCATTGTAATAACAGCGCTTAACATAAATTGCCATGCCAAATATGCAATTACCCCCCCCTCCCCCCTCCCCCCCCCTCTTCCGGCGGAAGGCGGGAATCCCCCAGCACCAGGTCCGCCGCTTTGGTCAGTGACTCACCGGATTGACTACTCGCTGGGACCGCCTCTGCAACGCGCTTCCCCGTCGGCAGGCAAACGTCCGGCTCCAACTCCAGCAGCGGCACATACGCAAAATCCCGCTCCAGCAGAAACTTATGCGGAATGGTCAGGGCATCGGATTTCAGGTCCAGATCACCCAGGAGGAGGATATCCACATCAATGACCCGGGGTCCCCACCGAAAGGTGGGGTAGCGCCCAACCGCAGTCTCGGCATCTTTGACAACCCGGAGCAGTTCCAGCGGCGCCAGCGACGTCTCAATGCGGATCACCGCATTCAGGAAGTCATCCTGCTGAGTATAACCCCAGGCGCTGCTCCGGTAAACGGAGGACTTGCCCGTGACCTTGATCCCCGGATGCTTTTCCAGTTCCGCGATGGCCCCGCGCAGGGCAACCAACTTCGCGGCCTCGGTGCCGATGTTTGAGCCGAGTCCAAGATAGGCGGTGGCGGCAGGCGTAGTCATGGGATTGCCGGAGAAGGCCATGGGACATTATTTCTCATCTGGGCAACACCTGTGTTGAAATTCGAATCAGGCAAGGGAACGTTTGCACCTTCATGACCCGTGGAGATACGACGATGTCGCTGCGCCGCCGGGCGCTGCCCTACCTGTGCCTGCTGCCGGCCGTCGCGCTGCTGGGCGCGGTGCTGTTCGTGCCCATCGGGGCGACGTTCCTCAATGCGTTCCACGAAATGGATCCCTACGGCAACCGGTTGGCCTGGGCTGGGTGGCGAAATTTCGAACTGACCTTCGCCGACCAGGACTTCCGCCGCGCACTCTGGAGCACCGTGACGTGGACAGTGGCCGTTGTCGGGCTGACGCTGCTGATCTCGCTCGTGGCGAGCCTGCACCTGAACCGCCGGTTCGCGCTGCGGCCTCTGGCCCGGGCGATTCTGATTCTGCCCTGGGCCTCGTCGCTCGTCATCAGCGCCATCGTGTGGCGCTACATCTTCGACGGCGAGGTCGGGCCGTTCAACGCCATGCTGCTGAAGCTGCACCTGATCCAGGAGCCGGTGTTCTGGCTCTCGACCCGGGCCACCAGCTTCCCGGCCATGATTGCCGTCGCCGTGTTTGTCTCGATTCCGTTCACGACCACGGTTTTCCTCGCCGGGCTGCAGTCGGTGCCCGCCGAGCTCTACGAGGCGGCACGGGTGGACGGCGCTTCGGCGCTCCGCTCCTTCTGGAGCGTCACCATGCCGCACCTGCGCGAGGTGTTTGCCATCGCGACGATTATCAATGTGATTTATGTGTTCAACTCGTTCCCCATCGTCTGGACCATGACAGGCGGCGGGCCGGCCAACACGACGGACATCATGATGACGTTCCTCTACAAGAAGGCGTTCACCGACAAGCAGTTCGGCGTCGCCAGCGCACAGGCCGTCATCGTGTTCCTGATCTTGATCTGCTTCAGCATGCTTTACGGCGCGCTGGCGCGGCGGAAGGAGGACTGACGCCCATGTCGCGCCATCGCCTTCGCACCGCCGAGACGTACGCGTTTGTCATTCCGTTCTGCCTCGCGATCCTGTTTCCCTTCGCGGTGATGCTGAGCAGTGCGCTGAAGAAGGACGCGGAGATTTTCGTCACGGCGGAGGAGTTTCGTTTTGTCTCTGCCTCACCGCAGTGGGGAAACTTCCTCGAACTGCCAAAGCAGTTGCCGCTGTTCGGGCGCTACTTCCTGAACTCTGCGGCCATCGCGACGGGCGCCACGCTGCTCGCCGTGATCGTGGCGTTGCCCGCGGCCTATGCGTTGTCACGGTTGCGCTTCGCCGGGCGCCGGGCGTTTCTGTATGCGGTGCTGGTCACACAGATGTTTTCGCCCATCGTCATCATCATCGGGCTGTTCAAGCTGTTCGCGGGCCTGCCCATCCCGCTGACAAATAGTTTGTGGGGATTGATCCTTGCCAACGCGGCCTTCAACCTCGCGTTTGCCATCTGGATGCTTTCGGGCTACTTCAACACCGTGCCCGCCGAGATCGAGGAGGCGGCCATGGTGGATGGCTGCACGTGGGTTCAGATGATTGTGCGGATTCTCATTCCGCTCGCAGCGCCGGGAATCGTGACGGCCACGATCTTCGTATTCATCGCGTCATGGAACGAGTTCATCTTCGCCCTCACGCTTCTCGCATCGCCCGAGAAGCGGCCGGTGATCGTGGGGCTCTTTTCCCTAATCGGAATGTACGAGGTGAAGTGGAACTTCGTGATGGGCGGCGCGCTGTTGGCCGTGCTGCCCATGATTGTTTTGTTCTGGGTGGCGGAGAAGCACATCGTGAGCGGCCTGACTGCCGGCGGAGTCAAATAGGCCCATGGCCGCGCCGTCAGATACGCAGAAACTCAGCGCCCTGCGCCCCAGGCCGCTCGCCGCGCCGGAAACGCGCGCCCTGTGGCTGCCTGCGTGGACGCTGGCGGACGCGGACCAACTGAAGTCCAACTTTGAGACTGTCGCCGATTGTGGCTTCAACACCGTGGCGCTGGAGGCAGTCTATCGCGGCCTGACAAGTTTCACCAGCGAGACCGCGGCGAAGTATGGCGTACTGAGCGAGTACCCGAAGCTGCGCGGCGCCGAGCCGCTCGCACAGGCCTGCGCCGCTGCCGTGGATGCCGGACTTGCGGTTTACGCCACGGTGGACTTGATGTTGGCCGGTGCACGGACTTATTTTCCAGCCAGCCGTTTGTGGCACAAACGGCGACGCTGGCTGATTCGTAACGAGAAGATGCTGCCCATGGAGTTCGAGGCACCGGAACCGCAGTCGCTGTTCCTGTGCGCGGCAAACCCCGACGCGCGGCGCTATGCCGGTGAGTTGCTTGCCGAGATTGCACAGCGATACGCGGTGGACGGCCTGATGATCTCGAACATCCTGCCACCGGGTTTCGGCGCAGCCTCGGCAATTTGCCAGTGCGCCGTATGCCGCGAGCGGGTCGACCACGAATTGTTCTTCAGCGTGGCGGAGGTCGCAGCTGAAGGCGGGGCTCACCATTATCCGAAATGGCGCGAATGGTATTCGGAGCAGGCCATGGAATTGTTTGCCGGCGCCGCTTCGCGCATCCGTGTCACGCGTCGCAAGGTTTGCCTTGCCGTAAAAGTGCCCGCGCCGCGCGGTGTTGCCGATCTGGCACCCGGCTTTGCGGAGCAGGTTCTTGCCGATGGCCTTGCCCATGTGCGGTTGACGCGGCTCGCCGGAGACATACCGCAGAAGGACGGACTGGCGTTGGAGATTCTGGAGGAAGGCCAGCCCGCAGAGATGCTTCCGCGACTGGCTGCGACCCGTGGCCGCGGTAATGCGGGATTTATCGTCCGCTGCCAGCGCCTGCCGGAGGAATCGTGGTTGCGCGCCATGGCCTCGGCCATCGGGCCAGACACGGTTCCAATCGAACTGGACCCCGCGGCCGCCGCGATGCGCCACTTGGATATCCTCGCCGCGAGGAGCGATACAGCAGCCGGATTGAAGGAGCGCATTGAGAATTGGAAGGCCATGGTTCATGGCACGCAGGTGGACGACCTGATGCAGGAGGACGTTGCCCGGCAGATGGAGTTGGAGGCAGGCAATCTGTCAGATGGTGGAGTAGTTGGCGAATTGAAGGCCGCCGCAATGCTGTTACGGGCGGCGGCTCTACGCTGAGATTGCCGGCGGGCGTTTCGTGTGCCATTCCGTCGCCTGCTCAAAGGCGTGGGCGGCGGTAAAGAGTTTTCCTTCTTCGAAGGGTCCGGCCAGAAGTTGGAGGCCAATCGGCAGTCCACCGCTGGTAAAGCCGCAGGGAATGGAAACGCCGCAGATTCCGGCCAGGTTCACGGAGATCGTGAAGATGTCGCTCAGGTACATTTCGAGCGGATTGTCGGTCTTCTCGCCAAACTTGAACGCCGCCGTCGGCGCCGTCGCGCCGGCGATAACGTCGCACTTGGCGAAGGCCTTCTCGAAATCGCCCTTGATGAGGGTGCGAACCTTCATCGCCTTGATGTAAAAGGCATCATAGTAACCAGCGCTGAGCGCGTACGTGCCCAACATGATGCGACGCTTCACTTCCGGGCCAAAGCCTTCGGCGCGGGTGCGGCAGTACATGTCCACGACATTGTCCGCTTCGGCGCGATGGCCATACTGCGCACCGTCGTAGCGACCGAGGTTCGAGCTCGCCTCGGCGGTGGCGCACAGATAATAAGTGGCAACCGCGTACTTGCTGTGGGGAAGTTCGACCTCGACGGGAATCGCGCCCAGCTCCTCCAGTTTCTTGATGGCCGCATCAATGGCCGCGCGGACTTCGGGGTCGAGACCATCGGCGAAGAATTCCTTCGGCAGGCCGACGCGCAGGCCCTTGATGGGCTTGTTGAGGAAGCTTGTGTAGTCCGGCGGCGTGTACTTCGCGCTCGTCGAATCCATGGGATCGTGGCCGGCCAGCGCATTGAGCAGGATGGCTGCATCCTCAACGTCGCGCGTCATCGGCCCAATTTGGTCCAACGAGGACGCAAAGGCCACCAGGCCGTAACGCGACACGAGGCCATAAGTCGCTTTGACGCCCACGATGCCGCACAGCGACGCCGGCTGGCGAATGGAGCCGCCCGTGTCGCTGCCGGTTGCGGCGATGGCCATGCCCGCGGCGACGGCTGCGGCGCTGCCACCGCTGGAACCGCCGGGCACGCGCGACGTGTCCCAAGGGTTGCGGGTTTTCTTGATCCCGGAATTCTCGGTCGAGGAACCCATGGCGAATTCGTCGAGGTTCGTCTTGCCGGTGAAGACCACTTTAGAGGCACGAAGCCGCGACACAACGGTCGCGTCATACGGTGGAACGAAGTTGCTGAGTATCTTGGACGAGCAAGTCGTGAGCGTGCCGCGGGTGCACATGTTGTCCTTGATGGCCAGCGGAATGCCGGCCAAATCGGCCTGCGGTTCGCCGGAAGCCAGCGCCTTGTCGGCATTGGCCGCCATGCGCAGGGCTTCGTCGCCCATGACGGTGACATAAGCCTGCACCGCAGGCTCGGCGGCATTGATGCGCGCCATGACGTCGCGTGTCAGCTCAACGCTCGACACCTCGCGGCGACGCAGCATATCGCGCAGTTCATGGGCGGTTTTGGTGTGAAGTTCCATTAATCCTCGGGTTCCGGCCAAACTCGATGCGAATTCAAGGGGCGCGCTTTGGCGATTGCAATGCGAAAGGCAGGCGGCGAAATGGCTTCATGATCAGTGGACAGAAGATTCTTGTGGCAGGCGCCAGCGGACTCATCGGCTCGGCGCTCATCGAGGCGCTGCTGCCGGGGAAGAACGAAATCCATGGAGTGGCGCGGTTTCGCGACAAGGCGATCCAGACGCGGTTGGAAGAGCAGGGCGTCAAAACCTACGCCGCGGATGTGGCAACGACGGATTTCGCGAAGATTCCAGGACTGCCGAAGAAGTTCGACATCGTATTCCACGAGTTGGCCATCATGTTGGAGGCTGAGGTGGACCGGAATTACACGTTCGAGTCGAACGCGTTCTCCGTGGGGCGCATGATCGAGCATTGCGCGGATTCGGGTGTATTTGTGATTGCCTCAACGGGCGGTGTTTATCCGGCGAGCGACAACCCAGCGAAGGAAACCGATCCGCTCGGCGCGGGCGGAACCTATGGAGCGTCGAAGATCGCCATGGAGGCATTGGCCACGTTCCTGTGCCAGCAGCACAGGCGGCCATTGGCGTTGTTGCGGTACCATTGGCCGTTCTCGCTGACGCGGGGCATCGTGCCAATGTGGGCCGGGATGATTGCGCGGCGCGAGCCCATCGAGGTGAACACTCGCATCCGCAGCGTGGTGCACCCGATGTGGATCGGCGATACGGTGCGGATGACGCTTGCGGCGGTGGAGAAGGCATCGAGTGCGCCATATATCGTGAACATGGCGGGCGACGAAGTGATGGAGCGCGAGGCGCTCATTCACCGCATCGCGCAGGCCATGGGCAAAGAGCCGGCCATCAAGGAAGGCGAGATCCCGTTTGTGTCGCACGTCGCGGAGCTCACGCGAATGAAGGCCGATTTCGGCGAAGTCGAGGTGACGCTGGAAGAGGGAATCCGGCGGGTTGTCGCGGCGATGTAGATCCGGGGCTATTTGAACAGCGACGCCCCGGCCTCATGGGATAGAAGCACCTTCTTCCATTCGAGGCCGCTGCTGAAGCCGCCGAGGGCGCCGTCGCTGCGGACCACGCGGTGGCAGGGAATGATGATGGGAATTGGGTTTGCCCCCAGCGCCCCGCCGACCGCACGGACGGAATGGGGATCGCCGATGCGAACGGCCACCCACCAGTAGCTGCGCGTCTGGCCGTAGGGGATCTGGCGATTGGCTTTCCAGACTTTCTGCTGAAACGGAGTGCCGTCGGCGCGGAGGGGAAGATCGAACTTCTGCAAATCGCCTGCAAAGTAGGCTTTTAGCTGGTTGATGGTTTCGCGAAGGGCTCCCGAAGCCGGTGGCGCATCGCTAACTGAGACAGCTTCACTTGGCGCGAAGATATGGACACCGGTGAGGGCTTCGCCGGTGCCTGTTAGGCGGAGGGGCATGGGCGTGGTGCCGATTTGGAAGACACCGGTCCATGTTTCCGCGTCGTTGCGGGTTTGGGGGAGTGTATCGGTGCTCACGGTATCCTCAGCCTGAATGTCATCCCTTAGTCTGCTGTTGACGTGGGTGCCACGTTCCGGCGTTAACCGCAAGGATTGTTGCATCAAAAATGACGGGCGAACAAACATGAAACTGCTTGTGACGGGCGGCTGCGGATTTATCGGCTGCAACTTCGTGCGCGACCACCTGCGGGAATTTCCCGGCGACACGGTCGTGAATCTTGATGCGCTGACCTATGCCGGGAACCCGGAGAATCTTGCCGATGTGGAGGACAACCGTAACTACAGGTTTGTGAAGGGCGACGTCGCAGACTTTGACCTCGTCGAGAAGCTCTTCGCCGACGAGAAGTTTGATGCCGTGGTGCATTTTGCCGCGGAAAGCCATGTGGACCGCTCGATTGAGAATCCGCAGGTGTTCCTGCGGACAAACGTCCTGGGGACACAGTCGCTGCTGCTGGCTGCGCACAAGCATGGCGTGAAGCGCTACGTGCAAATTTCGACGGATGAGGTCTACGGTACGCTGGGCCCTGAAGGGGAATTCTTCGAAACCACGCCCCTGGCGCCGCGCAGCCCATACAGCGCCAGCAAGGCCTCGGCGGATTTGCTGGTGATGTCTTATTTTACAACATATAACCTGCCGGTCCTGATCACGAGGTGTTCCAACAACTACGGTCCCTACCAGTTTCCGGAGAAGGTGCTGCCATTGATGACGATCAATGCGCTGGCGGACAAGGAACTCCCCGTTTACGGCGACGGCCTTCAGCGGCGCGAGTGGCTGCATGTCAGCGACCATTGCTCGGCCATAGAGTTGGTGTTGCAGAAGGGTGTGCCGGGCCAAGTTTACAATGTGGGCGGCGTGAACGAAAAGACCAACATGGAGGTCATCACGCGTTTGCTGGAGATTCTCGGCAAGCCGGCATCGCTCATCAAGCACGTGAAGGACCGGCCAGGACATGACCGGCGTTACGCCATCAACGCGGACAAGATCCAGCGTGAGCTGGGCTGGAAAGCCCGGGTCGGATTCGAAGAGGGGCTGGAGGAAACCATTCGCTGGTATCTCGACAATCGCGCGTGGTGGGAGAAGATCGTCTCCGGTGAGTATCGGCAGTACTACGAGCGGATGTACGGCGGCCGGTAAAAAAAAGCCGCCATCTGTTCGCTTGTGGCGAGACAAGCGAGCGCCAACCCAATACATTTCAAGCGTTTGCCCCCCCCCCCAGCTCAATGCAAATTGTCTGGACAATTCCTTTGGTCAAATGGCATGGTCCAACCATAAATCAGGGGTTCTGGTATGATGGTTGCAAAACACACCGTTCGTTCTTTTGGGATCGCCATTCTGGCAGCCATGATTGTTGGCTTGGGGTATTCCAACGTGCCAGCCGCGCCGGGGGATTTGTTGGGGTATATTGATTGTCCGGAGACGCCGAGGACGGATTATTACGATTCCTTCTTTGGCGAGGAAATGGCCACTTGGAACGGAAATCTTTTGGTTTCCGCCCGGCGGCCCTCTCCAACAAGTCCCATTGGATACCCGCGCGCAGGGGCTATTTATGTTCTAAATGCGAGTAATGGCTCCTTAGTTCGCAGGATAGAAAATCCCGCCCCAGGGGCGGAACCTCCGTATGTTGGTAGTGATCAGTGGCCATTAGGCCTTTGGGTTTCGCAAAATGAGTTGTTTACCCCTTCCGGGAACGATTACAACCTATGCAGTTTGAATACCGGAACATGGATTTCCCGCCCGTTTTCGGGGAATGTAAGCAACCTTCTGACCGACGCCCATGTAATTCGGAGCTACACTAGCTCCGCAGTCAGAGTCTACGATCGTAATACGGGATCTCTTGTCCAAACGTTGTCCATCCCCGTTGCTCCGACTACCCGTGACATTGTCCTGAGACAGAAGTATGTACTGCTGGGTGCGGAAGTTTGGGTTGGCGATCCCGGGTATTCGTCAAACACCGGGCGGATCTATGTGTTCAATGTGTATAGTGGGGCGTTGCTGCGAACGATTGAGAACCCTGTGCCCGGGACATTGAAGTTCGGTGATCGGATTTTTGCCTGCAACGGTAACATTGTGGCTTCATGGTCTGAAAAGGTCTGCTTGCTGGATGGACAGACTGGTGCTGTGGTGCGTTATTTCTCCGAATCGAATCCAAGTCTCGACTCCACGTTTGGACACGATGTCGCCGTGGAGGGGGCCACGGTTTATGTGACTTCGTTTCCACACGGGCACATTCCAGGGAACGCCTGGCTTTACGCTTTCAATTCAAAGACAGGGGCATTGATGGGAAGCGTGAATAACCCTAATTTAGTGGTAGAATCTCAGTTTGGCTTGTGTGTTCGGGCCATAAATGGGACCGTCTTTGTGTCTGATCCCAGCTATAAGGTTTGGGTTCCATCCATAGGTCGTGACGAACAGATTGGCCGGGTGTACAAATTTCAGGGGTTTGTAACCAGTGCAGACGCCGACGACACCTGGCAGGTGTATGAGTAATTCGTCTGTGGTCGAAGCTTTTACGTGATCTAAGTAGACTACCCTTCTGTTAGGGCTGCCCAACCTTCGATCGCTCTGCCCGAATGGCTGGGTTCTGCGGGAACTTCTTGATCCCGGAATCGAGGATTTGAATCGCCTCGGTAGTCTGTCCGTCAGCGGCCAGAGCACTGCCTAGATTCGCGTAAACTGACGGCAGATTCTTATCCAGATCGAATGCCCGGCGCAGCTTTGCTACTCCGTCGGTGTGGCGATTTGTGCGCGTTAGTATTAGCCCGAGGCCGTTGAGGGCGGGGGCTGAATCCGGGTCTTCGTCGAGAGCGGCGCGATACTGTTTCTCCGCGGCGGGCAGATTCTCCTGCCGCAATTCAATGTTGCCAAGGTTTACGAAAAGCGGCGCCTTGGGGCTCACAATCGACAGACCTTCATTCAATAACGTACGGGCTTCGTCCAATTTTCCGGCGTCCATGAGAGCCGTGGCGTAGTTGGCGTAGGTGGGTGTTTGAATGCGGCCGAGTTCGAGACTCTTCTCGTAGCAGTCGATGGCCTCGGCGAGTTTCCCTCTTTCCCGCCATGCACCGGCGGCATTGAAGTAAGAGGTGGCAAGCTGGTCGCGCTTTGAGACAAGAGGTAGAGAGCCAATTCCCGCGGCGACAATGGCCACAAGCGCCGGCATGGCTAGCCTGCGCAAATCGCGTTCGCGCAGGGCCCTTGCCAGTGCGACCACGGCGTATGCGGCGTAGATCATCAGGATGGGGGCCATGGGGTGGCGGTAGCGACCGGCAATGAAGAACAGGGCCGTCCCGACCCACAGCACCGCAAGCAGGAGGAGCAGAATCCCGTGGTGCCGCCATTGTGCCCGCGCCAAATAGATTCCCGCCATGCCAAGGGGAAACAGAAGGCCGAAATTCCAGACGGAGTTGAGGAGCCGCAGCAACAGCGAGGATTGTTCATAGAAATAGATGTCATCGCCATCCATGATTTCGATGCGGTTCACGGTGAGGAGCGCCTTGCGACCAAGCAATTGCAGCCACTCCCCGGGTGCGGCGGCGATCTCGTCGAGGGCGCGGCGAAAGTGAAAGGAGGAGATTCCGTCGGCCGTAAGTTTCCGTCCGGCGGCCTTTTCCGCCACGTCGCGGGAATCGGCCTCCTCATGGCGCGTGTCCCCACGGCCCGCTTTCAGCGGGCCATAAATCCCCTGGGCACCGCGGGTGTTGCCGAGGTAGAAATTGAAGCCCATCTGGTAGGTGGTGATGGCGGTGCGCGAACCGAAGTGGACGTTTCTCGCGTAAACGGGAAGGATGGGCAGGGCGGCGCCGGTAAGGATCAGCGCGCCAAGACCGGCGCGGCGGGCAGCTGGCCCGAGGGTGGGATCAAGCAGCGCCACCCCCGCGACGCAGGGCAACAAGAGAAGCGCGTTTTCGCGCGACAGGCAGAAGAGACCCAGGACGGTGCCTACCACCACAAAACGAAACCATGCAGGGCGGGTCCACGCCCATGGCAACAGGGCCAGGATCAGGGCCATGAAGAACCCGTCGAGGACGGCTTTCTGGATCAGGGTGTCAAAGAATACGGCAGGGGCGTACAGTGCCAGCATGAGCCCTGCTGCAATACCAGTGGTGCGATTGAACCAGCCGCGGCCGGCGTGCATCAAAGCCACGCAGGCTGTGGCGCCAAGGATGATCTGGCCGAAGCGCAGCCAGAAGAGATCTCTCCCAAGAACGGCGTAGATGGCGCCAAGGGAATAGGGGTAAAGGGGCGCCTGAAAAAACACACCGTTTCCCAGCCAATCGCCAGCCGCGATGCGTCGCGCCCAGGCGTCGTACTGGTACGAGTCCACGATCAGGTTCTCGAAGAACGGCAATGACCGGAAATTCAAGAGGCAGACAAGACGCACGGCAAATGCGACGGTAAAAACGATGACACACCATGCCCGCCACGACAACGCGGGCGCGGGGGGAGATGCCGTGGCCGGCGACGCGTCAGTGCTCAATAATCACCATTCAGCAGGTGGCGCCGGACTACCGTGGCTCAATGAGTCCGAAATTGCCGTCCTTGCGGCGGTAGATCACGAGGAGGCGCCCGGAGGGTTTCTCGGAAAAGCAGAGGAAATTCTCGTCGCGAAAGAAGAGCGCCTCGGCGGCTTCCTCCACGCTCATTTTTTCCGTTTCAGTGGGCTCGGGGTGAAACACCAGCACGCCAAGCTTGCCCACCTCCTCGGGGGCTTCGCGGCGTTTGGATGGTTTGGCGGCAGATTTTGACTTCTTTTTTCCGGGCTTGGCCGAGGCGACAATCTCCGCCAGCTCGGCTATGGGAGTGGCGGAGCGGCGGGGTGGACCTTTGCGCTTGGTGTCGCCACGGAGCTTGGCCCACTTGCTTTTCAGCAGGCGCTCCACCTTGTCGATGAGGCTGTCAATGGCACGCAGCAACACAGGATCCTGCGTACCGGCCTTAACGGAAATGGGGCCGTCCTTCAGGTGCAGGTCCACCTTGTGCTGGTAGCGGTCCTTTGTCAGCACAAACTCCATGCTCTGGGAGCGATCGGAGTACTTCTCGATGCGTGGCAATTTCCTTTCGAGGTATTCGCGGATGTCGGGGGTGACTTCGAGGTGACGACCAGTGATTCGAACAGGCATAATTGAGACCCTCCTGTTAAGAACATATGGAGTTTGGCGGGGGGTGCCATATTTCGGCAACACCCTCAAGAAACTCTGAGTGAAAGCTGTAGTGCTAAACGAAGGGAACGCAACAGTATTGCGCCAGCGTCCTGAAAAGGCCTCTCAGGCTGGTTCGGGCCGATGGCGCGGTACTGCCGTACCCGTTTATATGCAGATTCAAGCAGAGCTGCGGGCCGTTTGTTTTGGTCGCGCGGCGGCGGCACTTGCTGAAGTGCCGTTAATATCAGGAAGGGTTGGTATATCGCACCATGCTGTTTCGCCAGTCAGTCTTGGCGGCCGTTCTGGCCGCTATTGTTTCCGTTCCGCACCCCGCATTTCCATCGTCTGCTTCACAGGTTGCAGGTCCGGCTAATGCCGACTACTTGAACCTGCCGCTGGTTTTTGAGGAAAACCGCGGGCAGGCCGGGCCCGAGGCGCACTATGTGGGGCACGGCCAGAACTACAATGTGGCCCTCAAATCGGGGGGCATTGTGTTGGGGTTTCCGGGTGCGCGCCCAGGGGCGGATCGGAGGTTCTCGCCGGGGCGTATGGCCGCGGATTCCGCGCCGACGACGGGCACGGCCATCGAGATTCGGTTTGTCGGGGCCCGGGATGGGGTTTGGCCCAAGGCGGCGGAGCCTCTCGCGGCTCGCGCCAATTACCTGATTGGGAACGACAAGACGAAGTGGGTGCAGGAAGCTCCGATGTTTGCCAAGGTTCGCTATGACGGCCTCTACCCAGGCATTAGTCTGGTCGCGTATGGGCTGAACCGGCAGATGGAATATGATTTTGAAGTGTCGCCGAATGCTGATCCGGCGGCCATCGCGCTGGCGATCGACGGGGCACGTGGGTTGTCTCTCGACAGCGGGGGAAACCTTGTTGTCGCCTTGGGCGGACGGGATCTTGTGATGCACAAGCCCGTTGCCTACCAGACTGGCGTGGCCGGGCGAACCATGGTGGAGGCCCGCTATGACCTTGGGGAGGGGGGCTGCGTTGGGCTGCGGGTCGGGGACTACGACCGGACCCGACCGCTGGTCATTGACCCGGTGCTGGCTTACTCCACCTATATTGGCGGGACGGGGAACGACGAGGTCCATGCGATTGCCGTGGACTCGACTGGGGCCATTTATGCCACCGGCGCCGCGGGAACGGCCTTCCCCACGAAGGCGGGCAGCTACGATACCACCTATAACACGGGTGGCGACGCGTTCGTGACGAAGCTGACGCCTGGTGTGGCTGGCGCAGCAGCGTTGGTTTACTCGACCTATGTGGGTGGCAGCCTCGCGGACGAGGGCAACGGCATCGCCATTGATTCGAGTGGCAATGCCTATATCTGCGGTTCGACGGCGTCCGCCAATTTTCCGGTTTCAAAGACGTTCGGCCCCCTTGGGGGCATGGATTGCTTCATTGCCAAGCTGAATGCGGCTGGTTCGTCCGGCCTGTACTCGCATCGCATCGGCGGCGGCAGCAACGATGTGGCGAATGGGCTGGTGCTCGACAGCTTAAACAATCCCTACATCACGGGTGAAACCTTCTCTCTGGATTGGCCGACCAAGAATGCCCCTCAGGGTTTCTATGGAACCAATGGCGATGCCTTTGCGCTACGCATCAAGGCCTCGGACAGCAGCCTTTCCTACTCGACGTTTATTGGCGGGGATGGCGAGGATGCCGGGCTTGGCATTGCGCTGGATACGGGCGGCAGTGCGTACGTGACGGGATTCACCAAGTCGACGCTGTTCCCAACGCGCAACGCGTATGATTCCTTCGCGAATGGAGGGACGGATGCGTTTCTGACGAAAATTCCGTCATCGCCAAGCAGCAATTTCACCTATTCCACCTATCTGGGTGGGACGGGCGAGGACGTAGGTACCGGGGTGGCGGTGGACGCGCAGTTTTCTGCGCCCGTGGTTGTGGGGTATACTGCCTCGTCGGATTATCCTGTTACCAATGAATTTCAAACCAACAAGGCTGGCGGTACTTACGATGCGTTTGTTTCGCGGTTTCTGCCAGCGGGCGATGACCTGATAGCCTCCACGTACTTTGGTGGAAACAACAGCGACGCGGCCCAGTGTGTGACTATCGGCTCGGACAATAGTGTGTATTTTGCGGGGACCACGAGCTCGAACAACCTGCCCACGGAGAATGCTTTCCAGGGTTCGCGGGCCGCGGGTGTGGACGGGTTTGTGGCGAGTTTCGATTCCACGATGAAAAACCTGCGCTACTCCACTTACTTCGGGGGCGCGGGTGACGACACGCCGATGGCCATCCTGGTGGATGCGAATTTCAACGCCTATGTGGGGGGAATGACGACGGGACTTTTCCCGACTGGCGGAACTCCGTTTCAGGGTACCTTTGGTGGGGGTGACACGGACGGTTTCCTTGCCCGGCTGGCGTCGACGGTGGATTTCGCGCGCAGGGACAAGTTCGAGACCGGGGCGGTGCAGGCGCCGGGGGCCGATACTGGATGGGTGGCGTTTGGGACCAATCAGGTGGGGTTGGCCAATCCCAGTTACGATTCTGGCACGACCTCCTATCGCGGAAATGTAAGTGCCAGTGCCTCGCGGCTTCGTGTCACCGGGGTGCTGGCCGCGCAGACAGAGTGGTTGCCATACTCGGCGGTTGGGGTGGCCAACTATGTCCGCGGGAAATACTATATCTTTACGGGGGGGCAGACAAATCCCGCCCTGCTCAACACGATCCCGAGTTTCCGGTGCCGGCTGAGCACGCGATTCGCGCAGGCGTCCATCCTGGAGGTCTTCAGCCATGTGAACGCCGACAGCACCACGCAGCAGTGGTCCTTGGAGCTTCGGCCCACAAACCAGTCCGCGCGGCCTTCGCTTTACCGTGTGGATTTTGACCCGGTGGACGTGCCATACCTTGCTTCGAACGCCAGTTTCGAGGGCATTCAGCGAGGGTTTGAGGCCTATGCCATCGATCCGCAGGACAATGGTTACATTGCGATGGCGGAATCCTGGATTGGAACTTATCCCAAGTCCGCACTCGATGACAACACGCCGGACAAGGTGTTTGCCCCGACGTTGCTAACCCCGGGCAACCTGGCTGCGAATGGGGGCGGTGATCCGCAAATCCAGAATCTCATCCTGAATGCTGATCCCACGCTGCCGGCGACCGTGGATAGCGATCCCAACACGCCGTTGCCGACTTACAGCGAGGGGAACTTCGGGTTTACGATGGACTCGACGCTGGTGCCGGCGAACCGACTGGCGGTGGTGACGCGGGAGCTGAATCCGGGTAGCGACGTAACGGCCGCAGATTACCTGCGCGTCGAGGAGGGGAAGCAGTACAAGGTGCGCTGGCACATCACCTCGACCCAGGCGAGCAACATGAACGCACAATTCCGGATGCGGTCGCGGACGGTGAGGTTTAGCTGGGGAAACAAATTCGAGATCGGCGGGGCTTGGAGTACCGGTGGCTCGACGCCGGGCGCCAACGCGACCATTGCGCAGCAGTTGCTGCCGGGAATTGGGTGCCTGAACCCGGAACGGACCGCACTGGAAGCCGGTGGCTGGTATACCCACATTTTCCACACACCGCTGAACCCAGACATCCGGCCCGAGATAGGCGGAACCCTGACCAGCAAGATGCCGAAGATCTACGGCGATCCGGGGCCGGGAGACAGCGGCACATCGCGGCGAGATCTGCGGATTGCCTGCGACCTGCTGGACACGCTCAGTGTTGGCGTGAATGCGCCATTGGAAGGCGGAAATTTCACCGTGGATCGCATCGAGGTGTTCGTGCAGGATTTGGTGGACGACTAATGCGCCCAATTCCGGCGCGGAATTTTCTGGCATAAGGCCGGTGGCTGTCGGACGGTTCCGATGAAACTAAAAATCAGGGAGACCGCGCTATGATTTTCAGACTTCTCATGGAAAACTGGTGGCTCACACCCATCATCATCGTCGTCTTTTACATGTTGTCGTGCATCAAGATATTGAAGGAGTACGAGCGCGGCGTCATTTTCCGCCTCGGTCGACTGCTGCCGGAGCCGAAGGGGCCGGGACTGATCATTGTGTGGAAGCCCATTGATGAAATGAGGCGGGTTTCGCTGCGGATCGTGACGCTGGACGTGCCCCCCCAGGACATCATCACGCGCGACAACGTGTCGGTTCACGTCAATGCTGTCGTTTATTTCCAGGTGCTGGAGCCCGCGAAGGCTATTGTGGTGGTGGAGGATTACTTCTTTGCCACGTCACAAATGGCACAGACCACATTGCGGAGCGTGTTGGGACAGCAGGAAATGGACGACCTGCTATCGGAGCGGGAGAAGCTGAACATGGAACTCCAGTCCATCCTCGACAAGCAGACCGACAGTTGGGGCATCAAGGTGACCGCTGTGGAAATCAAGAAGGTTGACCTGCCGCAGGAGATGCAGCGCGCCATGGCCCGCCAGGCCGAGGCGGAGCGCGAGCGCCGGGCAAAAGTCATCGGGGCCGAGGGCGAGTATCAGGCCGCTGAGAAGCTGGTCATGGCAGCTGACATGATGGCAGCACACCCGATGTCGATGCAGATGCGATACCTGCAGACGCTCACCGAGATTTCCGCGGAAAAGAGTTCGACGATCATCTTTCCGTTCCCGCTGGAAATGATGAACGCGATGATCGGCACCCCGGGTGCGAAGAAGACACCGCCCGCGGCTTGATGTACGACAGGCCGATGTGCAATCGTTTCATTCGGCGCTTCGCTTTCATGATGTAACGCAACGGGAGAATTCTTGATGCAGCTAGGCATGGTGGGATTGGGCCGCATGGGCGGCAACATGGTGCGGAGGCTCATGGCGGGTGGCCACCAGTGCGTGGTGTTTGATAATAATCCGGAAACGATAAAGCAATTCGCCCTGTTGGGCGCGACTGGCTCGGACTCGCTGGCGGCCCTTGTGACGCAGTTGTCCGCGCCCCGTGCGGTCTGGGTGATGGTGCCGGCGGGGCCCATTACGGAGACGGTTGTTGCGGATCTTGGCAATCTGCTTGAACGCGGAGACATGCTCATTGACGGGGGAAACAGCTTCTTCAAGGACGACATCCGGCGGTCTGAAATGCTGGCACAGAGCGGGATTCATTACCTCGACGTGGGGACAAGCGGCGGAGTCTGGGGTGCGGATCGGGGGTATTGCCTCATGATCGGCGGGCCGGAATCGGCGGCCAAACACCTGGACCCGATTTTTCGGACACTGGCACCCGGGCGCAGCGGCATTGAGCCGTCGAAGGAACGTGCCGGCAGGGCAGGCACGGCGGAAGAGGGCTATTTATACTGCGGACCCAGCGGCGCCGGACATTTCGTCAAAATGATCCATAACGGGATCGAGTACGGGCTGATGCAGGCCTATGCCGAGGGATTCGACATTATGAAGTGCGCCGCGCAGGAATCGCTGCCGGCGAGCCAGCGTTACAACCTTAACCTGGCAGATATTGCGGAGCTGTGGCGGCGCGGAAGCGTGGTAAGCTCGTGGCTGCTGGACCTGACGGCCATGGCGCTCGCCGAGAATGCGGATCTGTCGAACTTCACGGGAACCGTTGCGGATTCGGGCGAGGGGCGCTGGACGATCCAGACCGCACTGGAAGAGGCGGTGCCGGCGGAGGTGTTGTCCGCAGCGCTCTTCACGCGCTTTCGCTCGCGACAGGAGCACACCTTTGCCGAGAAATTGCTTTCCGCCATGCGGTCGAAATTTGGGGGACATGTTGAACCTGGAGCGAAGAAGTGAGCCTTCCCCCCGACAATCCCCTGCCCCCGGTGCCTTCCGGTAATGATTGCGATGAGTGCCCCGGCGATCCCTGCACCATTGTCATTTTTGGCGCATCGGGCGACCTGACGAAACGCAAGCTGCTGCCGGCGCTTTACAACTTGCGGTGTTACGGTTTGTTGCCATCGGATTTTGCGATTGTTGGCGTGGCTCGTCGCGACCTTACGGACGACGCATTCCGAAACCAACTTGGCGAGGACATGCAAAAATTTGCCACGCAAGACCTTGATCCCGGTATATGGGCGGACTTTGCGAGACGCACGTATTACTGTGCAGGCGAGTTTGACGATCCGGCCACTTATGACAAGCTGAAGGCGCGCCTTGACGAGGTGGCCCCAAGGCACAATACACGCGGCAATTGTCTGTTTTACCTTGCCACACCGCCGTCCTTTTTTGGGAGCATCGTGGAGCGCCTGGGCGCTGCCGGCCTTGCCACACAGGAAAACGGAGCATGGCGCAGGGTTATCATCGAAAAGCCCTTCGGCCACGACACAGAATCGGCCCTGGAACTCAATCGGCGCGTCACGGGGGTGTTGGAAGAAAGTCAGATATACCGCATTGACCATTACCTGGGGAAGGAGACGGTCCAGAATCTTTTTGTGTTTCGGTTTGCGAACGGCGTCTTCGAGCCGGTGTGGAATCGCCGGTACATAGATCATGTCCAGATCACTGTTGCGGAGAACATTGGCGTGGAGGACAGGGGCCCCTATTTTGAGGAAGCCGGTATGTTGCGGGATGTGATGCAAAACCACATGTTAATGTTGCTGGCCCTGATTGCGGCGGAGCCACCAGCTTCGTTCGAGGCCGAGTCGGTGCGAAACGAGAAGGTAAAGGTATTACAGGCGGTGCGTCCGCTTCTCCCTGAGGAGGTTCTGCAGCGGACGGTGCGTGGTCAGTATGGACCGGGTCGATCCCGCGAGGAGCCTGTTTCCGGCTACCGCAGCGAGTCGCGCGTTTCGCCGACATCCGCCACGGAGACCTTCGCGGCCATTAAACTGTTTGTAGACAACTGGCGCTGGGCGGGAGTCCCTTTTTATCTGCGGGCCGGGAAGCGTCTGCCCACGCGAAAGACCGAAATCATGATCCAGTTCCGGCGTGCACCCCTGATGCTGTTCAATGAAACTCCGGTCCAGCAGCTTGAACCCAACCGGTTGATCATGCACATCCAGCCGACGGAGGGGATCACCATGCAGATCAAGGCAAAAACGCCCGGGCCGGTGATCAAGTTGCAAAACGTCAAGCTGGAATTTAACTACCGGGACTTCGGTTCCAGCAGCACTGCCACTGGGTACGAGCGCCTGCTGTACGATTGCATGACGGGCGACACGACGCTGTTCCACAGGGCCGACATGGTGATGGCCTCGTGGAAGATTGCGACCCCGATTTTGGATGTGTGGAAATCACTACCCCCCCGGGAGTTTCCCAATTACCCGGCGGGTTCGTGGGGGCCTGCAGCGGCCGACCAGCTTCTCGACAAGGATGGACGCAAATGGTGGAACGGGTAGGCAGGGGGTGAAGTGACAATTCGCGAGATTCACGTTTACCCGACTGCGGAGGAGACGGTGCAGTCGGCGGCGGCCCTTGTGTTGCGCATAGCCAGCAATGCCGTTGCCCAGCGAGGGCTGTTTACAGTTGCACTGGCCGGCGGGGCGACACCGCGGGCGCTTTACTCGCTGCTGGCGGACAATTTTCGATATCGGGGCGGCATGCCATGGGCCTCGACGCAGTTTTTCTGGAGCGATGAACGGCCCGTTCCGCCGGACCACGAGGCGAGCAACTACAGGATGGCCCACGAATCCATGCTGTCAAAGGTGCGTGTGGCGATGAAGCAACTCCATCGCATGCGGGGAGAGGATCCGGACCCGGACGCGGCTGCTGCCGCCTACGAGGCGGAAATAAAGACTTTTTTCGGTGATTTTGGGACCATAGAGAACAACCTGCCACGGTTTGATTTGATTCTTCTTGGCCTGGGGACGGATGGCCACACGGCTTCGCTGTTTCCCAAGACAGATGTGTTGGAGGAGAAAACAGCGTTGGTGGCCGCGCCCATGGTAGAGAAACTTGCGAGTCGACGCCTTACCATGACCCTGCCGCTTATCAATAATGCCGAGAGGATCCTGCTGCTGGCTCTTGGTTCGGAGAAGGCCGAGATTGTTAAGGAAGTTCTGGCCCCGTCGTCGGGGACGGAAGCCTTGCCCGCGCAGCTTGTGGCTCCCTCGAGCGGGCGCGTGGACTGGTTCCTCGATCAACCGGCGGCCGGGCGTCTGCCCACGGAACTGACGGAAATGGATATGTTTTAGGAGTGGAGCGCATCGCGCCCCACTCT
>JAIBAT010000063.1 GCA_019695055.1 Candidatus Sumerlaeaceae bacterium | reverse complement strand
TGTTCGACAGGTTCTGGTCGAGATCCACACGGAGAGTTCCCGTACCGGAGACAGAAGTCACCGGGACATTCCAGGTCGTGCCGCTGCCGGTCACAGTACCCACCGTGCCTGTTACGCCGCTGCCCACGACCGTGAAGTTCGTCGCATCAACACCCGTCACCGACTCGCTGAACGTCACCGTGAAGTTGACCGTTGTCGCGTTGGTCGGGTTCGCATCCGCACGGACGATGGAACTGACCGTCGGAGCTGTCTGGTCGATCGTGTAGCTCTCGCCCGTCGTAAAGCTCGCGCTGAGCGGGTTGTACGCTGAGTCACGAACCGACGACAGGTTGGCCGTCAAATCCACACGAAGCGTGCCGTTGCCCGAAACACTGGTTACCGGAACGTTCCAAGTCGTGCCACTGCCGGTCACAGTACCCACCGTGCCTGTTACGCCGCTGCCCACGACCGTGAAGTTCGTCGCATCAACACCCGTCACCGATTCGCTGAACGTCACCGTGAAGTTGACCGTTGTCGCGTTGGTCGGGTTCGCATCCGCACGGACGATGGAGCTGACCACCGGGGCTGCCTGATCAATATTGTAGCTCTGGCCTGCCGTAAAGCTCGCGCTGAGCGGGTTGTATGCTGAGTCACGTATCGACAACAGATTGGCCGTCAAATCCACACGAAGCGTGCCGTTGCCCGAAACGCTGGTTACCGGAACATTCCATGTTGTGCCACTGCCCGTCACGGTTCCGACAGAACCTGTGACACCGCTGCCGACTACCGTAAAGTTTGCTCCACTGACACCGGTGACCGATTCGCTGAATGTCACCGTAAAGTTGACCGTTGTTGCGCTTGTTGGGTTGGTATTCGCGCGAACAATGGAACTGACCGTCGGGATTGTCTGGTCGATTGTGTAAAGCTCCCCAACAACCGTTCCACCGCTTAGCGCATTGATTGCCAGGTCGTAAACACCGGTATTGCTGGTCTTGTTAAGACCCAGCGTTCCGTTTCCAGACACACTGCCCACAGTTACAGTCCAAGTCGTTCCACTGCCCGTCACAGAACTGATTGTTCCTGTCGCCCCGCTACCAACGAAACTGAAATTGCTGGCCGTAACGCTTGTGACAGATTCACTGAACACCACTGTGAATTTCACTGATGTTGCGCTTGTCGGGTTGGCATCAGCGCGAACGATGGAGCTAACCGTCGGTGCTATCGTATCAACAGTATAGCTTTCACCAGTCGTGAAGGCCACCGTCATTGGGTTGGAAGACCCGTCCTTGATTACGGACAAGTTTGCGCTAAGGTTTACCTTCAGTGTGCCGTTTCCAGAAACACTGGTCACCGGAACATTCCAGGTCGTTCCACTACCGGTTACCGTTCCTATAGTTCCCGTCACACCGCTGCCCACGAGAGCAAAGTTTGAGGCGGAAACGCCGGTTACAGCCTCGCTGAATGTAACCGTAAAGTTGACGCTTGTCGCACTGGTCGGATTCGAATTCGTCCTCGTGATCGAGCTGACCGTGGGGGCCACCGTGTCGATGGTGTAGCTTTGGCCGCTGGTAAATGCTGCTGCCAGCGGATTAGTCGCCGTATCTTGTATGCCAGACAGGTTGGAATCCAGATCGATGCGCAAAGTGCCTGTTCCTGAGATGCTGGAAACCGTCACTGTCCAGGTCGTGCCAGAACCACTGATTCCTGTAACGCTTCCGGTGACTCCGCTTCCCACAACAGTGAAATTGGAAGTGGCGACACCCGTCACGGTCTCACTGAAAATCACCGTAAAGCCAACCGAGGTGGCGCTTGTCGGACTTGTATTTGCCCGCGAAATGGAACTAACCGTCGGCGCAACCTGGTCCACCGTGTACAACGAGCCAGTCAGGTTTCCACTATTGGGAGTGTTACCTGCAAGATCCTGAACACCAGAGTTGCTTGTCTTATTAAGCCCAAGGGTTCCATTGCCAGTTACCCCTGTCACGGGAACTATCCAGTTAACTCCTCCATCTGAAGACGTCGGTGTTCCTATGGTTCCTGTTCCAGATAAGGTTCCGGTTTTGGTAAAGTTCGAAGCGCTCACCCCGGTAACCGCCTCGCTCATTGTGACCGTAAACCTCAGGGTCGATGCGCTGGTTGGATTGGTATCCGTAAGAGTTATCGACGACCAGGTTGGTCGTGTCTGATCCAAGGTATAGGATTCACCTGTGGTGAACGGGGTGTTAAGAGGATTGCCCGCAAGGTCTGTGATTCCTGACAGGTTCTGGTCTAGGTCAAGCCGTACTGTCCCATTTCCGATTTCACCAATGGTTACCGTATAGGTTGTGCCAGATCCTGAAACGGCGAGAGGCAGGGAGAATATGCCACCCGTTGTGGCCAGGCTGAAATTCCCAGCATCAACCCCAGTCACGTCCTCACTAAAAACAACCTGGTAAGACACAAAAATATTGTTTGTGGGATTGGCGTCAAGCCGCGTTATGGAGATGACATACGGGGCCGTCTGATCAACAGCATACTGCTCTCCAACCACATTGCCGCCCGCGAGGGCGTTGCCTGCCGAATCGGTGACTCCAGTGTTGCTTGTCTTGTCGATTCCAAGCGTGCCGTTGCCAATGACACCGGAAACTGGCACAGTCCAGGTAATGCCGCCATCGGAAGATGTCGGGGTGCCAATGGTCCCCGTTGTTGCCAGCGTGCCTGTCTTTGTGAAATTGGACGCTGTGACATTAGACACAGCCTCGCTGAAAGTAACCGTGAAGGACAGCGTCGTCGCGTTCGTCGGATTTGAGTTTGTACGCGTAATGGTCTGGCAAGTCGGAGCAGTCCTATCAATCGTGTAGACTTCGCCGGTGAAGTTGCCGTTCCCGGCACCATTGCCACCGATCGCAACATTGGCGATGTCGACAACTGTATCGTCGTCGGTGAAGTTCAAACCGATTGTTCCGGACCCCGTGCCCGTATTCACTGTCACGGTGCGGGTGGTGCCACTGTCTGAACTTACAGAAGTAATCGAGGCGCCTGATACACCACTGGTCACCAATGAGAAATCGGACGAGTCCACGCCTGTTACCGACTCGCTAAACGTCACGGTAAAGGTTACACTGGATGCGCTGCTTGGACTTGAGCCACCGCGAACGATGGAAGAAACCGTCGGATTGGGATTGACCGCAATTCCCGCAGAGTTGCCATTGACTGCCGGGAGGTTTGTCTGAGAAACCGCACTCAGGTTGCCAGTGCCGGTGTACAGGCTTGTCAGGGAGTACTGGTACACGACATCCGTTCCAGCATCTTGGGTAACATAGACATTGTCGCCCTCCATTGCCAGACCAGTCGCTCCAGCAATGGCACCGCCACCCGTGGTCCTGAAAACCCTGGAAGCGGTCGGAGTACCACCGGACGCACGCGAGTAACGGTAAATCACCACATCCTGGGCGTCCAAAACGTAGAGATATGTAGAATCCAACGCCATGCCCTGGGACTGACCATTGCCAAATCCAAACGCATAGCGTGTCAGAGCACTGTAGTTGCCACCGCCGCCGAATGCGGTCGCGATGGAGTAACGCAGCAATTGGTTATTGGAATCGTCCGCCACCCAAAGGTCATCGCCGTCCACAGCGATGGAATTGAGGGTCGCGCCCAGAGCATTCCCCGAGTTGTCACGCAACACGCGTGAAGCCGTGGCCGTGCCACCACTGTATGCATACCGGTAAACGATTTTATCCGCCGCATCCAGGACATAGACGTAACTGTCATCTGCAGCGATGCCAGTTGGGTTCCCGTTGGCCGCGCTGGTTGCCCAGTTTGCTGTCGCGTTCAAGGACTCGTCGTACTTGTAAACCGTCGTATCCGCTGTATCCACTACGAAGAACTTTTCGATGGTGACAACATTGTACTGCGCACCAACCACGTTTCCGCCTGTCAGGGCATTTCCAACCGAATCGGTTACCCCTGTATTGCTGGTCTTGTCGATGCCAAGTGTGCCCGTGCCCGAAACGCCGGTCACAGGAACATTCCATGTCACACCACCATCACTGGTTGTAGGTGTGCCAATCGTACCGGTCCCGGAAAGTGTTCCCGTCTTGGCAAAACGGGCCGCCACCACACCGCTCACCGCTTCACTGAATGTTACCGTAAAATTCAAGGTTGTCGCGTTGGTCGGATTTGCGTCCGCCCTTGTAATCGACACACAGGTCGGAGCCGTTTGGTCCACGGTGTAGCTCTGTCCCGACGTGAAACTTGCACTGGCCGGGTTGTAGGCCGAGTCGCGGATCGAAGAAAGGTTCGCCGTTAAATCCAGGCGCAGCGTCCCAGTGCCGGAAACGCTCGATACCGGCACGTTATAGGTCGTGCCGCTGCCAGTAACTGTCCCGATGCTGCCCGTGACTCCGCTGCCCACGAGGCTAAAGTTGGCAGCACTGACTCCGGTCACCGATTCACTGAATGTCACCGTGAAGTTTACGGTGGTTGCGTTGGTGGGACTTGTGTTGGTCCGGTTGATGGAGCTCACAGTCGGTGCCACCTGGTCGATTGTATACGATTGGCCTGTCGTAAAGGCCACGGAAAGAGGATTCGAAACGGAATCCTTAATGGTCGAAAGGTTTGCGCTAAGGTTGACCTTGATCGTGCCATTTCCCGACACGCTTGTCACCGGTACGTTCCACGTTGTGCCGCTGCCAGTTACTGTTCCGACGGAACCCGTCACACCGCTTCCCACGACAGCAAAGTTGCTCGCAGAGACACCCGTCACGGACTCACTAAAGGTAATCGTAAAGTTCACGGTCGTGGCGCTGGTTGGATCCGTATTCGCGCGGTTGATTGAGCTGACCGTCGGCGCAACCGTATCAACAGAATACTGTGCGCCAGTTACCGTGCCGCCTGTAAGCGCATTGCCGGCCGTATCCACGACTCCGGTATTGCTGGTCTTGTCGATGCCAAAGGTTCCCGTTCCAGAAACTCCCGTTACAGGCACGTTCCATGTTATGCCGCCGTCGCTTGTGGTTGGCGTGCCAATGGTACCTGTGCCAGAAAGAGTTCCAGTCTTGGCAAAACGGGCGGCCACTACCCCGCTGACCGCCTCGCTAAACGTGGCCGTGAAATTCAGACTTGTTGCACTGGTCGGGCTCGTATTGGCCAGGGTAATGGATGTCAGGGTCGGCGCGGTTTGGTCCACCGTGTAAACCTGTCCCGTAAAGGTGCCGCCACTAAGGGCATTACCAGCAGTATCCGAAATGCCGGTATTGCTGGTCTTGTTCAATCCGAGCGTCCCATTGCCGGACACACTCGTCACCGGGACATTCCAAGTGGTACCGCTACCTGTCACGGTGCCGATGGTTCCGGCCACACCGCTACCAACCAGGCTGAAGTTGCCCGCACCTACGCCTGTCACCGACTCACTGAACGTGACGGTAAAATTCACCGTGGTCGCACTCGTCGGGTTTGTATTTGTGCGATTGATGGAACTTACGGTGGGGGCAACCTGATCAACTGTGTAGCTCTGGCCGGTGGTGAATGCCGCGCTTAGAGGGTTGAAAACGGAATCCTTGATGTTGGACAGGTTGGCGCTCAGGTTAACCTTTATCGTTCCATTGCCCGAAACGCTTGTCACCGGCACATTCCAAGTTGTGCCACTGCCTGTCACAGTGCCAAGGCTTCCCGTCACGCCGCTACCAACCACGGAAAAATTGCTCGCGGAGACACCAGTCACCGATTCACTGAACGTAACTGTGAAATTCACAGTGGTCGCATTGGTTGGGTCGGCATCTGCCCGGTTAATCGAGCTTACTGTCGGAGCGACAGTGTCTACTGTGTAAACAGAGCCCGTGACCGTGCCGCCCGTGAGTGCGTTGCCTGCTGAGTCTGTGACTCCCGTATTGGTCGTCTTGTTTACGCCGAGAGTTCCTGAACCAGAGACACCAGTAACCGGAATGTTCCAGGTGATACCGCCATCTGACGTGGTCGGGGTTCCAATGGTGCCGGTAACTCCACCGGTGACAGCCGTGGCAAACCTTGCTGCAACCACGCCACTGACGGCCTCGCTGAAAGTCGCTGTGAAGTTCAGGGTGGTGGCACTGGTGGGGCTGGTATTTGCCAAAGTGATGGAAGTCAGGGTTGGTGCCGTCTGGTCAATATTGTACAGCGATCCCACCACATTGGCACCGGTCAACGCATTGCCAGCGGTGTCCGTTACGCCCGTATTGCTAGTCTTATCTATTCCGAAAGTTCCAGTTCCAGTAACACCCGTTACAGGGACATTCCACGTGGTGCCTCCGTCGGAGGTTGTGGGGGTGCCGATTGTTCCGGTGGCCGAAAGAGTTCCAGTCCTTGAGAACCTTGCAGCGGTAACGTTTGTGACTGCTTCGCTGAATGTGACCGTGAAATTGACCGTGGAGGCGTTGGTGGGATTCGCGTCTGCGCGAGTGATGGTGAGACAGGTGGGCGCCACCTTGTCGACCGTGTAGACTTCACCTGTGAAATTGCCGTTGCCCGCACCGGTGCCGCCGATTGGCAAATTGGAGCCGTCGACAACGCTGTCATCGTCCACGAAGTTCAGCCCGATGGTCCCGGTTCCGGTCCCGGTATTTACGGTCACAGTGCGGGTCTGGCCGGAATCTGCGCTTACAGAGGTGATGGATGCGCCGGTGATGCCACTGGTCACGAGAGTAAAATCCGCCGTACCAACCCCTGTTACTGATTCACTGAAGGTTACTGTAAAGGTAACGCTTGCCGCCGTGGTCGGGTTCGCGCTCGCACGAACAATCGAGGAAACCGCGGGGTTGGGATTCACGGCAATACCCGCGGGATTCCCATTCGCCGAAGGCAGGGTGAATTCCTCCAGGGCGCTCAAATTGCCGCTGCCCGTATAAAGACTTGTCAGGGAATACCGGTACGCAACATCGGTGGCTCCGTCCTGAACAACGTAGACGTTGTCACCCTCAACGGTCATGCCGTTGGCGCCCGAGATCGCGGCGCCACTTGTCGTCCGGAATACGCGGGACGCAGTCGGCGTTCCGCCGGAGGCACGGGAATACCGGTAAATAACAACGTCCTGGGCGTCTAAAACATACAGGTAGGTTGAATCCAGACCAAGGCCCTGCGACTGGGAATTGCCGAAGCCGAAATTGTAAACCGTAAGGGCCGTGTAGTTGCCACCACCGCTAAAAGCCGTGGCGATGGAGTAGCGGAAAAGTTGATTGTTTGAATCATCCGCCAGCCACAGGTCATCTCCGTCCACCGCGATGGAGTTGAGAGTAGCGCCCAGGGCATTACCAGCCTCATCGCGCAGCACACGCGACGCCGTGGCTGTCCCGCCGGTGTAAGCATAGCGATACACTATCTTATCCGTCGTGTCGAGCACATAAACATAGCTATCGTCAGCCGCAATACCCGTGGGGCTGCCATTCGCGGCGCTTGTCGCCCAATTTGTAGTTGCGTCAAAGAATTCGTTGTAACGATAGACCGTGTCGTCCGCCGTATCCACAACGAAGAACTTGTCAACGGTGGCAACCGTGTACAGCGCCCCCGTAACATTTCCTCCGGTGAGCGCGTTGCCGGCCAAATCGGTGACACTGGTATTGCTGGTCTTGTTAATTCCAAGGGTCCCGTTACCCGCTACTCCGGTCACCGGGACATTCCATGTCGTGCCACCATCAGAGGTGGTGGGTGTGCCGATGGTTCCAGTGAGAGTTCCCGTGACTGTGAACCTGCCGGCGGCGACGCCGGTGACGGCTTCGCTGAACGTCACAGTGAAGTTGAGCGTGGTGGCACTTGTGGGATTTGTGTCTGCCAGGGTAATGGAGGTGCAGGTTGGGGCCGTTTGATCCACAGTATATTGCTGGCCGGTCACATTTCCGCCTGTCAGGGCATTTCCCGCTGTGTCGGCAACGCCAGTATTGCTGGTCTTGTCAATCCCAAGAGTGCCATTGCCCGAAACACCCGTGACTGGAACTGTCCAGGTGATTCCACCATCACCCGTTGTTGGGGTCCCAATGGTCCCCACACCGGAAAGGGTCCCAGTCTTGGCAAAACGGGCGGCGGTTACGTTCGAAACCGCCTCGCTGAAGGTCACGGTGAAATTCAACGTCGTGGCATTTGTCGGAGATGAACTGGCACGATTCACGGATGAACAGGTCGGCGCCGTCCTGTCGATTGTGTAAACCTCACCGGTAAAATTGCCGTTTGCGGTGCCGGTACCGCCGACCGCAATGGCGCCAATATCGAGGGCGGAATCATCGTCCACAAAATTTAAGCCAATGGTCCCGTTGCCAGAGCCTGTATTTACTGTGACTGTCCGAACATTCCCGCTGTCGGAACTGACCGAAGTAATGGATGCGCCGGACACGCCACTTGTCACGAGGGAAAAATCCCCTGTGCCAACTCCTGTCACCGATTCACTGAATGTAACCGTAAAGGTGACCGAGGAGGAACTAGTTGGGCTGGTATCGGCTCGCGTGATGGAGGATACCGCCGGGGCAGGATTAACCGCAATACCGGCAGGATTTCCATTTGCGGCCGGCAGGTTCGTCTGTGCCGTGGCGCTGAGGTTCCCCGTGCCCGTGTAGAGATTCGTGAGTGAATATGTATAGACAGTGTCCGTGGCGGCATCCTGCACAACGTACAATACGTCCCCATCCACTGCAATTCCGTTGCCCGTGCCCACGGCGCCGCCGCCGGTGGTTCTGTAAGGACGCGACGCCGTAGGGGTTCCTCCTGCAGCCTTGTCGTAGCGGTAGATCAGGTCATCATTTTGATCGAGAACGTACAAGTAGGCGCCATCCGCCGCCAGACCTTGCGATTGGGAATTCCCACCAGCAAAGGCTATGCTTGAGGTGGCACTGTAGTTTCCCCCGCCGCCGAAGGCCGTCGCCACCGAATACTTGTAAATGATATTGTTGCTGTCATCCGCGACCCACAATTCATCACCGTAGACCGCCACTGAGTTCAGGGTCGCGCCAAGGGCGGCGCCGCCGGTGGTCCTGAGGACGCGGGACGCTGTGGGGGTTCCCCCGGTGTAGGCGTAACGATAGACCTGTTTGTCTGTGGAATCCAGAACGTACACATAGGTGTCGTCCGCTGCAACCCCGGTTGCGTTTGTGTTTGCGGCACTCGTAGCCCAATTTGCCGCGGCCGCAAGGGATTCGTTATATTTGTAAACGATGGTGTCTGCCGTATCAACGATGAAGAACTTGTCGGACGAACCCGTGACGCTGATGGTGGAGAATTGGAGATAGCCACCGGTGGTGGCTGCATTGTAACCGTGAATGCGGAAAACCACGTTGGGATTATTGTTCATGGCCGAAATGCTGCTCAAGTCCACAGTGCGGGCATTCGTGGTGCCGTTGGCAGGCGTAAACATTGGCGCTGTACCCACGATGGTAAAGGTGCCGCCCGTGCCAGTGGTGCTGTAATAGACGTCTTCACGCGCCGGCCCGTTTGCGTCGCGCTGGTCGGAGAAAAGCAGGGTGATGTTTGTGTACCCCGTTGTATCAACGGCAATGTCCACGTAGTCGTTGCCGAATGTCGGGGCGGTGGAACCGCCTGCTGTCGTATTCCAACTGGTGCTGCGGTGTACGTTGGCCGTGTTTACATAGGTCACGCCAGATCCGCGGGTGATCGTCCCTGTTCCAGTGCCAGCGCTAATGCTGCCGGACGCGTTCAGGGAAGCATTTGTCCACGACGCCACCGTGGCAGCGTTCACGCCGGATACGGCCATCATCAGGGCCAATCCCAATGTCGCGGGAATCAGTCGATGTAACTTCCCAAATCGACCGCCTGTTATCGATGCCGACTGCGTAATCATGACGGGGTCTCCGCATAAAAGATGAGCTAAGGTCCTTGTAAAACCGTCCGCAGTCCCATGAACTTCGGGGGGAGACTGCCGACGCTTTCACAAGCGCCCATCTTCAACGATAAACCCGCTACTGACCAAGGTGTCGTGCAATAGAGCCCAAATGATTCGATTCAACAGGGACCAAATGGGAACCACCATCTGAAACGATGCATTTAGTTAACTATTACGACGACTAACGCAAGGACAACTTGCCAAAAATCTCGCACAACTGCACAAAACTTATGCTTATGAGCAAAAATTAATCCTAGCCTCTCAAATCCCTTGGGGAAGTGTAATTCCATTAATCACAATGGTTTCCATTCAGAATCGCCACAAAGGAATAGCGAATTTGCTTGGTTTGGGAAACGGACTACCCGGATTTTGGGGTAGGGCGCTACCCATTAGTACCAATTCCGTCCTAATTGAAGCCCCTAGAGTGGCGGAAGATTTGCCCCAAAAATGGGAGGGCTCAGAAATTGGGATAAATACCGTCAGGTCATCTGGCAAACTCGGAAAAACTGGGTTGTGAATTTGCTCGCGCGGACTTTGAAGGGTAGTGGCACTCAAAACAGTTCAATATATGAAGGGGCCGAAAATGAATTTCAGGGGTTCCATGTGTGCCCTCGCCACACCATTCCGCGGCTGGAAAGTTGATGCAGACGCTCTCGAACGCCTTGTCGAATACCAGATCGAGAATGGCACCAGCGGTCTAATCCCCTGCGGCACCACCGGCGAATCCGCCACCCTCACCCATGCCGAGCATCACGAGGTCATCGCCCTGACCGTCAAGTTCGCCCATAAGCGCGTCCCCGTCATCGCTGGCACAGGCTCAAACTCCACGGCCGAAGCCATCTCCCTCACCCAGGCCGCGAAGGAATGGGGCGCCGACGCCGCACTCCTGATCACCCCCTACTACAACAAGCCCATGCAGGATGGACTTTACGCGCACTACAAGGCTGTAGCCGACGCCGTGGCCATCCCCCAGGTTTTATACAACGTTCCCGCCCGCACCGCCGTCTCCATCAGCCCCGAAACGGTCGCGCGTCTCTCCGGCCACCCCAACATCGTCGCCATCAAGGAAGCCAGCGGGTCCATGGATTATGTGTCGCAACTGCGCTCGCTCTGCGATCTCACGATCCTCTCGGGCAACGACAACCTTACGCTCCCCCTCATGGGCCTCGGCGCCGAGGGCGCCATCAGCGTGCTCGCCAACGTGGCTCCCCGCCACTGCAGTGACATGATGGCCGCCGTGGATCGCAACGACTGGAACACCGCCCGCGCCATCCACTACAAGACTTTTGCTCTCACCGAGGCGCTTTTCTGCGAAACCAATCCCATTCCCGTCAAGGCCGCCCTCGCCATGATGGGAATCATGAACGGCGATATTCGCCTGCCCCTGACGCCTATTGGTGAGAAAAACTCCACGCGAATTCGCAGTGAACTGCTGGCCCTTGGACTGCTTAAATCCTAATTCGAATTACGATTTCTGACCCTTAATCGCGTCCCGAATCTCCGTCAGCAGCACTTCCTGCGCCGAAGGCTTCGCCGGCTCGGCCGGCTTGGCTGCCTCCGCACGACGCAGACGGTTGATGGCCTTGACCACGATGAAGATGGCAAAAGCGACGATGACAAAACCAATGACGTTGTTGAGAAAGAGCCCATAGTTCAGGGTGGCCGCCCCAGCCTTCTTGGCATCCGCAAGTGAAGCGTACTCCTTGCCGGAAAGATTTATGAACAGATTGGAGAAATCCACTTTCCCCAACACCAACCCAATCGGCGGCATGATAACGTCCTCCACCAGCGACGTGACAATCTTCCCAAACGCCGCCCCAATCACGACGCCAACCGCAAGGTCCACCACATTACCCTTGACCGCAAATTCCTTGAATTCCTGAACCAATCCCATGAGCGCCACCTCCAGTATTCTTCTATTCGGGTCCATCCCTCTCAAAACGCAATTCAATCGGCAAGGCGATTTTATAATCCCGGCCCGAATCATGGCCCGAATATCCGGGTTGACGACCCACGAATGCGCGCTATTGTCGCACTCATGACCAGTTCCAGTTCCCACCGCGGGGCAACCCGGTGTTCCATGCACTTTCTGGCCAGCGGCAGCAGTGGCAACTGCATGCTGCTTCGCACTCCAACGGCCAACTTATTAATTGATTTCGGCCTGCCCCCGGAGACCTTCGTGGGTTTGCTTCGCGCCGAGGGAATTGACATCAAGTATTGGCGCGAGCATCGCGCCGGCGCATCTCGCAAGAAGTCCACCGACCTTCCTCAACCGGATTGCGATTCACCCCATCGGCTTACAGCCGCGCTTCTCACGCACACCCACGGCGACCACTACATGCCGTCCGCGTTGCGTATCCTGAAAGACAACCATGTCCAGCTCTGGGCCCATCGTGGCCACTTGCCCGAGCTTGGCGCGAATTCTGCTTTTCGCAAGATGCACGACGCAGGCCACGTCAATCACTATGACAATGCGAATTTTCAACCCGTCGAAGGAATCCAAGTTACTGCGCTTAAGCTTCCCCATGACTCGACCGCAACCCACGGATTTGTAATCGAAGTTGGGATAGCTGATTCGCAACCTGTTCGCATCGGCTACGCCGCCGATATGGGTTACTTCCCCGTCGAGCATTCCGAAGCCCTGGCAAACTGCGATCTGCTGGCCCTGGAGTTTAACCACGACGTCACGATGGAGCGCCAGAGCAACCGCCATCCGCGGCAGATCGAGCGCGTCCTCGGCCAGTGGGGCCACCTCTCCAACGAGCAGGGCGCCGAGGCGCTGCGCTTGATCCTCCAAAAATCCCACCATGTAAAACCTCATTGTGTGGCGCTACTGCATCTCAGCCACGATTGCAACCGCCCCCACCTCGCCGAGACCGCGGCCACCCAAGTCCTTCGCGAGTTTGGCCTGGGGTGCCGCATCCTTATCACCCGTCACCGCGAATGTGCCGGTTCGGTGGACCTGCTGGCACGCACAGTGAATCGCGTTGCGCGAAATGCAGAACTGTCTGCCGCCCCCCGCCGCAACGTCACGCACTCCATCCCGGATTTCTTCGGACACGAGTAGCCAGGCGTGGAAACCACAGGTTCCCCGCAGCCGAAAATGACAGCACCCTCCCCACAAACTCCCAAAATCCTTGCTGTAATCGTAACGTGGAACAAACGCGACGCCCTCGACACAATGCTGACGAGCCTCAAGGCCTGCGGGACTCGCTCCTTCGACGCAGTATTGGTGGACAACGCCTCCGCAGACGGGACTCTTGAGATGGTTCGCGAGAAGCATCCGTGGGTCAGGATTCTCGAAAACAGCGAAAACCTTGGCGGCAGCGGCGGATTCAACCGCGGAATGCGCCACGGGCTGAACGCCCCGGAGAAGTACGACTTCCTTTGGCTGCTCGACAACGATGTTTACGTTCACCCAGGCGCCCTCGAAGGGTTGCTGGGTCCGGCGCTTGCCGACCCCCAGATTGGGATGAGCGGATCCGCCATTTTACTAATTGACGAGCCAGCCCACACCCAGGAAGTGGGTGCGCTGCTACCCTGGTCCATCGGCTCCCCCGAGCGTCTCGGCGAGGGCCCCACCCGTGCCCTCGACGATGCTCCCCTCTTCGAGGCCGACTACGTGGCGGCTTGCTCCGCACTTGTCCGCACCGATGCCATTCGCCAGGTCGGCCTTTGGGACCCCGCCTACTATTTCATGTGGGACGACATGGAGTGGGGCGTTCGCTTCAAGCGCGCGGGTTGGCGTGTCGTTGGGTGCGGGGCTTCGCGCGTCGGCCACGAAAGCTACCATGACCGCCGCGCACTTGGCGCCGTCATCAGCGGCTACATGTGGAACCGCAACGCGTTTTACTTTTTCCGCCGCTACGCACCACCCCGCACGCGGGCCTGGCTGCTTTTCTGCCATTGCCTGATCACCCTGAACCTGGCCTCGAACTACGCTGCCGATGGCCGCCATCGCGAAGCCAACGCCCTGCGCCGCGCAGTGAAGGATTTTCTGGACGGACGAATGGGCCGCCCCCCCGAGGAACTCTTCGCCAAGCCCCCTCCCAATGAGCAACAGTCCTCAATACCACCCGACGCCCTTCGCGAAATCCATCGTATTGCCCTCGTCGCCCGCGACAACCCGGTGGCTGTCCGCAGGATTTACGACCGCCTCACCGAACTCTTCCCCCACGCGCAAATCGACACATTGTTGTTATCCGACAATGCCGAGCTCCAGCGCATCCCGCCACCAAATGCCCGCAAGGCCCTTACCACAACCTTCGGCAAGCGCCTCGCCATCGCCACGGACCTTGTCCGCCACTACAACGCTGTGGCCGCGCCGGAATTTCTCCCCCGCTATTACTTTGAACTCTTTCCCCGCTGGCGAATCCGTGTCGGATCAGCACTCAACTGCGTTGTCACCCGCCGCAGCATCCCCAGCGCCCTCATGCTCGCGGCATCACATCTCACCAACATCCTCCGGGCACTGTGGTTTACCATACGCACCCTGGCCAAGGCCCCGCCCCCGGTCGACTACCACCGGTTCGAAGAATGAACACGGAACTCTTTGAAAGCCGCAACGGCTCCCACTGGCGCACAAATGCCCGCTGGCACGACCCATGGCTGGTCACAATCGCAGGAGCCTTCCTGCTGCCCGTCGCCATCCTCGTCATGCTTGTCGTCCTTTGCGCGATGCCGGTTGTTTGCCGCCTTGACCGGAAGGCAAAACCATGAGCCCTCCCGCCATATCCGTCGTCATTCCCTTTTACAACCGCCGCGACGAAGTCTGCCGCTGCGTGGAATCCGTCCTGGCACAGACCCTCCCGAACGGACAAACCTTTGAAGTGATCGCCGTGGATAACGGTTCAACCGACAACTCCGCCGCCGCGCTTTCCAAGTACGGAATCCGCGTCGAACCCTGCTCCCGCCGCGGTCCCGCCGCGGCTCGCAACGCCGGTGTCGCCCGGGCCGGCGCCTCCATCGTCGCCATGATAGACAGCGATTGCGTCGCAGATCCCGGGTGGCTGGCGGCCCTCATCGCCCCGTTCTCACACCCCGACGTCCTTTGCACTGGCGGCCACATCGAAGGCTTTGACCACACCCGCGGAGTCGCCTTCTTCGCCCACGTTGCTGGCATCCTCGACCAGGAAAAATTGTTCAATGGCGTGTTCTGCTTTCCTCCCTTCTTTGCCACGGCCAACGCCGCATTCCGGCGAGAGGCCTTCCTCCGCGCTGGTGGATTCGACGAGGAACTTCTCGTCGGCGAAGACGCCGACCTCATCTGGCGTGTGCTGGATCTCGGCGGCAGGATGGCCCTCTGCAAAACCGCATCCGTGCGCCACAAGTTCCGCAACACATTCGACGGTTTCTGGCGCCAGGCCCTGGAATACGGCGAAGGCGCCGCCACAATCTTTGCCCGCCACCACCACCGCATGGGCCGCCGGGTCTGCATCGAATGGGGCAATCTCCTCATGCTCGCCATCCTCCCCGCCATCATTGTTGCCAAGCTCTTCGCCACCGGCCACCCTTTCCACCGCAAAAGCCGGATCTACGACCTCATCTGGCGCACTGGCTTCACCTTTGGCCGCCTCAAGGGCAGCCTCCGTCACCGCGTCCTCTTTTTTTAGGCCTCCTGCAAGTTTTCCCCGCGCCCCCGCGAATGCGTTGGCCTTTCTGATTGTGGCACTTAAGGAGCATTTTCCTCGAAAGGGTGTTTTCCTGCAATGCGCAACATGGCTTACGTCAATGGCCGATTCCTTCCCCTCGCCGACGCCAAAACCTCCGTCGAGGACCGCGCCTACCAGTTCGCCGACGGCGTTTACGAAGTGGTCAAGTTCTACGGAAGAAATGCCGTCCGCCTCGAGCCCCATCTCGTCCGCCTCATGGAAAGCAGTGCCCACCTGCGCATTGCCGGCGGACCCGGCCTCGACGAATGGAAAACCATCATCGAACAGCTTGCCACCGAAAACGAATTGGTGGACGACGAAACCAACGAGTACATACTTTACCAGCAGGTCAGCCGCGGAGTGGCACCCCGCAACCACCTCTTCCCCAAGGACGCCATCGAGCCATCGGTCGTCGCCTACTTCCGCAAGGCGCCCGTTTACAGCAGGGAGCAGCGCGAAACCGGAATCGCCCTTTCCCTCCAGCCCGACGAGCGCTGGAACCGATGCTACATAAAATCAGTTTGCCTCCTGCCCGCCGTCATGGCAAAGCAGGCCGCGGCCGACGCAGGCTGCTTCGAGGCGCTTCTCGTCCGCAACGGCATCGTCACCGAAGGCAGCGCCACAAACACCTACTGCGTGCGCGAGGGCATCGTCTACACTCACCCCACCGGCCCGCACATCCTCACAGGTGTCACCCGAACCCTCGTGTTCGAGGCCGCCGAAAAGGCCGGCGTCGAAATCCGCGAGGAGGCCGTGACCCCCGACCAGTTTGCCGCCGCCGATGAGGCCTTCATCAGCAGCACCACCATGGGCATCATGCCCGCCACCCGCCTCGACGGCAAACCCGTTGGCAAGAGCGGCAAGCCCGGCCCCGTCACCAGGCAACTGGCCCAGGCCCTCGACGCCATCGTTGCCTCCGAGCTACGTGGCCACGAAGTCACCGCAAAGTAGCAACAAGGGCGTCATGATGCCCAATAGTTTTCGTGCCTGTGCATACCGATTGTGTACGGGCGCTTTGTTTTTCCTGCTGCTCGCCACGGCCAGCTTCGCCGCCGCGGGCGACTTACCCACCACGCGAATCCTCTCCCTCGTCCCCAGCCATACCGAGTTCCTCTTCGCCATGGGCGCAGGTGACATGGTCATCGGCGTCAGCGACTACTGCAAGCAGCCCCCCGAGGCCGCCACTCGGCCCCACGCCGGGAGCCTGCTGAACCCCAACATCGAACGCATCTTGTCCCTTCGCCCGGATGTCGTAATCCTGCTCGATTCCCAAAAGGAACTCGCCGACAAACTCGCCAAACTGAACATCGCCTCCCAACTCATTCCGGCCGATTCGCTGCGGCAGGTCTACGAAGCCATTCAAACCCTGGGCGCGGCCTGCGGGCGCACCACCGCTGCGGAACAAATGGTCTCCAACCTCAAATCCCAAATCGCCGAGGTCGCCCAACGCGCATCGGGCAAACCCGGTGCTCGCGTGCTTGTCATCCAGTCCCGCGACGCTGGCAGCCTGCAAAACCTCTACGTGGCTGGCACCGACAGCTTCTTTAACGACCTGCTGATTGCCGCTGGCGCCACCAATGCCGCCCCCCCCGGCCCCCATCCCTCCGTCGTCATCAGCAAGGAGCAGCTCGCCGCCGCCGATCCAGACGTCATCATCGACACCACCTTCACCGCCGGCGGCGAGGAAACCAGCCCCACGGAATCGCAGCGGAGAGTATGGCAGCAGATGCCCGCCCTCAAAGCCGTCAAATCTGGCCGCGTCTATTTCATCACCAATCCCCGCCTCACCGTCCCCGGCATGGCCCTTCCGGAAACCGCCACGAAACTCGAAGAACTCATCCATCGCTGAAATCTCCGTTTGCGTCCTGCGCGCTGATAGCGTTTGACACAACTCCATGACTCAACCTGCGCCCATCATTTCTGCCCGCGACGTGCGCTTCGCCTATGGCGCCCGCGAGGTCCTCCACAGCCTTTCGCTTGATGTGCAACCCGGCGAGTTCATCGGCCTTGCCGGCCCCAACGGCGCGGGCAAATCCACGCTGCTGCAACTCCTCACAGGATTCCTGCACCCCGACGCCGGAACGGTTTCGCTGCGTGGCGCGGAGGTCTGCCGCATGCGCCGCGCCGAGGTGGCCCGCGAGATCGCCTTCGTCGCGCAGAAATCAGAAATCGATTTTCCATTCACGGTCCTCGAAGTCGTTCTCATGGGCCGCCATCCCTATGCAGGCCTCGGTGCGCTGGATTCCGCGCCCGACATCACCGCCGCGCAAGACGCCCTGAGAAAGTGCGGTCTCCATGACCACTCCGCCACCTTATACGGCAACCTCAGTGGCGGTGAGCAACAGCTTGTGCTGCTGGCCCGCGCCTTCGCCCAGGGCGCCCCCATACTTGTGCTCGACGAACCCGTCTCCTTCCTCGATCTCCGCCGCCAGTGGCAGATCATGAACCTGCTTGCCGACGCCCGCCGCGGCGGAACAACGATCATTGCCACCTTCCACGACCTCAACATCGCCGCCCGATGGGCATCGCGGTTGGTGCTCATGAACAACGGACAACTCATTGCCGACGGCGTCCCCGCCGACATCCTTTCCGCGGAACTATTGGGCAAACTATACGATGTGCCGCTTACCGTGGAATCCACCCCCCATCGCCCCGTCCGGGTGGACTTCCCATGACGCGCCCGGCAAACCTCACCGCCAGCCGCCTGGCCCTTCATGTCACCTTTGCGCTCCTTGTGGCCATCGCGCTGGGAACCACAATCCCTCTCATTGGCGGCCAGATAAACCTTAAAACAGCCATCGCCACCGCGCCATGGGCCGACTACCCCACCACCGACGCCATGGTCTTCTGGGGCACGCGCATTCCCCGGGTGCTCCTGGCCCTGCTGGTGGGCGGCGCGCTCGCCGTCGCCGGGCTCGCCTTCCAGGCCGTGCTGCGCAATCCCCTCGCCGAGCCCTATGTACTGGGCATTTCCTCCGGCGCATCCCTCGGCAAGATGCTCGCGGCCCTCGCCGGCCTTCAGGCCGCCGCCACCGCCCCGTACCTCTCTCCCGTCCTCTGTTTCGCCGGATCCCTCCTGCCGCTCACCGTGCTCCAGGTCATGGCCGCGCGCACGCGCCGCTTCTCCGCCGTCAGCCTCCTCCTCGCCGGCGTCATGCTGAATGTCATCATCACATCGTTCATGCTACTGCTTCAGTTCTTTGCCGATTTCACGCGCGTCCAACAAATGTATGTCTGGGCCCTCGGCGGTCTCGACATCGTCGGTTATGGCCAGCTTGCCGTCGTCGCGCCCATCGTCGCCGTCGCCGGCATTGTGCTCTTCTTCCAAACCCGCGCCATGAACCTCCTCAGCCTCGACCCCGCCACCGCCGCGCACCTCGGCCTCGATGTGTCCCGCGCCGTCCAGCGCATCATGCTCGCCGCCGCCGTCCTCACCAGCGCCGTCGTCGCCGTTAGCGGTCCCATCGGCTTCGTCGGCCTTGTCGTTCCCCACGCGCTCCGCCTCATGTTCGGCGCCGACAACCGCCTCCTCCTCCCCCTCTCCCTTATCTGGGGCGGCGTGTTTCTACTTGCCTGCGATTTCCTCGGCTGGCGCGGCCTCGAACTCCTCGCCGCAGCCGGAGCCCCCATCCGCCAAACCAGCGAAATCCCCGTCGGCATCATCACCGCCCTCATCGGCGGACCCGTATTCATGGTCCTTCTTCTCCGAAGCGCACGACGTTAGCGCCGCGTATTCCCTTGCATCCGCAGGGACGCTTAACGAGTCTCACGCCGAAATTTCCGCCCTACGGAGTACCCGAATGAAACTCACCATCGCCCTCGCCACCACACTGGCTGCCTTCGCCCTGCCGGCGATTGCCCAGGTGGACGTCCTCACCTACCACAACGACAACGCCCGCACCGGCCAGAACCTCCAGGAGGTTACCCTGACCCCGGCCAACGTAAACCCCGCCACCTTTGGAAAGCTCTTTTCGCAGCCCGTGGACGGTTTTGTTCATGCGCAGCCGCTTTATGTCTCAAACCTCACCATCCAGAACAAAGGCGTCCACAACGTCTTGTTTGTCGCCACCGAACACAACAGTGTCTATGCATTGGACGCTGACTCAACCGCCGGACAAAACGCCACCCCCCTGTGGCAAGTCTCGTTCATCAATCCCGCCCGCGGAATCACGACCATACCTTACCAGGACGTCGGAACCGAGGATATCTGGCCGGAAATTGGCATCACGGGCACTCCCGTGATCGACAGGGTTGCGGGAACCCTCTTTGTCGTTGCCAAGACCAAGGAAAACGGCCGCTACGCCCAGCGTCTCCACGCATTGGATATCACTTCGGGCCGCGAACGCCCTGGCAGCCCCGTCGCCATCCGCGCCACCATCCGTGGCCGCAACCAACCCACCATTACCTTTGACCCACTGCTCGAAAACCAACGAGCCGGTTTGCTTCTTTCAAACGGCGTCGTCTATGTCGCCTTCGGGGCCCATGGCAACCACAACGCTTACCACGGATTTATCCTTGGCTACAACGCCCGCACCTTGCGCCTCCTCCGGAGTTTCACCACCACCCCTACCGGGGTGAAGGGCGGTGTCTGGCAGGGGGGCTGCGCCCTCTCCGCCGATGAAGACGGAAACATCTACGCCAATGTTGGCAACGGCACCTTCAATGCCAATACCGGGGGACAAGACTATGCCGACAGTATCATCAAGCTGAGCCCTTCCGGCACCAAATTCCAAGTGGTGGATTATTTCACCCCTTACAACCAGGCCTACATGGAAGCCGCCGATCGCGACTTCGGAACCTGTGGTGCCATGCTGGTCAGCGGACTATCCGGCACCCCGTCCAATCTCATCATTGCCGGCAGCAAGACACCCGACTTGTTCGTACTCGATCGGGACAACCTCGGCAAGTTCCGCGAGACCGACAACAACCAGATCGTCCAGTATCTTCCCAATTCCATCACCAACGTCTGGGGATCCTTTGCGTACTTCAATAACCACGCCTATGTCTGCCCCGCAGGCGCCTATCCCCGCGCCTATGGTGTTTCCAGCGATGGGCTCACCACCGACCCAGTTGCCACCGCCAGCACCTATCTCTTCTGGCCCGGCGCCATCCCGTCCATCTCCGCCAACGGAAACCAGGACGGCATCGTGTGGGCCGTCTCCAAGCGCAGCAGCATGGTCAACCCCGGTCCCCCCGCCGCCCTCTATGCCTACCGCGCCGACAACATGGATCTGCTCTACCACAGCAACATGAATGGCGAAGCCGACCTGCCCGGCGACCGGGTCAAGTTCGCCGTGCCTACCATCGCCAACGGGAAGGTCTACATGGGCACCTGGAACAGCGTCGTGGCGTACGGGCTGAAGTAGCATTTTCCCTCCGTTTAGCTGCGCTTTTTGCGTGGGTAATTATTCGTTCCTTCCGCATTGATTTTATTGGGCTTTGGAAGCACATTTCGCCGAAAATTCTGTGTGGAATTAGGAGGACGTTCCGTGTTGAATTTATTGATGTTGGAGAACGAATTTTTGCATTAATTCTAGTTGTTACCGTGAAATTGCAAGGTGTTTTCTGATTTTGATCGTTGGTAACAAAAGGGTTAACGCGCAATTTGTGCGCTGGTGCATTGGGTGGGGGGTGTCCCGACGGAATTTCGGTTTGAAGAAGCTTTTGGCAGAATGTTCTCATGATGGAAAGCAGCCTGCCACAGCTGGGAAGGGTTTGCCTATTCCCCCACGACCCCTTACAGCCCCTTCTAGACCCATGAGAAGCCAACGCGAGGTTAGGATCGGGGTATGATCCTAAGACCCTGGTAACACCTTGTTTCAGGACTGAACGCGTGCCGGTCCCGACTTTAGATTCAATTAAGGGTTTAAGCGAAGCGAAGGATGAAGATGACTGGACCCGACTCGATGACAGAACTACTTCCTGAAAATCACCCTGGCCCGCGCCCTCGCCACGTAGCCGTCCTTGGCGCTGCCGGCGGGCTTGGCCAGGGCATCCTCTCCGTCTGCCGCGAGGAGGGAATCGGTTTCACCGCCGTTGTCCGTTCCCGACCGGAACGGATCACCAATGTGCCGCCCGGCTCCCGGATTGCCGTGGTCACCTCCCTCTCCGACCGGGCTGCGCTGCAAGCCGCCTTTGCCGGGGCCGACGCCGTTCTGACCGCCCTCGGCGTCACAGGCACCAGCCAGGATCCCTCGGCCTTGCTCTCTGCAAACATGGACACGGTGGAGCAGGCGATGTCCGCTGCGAGGGTTGACCGAGTCGTTGTGATCAATACCCTCCTGTCCTCGTCACCGGGGCAGCCGGCCAGTTTCCTCATGCGCCTCTTCTCATGGTTTCCGGGTATCATTGGTCGCGGAGCCAGGGAGCAACAATCCGTGGCGGACGCACTCGGTCGCGGCGCATTCTCTTCCCTTCGATGGACCCTCGTCCGGGGCGGACTGAACTCAAAAGGGCGCGACGAGCCCCCGGTCGCATCGCGAGATTGGGCCGGTGCGCCCAACACCTGGATGCCCGTCTCCTATCGCGCAATGGCCCGTTGGATGCTCGAGGAAGCGGCCGCTAATCAGTTCCTCCGCGCCGCCCCCCTCGTGTCGCGCCGCCGATAAAAACAGCCCATCCCGTTGTGAATCCTTTGCGTCATTGCACCTTTGCGTCATTCCGTTGGCTTTGCCCCCACCATCCCCAACGGGGATGAACATGAATAGCCGGGGCGCGCCAGCCCCCGGACCACGACGCCCCATACCCACAACCACGAACGTGGTTGAACCGAACGACTGCCCCCATCCTCAAAACCTGCCAAACGATCAGCTCAACTATTGCCTGGCACCATTTTTCACGCATTCGATTCTACTCGGCGTTCTCCGCGATTTAATGCCCTTATCCACTCCTTAACACCCCGCTGTTTGGCGGTTGTCTTTCGTATTTTCCGGTGCTGTAGATTCCGCCCGAAACAAATTTATTTCATATCAGTGGGTGCCATGAAGAAATTCGACAAACTGTCTCTTACCTTCAGGCGGGCCTTCCTTATTGGCTTCATTTCCGCAATGCTGTGCATTCCCAATCGCGTAGTTGCCGATACTGCGTCAACGAGCAGTGCCGATTTGCTCGCATTGGCAGACAGTCTCCTTAGTCCAGACGCAGCGTGTGTCTTTCGTGCAGAAGACAGGCAACTGCACGCCCTAAGAACAGCAAAATACTCGTATCAGGTGATCTCCAAAACGACCGTACCGCCGGGCTTTCTAAAGATGGAAAACAGCCCGCCTGGGATCGATACCGACGGTGACGAAAAACTGATTAGCTTGCACACCATCCGGCGCATTAACGTCGCCTATGACGGCGGAACGTTGTTCGTGGAGGCACGGCTACTGTCTGCCGTTGGAGTTGCCGACGATGGCACGTCGAAATCCGTGCCCTACGTCCTCGACCATCTTCTCAAGTTCTGGGTACACAAAGATGGCACGATCTACAAACAAGTCTTTGGACAGTTCCCGTCTGATTATGTGAGCTTTAAGATTAGCGCGGATCAGCTAAGAAGCACTGGATTCGTATACAATGCCTTGCTGCCTCCCATCCGTCGCCGAACGAACCTGGACACCCAGCGCTCATGGTTTGTGAACGGCAGCCCAGAGTCGAAACGATTCCGGGACATTTCATTCGAGGGCAATCTTGTTGTCTTGAAGCACATTTCTCCCACAAACTCGGCATCAGGAATGAAAACTGGCTCGCGAACCGTTTCAGTACTCAAAGCAGACCGCCAATCCAGTTTGCCTATGGAGTCCCAACTTTTCTGGGATGATCCAAATGGCGTACTCCAGCCCGGTCCAAAGAACCTTGTGGAGTGGGCATGGTCGGGGGAAATTGCGTACCCTGCGCGTATAATAATTTTCAAAATGGCAAAACTTGGCTCTATCTATCCTGCGGATGAACTCACAATGATTGGCAAACCTGAGCTAAACGGCACGTCCGTGGAGATACCGACATTTGAACCGGGCATGGGTGGCTTTTACGATCAAACTTCAACGCCCGAAAAAGAAATCGAAACCACGCGAACAAGGGTTATTGAAAGGAATGTCGGGACAGGAACGCATTCAATCCGCTTGTTCCCGCTCAATCTGGTAGCAGGAGAATTTCCGGCCTCTCGGCACTGAAGCGACTACTCGAATGGCACCACTATGGTCCTATGCCCCTCCTCTGTTAGGAATTTGGCAATTTTGGCTGCAATTTGCCGCCTCAATTCATCTGGTATCTTTACTTGGTCGTTGGGCGGCAGCCACGACTTAATGGATGACTCATAGAGAACATATTGAAACTGTGGCTCTACCAGAATTTCGGTCACAAAAACGAGAGTACGACCGTCTTCGGCATATTCCCAATTGTCACGTCCGCATCTGCGTATCGCAGAATGCGGGTCAATTGCCGTAAACCGATTATTAGAGTCGAGCCATCTGTAGAATCGACTCTGTAGTTGGTCAAACCATTCTGGCTCCACCAATCTGTGGACCCAAGCCCTAAATCTCTCAAATCGATGTGCCAAATCTATTTATCAATCACATTAACATTGTGCGCAGAATTCAAAACTGATCTGTTAGCTTCGGCAGTGCAAGGACGCAATGTCAAGACCGCCACGCACTCGGCCCTTCCCGGCGTCCTCCGTATGCTCCGCAGTTCAAAGCCCCTATCAAAATTCTGTCACCCACTCCCAAGACCGTTTTCCCAGGGAACCCAAACTGTTACCATGTCCCTGGAATATGGTGTTACCAGGGTCCCTGGATCATACCCTTGCCCCCACCAACTTTATGACATGGGTCCGTAAGCGGTCCGTAGAGGCTGTAAGGGAATAGGCAAACCGTTTTCCCTGTGCTAAACCCATCTTCAGTTTAAGTCACCCGACCTCCAAATCTGTCGACTTCGCCTGTGATACGAATGGAGGAATGCAGGGGCACCCCACCCTGCATCACGCACTGTTCTTTGAAATGACTGGATGACCAACCGGCCATCACAAAACCACCCTTCTCGCACTCCCAACTCGCCCGTCGCGGGCGAAGGAAGGTGCACTTTCACGCACATTTGGATCGGTTCAAGCAGACAATTTGGCGCGATTTAAATCGGTCTAAACACGCCCCGAAATAATCCACATCATTGAAAATAATAAACTTGTGCAAAATCATCCTGCCCCCCCCTCCCCCCTCTCAACCGGGTCCAAAGGCTGGGGCAAGACCCGGATCGGGCAGGTCCGTGCGGTGCAGGGGGTGCAGCGGTTTGAAAGCGAAACTCACCCGCCTTTGCCTGCCGGTCGCTACAGCGTCGCCATATCGATCACGAACCTGTACCGCACATCGCTTTTCAGGATCCGCTCGTAGGCCTCGTTCACGTAGCTCATCGCGATCTTCTCGATGTCGCAGACGATGTTGTGCTTGCCGCAGAAGTCGAGCATCTCCTGCGTCTCCTGGATGCCGCCGATACACGAACCCGCGAGGCTGCGCCGCGCCATGATGAGCGGGAAGACGCCCAGTGGGGCTGGTTTCTCCGGCGCGCCCACGACCACCATCGTCGCGTCCACCTTCAGCAGCGTCACAAACGGCGTCAGGTCAATGTCCGCCGACACCGTGTTGACCATCAAATCAAAACTCGAGGCGAGTTTCCCGAATGTCTCCGGGTTCGACGTCGCGAAGAAATGATCCGCCCCGAGGCGCTTCGCGTCGTCCTGCTTTTTCATGGAGTGGCTCAGCACCGTGACCTCCGCGCCCAGCGCGTGGGCGATCTTCACGCCCATGTGCCCCAAACCGCCGAGGCCCACGATGGCGACGCGCTTGCCCGGACCGGCGCCCCAGTGCATGAGGGGCGAGTAAAGCGTGATGCCGGCGCACAGCAGCGGCGCGGCGGCATCCAGCGGCAGGTTCGCCGGGATGTGGAGAACGTAGTCCTCCTTCACAACCACCTTGTCTGAGTAGCCACCATAGGTCGGCGTGCCATCGTGTTCCTTGCTGTTGTAGGTAAACACGAGCCCGCCGGAGCAGTACTGCTCGATCCCCTTTTCGCACTGGGGGCATTTGCGGCAGCTATCCACAAAGCAGCCCACGCCCGCATGGTCGCCGACCTTGAACTTGGTGACCTTCGGCCCAACGGCCGTGACAACCCCGGCGATCTCGTGGCCGGGCACCATGGGAAACGTGGCGCCGCCCCACTCGTCCCGCGCCTGGTGGATGTCGGAGTGGCAGATGCCACAAAACTTGATATCAATGGCGACGTCGTGGTCGCCGACATCGCGGCGCTCAAACGCAAACGGCCCCAGCGGAGCCTTTGCAGCCGGTGCGGCGTAACCTTTGGTCTTTTGCATGATGGATCTCCCGGGTTCTTGGATGATGGCACCGATCTGTGCCCCTGAGAGAAGCCGTGTCAAAGCCTCAGTTCAGCGCAACCTCATTGGGGTTGGCTCTCCCCCGAAATTCGAAAACAACAACTATTGCCAAAATCATGACGACCATCTGGATTACAAAAACCGGTCGATCCGAAAGCCAACCCCATTCAAGATACCTACAGAGAATCGGAATCCCAGCACTAGTCAGCCACATTGGAACAACTGCTTTCACGCCGGGCATGCTGCCCTCGCGGACAATTCGCATCACCAGCCATAGGGCCAAGAACCAAATCGTAATAGCATGGAATACTGTGAGAACCCAAAACGTCAGCATAGGGTTTGAGACCGCATACATTCCACAGAATGCTTTACCCGCAAATTCGCCACCACCGTATAAGCAACCCCTGACGATACCATAAACGGTGACTGTGGTAGTCATAGCAGTCGCAAAAACCATAGTTGGAATTCCCAATTTGGCTCGAAGGATATTTTGAAATTCCGGTGTCGCCTGATAATGTTCCAGAGTACCGGACCACAAAAGCTGCTTCCAGGCGCTGAAAGCCCGGCGTTGGGTGATGGCAACAACGAGGATATACTCGAACAGGTGGCTACGGTATATTACCTGGAACATTGCCGAGTGCTGGCTAATCCATAGAAGTGGAGGTGTTAAAAAGTTGTCGATATTTACGGCAATCAGAGAAACAATCAGGCCTGAGGCAAGGCCCGACACGATGGTTCTGGCTATAATAAGCCGGGAAGTTCGAGTCGGTATTGGAATTCCTAATTCGGCTGACGTGTCTTCTGGTGCCATAGCGCTGCCTCGCTGGTTTGAGTGCGAATAGTCCTTATCTTATCGCTCGAAAGACCAATGCCGCAAGGATGGCACCAACAATTGGGCCGACCACGGGGATCCAACTGTAGCCCCAATCGCTGTCGCGCTTGCCGGGGATGGGAAGAATCGCGTGCATGATGCGCGGGCCAAGATCGCGGGCGGGATTGATGGCATACCCAGTTGTACCGCCGAGACTGAGGCCGATGCCAAGGACGACCAGGGCGATGGGCAGGGCGTCAATGGAGCCAAGTCCAACGGTCGGCACTGCAAGCATGAGTGCCGCAAACACCAGCACAAAGGTCCCAATGATTTCACAGATCAGATTGGCCGGAGTATCGCGAATGGCGGGACCCGTGCAAAAGACCGCGAGTTTGAGGTCCTTATCTTCGCTGGCCTTGAAGTGGAGGCGATAATGAACCCAGACGAGCCCCGCGCCGACCATGGCGCCAAGCATCTGTGCGCCAATGTAACCCGGCACCTTCGCCCACTCAAATTTCCCCACTGTGGCGAGGGCCACGGATACCGCCGGGTTCAGATGAGCCCCGCTGGCTGCGCCGGCAACGACGACGCCGACAAACACGCCGATGGCCCAGCCCCAGGTGATGACGATCCAGCCGGAGTTCTGGCCTTTCGTGCGATTCAACACCACATTGGCAACAACACCGTCGCCCAGCAATATCAACAGCGCTGTCCCTATGAACTCCGCCAGAAATGGTTGCATCCCTGTTCCCTTTCGCACTCCAAGAATTTAGAATTATCGGGCCGCAGAAGGACCCGGCCCTACTCTGCCGTATAAATTTTTGCCAACTCCGTGAACTGCCGCACCTGTTCCTGTTGCCACACCTCATCGCGGCCCAGTTCCTCCGCCATGATGCGCGCCACGGTCGGCGCCATCTCCACACTGACCTTTGCGCCGAGCAGCAACGCCCGCGTGCGGCGCGAGAGGAAATCCTCGACCGTCCGGGCCATCTCGTTGCGAACGGCCCAAACCACTTCACCCACGCGATATTTGCGCGCCGGGTGCAGCAACTCGCCGTACTTGGCATTGCTGCGGATCAGGTCGCCAATGGCCACCGCATCCGAACCATAGTACTGCAGGTCACCAAATTCCTCCGGGTGATGGTGATAACCATGGATCCGAAGGTCCACGGTGACGCACGGGCGATGATCGAGCTGGGCCAGCAGCAGCGCCTGATTCACCGTATCTTCGGCCATGCGTCGATAGGTGGTCCACTTGCCGCCGGCAATGGTGACAAGGCCTTCATTGGAAATGTGGAGCGTGTGGTCCCGCGACAGCGACGCGGTGCTACCGTGTTCCTCGGCGACCTTTGCCAGCGGGCGGATGCCCACAAAGACGCTCAGCACGTCTGCAGGCGTCGGATCCTTGGTGAGGTAGCGAGCCGCATGCTTCAGCAGGAATTCCAGTTCCTCGGCTTGGGCACGAGGTTCCAGTGGCGTGTCGTCAACCGGCGTGTCCGTGGTGCCCACGACCACGCAATCATGCCAGGGAATGGCAAAGAGAACGCGCCCGTCGTCGGTGTGGGGAACCATGATCGCCGAGTCGCCGGGCAGGAAGGACTTTTCGAGCACGATATGCACGCCCTGGCTGGGACTGATCATGGGCTTGGCGGCGGCGTCCTCCATGCGCCGGATGTTGTCCGTAAATGGGCCCGTCGCATTGATGACGACCTTTGCGTCGAGGGTATAGGTTTCGCCGGTTTCCTCGTCGCGGGCCGTGACACCGCGGACAAAGCCGTCTTTCTTTATCAAACCCGTCACGGGCATATAGTTGATCATCGTGGCGCCCTGCTCCACGGCCGTCTCGACCATGTTGACGACCAGCCGCGCGTCGTCAAACTGGCCGTCGTAATAAACGACGCCACCCCGCAGGCCCTTGGTCTCCAGTGTCGGAACGGCCTCGATGGTCTTCTCGACAGACAGATTGCGTGACGGCCCGAAGCCGAGCTTGCCAGCCATCAGATCATAAACGCGCAGACCAAAGCCGTAAAAACCGCCTTCCCACCAGTCGTAATTGGGAACGATGAAGGCGAGGTCGTGCACAAGGTGCGGGGCGTTCTGCCGCAGCAACCCGCGCTCGCGCAGGGCCTCCAGCACCAGCGAAATATTGCCCTGCTGGAGATAGCGCACGCCGCCGTGGGCCAGCTTCGTGCTGCGGCTGGATGTGCCCTTGGCGAAGTCGCATTGCTCCAGGAGCAGTGGTTTATAGCCGCGCGATGCCGCGTCGATGGCGATACCGACTCCTGTCGCGCCTCCGCCAATGATGATGAAGTCCCACGGCGTTCCGGCATGGGCCTTCAGCCGGCCAATCATTTCGTCGCGTTTCATTTGCACTGCTCCCCTTTTAGTCTTCGATCCAAGCCTTCGAGCGATCCAGGGCCTTGGTCCAACCTTTTACAAGCTTTTCGGCCGTGGCTCTTTCCATGGCCGGCTCAAAGCGCCTGTCGGCCTGCCAGAGTTCGGCAATCTCTTCCTTGCTCTTCCAGAAGCCAACGGCGAGGCCCGCGAGATACGCAGCGCCCAGCGCCGTTGTCTCCAACAATTTCGGCCGCACGATGGGAACATTGAGAATGTCTGACTGGAACTGCATCAGGATATTGTTTGCCGCAGCGCCGCCATCGACCCTCAACTCGGGGATGCTGAGGCCGCTGTCGGCCTCCATGGCATTCAGAACGTCGGCCACCTGGTAGGCAATGCCCTCCAGCGCCGCCCGGGCGAAATGCCCGGCGGTGGTGCCTCGGGTGATGCCGGCGACGATACCGCGCGCATATTGATCCCAGTGGGGCGCGCCAAGGCCGGCAAAGGCCGGCACAAGGTATACGCCGCCGTTGTCGGGAACCGACGCCGCCAGTTTCTCAATCTCGGGAGCGGATTTGATGATTCCCAGTCCATCACGCAGCCATTGGACCACCGCGCCGGCGATGAAGATGCTGCCCTCGAGGGCATACTCGGTGCGGCCATCCACTTTCCATGCAACTGTTGTAATAAGCTGGTTCTTCGAGATTGGCGCGGACTCGCCGGTATTGAGGAGCATGAAACAACCCGTGCCGTAGGTGTTCTTGACCATACCTTCCTTCGTGCACATCTGGCCAAAGAGCGCCGCCTGCTGGTCGCCGGCAATACCAGCCACGGGAATGTTGGCGGCGAGAAGTTCGACGTTGGTCTTTGCGTAAACCTCGCTGGAGGACGCAACCTCGGGAAGCACGCTGCGCGGCACATTCAGAATCTTGAGAAGTTCGTCGTCCCAGTCGCCGGTGTGGATGTTATAGAGGAGCGTGCGCGAGGCGTTGCTCACGTCGGTGACATGGCGCGCACCCTGGGTAAGGTTCCACACCAACCAGCAGTCCACGGTGCCGAAGGCAAGTTCGCCGGCATCGGCCAAAGCGCGGGCGCCGGACACATTATCGAGAATCCATTGGACCTTGGTCCCGGAGAAGTAGGCGTCCAGAACGAGCCCGGTCTTGGTGCGGAAGAGATCGGCGTGCCCCTCGGCGCGAAGCCGGTCGCAAATGCCAGCGGTGCGGCGATCCTGCCAGACGATGGCATTGTGGATGGGTTTTCCGGTTTTGCGGTTCCACACGATGGTGGTCTCGCGCTGGTTCGTGATACCAATGGCAGCAACCTTGGTCGCGCTGACACGGCTGCGGGACAGAACCTCGGCGGCCACGCTGATCTGCGATGACCAGATTTCCATGGGGTCGTGCTCGACCCAGCCGGGTTGCGGGAAGTGTTGGGTGAATTCCTTCTGGGCGACCCCCTTGATGGCGCCCCCGCGGTCAAAGAGAATGGCCCGGGAACTGGTGGTGCCCTGGTCGAGTGCCAAAATATAATCCATATACTGACCCCTCCATTTCGATCGGAGACTGGGAGGGAGCTAAACCGGGCCGGACACAACTTGCCAGACAAAAGAATCCGGCAGGCCAACTTTGGTGGCGGACTTAGGTGAGACGGCAGTGAATCAGCGGCGGAGATTGAACCGCTGACCTGGAGAAGCCGAAAGCTGTAGCGAGCCGCGACTTGCAGTCCTCGAGTCCATGGCCGGCGCGATGGTATATGCGGACGAGGGGCGCGCCCTTTTCGACCTTGTCGCCAAGGCGAACGAGCATTTCGAACCCGACACCGGGGTCTATCTTGTCGGTCACTTTTGCCCGGCCGGCACCGAGCACCATGGCGGCGTTGCCAATGACACGGCAATCCATGGAGGAAATATAGCCGTCCTCCGGGGAGCCGAAATCCACGGTTTCCTTGGAAACATCGAGTTTTTCCGGGTGCTCCACGTAGCTGGTATCGCCGCCCTGGGCGGCGATGAGTTCGAAGAACTTCTCCCATGCCGCGCCAGAGTCCAAAGCCTCTGTCGCGCGTTTTCGGGCGTCGGCAAGGGCTGCTTCGCCGGAATCATTTTTCGCCAGCACAATCATCTCGGCACAAAGCTCCAGGGTCAGGGCGCGCAGGTCGTCCGGGCCACCACCGCGGAGGCAGTCAATGGATTCAATTACCTCGAGGGAATTGCCAATCTTGCGGCCGAGGGGTTGGTGCATGTCGGTGATAAGGGCCACGACGGGGCGTCCGAGAGACTTGCCGACACCAATCAGGCCGGCGGCCAGCTCCCTGGCCTTGTCCACGGTGTCCATGAAGGCTCCGCTGCCGGCCTTGACGTCCATGACGAGGGCTTCGGCACCGGAGGCGACCTTCTTGCTGAGGATGGAAGCGCAAATGAGCGGGATGGATTCGATGGTGCCGGTGACGTCGCGCAGAGCGTAGAGACGCTTGTCGGCGGGGACGAAGTTGTCGCTCTGGCCGCTCATCACGACGCGTAACTCCTTGAGTTGGGAACCAAAGCGGTCCCGGGGCACGTCGATGTTGAAACCGGGGATAGATTCGAGCTTGTCGAGGGTGCCGCCGGTGTGGCCAAGACCGCGACCGCTCACCATGGGGACGGCGACCCCGCAGGCCGCTGCAAGCGGGGCCAGGATGAGGGAAACCTTGTCGCCAACGCCGCCGGTGCTGTGCTTGTCCACGGGACGGCCCACGCCGAGATTGCTCCAGTCGAACTGCTCGCCGGAGGCGATCATGGCGCGGGTCAGGGCCGCTGTTTCGTCGAAGTTCATTCCGCGAAAGAAGACGGCCATCAGGAGTGCCGAGGCTTGGTAGGCGGTGATTTCGTCGGTGAGAAACCGGCTGATGAATGATTCGATTTCGTGGGCGGTGAGGGTGCCGCCATTGCGCTTCTTAACGATGATGTCTACGGCTCGCATGGGTCTTCCTGGGCTGAATTGAAAGAAAGCGTCTCCCACGGGATTTTGCCGGTATCAATGCCTAATGCAGTGGCTGGGGGATTTTAGGGAGCCGTATTGAGAGGCTGGCCAAAGATGGAGATTTTCTCGCCGCCATGTCCGAGTTCATTGGCTGGCTCCACGAGAAAACTGCCGGGGTTGGGGCAGCGCATGTCGGTGAGACGATCGGGGGAAAAGGGCAACTTCTCGTGGTCCCACACCAGCCAGACTTCGTGCCAGATGGCACCGAGAACCTTTGTCTGGGTGGGTTGAACCTCCTTGCCCTCGTTCTTCCATTGGTCGATGGCGTTGACCCGCTTGAACTCCTGGGGTTTCCCGGGTTCGAACTTTGCCGCATCGAATACGATGGTGAAGGAACTGAGAGGATCTGCTGCGGAACCGGGGTAGGTCCTGGTTGCGGTTGTAGCCGTCTCCGCCGGCGTCCCGGCACGGGCAAGCAGGAGGATTTCCATGGCCAGCTTCCCCTTGGCGGTGTTGCGGATGCTCATTTTGACGGTGTCGCCGGGATGGAAATAGTACTGTGGCTCGGCTGGTGCGCTGCCCCACTTCTCGTTTCGCCAGAAGGGGCGGAATGCCTTGCCCTCGGTAGTGACGCGGCCATCGGTGTCGCGAATAACCTCCCAACTGAGGCCAGCGTCGATTTCCTGGCCGTCGCAGCGCCCGCCCATATAGATGGAGGGGTTGTCCATGGGACGGCCGCCCGGTCTGAGCCGGGTCCGGTCGAATTCGACCTCCGGGAGGGTAATTATGCCTTCGATGCCCTCCCACCGGTCCGTGGAACTGACCGCTTTTCGGTAGTAGGCACCGGGAAAGCAGGGTTTAGAGGGGTCTGGGGCTGCGGGAACGGTTGGTGGCCGGGCAGTCAGGGGCTCGGTGGCTGTGCAGCAGCCGACGGCCAGGACGGCGAGAAGGAGAAATAAGGCTCGTGGGATCATAGTTTGAGACTGCCCAAGGAGCCCCATGGAATTGGGGTTAGGCAATGGGTTTTTGCCGGATTTTGGGACTGAATTATTGAGTTGATTTCACCAGACGCCGGTGGCTTGTCTGGTGCCTGAATTCAGCGCATTTAGCGGGAATTCGCGTTCTTCCGGGCTGCGGAGAACTGGTATTGCGTGGATAATCTGCCCGGCTTAATGAAACACATCCAAGTTCAATACAGGGAGTTGCTCATGGGCAAGGTTCTTTGCTCGATGGCCGTAGTGCTGTCGCTGGTGCCGCTTTGCGGTGCGCAGGAGATCGGCATGGTCACCATCAAACCGGATGCGCAGACGGGTGTCTTGAGGGCGGATTTGCCCGCGCGACCCGACGGCGAGAAGGTTTACATTCTTCGCAAGGGCGTGCTGATGGCCAGCGGCCGCGTGCAGAGCAGCGGGCAGCAGGGCGGCGCTGTCATCACCCTGGCTCCCGATCAGGCCTCCATTATTGAAGTGGGTGACCGGATTTCGCTGTCGCCGACGTTGGATGGTGAACGCCCCGAATCCTCCTATAAAATGGCTTCTACGGAACCCGCCACGGCAAATGCGGTTGCGAACCGTCAACCGGCTGCGCCAGCAGGTGGCGCCGGCGCCGAAATGAGCATGGGCGGACAGACGGCCCCGGCGGCGGTCGCAATGGAACCACTGGGCGGAGGCGCGATGGCCGATGAAGCTCCTGCGGCGCCAAGGGCTTTGCCGAGACTGACGCCGCGTGTCACGGAAGTTCAGGCCTATCCCCGGCCCGCCGTTACACCGGCCCCAGGCGGTGGCGCACTGGGACCTTATGGACAGGGGCTTGCAGCAGCGGCACCGGTGGGGACGCCCTATCTTCGCTCGCCTGCCTTTGCCGGACCTCCTGTCATTTACATGCCGCAGACCGTGACACGAGTACTGGTTCCGGGAATCACACCCTATCCTTCCAACATTTTACCGACGGCCCAGTATGCCTACGCATCGGCGCCGTTCCAAAGAACAGATATTTATGTGAATCTTCCCTATGGCACGTTCTACTGGCCACAGGGTTACGCGGGTACCTCGCCGGTTGAGCCGCAGGTACCGGCCTATGCGACGGCTCCGTCAAACGCGATCCTGACCAATGAAGCTTCCTATGCAGTGCAGCGGTATGATGCGAACAATCAGGCCAAGGGCGAAGCTCCGGTGGCCCTGGTTGCGGCCTCGGCGCCCGCGGCTGCAGCCCCGGCGTCTGGAAGCATCCCGATGCCATCGTTGACCCCGGCACCCGCGGCGGAAGCACCTGCTCCGGCCCCGATTGCCCCTGCGCCCTCGCTGGCTCCGGCTCCTGAAATGTCGGCTCCCGCACCTGCGCCCCCAGCTCCGGAGAGCGTTCCGGGACTTTCGCCTCTCAAGCCTCTCAGCGGTGTGTCCGTGCCGCCACCCCCCGGCGCAGCCAAGCCTGACGGCGATGGTGCCGGTGGGATTGTCGTCGATGACAAGACACCTGACGGCATGAAGCTGGAGCCGCCGAATGGCTGGCAGCCTTCGGTGAACGTGGCCGATTCGTATGACGGGTCTTCGCTGGTGGCGGCTGTGGATGGCACCACGAAGAAGGCGACATTCCAGGCAGACATTCCGGAAGATGGAAATTACGATGTTTATCTGTGGTGGGTACCTAGTGGTTCGGCTTTCCGTTCGGCAGCCGTGCCTGTGACCATTAACACAGCGTCGGGTCCGCAGTCGACGACGGTTGACCAGACCAAGGGGCAAAAACAGTTCACGAAGGTTGGCACATACCAGCTTAAGGCTGGCCAGAAGGTGCCTGTCCTGACCATCAGCACCGAAGGAATTGCTGCAGGGCAGACACTGAATGTGTCCATTGATGCACTGAAGCTGGTCAAGGCTCAGTAATGAAGATGGGATTGGCCCATAAGTTCGTAATTGCTGCCGCAGTGTTTGCGTCGGTATCGGTTGCCATGGCCCAGGATGGCGTTGATTGGGCTGCGGCTGAACCGACGCCCTCGTACATGAAATCACAGCCGCTGCCGGGCGTTGTGTATAATGAATATCAAGCCTACAGCACCCATGTGAAGCGCTCCTATGTGCCGGCGTTTACCCCGGCGATTTCCAGCCAGTACCTCAATCCACGGTCGTATCCGGCCGCGTTGGGAGCCATGGCGACGCCCTACACGCGTTATGGCGCCGTGCCAGGTTGGCATTTTGGCATCCCGTGCGGGTACACCAGCGGTGGGGAGCCCGGTTCCCCGGCGCTTTCCTATGTGCGCGGTGAAAACAATATCACGACGTACCTTTCGCGCGGCTATCCAGACGGGCAGCGTGTGGTGGAACCGGTGATTGTCCCTTACAGCCCGGGTGCACGGTCCAGCGGCTACCTGATCATGGGCAGCCCGACGGCGCTGACGGTGGTGCCCCCCGCACCGCTGCCGGCAGCAGGCAGTTGTAATTCCAACACGGGCGGGAGCTACGCCACGGCCTTCGATAAGTAGCAGGCAGAGGGCGCGCCGCCAGTATGACCGCCGAGGAGCAGGCCCAGCAGTTCCGCGAATCATTCACCCGGATTCGCAGTGAGATCCAGAAAGCCATCGTCGGGCAGGATGAGGTCATCAACAATGTCCTGACTGCCATCATCGTAGGCGGCCATGTGCTGCTGGAGGGCGTGCCGGGGTTGGGTAAGACTTATCTAGTGCGAACCCTCGGCGAGGTCCTGGATATCAAATTTTCACGCATTCAGTTTACACCGGACCTGATGCCAGCGGATATCATGGGCACTAACCTGATTGTCGAGACGCCCGGGGGCGGCAAGGAGTTCCGGTTTCAGGCGGGGCCTGTGTTTGCCAATATCATTCTGGCAGATGAAATCAATCGCGCCACCCCCAAAACGCAATCCGCGCTTCTGGAAGCCATGCAGGAAAATAGCGTGACGACGGGCGGGGAAATCCGCAAACTGGAGCAGCCGTTCTTTGTGATGGCGACGCAGAACCCCATCGAAATGGAGGGCACCTATCCCCTGCCGGAGGCACAACTCGACCGGTTCTTCTTTAAGGTGAACGTGCCTTTTCCATCCATCGCGGATCTGGCGAATATTGTGGACCGGACCACCGGCGCAGAATCGGCGCGGCCGCAGAAGGTCATTGAACGGGCTGCCCTGCTGGAAATGCGCAGTTTTGTAAGAAACGTAACGGTAGCGCCTGAGGTTAAGAATTATGCATTGCGTCTTGTGCTGGCAACACATCCTGGAAGCGAGTTTGCGACGGAGAAAGTGCGCAAGTTTGTGCGGTATGGCTCCAGCCCGCGTGGTGCACAAACGGTCATCCTCGCGGCCAAGGCATCGGGAATGCTGGACGGACGTTATCATGCGAGCTTCGGGGATGTGGCGGCCGCGGCGCTTCCGGCACTGCGACATAGGATGATTCTTAACTTTGAAGGAGAGGCCGAGGGAATAAGATCGGATGATATTCTGCGGGATATCCTTGAATCCGTGCCCAAAACGGCCTCGCAGTAGCCTTGCAAGCCGGGTCCGTGGGCAGGGCCAGGGCAAATGGAACTTTTATGCCATGAATCCAATTGATATTACAAGTCTTGATGACCGCCAACTTGCAGAAACGGTGATTGCGCTGTGCATCGAGGTCGCCGAGGAAATCGGGTGCGGCCACAAGCAGGCCATTTACGAGAAAGCTCTAATCGCTGCATTCCGGGAGGCTGGCCTCCGGGGAGACAGGCAGGTGCCGGTTCAACTGGTGTACCGGGGCACGCCTGTTGGGGAGTTTCTTGCGGACATCATCGTGGAGGAGCGTATAATCATGATGGTGCGGGCGGTGCGCTGGCTGACCAACGAGGAGGAGTTGCAACTTCAGAGCATACTCAAGTGCTCGGAATTCCGCGTTGGATTGCTTGTTAATGTTGCGAACCCAAAGCTGGAGTGGAAGGGCGTGGTCGATACGCCGGGGCAGATCTGATTTTCCCTTCAGACGCTTTTTGGAGCATTCTGTCCAGCGAGGGAGTGTCTCATTAGGGCCAGCATCGCGATCCAGAATAGTATCAGTGGGAGAAGGCTGAGGGGGCCCGAAAGTCCGAATATGCTACCGAGATTGACGTCTGTCTCCCCCACGGTAAACCGACGCCAAATTTCGGGCAGTGTCCATTCATAATCGAAGCGCAGGTCGGGAATCATCAGCATTCGCAACTTCATCCCACCCAGCAGGTCACGAATTTGTGGATCCACGGAGTTGACGAGCAGGTGCAGGGCAAGAGCTGGCAAACCGAGCAGCAGAATTGCCAGGCGTCCCGACGAGCGGTGAGTAATGGCCAGAAGGCCGGTGGCCAGAAAGGGGAGCATCGGGATGAGATGCCGGGGAGCAAAAGACCATCCGCCCCACCACATGTAATATGCGCTGTTAAACAACAGGTACGCAAAGAACACTGAGAGTGATAGCAAAGCCCAGGGCCTCATCTCACTGTTGCGGCAAAACCAAATCAGGCCGATCAGACCCGGCACCAAGAACGGGCAATGGACAAAGATCCCACGATAGGGATGCACCGTCAGGAGAACCAGCGCTGCAAAGTCGGGGACGGTGGCGCCCAGGAGGCCACGGGCCATGGATTGCGCAAAGATCGGGTTGAGATGGTACTGGTAAGGGATGGCCAAGCGACCGAAAATTGCGTAGCAGTAAATGATGAAGGGTAGAACCCCGAGGAACCCTCCAATCACGTACTTCCATGCATTGCGGCGATTCGTGCTGACGGTCAGGGCATAAATCCAGAAGGCAACGGCCAGCATCCCCATCAGATTTTCGCAAAGAACCGAGACCCCCATGAGAAGACCGGCCAGAAAAAATGGCGGTGTCGCTGAAGACTTGCTCAACGGTGAATTGTGTGAATGATTTTCAAAAACATACACGGCCAGAAGTGCGAAGAACAAGGCTGGGAGATAGGCCATGAAGAGGCTTGAGTAATAGAGCAACGGCGACGCGGCAAATAGTAGCAGTGTGATCAGGAGTGGAGCACCTGAGGATTCCTCCCCACTCCTGCGTCGTTGGAGCACGAGCAGCAGGCGCAAAAAGACCACGGAAGTCGCGGCGGCAATTAAACCAACACTCAGGGTCGTGATCCAGTAGCGCTCCCAAGGGACGGAAAGTTTCGTTCCTGACAGATGGGAAATTCCGCGCACCAAAGCCAATGCGGGCAGACCCAGGAGGGACGTACCTATTGCCTTGTCCGAGTAGGTGCGATCATTGTAGCGAGCTGCATCCTGTGTCCCGAAGTCGGGCCCGTCGTAATAGCCGTCAATACACACGGTACCGTGCTCAAAAATTGCGTAGGTAAGGGCGATGCGGGAGTTCACGTTCCAGCCTGGTTCGGTTCGGTTGAAGTACGCGAAGGTTCCCAAGAGCAGAACGAAAAGCAGGATCTCGGTAGACTTGGGTCGCATGAGTAGTGACCTGGCTTACCTCTGGCCGCCAAGGCAAGGGCGTGTTGCATTGTTTGAAATCACGATGATAAAGCAACAAACACTAAAAACGCCTGAAATGATGCCACGGTCATTGAACCATTTCGGGCACGAACCCGGGGGCAGCCACTTCAAGTTGGGCTCCCATAAATCCTCGCGGCAATTGAATCTCGACTTCCCGACCCGATCGCATAAGCCTGACGGTGTGGGTGGAAGAAACTGTGTTCTGAAGTCTTGCCACATCCCTCATTGTTTTGAATGGTTGACCGTCAATGGACAGAATTCGATCGCCAAGCTCGGCTCCCGCCTTTTTGGCGGGACTCTCTGGAAGGAAGCGAACAATGTACCAATTCATATCGAGCTTCTTGCGGTCCGAATCGTACATGGCTGACTTATAATCATTTTGCACCTCCATGATGGCAAATCCGGACTTGTTATTGAGGAGTGCGCCGGACCGATCGTGATAGGATTCCACCTTATTATACTGCCCCACAGCTTTGCTTCGGAACAGCCAATTTCCATCGTGATGGGGCACCTGAACCCCGCCGAGATAATAGGATAGCTCCTCCGTATCCTCACCCACACTTCGCCATAGCTTGGAGTCGTAGCCCCATTTCAGACGAATCGGCAGCCCATCCATTCCCAGATAGGAATAAAGCCTCCGCTTTCGGTCCGGAAACATGGTAACCGTTTGAACGCAATACCCCAAACTGGTTGCAGTGGTCAGGTTCCCATCGAAATCCAGGTAGGCTCTTTTCGTCTCATTCCCCCGGGAGTCGTATTCCATTACGAGCGTGACAAAGTCATCCGACGATGTCGGCTTCCCATTGACGCCAAGATACGTTTCCCGCGTTACGTTTCCCCGGGAATCAAAGGATCTTCTTAATCCGGCGTAGCCCCCGGAAATGACGACAGGCTGGTTGTCGCGGTTAAAATAACGGACCTCCGCTGGTTGCTTATCGCGATTGTAGTGGATGGCATAAGTTGCGTACCCGTCACGATTCTGCATGGGACACCCGTCGGTGCCAAAAAGGGTCTGGGAAGTCGCCTTGTCCCATTTGTTGAATTCTGCCAGAAAACCAAATATGCCGTCGTTGTCTACAGCCGGTTTCCCGTCAACGCCAAAGCCCCACTTTTCGATGACGTTCCCGCGAAGGTCATATTTTTTGGTCGTTCGTGCAAGCCCGTTTGGAGCAGTCGTGATTTTGCCCTGCATATCCAGAAATTCTGTCAGGACTTCGTTTCCTCTCGCATCGTAGCCACTCCGGGTTGAAGAAACATCCCCCATGGCTTGCACGGGTTTGCCATCAACTCCGAGGCAATTGGTTTGAACGGTTCGTTTACGTTCGTCAAACTGGCTTTTATACCCGGCAACTTTATTACTACCGAGTAGTTTCTGGCTTAGCGACCCTCCAGTGGAAATTCTTTCGATTTTGTTTCCAAATTCATCGTATTTCGCCTCCAGACCGGCAAAACCGTCGGGTCCCGAGGCAGGCACCCCCTTTGCGTCGAGATAAGTCGCCTTTACAAGCCGGCCCCGCTCATCGAAGTCCGCCAATGTTTCCCGCGAACTCTTCAAATCGGCCAGGTTCCTGCCATCCCAATCCAGACTTCGAACCCGCACTTCCAAACCGCGGTCGTTGTACTCGGCAATTTTATAAGCCACGCCGGGTGGTGCGATCAGTGCGCCATCCGAATCAAGATAACTTTCGCGAACAACCCGCCCCAAGTCGTTGCGTGTCAGCAGCTTTGTCGCGTAATCGCCCAATGTCATTGTGGATCCGGTCGAGTCGAGGTAGGTTTCCGCAACGAGCTTGCCGGTCCGGTCGTATGCCATCCGCTTACCAGCGGCGTAGCCGGATTTTACACGTGCCGTGTTTCTATCGTCATAGAACATGCTCAACACATGATTGCCGAGATCATCGTACTCCCGGCGCTCTATGGCGTATCCCTCCTTTTTGTGCAAAGCCAGTTCGCCATCGAGGTCCAGCAGCACAACTGTTTTCAGATTTCCCCGATCGTCATATTCATACCGCTTTGCCGCATAGCTCTGGTCGCTGAGAGTGGGGCTGGAATCCGTATCAAAATACCGGAGTTCCTTCAGGTTGTCCTTGTCATCGTAAATGTTTCGAATGATGTGAATGCCCCGGCTGGAATAGCATGGTTTTCCGTCGGCGCCGAAGCATTTCTGCTCAATGATATTTCCCCTGGAGTCGTATTGGTATTCCTCCGAGGCCATCTCTCCGCCGTACCACGCGGGAGCGCCGTCGGGCCCCAGGTATTCCTTGCGGCGAATATTTCCACGGTCGTCATACGCTTGGCGCACTCCGCTTACCCCGTAACTATTGCGGGCGGGCGTCCTGTCATCGGGCGCCCAATAAGTTTCAAGCGTCAGGCGTCCGTCTTCATTAAATTCACGTCGGATCGTAGCGAATCCACCGGAGGCAATACACGGATTGCTGTCGGGGCCAAAGGATGACTCTTCCGCGATTTTTCCCTCGGGCGAGTATTTAAATCTTTGAATGGAAACCCATGCCGAGTTGAGAGTTGGGGAATTATTCTCGTCCCTGACCGCGACCTCTGATTGGCGACCATATTCATCGTATTTGTTGATGTAGACATGAACTCCGTTGCCAGAGCGTATCGGTTGGTTGGCTGATCCAAGGGCCCTTTGAATTCCCGAGCTTCCAAACCGATTGTAGTCTGAGTACCGCCATGTTGCCACACCGTCCGTGCCGGTGGTCACCTCGCCCCCCGGACCAAGGTAGGAGGAAGTGGCTGGGAAACCGTCCCTTCCAAGACTCTCCTTGTAGCCATACCTACCGCGGGCATCGGGCTTGGGGTTCCCTTCGTCGTCGTAGAATCGAATGGTTTCGTCATATCCATCCGCCCCCCGTTGAAAGCGGACGACCCGCGCACCGGAGGCAATTTTCCCCAACAATCGTCCGCTGAAACGATATTCACCCGTGGCAGTCTTTTGGGTGCCTCCGGGATACGAATACAGCAGCGATGACAACTCATCGCCGAAGGCGTTTCGCGAAACTTCCTCACGAACCCAACCCTTTTGGGGGCCATCATCATAGTAACGATAATCCCAGGTGCACTCGAGCCGGAAAGGATTGCCGCTTTCGTCAGACGAAACGAGGTAGGAGCTTATGGTGCCCCGTTGCGCAGAACGACCTTTGGCATCAATCGCTTCGACTCGAACCAGCCTGGAGCCTTTGTAAACCAAGCGGTAACTGAGATCCCGATGACTCTGCTCCTCAGGCGTTAAGACGCAAAGAGGCACGGGCACACCAAATCTAATTCCGAATCTGCTGCAAAGCACTTCGTGATGACGTAATCGAGCAGCCCAGTACCACGCACCGCCGGCAATGAGAGTCAGCAGAAGGAGAACAGCGGTTCCCCCGAAGACAGCGGCCATCCGGGACGCCCTCAGGTCCCGTCGGCGGCGGCGGTTAGCCGATACCACACGCGTAAGAACATCATGGGTTAACTCGACATGGGCCACTCCATAGCGGTCCTCGACACGAAGCAGACGGCCCCTTACCAGAGATTCGAGGGTCGAGGCCGCCAAACCGGCCTTCAACGCTTCATCCCGGGTGCGAGCGGTTCGGAAACCGGAGGGTGTGACAAGCTGCTCTTCTATAAAACGACGCACGCGCCGGCCAAAGGGCCGCACATTGGACTCGTAGAACTCGTCGAGAATGCGCCCCTTCGATGCCTCGATCATGGCAACATTCACCGTGGCGCGCCCATCGGTGTGAGCCTTGGCAACGAGGTCATGGCAGACCAGGCTCAGGAGGAAGGGTTCAATTTGCAGTTCCGCCAGGGGTCCACCAAATCCGGAGGCGGCAGCAGAGTCTCCCGCTGCGGCCACGGAACGCACAACGGCTTCCATAGCCTCCGGCTCAAAAACCCTGGAACCGGCCCCGGTGACGACGCGCAATGCCTGCTCGCCGTTCATTCGCGTCAGTCGAAATCGATGGGCTCCAAGGGAGGGAATCTGGCCACGCAACTCCTCAAGATCCGGCAGGAGATCCTCGCGAAGGCTGAGCACGACACGGTAATTTCTCGACTCGACAGAGAAGGGCAGGGCCTCTTCGGTGGACTCAAGGCGCTGGCGAACAGGTGCTGGAATCCTATTCTCGACAAGATCCGCCAGCTGGGTGATGAATTCCGCGCGGTCGGCGCGGCGTGCGCCGATTGTAAAGATTTCCTCAAACTGATCCAACACGATGAGGGGTATCAGAAGGTCGCTCTTCAGCCAGAAGACGGCGCGATGGAAATACTCCCACAGGGTCTCACCGAGATTGTGACGCGGAAACTCGACGCCCGCAGCGGACGCCTGTGCCGCAACGGTTAGGAAAACCTGTTCGACGAGAGATGGCGCATCCTCCTGATGATCAAGGCGAAGGTAAACCGGAAGGAAACCGCGACGCCGGATTGCCGGGAAAAGACCGGCGTTTATGAGCGAAGTTTTTCCAAGGCCGGAAAGGCCAAACAGTACGGTGATGGGCTCGTCGGCGACAAAACGACAAAGTTCATCCGTTTCTGTTTCCCGTCCACGAAAGAACTCCTGATCTCCCTCGCGAAAGGAAGCCAGCCCGGGGAACGGATTCTCCCTGCTGGTGACGCGCTCCCGCCCTATGGGGGGTTTTGCTTCGCTCATCGGAAACCCTGGTCCGCCATCTTGTGGGATCGCACAGCTGCGACGACACCGCCAACAAACTCCGGCGTCGGCAGACCGTCCGGACAGGTCCGCCATTGAATGGCGGCAAACTCCGGCGGAAGGCCGGGCGTGTCTGGCAATGTCCCGTCCATTGAAACAACGTGCAGGTATGGCAGATCGCGCCGGCGCAACTTGGATTCCTCGGCGGCAAACGCCCACTCCTTGAACAGGTACCGCCGGTGGGAACGCACGGCGTTGCCAGAAATCAGCGCGACAAACAGGCGGGCCTTCTCGACATTCTTCTTGATCTCATCCTCCCACCGGGTGGCGTCTTCAATTCCAGCCTCGTCCATCCAAACGTACAGCCCCTGTTCCTCGAGGGCGCCCTTGAAGGCGCGGGCCTTCTCGCGGTCGTCGCTGCAGTAACTCAGGAAAATCGCATAGTTCTGGTCCGTGGGAATCTTGGGCTGGGACGGGGAGGCCTGGGCCTTGCGCGCGGACCATTGCTTGTGGAGTTCATTGACAAAGTCAACCGCCCCGCCATCCCGATAAACTTTTGATCTGTTCTGTTCCAGGAACGTGACGAGTCCGTCATCGTTGGCGGCACTGTTGTCCGCCAGGATCTCATACTTGTCGCGCTTGGAAATGCGTTCCTCGCGCGCCGTGCGAATGAAGAAGCGCGACAACCAGTCGGAAAAACTGCATCCGATGAGCAGCAGGTACTTTCGCTTCAGGAGGTTAAAGAGGTTTCGCGGACGACGCGTTTGCAGTAACAGGACAAATTCCAGGACATCCTCATCCGAGATTGCATAATCGGGACTCCTGCTGGCCTTGCCCAACAGATGATATACTGCGGCTTCGCCCGGCAAATCCGCATCCGAGGGGATGTCCTCTATGACGGCATTCGACGAGTAAACCAGCTGGCGGGTTCCAGTGCCCCCGCCAAAACGAGTCTCGTTCAAAGCCCGGACCATAAGGGAATCAAAAGTTGTCGAAACGAATAGGTCGAAATCCCGAATCTCCGCCAGCTTGCGGAGCGGCTCGGGAACGATCTCCTGGCAGCTTGCCAGCACGGAGTTCACATCGCTGCTCAGCTCGCCGCGATCGAGGCGCGCCTGGAGAGCAAATTCCGTCAAACTCATGTTGGGGGGCAGGAAGGCAGGATTCATCCGACGCTTCTCGCAAAGTTTGCGGACAATAAGTCGATCGAGAAGGATTTTCTCACCGCCCACCTCGACCAAAAGAAGTTGCGAGCCGATGATAGGCACAACGGCTCGCTCTTCAATGAAGTCCAGCAGATAGCCCCAATCGAATTCCATGCCTAATATTGCGCCCTTGTTGTGGTTTCCGTGGTTGTAGCGCCCCATTACGGGCACCGGAAATCACAATGTTAAGGAAAAAATGAGAAAGAAAGCAGGATCGATAAGGCCCCGGCGGCCCCAGTCACCTGTCAATCCGGAACGCTACTCTTTACCCTTCTGGACAATGCCACCCCGTAGCTGCAGGCTGTCCGGGGTGTATTGCTGAAACTCAACGTCAATGCCGTCGGGATCCTTGCACCAGAACTGCCAGGTGTGATCCAAGGGCAGGATTTTCTCCGTGGGGGAAAACCCGTGGTCGATAAGGCTCTGGCGGGTGGCGTCAAGGTCCTCGACCTCAAAGCACCAGTGGCGGATTCGCCCTTCGACGCCATTAGGATCGCCCCGAAACACTTCGAGGAACGTGGTGCCGCCAGCATCGAGATAGAAACCGAACACATCGTCGCCACGGCGAAACTCGAAGCGGCGCTTCATGCCCAACGCGGCGCAGTAGAAGCGCTCGGTGGCTTCGAGGTTGCTGGACAGCATGCAGGCGTGGGCGAGGCGGGTGATCATTTGATTCTCCCTACCAGACCAGCGCGCCGCCAGTTTGGTACTCGGTGACACGGGTTTCGAAGAAGTTCTTCTCCTTCTTCAGATCAATGACCTCACTCATCCATGGAAACGGGTTGGTCGCGCCGTACTGCTTGGGAAGCCGGATGCGCTCGAGGCGGCGGTCGGCAATGTATTCGACATACTGCTGGATGGAATCCCAGCGCAGGCCAAAGACGCCGCGGGGCAGGCAATCCTTGGCATACAAGACTTCGAGTTCCACGGCGCGGCGGATGTTCGCCACAAGCTGTTCCTTGAACTCCGGAGTCCAGATTTGCGGGTTCTCGTCCACGAGGGTGTTCACCATGTCGCTGCCAAAGGCAAGGTGCACGGACTCGTCGCGAAGGATATACTGGAACTGCTCGCTGACACCAACCATCTTGTTCTGGCGGGCAAAGCTGAGCATCATCACGAAGCCGGCATAAAAGAAAATCCCCTCCATGATGACATAGTAGCCCACCAAATCGTGGACAAAGCGCTGGATATTCTCAAGGGTGTCCGGCTTGAATCCCGGATCCATCAGGGACTTGGTGATTTCCACCACGAACGCATCCTTGTCGTGGATGCTGGGAATCGTGTTGTACATCGTGTACACCTCGTCCGGGTCGAGACCCAGCGAGTCGCAGCAGTAGATAAAGGTGTCGGTGTGAATCGCCTCCTCGTAGGCCTGGCGCAGCAGGTACTGGCGGCATTCGGGATTCGTGAGATGCTTGTAGACGCAGAGGACGATGTTGTTCGCCGTCAGGCTCTCGGCGGTGGAGAAGAATCCCATGTTCCACATGATCAGTCGGCGCTCGTCGTCGGAAAGGCCGCCGGGGCGCTTCCACAATTCGATATCGCCCTGCATGGGCACTTCCTCGGGGGTCCAGTTGTTCGCGACACCCTTCTTGTAGTAGTCGCGGGCCCACTGGTACTTAATGGGAAGAATCTTATTTGGGTCTGTGTCGCCTGCGTTGAGCAGGCGTTTCTCACCTATGCGGCTGAAAGTCATCGTACTGTCTCCTCAACAGGAAATTGCGACCAGCGTGTCTGCTTGTCTGCGGTTACTGTTAACAAACTTTGATTACTACTTAAAACTTGTCCCCGGTGGTGCGGGGGCATGCCCTTACTGGCACGCCTCGCAGTCGGGGTCATTGATACGGCAGGCCGACGGCAACGGCGCCGGAACGGACGCCTCCGCCACGGGTGCCGCGGAACGGGATACTCCCTGCTCGCCCTTGCGAAGGTCCATCGTGGATTTCTCGATGGAGGACGCCGCCATGGAGCGCAGGTAGTAGGTGGTCTTCAGTCCGGCCTGCCAAGCCGCCAGGTAGGTCTCAGACAACTTGGGCCCGGAGGTGCCCTGCATGAAGATGTTAAGCGACTGGCTTTGGTCGATCCACTTGCCACGGACTGCGGCCATGCGGATCAGCCAGCTTGGGTCAATTTCAAAAGCTTCCTTGAAGCGCCGGCGCAGGTCCATGGGGATTTCGTCGATCTCCTGTACGCTGCCGTCGCTGCGCTTCAGGCTGTCGATCATGTCCTCATTCCACAGGCCACGTGCCTTCAGTTCGTCCACCAGGTAGCGGTTGATGATGGTGAACTCACCGCTCATGTTGGATTTCACATAAAGGTTTTTGTAAATGGGCTCGATGCAGGGAAGGCAGCCGCTAATATTGGAAATCGTTGCCGTTGGCGCGATCGCCATGCAGTTCGAGTTGCGCATGCCATGGCGGCTCACCGATTCGCGGACAGGCGCCCAATCCAGGCGGCCTCCGCGCGACACATCAATGGGCATGCCACGCTCTTCTTCGAGCAAATCCAGCGTATCTACGGGGAAGATGCCGCGATCCCACTTGGAGCCCTTGTAGCTTTCGTACGCGCCGCGCTCGGCAGCCAGCTCGGATGAAGTCTGAATCGCGTAATAGGAAATGAACTCCATGCTGGCGTCGGCAAATTCCACCGCGGCCTCGCTCTCGAAGTCGATGCCCTGAAGATAAAGCGCATCCTGAAAGCCCATGATGCCCAGGCCCACAGGGCGATGCTTCATGTTGGAGGTCTTTGCCTCGTCGGTCGGATAGAAGTTCAGGTCGATCACATTGTCGAGGATGCGCATGGCAACGCGGGCGGTGGTCTGGAGCAGGTCGAAATCCATCTGCCCACCACGGATGTGTTTGCCGAGGTTGATGGAGCCAAGATTGCAGACGGCTGTCTCCTCGCGCGAGGTGTTCAACGTGATTTCCGTGCAGAGATTGGAACAATGAATGACGCCAGCGTGATCCTGGGGCGAACGCACGTTGCAGGGATCCTTGAACGTCAGCCACGGATGACCGGTTTCAAAGAGCATCGTGATCATCTTGCGCCACAGTGTGCGGGCCGGGATGGTCTTGCATACGGTAATCTCGCCGGTCCTCACCTTGCGCTCATACTCGCAATAGCGGTTTTCAAAGGCGCGGCCATACAGATGGTGCAGGTCCGGCGTATCGTTGGGTGAAAAAAGCGTCCAGTCCTCGTCGGCGACCACCCGCTTCATGAACAGGTCGGGAATCCAGTTGGCCGTGTTCATGTCGTGGGTGCGGCGGCGCTCGTCGCCGGTATTCTTGCGCAGATCGAGGAAATCCTCGATGTCATAGTGCCAGGTTTCAAGGTAGCAGCAGGCCGCACCGCGACGCTTGCCGCTGCGATTGATGGCCACGGTCACATCGTTGGCGATCTTGAGGAACGGCACCACGCCCTGGCTGGGCACGTTGGTCGTCTTGATCAGCGCGCCGGTGCCGCGGATGTTGGTCCAGTCGGTGCCGATGCCGCCCGAATATTTCGAAAGTTGGGCGTTGTCGGAATAAACCTTGAAAATGTGGTTCAGGTCGTCCTCGACGGTGTTCAGGTAACAGGAGCTGAGCTGGGGGTAAGTTGTCCCTGCATGGAACAGCGTCGGCGTGGAAGGGACATAGCGCATGGTGGAAATGACATCGTAGAATTCCCTGGCTCGTGCCTCGTGGTTCTCGCCTTCGAGCTGCGCGAGACCCATGGAGACGCGCATCCAAAATCCCTGGGGGGCCTCGAGCCTGCGCTCGCCGCCTTCGACTCGCAGGAAGTAGCGATCGTAAAGGGTCTGCAAGCCCATGTAATCGAGCAGGTGGTCGCGCGACAGGTCCATGGCGGCGGCCATTTTCTCAAGATCAAACTCCAAAAGCAGCGGATCCAAACGTCCGGCGGCAACCGCAGAGCGAACATTTGATACAAACGCCGCCCGGTAGCGGGCTGCCGCGTCGGTTTCGCTGACATCCTCGGCCACTTCGTCATAAATGCTTTCGAGCATCAGTCGCGCAGCCACGTGCGAATAGGCGGGATCCTTTTCCACCAGTGCGCGGGCCGTATAAACAGCCGCCTTCAAAACTTCCTCGAATGGCATGTCCTCGTAGAGCGACGCGGCGCACCGCTCCACAAGCGCTTCGACATTGACCACACGCTCGAAACCCTTGGCCGACTTGGCAAAAAGGTCATAGAGCCACTTCGCATCGAGCCGCTGGCGGGCACCAGTGCGGTTGCGAATGGACAACTGGCTGGCCTCAACGCGGCGAATGAGTTCCAACTGGGCAATCTCGCGCTGGCGCTGGCGCTCGGCGCGATAGAGGATGTAGGCCTTGGCCTCGTCGAAGAGGCCAAATTGCATCAATCCGCGCTCGACGATGTCCTGGATGGACTCCACATCGGGGGTGGAATCCTCGAATCGCCTCTCGACCTCGTGGACGACGTGGTCGGCAATTTCATCAAGCACACGTGGGTTTTTGCCCGATTCCGTGGCTGCCGCGGCCTTCCCGATGGCCCGGCGGATTTTGCTTTCATCAAAGCGCACAAGCACGCCATTGAGTTTTTGAATGATTTGGCGGATCATAATGAAATGACCAGATATTGTACCTATCGCCAACCGTCAAGGGCAATATATGGTATTTTTGCGCAAGTTCCTTAAATCCCAACCGCAATATCTGTGCAGGTGTTTTTCACATGAATTTTTTGTGAAAAGACCGTTTTTCGGGGCTCTTTTTGCCCCCCCAGTACCGGCGAATTGGATACCCGCCCCTGAGTCTTGTCCCCACACTCCCAACATGTGCCCGCCGTTAGGTCAATGAGCTTCCAATCATTTGGACCAAGACCGGTTCCAAAAACAACAAGCGCCGCACCGTGGACTTCCCCGGAAGACCTCGGTGCGGCGCCTATGGTACTACAGATCTGAGGAACCTAATCGGATTAGTAGGCTCATCAGAGACTTAATTGCTTATTGTTGTCCAATACCTCACTGTCCATCTTTATAATCGCATAAAAACGACATTAAGTTCGCTGTCCCGAAAAGGTCCGTGCATCCCACGCTTTTGGGTGCGTCATGCCCCTCTTTGCGGTTGCTGTGGCGCCCCGCCCCGCGGATTTAGTCTCTTCGGACTCCTTATGAAGACCTCGGGCCATAATCCTCGGAAATCAGCCGGTATAAGCCCGGGGCGCGAAGCCAAATCCCCGCCCACCCGACTGCGCCATCGCCGTTTCGGCCGCCCGAGCGCTTCGGAATGGGCCATGATCTGCACACAGCTCCAGACCCTTCTGGAAGCCGGCTTCCCCATCACAAAAGCCCTCGAGATTCTAGCGGAGTCACCTCCGCGGGAGTCAGTCAAGCAAATGGCCCTGCGAATGATGAGACTTACCGCTGGCGGCGTTCCCATCGACAACGTCCTTGCAGAGGCCCGGGAAATGCCAGACCTGATGCGCGGCATGATTGGCGTCGGGATGCGATCGGGACGATTGCCTGAAATGCTACGTTTGCTGGCGGGGCACTTTCAGTGGATGAGCGCCCTGAGGGGCGAGATCCTGCGAATTGTCATTTACCCGTTGGTGCTGGTATACGCAGGGGTCCTTATCATGTTGGCGCGCGATGTGGCAATTGCCAGCCTGAAAGGGATGGATCCATGGTCGGCGTTGCTGCTGGCCCTTCGATTTTATGCTGTCCCGGTGCTGGCCGGGACGGCCCTGGGTTGGGCTGCGGGGGAATTCTCCCGCGGCACGGTGGCCCGTCGCTGGATTAGCGCGGGTCTCCTTTCCCTTCCCATAATCGGCAAGCTTGCCAGGAAATTTGCCGTCGGGACCTTTCTCGATGTGTTTGCCGCCACATTGGAGTCGGGCCTGCCCATCACCATCGGTTTTGAATCCGCGGTGCGGGCGGCGCCCAATATTAAGATTGCAAAACAACTCGCACCCGGTTTGGAATTTCTCCGGCAGGGACAGACCATCGGCGAATCCCTGTTCCACACAAAAGTTTTTTCATCCGAGGCCATCGCCATGATCACGACCGGGGAGATGTCGGCGGCCGCGCCCGCTCTGATGCGACGGGTCGCGGGCTGGTATTCGGAGGACATCCGCAACACCGCGCGGGCCATCGTCCGGATCACGTCCCCCATCTGGCTTCTTGTGGTGGCAGCGGGGTTCTTCGTCAACCCGCTGTTCCTTGCGGGCCTTGCCATGGTCCTTGTTTTTGCCGCGACGTCCATTTGAGCGCACCCCGAATTGAATTAACTTACAAATTTGCTTATATTTTAAATTGTTATGCTTTAAATAAAGTGGTAAGTTGCGGGCCGGGTTCAGCAACAAATCTGCCTCCCGGATTCCCGGCCAGGACAGCAGGAATCCCTTTCAAGCGGGGTATGTTCGCCACCGATTTGCCATTCTCCAACTGCCTTAAACCCAAAAACAATCTGCCCACGGCCGCATGAAGCGCTGGGATTAATTGGGTTACGGTGGAGATCCGCCCGAATTCCGGGAAATCGGAAGGGCCATCCCTCACCCCGACACGGATTCTAAACCCTGTTTTATCAGTGTTCTAAAATTTTTTGGGCCGCAGACGCCCCGTGGTTGCGTTCAAACCGTCCGCAAACGATTGAGATTTCTTGCGTTAAGACTTTAGCAATTCATGCTTGACCCTTTTATACTATATATAGCATACCCGCACACGTTGTTGGTACCAAATGTGGCCCAACCATCCACATTTTGTACACAGCCTTTCCACACGGTCCCCCACAAGTAGCTGTGGATAACCGGCCGAATTGCGACTGCAGGGAGAACGATGACATGACGGTGCTGACCGAAAAAATTGCGTCCGGGGGACCGGGAAAGGCCGTAGAACCGGCGTTCAGTGCGAACGCCGTGACCGTGTTGAACAAGAGGTACCTGAAGAAAAACGACGCGGGGGAGCTGGTGGAGACTCCCGCGGAGTTGGTGTGGCGGGTGGCGGCAAACATCGCCCAGGCCGAATTGAATTTCCCGGCCAGCCGCGACCGCTATGAGGAGGTTTGTAAAAAGTATTATGATTTGATGGCGTCCTGCGAGTTCATGCCGAATTCCCCGACACTGATGAATGCTGGTAAAGGTAGACCGCAGCAGCTAAGCGCCTGTTTTGTTATTCCCGTTGAGGACGCCATCGATAGTATTTTTGACGCAGTAAAGCACGCCGCCATCATCCACAAGACCGGTGGCGGTACCGGCTTTGCATTCTCGCGTTTGCGGCCGAAGAACGACCGGGTGCGCTCGACAAAGGGTGTGTCGAGCGGCCCCGTTTCGTTCATGAAGGTTTTCAACTCGGCCACAGAGGCAATCAAGCAGGGCGGCACACGCCGCGGGGCCAACATGGGCATCCTGCGCGTGGATCACCCCGACATCCTTGAGTTCATTGAATGCAAGGCCGACATGGTTTCGGTCACTAACTTCAATATTTCCGTGGCCCTGACCGAGAAGTTCATGGAAGCGGTTCTCGCGAACGAGGACTACGAGCTTTACAACCCGAAAAACGGGCAGCCCGTCGGCAAGTTGAACGCCGCCGAGGTGTTCAACCGCATGGTGGACAATGCCTGGAAAAACGGGGATCCGGGGCTCGTTTTTATCGATCGCATCAACCGCGACAATCCGACGCCGCAGGTCGGGCCCATGGAAAGCACCAACCCCTGTGGCGAGCAGCCTCTGTTGCCCTACGAGGCCTGCAATCTGGGCTCGGTCAATCTGGCCCTGATGACGAAAAGGATTCAAGTTTGCGAGCAGCCCTCCGGCGCTTCTACAAGTTCCTGTGATGGCTACACTTCCCGCAACCTGTTGAACGATGGCACATGCTGGGTAATTGATTGGGACAAACTTGCGGAGACCGTGCATCTCTGCATTCGCTTTCTGGACGACGTGATCGAAATGTCGGACTTCCCGCTGCCGTCGATCACCAACATTGTGAAGGTCGGTAATCGCAAGATCGGGTTAGGAGTGATGGGCTTTGCCGACCTGCTTTTCCTGTTGGGGATCCCGTATAGTTCGAAGGAGGCCGTCGAATTGGGCGAGCGCCTGATGGCGTTTATCCAGTCGGAGGCCGGGAAAGCGTCGGAGGCGCTCGCAAAAGAACGCGGTCCATTTGGCCATTTCCAGGGGTCGGTTTTCTGTGATGAAAGTCACCCCTGGTACAATGGCTGCGTGCCGCGGCGCAACGCCACGGTAACCACCATCGCACCCACGGGCACCATTTCCATCATTGCTGGCTGCTCCAGCGGCATTGAGCCGCTTTTTGCCATTTCCTTCTACCGGAAGGTGCTGGACGGCGCCGAGCTGGTGGACATTCACCCTTACTTCGAACAGGTCGCTCGCGCGCGCGGTTTCTACAGCGAAACTCTCATGAAAGAAATCGCCATGAGGGGCAGTGTGCAGGAGATGGAGGATGTCCCCCAGGATGTGCGGGACGTTTTCATTACGGCCCACGACGTGACCCCGAAATGGCACCTTGAACACCAGGCCGCCTTCCAGCGGCACTGCGAGAACGCCGTAAGCAAGACCGTAAATTTCCCGAATCATGCCACTCGCGAGGACGTGGCCGAGGTTTACAAGCTGGCTTACCTAAAGGGATGCAAAGGCGTCACGATTTACCGCGACGGCTCCCGCGATGTACAGGTACTGAATATCGGCACGGGCAGTAAGAAGGCAGAAGACAAGATAACGGCTGGCAACGGACACAAGCCTGAAATCAAGGAACCCAAACCGGTCCAGACTAACATAGCTGCCTCGCGAGCGGCTGTGACGCTTTCCGCGGGCGGCGCGAGGATTGCCGTAAAATCCGGCCATCAGCACGGAGCTGCTTCCAACGGCACCAACCGCCTGATGCGCCGCTTTAGCCTGGATCTGGACCGTTCGAATCTCGAACAGGTTGCGGCGCTTCCGCACCTTTTCCTGTCCGACGGGAACGGACTACGAATTCCCCTGAACTTGGTGTCCCAGGAAGGCCATGTCGGCCACGGGTTACAGATGGTCATTGAAGCAGCACCAACAGGGACCGCTGAAACCAAACAAGTTACAGCCTTGAAGTGCCCTGAATGCGGGGCCCCCCTCGCCATGGAGGAGGGATGCCGCAAGTGCCATGCTTGCGGGTTTTCCAAGTGCGGGTGAGAGCCCTGCAGGGGTAGCACAAGTTTTGCACTGATAGCGGCTCGGCGGGACGAAACAGCCGTCGCGCCGCATTAACTGAAAGCTGTTTCGTGTGTTTGCGACTCAACCATATCATGCGACTGACACCGTTGTTAACCGCTGCTTTGTGAGTGTTTGCCCGCAGTACGAAGGAAGTGTAGTAAGCCATGAAGTCTTATCGGGATCTGCCCACGCTGACCCCATGTACGGAGCCTGCTCCTGTGCGTGAATCGCTCGGCTATCGGCGCGTGGCCCGTGCACTGTTTCTTTGCAGCTTGCTCGGTGCCTTTGGCGTCGGGCAGTTATATTTGCGCTTTGCCATCGGCGACCTGCGAAGGGAACAGCAGGAAACCCAGATTGCTGCCCGGAAGCTGCAAATCGAGATGCAACGGCTCCAGGTTCAGAACGCAAGCCTGTCAGATCTGGCCACCATCGAGGAAATCGCCCGAACCAACCTTAAGATGGAGGATGTTCCCGCATTGGCCCATGTGGAGGAGAATCTTCCGGAAGATTTGAAATCGAAATATTTCAGCGGCAATGGTTCGGGTGCGGGAAACATGTCCCTTCCGGTTTCTGAAGAGGAATCGCCCCCGATCCTTCATCGAGTCGCCGACACGCTTGGAACCATCAACCGCGCATTTGCCGGTGCCGGGCCGGAATCCAGCCTCACTCAATCGCGCTAACGCAATTCGCGCCTGATCATCGCCTCCACCCTGCCGGGCTCCACCACCTGCGAGAAAAGAAACCCTTGGGCAAAGTGGCAGCCGTGCTGGCGCAGCCATTCCCGCTGCTCTTCCCGTTCCACGCCCTCGGCCGTCACGGTTATACCAAGACTGTTGGCCAGGACGATGAGAGCATCAACGATCAGGGAATCCCGCAGGTTTCGCCCGATGTGCTGGGTAAAGGACTTGTCGAGCTTAAGATGCTGGACAGGCAGTTGCATGAGGTAATTGAGCGAGGAATAGCCTGTGCCAAAATCGTCGAATGCCAGTTCGACGCCAAGAGCCCGAAGCTGCCGGGCAACACTGACTGCGTGATCAAAATTCTCAAGGAACGCGCTTTCCGTGATTTCAAGCCGCACGTTGGCCGGGTCCGCACCTGTGTCCTCAAGCGCCGCCCGCATTTGATCCACAATATATGGCGAAGCCAACTGGCGGGCGGAGAGGTTAATATTTACCTTCACAATGCTTTGACCGCCAAACGCACCGCGCCAACGAGCCTCCTGTGCACACGATTCACGCAGGATCCAGTTGCCCAGCGACAAGATGAGGCCCGTGTCTTCCGCCACCGGTATGAATTCGGATGGGCTCAACATCCCCCTTTGGGGGTGATTCCAGCGGGCCAGCGCCTCGACAGCCACGATGGCCCCCGTATCCAGGGCGTAGATGGGCTGATAATGCATGACCATTTCATTCCGGAGCGTGGCACCATGGAGTGCGCTTTCGATCTCCAGCCGCGTCACGACACGCTGGTGCATGGCCTCATCAAAAACCACGATGCGATCCCTGCCGGCACTCTTGGCCTGAAACAGTGCCGTCACCGCGTCGCGCAACAGGTCCTCCGGACGGTGATATTCCCCGGGGCCAATCGCAATCCCGACGCTGACCGTCAGGTAGACAGATGCACCGGCAACCTCAAACGCCTCCTCGGTCGCCGCCCGCACACGTTCCGCCACACGGACAACATAGTGCTCGTCGGTGAAATCGTCAAGAAGCAGCACAAACTCGTCCTCGCCTGTGCGGGCCAGGGTGTCCGTGGGCCGCGACAATCCCTGGATTCGTGCTGCAAACTGCTTGAGCAATTCATCACCGCGGAGATGCCCGAAACTTTCATTGATGTGCTTGAACTTGTCCAGATCCACGGCAATCGCGGCAAAACGAGCCTCGCTACGTCGGCTGGCACGCCGAATGCAGATGTCCATGCGGTCCAGGAGTAGCGCCCGATTGGGCAGCCCGGTCAGCGCGTCATAGAAGGCATTGTGGAGGATCTTCTCCTCCGCAAGATTCCGGGCCGTTACGTCAGTCTGGCTTCCCACCAGTCGATACGCCCGCCCATCGGCTCCCCTTACGGCAAGCCCCCGGCAAAGCATCCAGCGGTAAGTACCGTCCCGATGACGAATGCAGTATTCGCATTCAAAGTGTTCCGGACCACCCTCTGCGTGCCGGCGGACATTCTCCTCAAACTGCGCCCGATCATCCGCGTGGAGCAGTGTCAGCCATTCTTCGGGGGAGTCCCCCAGATCCTCCGCGCCGTAACCCAGCATTTCCCGCCAACGTGGCGCAAGGAAGACCTTGTTGGCCGACAGATTCCAGTCCCAGATGCCATCCGCCGCCCCCCGGGTTGCAAGGGCGTATCGTTCCTCGCTTTCGCGAAGAGCCCTTTCGGCCTGGACCTGCGCCGATACGTCGCGCTTGACCGCTGCAAAATGGACAATTTCTCCATCATCATTCTTGATGGGAAATACTGTGGCCTGTTCGTGAAACAGCGTGCCGTCTTTTCGCCGGTTAACGAAGGTTCCCTCGAAAACATTCCCGGCCGTGATCGTGCTCCAAAGCCGCTTGTAAAATCCCGGCTCCTGAAAGCCACTCTTCAGGAGATTGGTGGTACGGCCCAAAACCTCCTCCACCTGATATCCTGTGACCGTGGTGAAATAGGGATTTACGTATTCGATGATACCAGCCTTGTCCGTGATGACGATGGACTCGGCCGCCTGCTCCACCACGGTGGCCAGACGGCGCACCACCGCCTGGGTCATTCGTTGCTCGGAATAGTCCCGTGTCACAGAAACGATGGACTCGGGTGTGCCCGTGTCGGGATTGCGGAGGAAATTAAACCCCGTTTCCACCCAAACATACCGGCCATCTTTTCGTCGAAATCTAAAACTGCTGCGAAATCGCAGCAGTTCGGGATTTGCCGCATATTCCTGGTGTCTCGCCACCAGCCCCTCAATGTCATCGGCGTGAACGAAATCGTGTGGTTTCCGCCCTACGAGTTCCGACGGGCTGTAGCCAAACAAGGGAAAGCAGGCAGAAGAAACATAGGTATAGGTGCCATCCATGGCATGGCGACAAATGACATCCGTCATGTTTTCTTCAAGAAGCCTGCATTCTGCCTCCAGGGCGGCAAACTCCCGTAAAGCCCTGCGCTGCTCGGTGACATTGCGATGAATCATGACAAGGCCGCCGCGCCTGCCATTAACGGGCCTCAGGACGAGGCTGAACCACGCGTCATCCCCCTGCTCCGGGCACTTGTAATCTATATTGCGCCCCGGCGAAGAGCCGTCGAGGATCCGGCCCACCGCAGCCTGCAGCTGTTCAGCAAGTTCCGCATTCCAAGGCTGCGTTTCTCTGCAAACCTCCGGCAAGGCCTGCCCCAGATGCTTTGAGGAAATTCCTATGGCGCAACCACCACAGGGGTGAAGTGCGGCTGCGCGATTCACCCAGGTTACGACTCCGGAACCGTCAAGAAGCACAACCGGATCGGGAAACGCATCCAGCGCGGCACATTCTATTTCATCCGGCACCTTCAATGCCGGTATCTCTTGATCGCTTCCCAATTTATGACCGTCCCCCGGTGGACTACATGACGTCAATTACCTGTTGAAAGCTTCATTCCCGGCCAAGGGTCAAGGAAACAATTTTTCCGGTGGTATTTCGGACAGGGAAATAATCCGGGCAAAATTGACGGATCTAAGCTGAAGGACGAATCAATGACCCGAGGGATCTTCTGCCGCCACCGTCTCCAGCAAATCCAGAAGGTAGGGATTCGTCCGCTTTTCAACAGCAACGGTTGTGATGTCGCCGTGCCCGGGGTAAACTGTGGCACCATCGGGAAACTTGAGGAACTTGTGAAGAGACACCATCAGGGTCTCCCGATCCCCGCCCGGCAGGTCCCAGCGTCCGATCGATCCCTTGAAAACCAAGTCCCCGGCAAAAATCACCATGTTCTCGGCATCGACAAGGCAGACATGTCCAGGGGAATGACCCGGCGTGTGGACCACCTTAAACTTCATGTGCCCGTAGCCGACAAAGTCTCCATCATTGAGCGCGAAATCAGCCTCGTGCTCCGTGTAGGGCCAGCCAAAGTAATCAGCTCCGTTGGCCGTGGCATCCCCAAGGAGGAATGCCTCGATGGGGTTCACCCCAATGATTGCCCCGGTGGCCTCCTTCACCGTGGCATTGCTCGCAATGTGATCAATGTGCGCATGAGTGTTGAGGATCACGCGAAGGTTGAGGTTCTTGTCCCTGAGGAACTTGAGGAGCAGATCTGCACGGCCACCCGGGTCCACCATGACAGCGTCGCCATTATCATCATAGGCAATGTAGCAATTGGTGCCGAGTTCGTTGGTTACAAACTTCTGTATCTTATAGGGCATTACAACTCATCCGCGAATCTTGGGCTCAGCCGCCGGAAGAGCATCCAACCGGTGACCGTGATGACCAGGCTTGCAGCAAAAGTGATCCCAAGGTACACGAGCAACTGGCCGTCGGCAATTTCAGTGTCCTTGCCTCCGTACAGCAGGACCCGCCTCAGGGCCACAATGGGCGGCGAAACCGGGTTCATCATATACAAGTCTACACCCCATTGCCCCGTTTTCTCCAAAATTCGTTCGGCAGCCATGGGAAGCGAGTAGATTATGGGGGTCACATAAAACCAGGCAAGGGTTCCGAGATCCAGTAAACCGCTCACGTCCCTGTAGAAAACATTGAGCGCCGATAGATAAAGGGAAACGCCAAGAATCAGCAGGGTCAGAATGGCACAGACAAATGGCAGGAACACAACGTGCCAGGAAAGGCCAAAACCAAACACCACTTTGATGACCAGTACAATAGCGAGTGCCAGCACAAAATGAATGGCATTGGAGAGGATGGACGCGACCGGGAACACCTCACAATCCAGCTTAACTTTCTTCAACAGATTGGCGTTGGCCAATACCGAATGAGTGGCATCAAATAGAGAACCGGCGAAAAAGTTCCACGCCAGCACCGACACCAGCACATGCAACCAATAGGGAACTTGCTCGCTGGGGGAACGAAACTGGAGAATCTTCGCGAAGACCGCCCACAGAATCAGCGTCAGGAACGCAGGGCGCAGCAGTGACCAGAAAAACCCAAGGACCGAATCCTTGTAGCGCGCCTTGAGGTCACGCTTTGCCAGGCTGAGCACAAGTTCCGATTGCTGACGCAAGGTGCGGTTCATTGCAGCGGGCCTTCGGCGGGTGTGTGGTTAAGGCCCGGGCCGGTTTCGGGGCCGGGATCGACGGCCGCCGCCACACCCATCTTCCGATAAAGCTCCATAATCCTGCGTATGTTGCATCGCCAGGAGTAATGATTCAACAGGCGACGACGGGCGCGCCGGCCGAGACTTCGGCCCAGTTCAGAATTGGCAATGATCTCGAGGATACAGCGCACCATGTCCTCCGCATTGCCCCTGTCAAACAACAGGCCCGCCGGATGATCGGGTTCACCAAAAACTTCCACAATTGCCGGGCACCGGGCCCCAACCACAGGCTTTTCCATGCCGGCGAACTCAAAAAACTTGGTGGGAGATGACCAGTCCTGCGTGTCGGCAATCAGACACAAATCCATCGCCGCGAGATGGCTGGGAACCTCCGAGTGGGGAATGCTGCCGTGGAAGTGGAGATACTTCTCGATCCCGAGTTCACGAGTTCGCGCCCGCAGCTTTTCCACTTTCTCCGGTTCACCACCGACAGCAAAAATGATTACGGAGTGGTTGCCTCTTTTCAGGATTTCCGCGGCCTTAAAGAAAAGATCCACGCCATGCCAAGCCGTCATGGTTCCCATGTAACCGGCAATCTTGCGATCTCCGAACCCAAGAGCAGACAGGTCCACCGGCTTCACCGACGGATGAAACACATCGGGGTTGATGGCCACCGGGGATACGATGAAACCGGCCATCTTGCTTTCGTCCAGGCCTGCGCTCTCGGTCATCAAACCCTTCAGGGTAGTTGAAACGCAGATGATGGCCTTCTCCCCGCGCCACAGCCTGCCCTCGATGAGACGTGCAAGCGGAGTCAGGCGCAGTCTGTGTCGCTGCTCATGGGCAAGCAGCGTATTGACTTCCAATATTCGCGGAAGGGAAAATTTGCGGCACAATTTTGCCCCGGCCGTTTGATAAAGCGAGTAGCGCTCGTAAACCACGTCCGGTTTGAATTCGGTTATCACCCTCGCCAGTTCGCGTTTCATCCTGGAATTCAGGAGCAGATACCGCAGGTCCGCGCCAAGCATCTTGCTGCGACTGGGGGCTACCTCGATCGCAGGTACGTTGAGTTCGCTTCGATCACCCAACGAGGCCGCGACTAGGAGAACGTCATGCCCGAAAGCCTGAAGCGCATGGCAGGTCTCACGAACGTGCGTTGCTGCACCCTTGCGGCCACCTGCTTCAATTCCCATGTCCCCGCAGATATAGAGGATTCTCATCTTGGGGCCACCGTTGGCACCCCGCGGCGCGACGTCAAGCGCGAGGCTCCCGACCCGAAGAGTGGCTCGCAATGGCACGGGCAAGGATCCGCTCGGCAGGAAAGCTCTGGGCGTAGTAAACGAACGCAAAGCAACCCGCGAGTAGCATAAGCCTCATGTCGCCCGCCGCGAGGTAAAAACCGAGACCCGCCAGCATCGCAACCTCGCTGAAAATCAAGAGCACCATCGTACGACGGGAGAGGAGCGCCTTCAGCCGCTCCTCGCTGGCTGCCTCGCGGGCCAGGGCCCGGTCCATCCTTCTACGGTAGGCCCAGTGGATTGGCTGAAGCAGGGCCAGTGCAGCGCAGGCGCCCACCCAAAGATTCCTGAGGGAAAGGGCGGAAAGAGAGACCAGTCCGGCGCCGGTCTTGGGATCAAGCCAGTTGCCCTGTGCATACTTCGCGATCGCCAGATAAATAATGGGACTCAGGAGGGCCAGGCTCCACAGCAGGCGCAGGTGTTGCAGTTCCTCCTGCAGCGGCTCAGGGAGCGCCGCGCGCGATTCGGGTTTTTCGATGTTATCGCGGGCCATGGCTAAAATAAAAAAAGCGGGCCGCGCAAACGGCCCGCTTTCAAATCGTAAGTCGCGTTACTTGGCAGGTGCAGCGGTGGCGCGGATGTTCACATAGCGAACCCCGCCGCGCTGGCTGAACTCCACCACGCCGCCAACCTTGGCAAAAAGGGTGTCGTCCTTGCCACGCCCGACGTTCACGCCGGGATGAAACTTGGTGCCGCGCTGGCGGATGATGATGCTGCCACCGGTGACGAGGTTGCCGCCCGTGGCCTTGCAGCCGAGCCGCTGCGCGTTGCTGTCGCGGCCGTTGCGTGAACTGCCGACGCCTTTTTTATGTGCCATTTCAGTTGCTCCGTTATCTGTTCGGCGGCCGCGGTGTTACGCGCCGACCTGAATGTCGTTGATGCGAATCTCGGTGAAATCCTGGCGGTGCCCCTTGCGCTTCTCGTAGCCCTTGCGACGCTTGTAGGTATAGACGAGAATCTTCGGCTCCTTGCCGTGGCGCAGCACCGTGGCGCTGACCTTGGCCTTGGGAATCAACGGCTTGCCGAGGGTGCTCTTTTCCTCGCTGGTTACCTGCAAAACATCACTGATTTCAATGCTGTCGCCAGCGCTGGCTTCCATCAGCGGCACACGCAAAACGGCGCCCTTTTCGGCCCGGAACTGCTTGCCCCCTGTGCGAATGATCGCGTACATGAAACTCTATCTCCCAATAATTTACCGCGTGTCTAAGCGCCGCTACACCGGCGAAACCGTGCATCATTACCCGCAAGCCTCCCGACTATTCGGGTGGGCCCAAACGATAGGCCCGCAACCACCGCCGGCGCGACCTCCCACTCGGAGTCCAAGCCATTGAATTCAATGAGCTTACAGAGGACTTTTTGCTTACCCATGGCCAATTACCACGCCTAAAAACCGCCCGTGGAACCGCCTAATTGCGCGGCGACGGGCGATTGCTGATCTTATCGAGCAATTTACCAATTTCGGCAGTCGGTTTTTTGGTCGGCTCCGGGGTTGCCGTCGGCGTCGCCTTTACCTCCGGCGTCGGAGCTCGGTTGGGAGACGGCAAGGGTTCCTGAACCGTGGCATTGACCGTTGCCATGGGAGCCTTCGTTGGCGTCGGCGCGGCAACCTGCTTCTCGACAGGTTTCGGTGTCGGCTGCGCCTTGGTCACCTCGCCGGAAGCCCGGGTGTTTCCACCGCGCCGGCCAAACAGCATGTCGCCCCAAATGCGATCCACCACAATGAACATCAGGGCAAAGGCAAACAGGGCCACCATCATTCCCATCATTACGGACACGCGCTTCTTCACAAGTTCGATGGCATCGCGAATCTGCGGGGCCATTTTGACGCGGATCTGGGCGTCCAATTCCTGGGAAACAATGCTCTGTGTGCGCTTCGGAAGCTGATTGTCCAAAGCGTCGCCGATGGTGCGGTCGGCAAGATCGGCCATCAATTCGCGGGCAATCTTCGGCACAATCTTCTGGGCCGCCGACTCGATCACCAGCACCACGCGCTCTGTTGCCTCGGGAACAAGGTTCTCGGCTTCCTTCTGGACGCGCCGCTGAACCTCCTTGGGCAGCATCTGCTCAATGTTTTCCCGGATGCGTTCGCGCGCAAGGCCCGGCAGCACACTCTCGGCCACACGCTTCACGGCGCGGTCCGTTCCTTCGCGCAGGATGGACTCCATCGCCTCCGTCACCTTGCGCTCGGCCAGCTTTTCCACCATGCTTTTGGCAACCTCATGCACGGTGAGCTTGACCAGTTCCTCTTCCTTCTCCGCGGAAAGTTGGTTCACGCGCGAGTCCACCTCACGGCGCGCCTTCTGGTCCACCTGTGTCACAACGAGCTGCAGGGCCCGCTCCACGATGATCTGCGTTCGCTGTTCCACGGCCTGCTGGATCTGCTGCTCGGCCAGCTTGCGCATCATGGCATCCGCGGCTTCGCGAAGGTGCTCGCGCCCACGCACCAGAATGTCGCGCTCCTCCAGCAGCACCCGGACTTTCGCCGTCAGCGACTCGGGCTGAAACGGCTTCTTCAGGTACCCGTTGGCCCCCATGAGATTGGGGTTTTCCCGGTCTGTCAGTTCGTCGTCATTGATAAGGACCAGGACCGGCTTCTGAAAAAGCTCCTCGTCCGACTTTAGAAACTTCGAAAGTTCGCGCCCCGTCATTTCGCGCAGGGCGAGGTCCACAATCAGCAGATCGATCTCCGAGAGGTCGGGAAGCGCCAAAGCCGCCACGCCGTTGCTGGCCGTGCCGACGCGGTACCCAGCATTCTCCAGCACATAGCGGCACAGGTCCTGCACCGCCACGTTGTTATCAACAACCAGTATGCGTTCACCGGCCACGGGTATCACCATGCTTGGGCATTACGCATAAACCTTCCCGGCAAAATCCTTGAAGAAAAACTGGTCATCATTTCCGATCTTTGATCGCTGCCTGAAATTGTCGAAATACTGCTTGAACGCCGCCTCCGCCTCCCGTGTGCCCAGCCGCTGCGCCGCCATCAGGAAAATCGTGCGGAGGTGGTGATTCAGCGCTTCGAGGGTGTCTTCGTAACAAGCCTTGAAGGGCCCGTCAATGCCCGCTTCCTCCACAAACCGATTGAACCGTGCCGTTTCAATGCGTCGGCCAACGGCCGTCACGAGATCGGCCTTGGGGTAACTCATCAGGATGTTATTCCAGTGGAATTCCGCAATGCGCTCGTCCAGCTCCCCCTTGTAGAACTCGGGATTGCCGAGGAGTTTCTCGGTAATGCTGTTTGCCAGGGCCGCGACAAATTCCACGGGGTTGCGAAATTCCAGGATCGTCCTTTCCTCCTGGCGCGCCTGGGCCTCGGCCTCGGCGTCGCGGGACTTGAAAAAAACCGCCATCAGCCGCGCCGAAGAAGAGCCAACTGTATCGGTCTTGGGCTTCGCGCCGTTGGCCGGTGGTTTGCTCAGCGGCACATCCTCCAGCGCGCGGCGCGTGGCCCGCTCCTCGGGCTTGATGACGACAAGGCCGCTGGCCAGGAAGGAATTGAGGATCCTGTATGTCTCGAATCTCCCAACACCGCTTCGGCTGGCGATGCTGCCGACATTGAAGAAACCGTTAATCAGCGACAGGACCCGCCATTCATTCTCGGAAAACGGCATGACCTCGCGCTCGGAGCGATCCTCCATCGGCCTTACCACGGGAACGCATAAGTCGCTTGGAACGTTCTTGATGATCCGGGTCCACTCGTCCAGTCGGCGCGTACCTTCAATCAGCAGCGGGCCGATGTCGAGTTCCACCGCCACATCGCGGATAATCAGGTTGTCGATACGCTCAAACTTGAAAGTGCCCTCGGTAATCCGGAACAGCTCCCAAAGCTCCTCTTCGAGTTGGAGGCGCATCGCCGAGCGGAGTTGCTCGGGGGTGATGGCTCCCCGCTGGATCAGCATCCGTCCCAGCATTTCAGGCGAATCCTGGTCCTGCTGGGTGGCGACAGCCTCCTCCACCACGCTTCGCTCCACCACGCCGCGGCTGGCCAAAAGTTGCCCGAGCCGGTGAGGACGATTCAGGCTGGACGAATTGACCAGACGCCCCCCCTTGAGCACAAGCGAGACCTGATTTTCGCCATGCACAATCGTCAGCGTTCCCGTCATTTTCCCCATGCTGAGAAATTGGAGAACTTCGGGAATGCTCAGTGCTGGGTTAAGGCGGCCTTCTAATTCCATACTTCCCTAATCAGTACGCTTTCCAGTGTGCCCCGGTCACAAATATCAACCTGACCCCTCAACCGGTCCCACTTGCAACGGAAAATGGTGCCCTTCCCCGCCGCCCTCGAAATCATCACCGAAGCCGAACGACAGATGCAGCAATGGCCCTCCTTGGGCCGCACCTAGGAGTTGGCGGAACTGAAGGCCAACCTCGCCAAACGCCGCGAGCGGCTGGAAAAGCGCCTCAAGCGCCCCTAATAGGGAGGTGGCATTCCTGTCCACTTGCGCGACAAATGTTTCAAAAATTATCCGGCAATCTCTACCATCCCCAACGGGGATGAATATGAATAGCCGGGGTGCGCCAGCCCCCGGACCCGGGTGCCCCCTTATCCCCAACCACGAATGTGGTTGAACCGAACCACCCCGCCTGTTGGTTTAGTCAGGACAGGCACAGGATAAATTCTGACTCAACTGCCTCTTCCATTTTGGTCGTGATTACTCCTTAACCCGCCAAATCCGAACCATCAACACCACCGCCGCGAGCCCGCCGAGGACGTAATCATACTGACGAGCCATAGCCACCGCCATGACACGGCGGTCACGCACAAATCACGCACACCAGCTCCGTGCTGCCTTCATGAGTGACGCGGCCAAATCCAGCTCCACGCGAAATCACCCAGAAACACCCCTAAATCATTTAACATCTTTGTTGGATTCCGGCGTCCCATAGGGCATTTCGAGCCCAATGAGCAGGTTTCGGTCTATCGTCTTTCCATCCAGTGTCGTTTTCAACACATCCCAATCGCCATCCGTTCCAATCTGCTTCATCTCAATACTACTCGCTCGTTTCACTCCCTTAGGCACACGCACCGCCAGGTGAATGGGACCAAAGGACTTCCAGTTCTTCGCTGTCTTCAGAATGTACTGGAATTGGTTAGTGTTGTTTCTGAGTGTGGGTGCGGCCTTACTTGTTGTGGTCGGTTGCCCCAGATCATTGTCCAAAAGATGGCTGAATCGCACCGTCAATGTCGTCTCCGACTCCGATTTGAGTTCCGGTTTGAATTCCATGAAATCAATCCGCATTCGCATTCGCGAATAGTTATAATCGAGAGCCCCAAAACCGAAAGTTGGTATAGTCGAAAAGCGCTCGCCCGAATCCGGTAAAATATAGGACTGCTCCACTCCCCAGCGGTCCAACATTTCTTGAATGTCGTCCTGCTTACCTGGATTCAAGACCCTTCCGCAAAAGGCCAAAAAGTCGAGATCCCAATCCACAATTTGATCCCAATGCCAACTCGCCATTCCGGCAAAAGCTGTGAGTTTTCTGGTTGTCTCGTCATCCCTCGAAATATTGTAGGAATCGTCTAATTGGCCGTCTGACCACTTCACGCGCACTCCGTGGAAGTCCTGAATTTCCAAATTGTGGTAATCTGTCGCCCGTTTTGGTGCGTCGAGCCGATTTGATGCTATTTTTCTTTCCTGTTCCAATCGCTCGGGATTGGGGCCAGCAAATACCACATCTCGAATTGATTTGATCCACTTCTGGCGATGTTTGCCAAAGAGCGACTCAAAGGACACATAGTTAGAAGGTACTGTCGTTCCCCCGCAATCCACGTTGAATCGTACACCCCGACGGATGGGCAATGGCAGGGACTTGTTGAGAAACCAATGCATATAGGAGGACCTGACCCATTTAAGGTGCCCCTCGCTCCCTCCAAACATGATCGGAAATACCAATAATGGAGACACGCTTCTCTTCGACGGATTTCGAATTCGATACGAAGCCGTACAGTAGACCCTTACCGGAGCATTGATCGACCACCCCACACGATTCGCCAGCAGGCTCAAATCCCACGGTAGCCGTTCAAAGCGAATATCAAGGTACTCCTCGACGACTTCCAGCGTCGTGTCGGTCTTCGGCACAAGCTGGCCGGCCACCGAGGAGTCATATTCGGCGGTGCTGGCGTTGGGGTGGGAAATTGATGGTATTAAAACCAGCAGGCACGCCACCAAGACGAGAGTAACGCGGATTCGATGGATCAATTTCTAATCGGCCTCCACCCTTAATGCGTCAGTACTTGCATCGTTAGCCATCCAAACGCAACCAAATCCGCTGTCAATATCACGCCCACCGTCTTGGCGCTTCTGTGTATTGAGTTTTTGGGTCTTTAAGAGGCCTCAAATTCGGGGCTGCTTGACGTTTTCCCCAATTAAATCGTACAAGCAACTCGCAACCCACCCAATTCTCTTTCTCTTCGTCCTCCGCGTGCTCCTCGGTTCACCGCCTTTTCTTCGCGCCCTTCATTTTGAGTGCTTTTGGTGCTTTGGTGATTTGGTGGTCAACTTTTGCCTTTAACTCCGAACTCAGAACTCAGGACTCAAAACTCAGAACTGAAAGTTATGGGTCTCTAAGGGGTTCTAAGGGGTCGTGGGGGAATAGGCAAAGCCATTTCCCCGTGCATAATGCTCCCATCTTAGTCAAAAAGGAGTATCACCATGCTTAACGAAGACCTCACCCCCGTCCCCGACCCTTTCGGCGATGACATCACTGGGCTCAGCAAGCAGCCCCTGCCCGATCCTATCTGGCCCGATGGCCCCCCCAAAGATCCGCGAGAAGATCCCGACCCCGACGATGTGCCCGAACACAACGGCGAACTCGTCTTCTACGAGAACGACAAGCCCGTTGCCGGTCAGCCAACCGAAACCGTCAACCAGGTCCTCGGTCAGACCATCGGCATCGCCGCCGTCGCATGCCGTCGACTCTTCCATTCCCTCGAGCGCCGCCGCATCAAGACCTGCGATCCGCTACAGCTCACACAGCGCGTCGCCGACGTCAACGCCGGCATTTACGCCCTGGCCCAGCTTTACCGCCTCCACCTCGCCGACGAAAACATTCGGCGTGACGACCCATACCTGTTTCCCCGCAAACGCCGCCCACCCGCCGACCCAACCTGATCTCCAGCGCCGTCGCCACCCAACCAAAAAGGCCCTCAAACTACCCCGTTTGAGGGCCCCAAAAGCATCATTTCATCGCAATTTAAACCGATTTAAAAAGCACAAAAAACATCCCAAAAGGGCTACCACTCAAAATGCAAATCGCTGAAAATAAACATTTTAGAAATCTCGGGGAGTCCCCCCCCTCCCCCTCCCCCCCACCGGGAACCTCCAAAAAGTGGCACACGGAGCCCGCCCGTGGAGTCGGGGCCCTGCCTAGCCCGCCGATACCAACCTTAGCCGCGTTGGGCGGCTTCGATGGCTGCGATGTCGATTTTTCCCATTGTCATCATTGCCTCGAAGGCGCGTTTGGCGGCAGCGGGGTCGGGATCGCAGATCGCTTTGGTGAGGGCGATGGGGGTGATCTGCCAGTTTAGGCCCCATTGGTCCTTGCACCAACCACACGCGCTCTCGGCGCCACCGTTGCCGACAATGGCATTCCAGTAGCGGTCTGTTTCCTCCTGATCGACGGTGGCGACCTGGAACGAGAAGGCTTCGCTTTGTTTGAACGCCGGTCCGCCATTGATGCCCATGCACGGAATGCCGAGGACGGTAAACTGGACCGTCAGTACCTGGCCTTTACCGCCGCCGGGAAAGTCGCCGGGCGCGTGGAGCACATCGCCCACCGCCGAATCGGGAAAGGTTTCGGCGTAAAACCGCGCCGCGCCCTCGGCGTCTTTGTCGTACCAAAGGCAAATCGTATTCTTGGCGGGTTCGGCCATGTCGTTTCTCCCTGTGGATGAAATGCTGGAGGCCGCATTGTTGCCAGAGATTAGAAGGTGTAAAGGTTGATTTGATCGTGCCTGTGAGGACACGGGTCCTCGTAGAGGGATGTTAAGGATTGCGCTTGGGGCGAAACTGCGAAAGGAGTGTTCCGGACACCGGCCTGCAGGCTGGAACCAAGAACGGCGGAAATCTGTCTCGCGTTTGTAACATTTCAACGGGCAGTATCTCTATCCCTGCATGAAGACTGAAACACTCGACCTTGCGGTTCCCGCCACGGACAGCGATCTGATTGCCGCGATTCGTGACGGCCATTGCGACCGGTTCGGGGAGATTGTGGAGCGGTATCAGCGGATGCTTTACGCGGTGGCCTGGAGCCGGCTGCGGCGGAGCGACCTGGCCGAGGATGTGGTGCAGGAGACCTTCCTTCAGGCCTACAGGTATCTGCCTGTCCTGCGAGATCCGTCGCGGCTGCCGGGGTGGATGGCACGGATCGCCCGCAATCTGGCGATTCGACTGTCAAAGCGGTCGGCCTCGGAGGATCGCCGGATGCGCCAGTGGGGCGAAAGCATGCCGGCTGGCCCGACGTCAGACTCGGGCGCCGGAGAGGCCACCGCGATTGAAGTCAATTCGGCCCTGGCGCGGATTCCGGACAAGTATCGCGAGGCCCTTGTCCTGTTTCACGTGGAGGAGAAAAGTACACGCCAGTGTGCCGAGATTCTGGGCATTTCCGAGGCGGCACTGCGCACGCGGCTCCACCGGGCCCGCATTGCGCTGCGGTCGCAGATGCAGGAGACTATCGAATCCGAATTGCGCCAGCTTGGCAGCGACACCAATATGAAGTCCAAGGTAATGGCGGCCATCCCGGCGGTTCCCATGCTTGGCGGTGGCATTGGAGGAGGCGCAGCGGGATTTGCGCTTCTCCCCTACCTGTTGCAATTTATACCGTTCGGCGTAACTTTCGGAATGGTGGGCTGGTTCAATAGCCGCATGGCGCGCAACTTCGCCCGGGACCGTGAGGTTCGGACGGGAATCCTGCGCCGAAACTATGTGACGCTGATGCTGACGGTCGGCGTGCTGGTCGCCTTGACACTTGTCGCCGGGCATCGGTATGGCACAAATGCGGTCTTTGCATTCCTGGGAGCTTTAATGGGCGTGACGTCCTATGCAGGTTATTGGCAATGGCGCCACACCAACAACCGGTTCATCGGGGCCATGGCTATCGCCAACGCAATCGTTGCCGCCGCTTTCATTATCGTCTGCCTTGCCGACCTGCCACCGCTTTGGGTGATGCCCTCGTTCCTGGTCATGAACGTGATCATCTTTCATGTGCGGGAATCCCGACCCAATCGCATGGACTACAACCTGTTCCAGCGGGCTGCCATGGGGCAACTCGCCGGCCGAATTACGGAACCCAAGCCAGTTCCTGCAGAGACGTTGGTTCGATTTGGTCAGTTCCTGGGAGAGAACTACCTGATCTCATGGCAATCACCAACCTTGAGCGGCAGGCGGTTTTACCTGAATCCCATCAGCCCGTCGCCAGCCCAGGCCATGCTGCCCGCCAAGTGCCTGCTTTCCAGCATGAGCTGGGTGGACATTGCGCGCGACGGGCAGGTTACCGCGTGTCTGTCGCCGGGGGACGAGCGTTCGCTGCATCGAATCACCAGCACCGTCGAAATCGCGACGGTGACGGCACTCGTTGAACAAGCCATGGCTTCCGCCGTGGCGGACTTTGCCGTCGGAAATCGGCAGGGGGCACTGGCCAGTGTCCAGCAAGTCACCGATGAAGAGATCCATGCCGTTCCGCCGCACAAGCTCAGGAGCCAGAAAATCTTTTACGCCATCGGCATTATCGCGGGTATCTACATGCTAATCTTCTGCTTTTTATTTTCAGACAAGTTGCGCCAGGCGCAGAAGGCTGCCAGCAGGCCTGAGGCAGCCCCACCGGCGGCCTCTACGATCCTGAGGCCGCCTACACAATCCCCTGATCAATCATCGCGTCCGCAACCTTGATGAAGCCGGCCACGTTGGCGCCGAGAACATAGTTGCCTTCGTCGCCATACTCGGCGGCGGTGCTGCGCGCGACCTCGTGAATGGAATGCATGATTTCGCGCAGTCGGTGGTCCACCTCTTCGCGCGACCAGAACAGGTGCTGTGAGTTCTGGGCCATTTCGAGTCCCGAAACGGCCACGCCGCCGGCATTGGCGGCCTTTGCCGGCCCATAGAGGACCTTGGCGGCCTGGAACACGTCCACGCCGCCGGGCTCGGTGGGCATGTTGGCACCCTCGCTGACCAGTTTGCAGCCGTTGGCGACCAGGGTTTTCGCGTCTTCCACGCTAATTTCGTTTTGCGTGGCGCAGGGGAAGGCGCAATCGCAGGGAATCGCCCAAGGCTTCGCCCCTGCTAAATATTTAGCCTTGGGATATTTCGCGGCATACTCGCCAATGCGCCCGCGCTTCTCGTTCTTCAACTCCATGATGAACGCCAGTTTTTCGGCGTCGATACCGTCGGGGTCGTGGATCGTACCGCTGGAGTCGGAGGCCGTAACGCACTTTCCACCGAACTGCGTGACGCGTTCGATGAGGTATTGGGCGACATTGCCGGATCCGGAAACCGTGCAGATCTTGGATTTCAGGGACTCACCCCGGGTGGCCAACATTTCCTGGGCGAAGTAGGTGGTGCCGTAGCCGGTCGCCTCGGGCCGGATCAGGCTGCCGCCCCAGGCAAAGGCCTTGCCGGTGAGCGTGCCGGCGCGGAACTCGTTGCAGATTCGCTTGTACTGGCCAAACAGATAGCCGACTTCGCGGCCGCCGACGCCGATGTCGCCGGCAGGTACGTCCGTGTCGGGGCCGATGTAGCGGAACAGCTCCGTCATAAACGACTGGCAGAATCGCATGACCTCGTTGTCGGAGTGCCCCTTGGGATCAAAGTCGGAGCCGCCCTTTGCGCCGCCCATGGGCAGCGTCGTAAGGGCGTTCTTGAAGATTTGCTCGAAGCTGAGAAACTTCAGCAATCCCAGATAAACACTGGGATGGAATCGCAGCCCGCCCTTGTAAGGGCCGATGGCATTGTTGAACTGGACGCGGTAGCCGCGGTTCACCCGGAAGCGGCCGGCGTCGTCCAGCCAGCCGACGCGGAATATGATAATGCGGTCGGGAACCACGAGGCGCTCGAGGATGCCGTTCTTCTGGTACTTTGGCTCCCTCTCCACCACGGGCCTGAGGCTGTGAAACACTTCCGTGACGGCCTGGATAAACTCCGGCTGCGCCGGGTTCAGGGCCGTGACTTCATTCAGGACATCATCAACGTACGTCATGTAATACCCATTCTCCCTTCGCGGTCAGGTCGCGGCGCACCGGGGGAAGTGCGGGGGAATTTCACGGGGAGAGAGATGAAACCGAAAAACGCATGGGGCCGCGATGCCCCGCAATGCCGAACTTCTCCGGCGAAACAGATGCCGGCAAATTTCGGAACTGTTTTATGGATTCGGTTTGGCGGTGCAATTTGGGCCAGTCAACCCCATAAAACAGACGGAACGGTGGGACCGGCTCAGCCGCCCGCCATGGAGCCGACAACCATGAATGGCTCCTGGCCGCGAAGCACCGCCTCGGGCAGCAGTGTGGTCTGCGGTTCGAGGGACCAGTCCTCCTGGCACGCAAAGAATCGAAGCAGCGGCCGCCGCTGGAGGGTGCCAAAGTCTCGAATCGTGCCGCGCAGGACTGGGAAGCGCGTTTCCAACGCCTCCAGCAAAGAGCCGATGGTCGCAGGGTCCGGCACTTCCAGTTCCACCTCGCCGCTGACATTCGCCAGGCGGCGCAGGTGAAATGGAATGATGACACGAATTACAGGCACGATCAGGAAAGCGTTTGGACTTCGACGGACAGCACGGCCGGCAGGTCACGGACGATGGCATTCCAGGAATCTCCGCCGTCTGCCGACGCGTAAACCTGGCCGCCCGTGGTGCCAAAGTAGACACCGCATTTATCAAGGGAATCCACGGCCATGGCATCGCGGAGGACGTTCACGTAGCAGTCCTTCTGTGGCAGACCCTTCGTGAGGCCTTCCCAATCGTTGCCACCGGTCTTGCTGCGGTAAACGCGCAGCTTGCCGTCTGGCGGGAAATGCTCCGAGTCGCTCTTGATCGGAACAACATAAATCGTTTCGGGTTCGTGCGCGTGCACATCGATGGGGAATCCAAAATCCGTCGGGAGGTTGTCGCTGACCTCATTCCACATGTCGCCGGCGTTGTCGCTGCGCATGACGTCCCAGTGCTTCTGCATATACAGCACATCGGGGCGCGACGGATGGATCGCAATGCGGTGGACACAATGCCCCACATCCGCATCCGGATCGGGAAGCTCATAGAGGGACTTCAGCCCCTTGTTGATAGCCTTCCAAGACTTGCCGCCATCATCCGTGCGGAACGCGCCCGCGGACGAGATAGCGATATAGATCCGGTTCGGATTGGTTGGATCGAGAACGATGGTGTGGAGCCCCATGCCGCCGGCGCCGGGCATCCAAAGGTTTGGTTTAACGGCGCGCAACGCGGAAATCTCCTGCCAGCTCTGGCCGCCATCCGCCGAATGCCAGAGGGCCGCGTCTTCGCCGCCCGCATAAACCTTGTCGGGATCCGTCAGGGAGGGTTCAAGGTGCCAGATGCGCTTAAACTCCCAGGGATGCTGCGTCCCGTCGTACCACAGGTGGTTTCCGGGAGTGCCGTCGTAGGCGAACTCGCTGCCCACGGGCTCCCAGGTTTTCCCGCCATCGTCGGAGCGCTGGATTTTCTGGCCGAACCACCCGCTGGTTTGCGACGCGTAGATGCGGTTGGGGTTCACGGGCGAACCCTTCATGTGGTAGATTTCCCAGCCGGTGAAATGGGGTTCGCTGACCGTCCACTTGTCGCGCTTGCCATCCGACGTGAGGATAAACGCACCCTTCTTGGTGCCGACCAATACCCGAACACTACTCATGCTTTGAACCCTCCTGACAAAATTGGAACGACATCCGAATCTGCTGCGGCCCGATAATCAACCTTATTGAGAAGCTGCATCCCAAATCAGCGGGCTGATTCCGCCGCGGCCTTCATCTGGGCTAGGCCCTTTTCGAAATCCGGCCCCACCATCTTATCCATGTTCATGAACAGACCGAAGGCCTTGAACACGAAATTGCACTCACCTGTCATGGTCCAGGTCACGTGGGTTTGGTTGTCCTGATTCCTGAAAGTGAACTCCGCCGTATTGGTGGAAGCAAAAGGTTTCAGGAACTCCAGCTTGATCCGGACCAGTTCGTCCGAGCGGCTTTCCAGTATCGTCATACGCCCCTCGCCGACTTTTTTGTCCCCAAGCCAACTGTAAATGGCGCCGGTGCCGGCGGACGGGCCTTCAAAGGTTTGCTTCATGTTGGGATCCAGTTTTGCCCATGGCGACCACACGTCCCAATTGTGGAAGTCATTGACGAGGGGAAAGACGACGCCCGGCTGAGCGGAAATGGACGTGGCTCGCATGACCCGAAACCCTCCAGGCCGCAGGGCCACAACCACAACGAACAGCACGACAACAACAGCAATGCCTATGAGGATGTTGGTAAACATTTGGGGGAGCCTTTCGTTTAGTGTACTTTCCCAAAAGCTTCAACAGATGGCTTCATGACTTCACTTTTTTTGCGGCCAGGTCGCTACTCCTCAGTCCTTGCTGCAAACCGGACAGTTACTATCGACCCAGCTTGATGGCCGCCACGTTGTTGTTGAGGAATTCGAGCACAAGCTGCGCGACGGTCTCGATCTCGCGCTTCTTGAGGCCGGGATACACGGGCAATTGCAGCACCTCGCTGGTGGACTTCTCGGAGATCGGGAAATCCCCGGGCTTGTAGCCGAGACCGGCCAGCGCGGGCGTCATGTGCATGGGTTCCTTGTAATAGACCGCCGTGGCCACCTGCTTTTCGCGCAGGAAGGTCTGCAGGCGATCGCGGTCGCGGACGCGGATCGTGTAGAGATTAAAGGAATGGCTCATGTCGTCGGGAACGGCAGGGGTGACTATCTCCGAGCCCTCGAAGAGCTGGTTGTAGAGCCGCGCGTTCTCGATGCGATCCATGATGGAATCATCCAAGTCTTCGAGCTTATGGGCCAGATAAAGGGACTGGATGGTGTCGAGGCGGCTGTTATAACCAATGATCTCGAAGGCGCCGCTCTTGTTGCGGCCGTGGTCGCGGAACTTGTACAGTTTCTCGGCAAGGGCGTCGTCGTTGGTGGTGATGGCGCCGCCGTCGCCGGCACCGCCGAGGTTCTTGGTGGGGTAAAAGCTGAATCCGCCAAAGGCGCCGATGTTCCCCAGTTTCTTGCCGCCGTACTCGGCGCCGCAGGCCTGGGCCACGTCTTCAATCACGGGAATCCCACGACGGTTGGCGATCTCCATGATGGGGTCCATGTTGCAGGCCTGACCGAACAGGTGGACGGGCATGATGGCCTTGGTGCGGTCCGTGATTGCCGCTTCGAGCCGGGCTGGGTCCATGTTGTAGGAAATCGGGTCCACATCGATAAACACCGGGCGACCGCCAAGGCGGACGACCACGTCGGCGCTGGCAATAAATCCGTAGGCGGGGAGGATGACTTCGTCGCCGGGGCCGACACCCACGGCATGGAGAGGCAACAAGAGCGCATCTGTGCCGGACGCGACGCCAATGGCGTACTTCGCGCCGATGTAGCCGGCAAACTGGCATTCGAACTGAGCTGCGGTCTTGGAGCTGGCCCCGATAAAGTCGCACGTCGTGAAAAGCTGCTGCAGCTCCTTGAAATAGTCGCGCAGGAAGGCGTTGTGGGTCGCGGGTATGTCTACAAACTGGATCATTCGATTTTTAGCGCTCTTCGTCTTTCGTTTTGGTCAATTAATGGGGTAAGTTCGGGCCGTGTTGGGGGGCTGTCAAACGCAAATCGCTGTCGGACTCCCGTCCCCTGCGACCGTCTTAACTTTGCGAGAAGGTTTATGATCCACCAACTTCCGTTGCCTTTCCAAGCCTCTCCAAAGGATTCGATCGCTGTGCCACTCCCCAAGGCTAAACCTGTTGGCATCAATTTGCCTAACCCAAGCGATTTGGATCCCTGCTCAACTCGGGCAGCTTCCGAAGTAACGCCAAATCTTCCAACCTAAAAATCTTGGCATTTATCCAAAACGTCTTGAACCGATGGGCCTTGGCGTGAACCTCCAGACGAATGGGTGGTAGAAATGTCCTTTCCGAGTAGGTCTTTCCTCCTACCACCGAAACAACCTCTCGGATGTCCTCAAGCCGAACCTTTCGGCGCGAAAATGGACCATGGTAATAGAGATATCCACTTGTTACCCTAATGTGCGTTGCCGCTACCAAGTAAACAAGAAGGGCCAAGAAGCCCACAACCATTAAGAGAACGCCCGTATTGCGGCCGGTCTTGATCTCAGCGAGTATCGACGTAATTAGCACTGGTGCACCCAAGACAAGCAGCACGATATATGTGCTCCGAGCCGGCCTGATATCGAGCTCCAATTCCTTTATGTACGAAGCGTCAGGCGGGGTCACATAGCCCCCTCAGAACACCCGACGCGCAAAAACCGCACGAGTGCGCAGAGAAGGCGACTCGTTGTCTTCCTGGTCGGCGATGGTGCCGTACTTTACGCGGTCATGGCTGGAGTGGACGATCTTGTCGCCGCCGAGGGAGACGGCGACATGGGAGACGCGGCCAGTGTCGCTGAGGAAGAAGATCAGGTCGCCGGGCTGGACGTACTTTTCCACATCGGTACCCCAGGCGACAATGCGGCCGACGATGGCCTGCTCGACGGCGTCGCGGGGCAGGAACACACCGCGGGATTTGTAGACAAACTGGCTGAATCCGGAGCAGTCGATACCGTCGTTTGTGGTGCCGCCCCAGACGTAGGTGGTGCCGTCGAAAGGTTTGACGAGAGCCTCGATTTGTTCCGCGGTGAAGACGGGGTGAAACTGGCGCACGTTTGCGGCGGGGAGCGACAATGTTACGTTAGTCTTGCCAAGCGGCAGCCGGAACGCGAGCATTTGTTGCTCCGCGGTGCGCTGGTCCCTGGGTGTCTTCTCTTTGCCGGCATGAAGGAGCGCTCCCATCGGGATCGTCAGCGCCTGATCGTCGTGCTTGATAATCGTCGGCACGAGAAGGATGGCATCGGGCTGGACGAACTCGGGCAGGAGGCGGATTTCGTCGTTCAGGACAAACCCAGTGTAGCCTTCTGGAGTTTGGGCGAGGAACCAATCCGCGGGAGTGGTATTGTCCTCGGGCTGGCGGCGCCCCATGCGTCCTCCACCGCGGTTGCCGCGGCCCGTGGCTGTGGTGGTCACATCCTCGGCGCGGGCGGCGCGAAGCAGGCGGATGCCGCCGCCAATGGGCACGGAATTCACCTGCTCGGCGTTGCGGCGCGGTTCCTTGCGCAGGGTGGCGGCGGAGGTGGTGCTCACGGCGTAAGGCGCTACCAGATCGGGCGACGGCAATAGGGCGATTTCGTTCTTGTCGACGTTGAACCCGAGCCGCTTGAGGGTGTTCTCAATCCCCGATTTGAACTGCGGCGCCGAAACCTCGCCGCGCAGGATGACGGAACCGGTGGTATCGGGAACTCGCTCGGCCGTGAGCTTGCAGACGAAAAGCCGCGGATCGAAGACGTTGATCTCGACAAACTTCTCCATGTAATCATTGAGCTTTTCGACGGAGGGTTTGCCGGTGGGCTCAAAGCGGGCGATATAGCTGGCCTGGCCGCGGCGGCGGCGCTCTTCGCGCGACAATTGGCGAAAATCCGGGTCGCTCAAAAAATCGGTGTTTGTGGAGGCAGCATCGGACATCCTGGTTGATTCCTGAGTAGGCTGACTGCCGGCGGGCTGCGCCAATACCGAAGGTGCTGCCGCGAAGAGCGATACGGCGATGAGGCATAAGACAATATTGCGCGGATAATAGAGTGACACTTTTTGTTCCCCCTGATGTTGCGTTACAATGAAACTACGCATGGCGGTGCGATCCCTGTTCAAGATTTCTTTCTTCCCTTCTTGGGCGGTGGCTTGAAGCCAAAATTAGCCAGTTCGTTTTCCTTTTTGCGCCAGTTTTTGCGCAACTTGACGCGAAGTTCGAGATAGGCGGGACGGCCTGTGAGTTTTTCAATGCCGCGGCGGGCCTCGGAGCCGATGGTCTTGAGCGTGCGGCCGCCATCGCCGATGATGATGCCTTTTTGAGAGTCGCGCTCGACGTAGATGGCAACGCTGATGAAGTCCTTACCGGGGCGTTCCTCGAAGGCGGCGACCTCGGTGTAAACGGCGTAGGGGATCTCGGCACCGGTGTGGCGGAAGACTTTTTCGCGGACAATCTCGGCGGCGAGGAAACGTTCGTCGCGATCGCTGAGCTGCTCGGGGTCGTAATACATGGGCCCGGGCTGCAGGAGGGCGGTGGTGCGCTCGATGAGCTTGTCCAGCCCCTGGCGCTTGAGCGCCGACACGAAGAAGACCTCGTCGTAGCGGGTCGGATCAATGCCCGGCGGAATAGGCTCGCGATCGCCGCGGGCGCGGTCGATCTTGTTGATGACGAGGAACCTCGCGCGGGGTTTGGCGCGACGGAGCAGTTCGAGGAGGCGCTCATTGGGCGGCTCGCGGTCGGTGGCGTCGGCGAGATGGTAGAGGACGTCAATCCCCTCGAGAGCCTCGGCGGCGCGGGCCATGAGGGATTCATTGAGACGGTCCTGGGGCACGATGATTCCCGGTGTGTCGAGGAAGACGATTTGAAATTCCGTGGTCGTGAAAATGCCGGCGATGCGGTCACGGGTGGTCTGGGGTTTGTCGGAAACAATGGCGATTTTCTCACCCACAATGGCATTCATAAGCGTCGATTTCCCGGCGTTGGGCTTGCCAAGAATCGCAACGTAGCCGGAACGGAAGGGGGCGGCGGTGGGCTGATCCATGTCCTCCAAGTGGCGGGACCTTGGCGACGAAGGGAAGGAAAAAGAGGTCGCCCCCCTGGCTGTCTAATCGTGCAGAAAGTTTGCTTGCGAAGTGTTTTTGCAGGAATAGGTTCTTCAATCAGTGGCTTGGCAAAGTACTACGGTTTTCCCCCGCATTTCTTGCCTGCCGGACCACGGGAGGAATTGACCCATGCAGGATGCCCCAGAGGGGATGACCCACGAACACCAGGGCTCAGGCAGCCCGACTTCGGGCGGAATGCTTCTGCTCGAGCGCATCGTGGCGCTCGTAAAGGACAAGAACGGCTCGGATATCCACCTGATGGAGGGGGAACGCCCCCGGGTGCGCATCCAGGGGGATTTGCTCCCCATCGAGAGCAAGGATCACCCCGTGGTGACGCGGCGCGACATCGAGGAGATCATGGAATTTGCGCTGGCGCAGGACCAGCTCGACGAATTCCGCAAGCATGCCGACAGCGATTTCTCCATGGACTTTGAAGATGCGACGGGCCGCATCAACGTGGGTTTCGCAAATGGCCGCCGCTACTACCTCGTCATGCGGTACCTGCGCGCCAACCTGATCCCGATCGATAAGATCGGCGTGGATGCCGACATGCTGAAGAAACTCATCGCGACGGAGAGCGGACTCATCATCGTGGCGGGAGAAACCAGCTCCGGCAAGACGACGACCATCGCCGCGATGCTGGATTACATCAATCACAACCGGTTGGGATCCATCACGACGATTGAGAACCCTGTGGAATACACGATCCACAGCGACAAGTGCCTGGTGACACGGCGCGAAATCGGTCGCGACACGCCGGACTTCGCCCACGCGCTTCGCGCGAGCGTGCGCAAGAACCCGGACGTGCTGCTCATCGGCGAAGTGCGCGACCAGGAGACAGCCACAATTGCCCTGAATGCGGCGGAAACGGGTATCATGTCGTTCTGCACGCTTCACGCCATCGGCGCCATCCCGGCTATTAGCCGATTGCAGCACATCGTGCTGGGCGCGGGCGCGGCCAGCGGCGGCGAGGGGGAATTCCACGCGCGGCTTGCCACGACTCTGCGCGGCATCATCAGCCAGCAATTGCTAAAGGCCGTGGATGGCTCGGGTGTGTTCCCAATTTACGAAATCCTCAACATCACCTACGCGGAAAAGAATTACCTGCGACAAAGCGACTTTGGCCGCCTGGAGCAGAGCCTGGAAACGGACCGCAACATCTCCATGGGCAACTGCGTGTACCGGCTGTGGCACCAGAAGCCGCGCCGCATCAATGAGGATACGATCCGCAGGCTTTACGGCGATCAGTACAACCTTATGATGAACCGCCTTAACGACCTGAGCGGCTGGAAACCCCTCGCCGCGGCGATGGGGTAGACGCCGCCTTCCGCCTTAGCTCTGGATGTAGGACTCGAGGTAGCGGATGGTCTGTTCGTGGTCGGTGGCTTCGAACGCAAGGATGTCGCCGCTTGTGACCATTCCGGCCAGACGGTCGTCCTCCATCACGGGCAGGTGGCGTATGCGACGTTCCGTGAAGATGGATTTGCACTCGGTCAGCGGCGTGTTCGTAGTGCAATAGGCCACCGGGGTGGTCATCACATCCTCCACGCGGGTGGACTCGGGGTCGAGGCTGGCGCCGAGGAGCCGCACCAGCACATCGCGCTCGGTGAACATCCCGACAACCTGGCCGTCATCCACCACGACAACGGCACCGAGGCGATGATTGTTCATGGCGCGAATGGCGTCCATGGCTGTGGCTGTGGGGGAAACAGTGAAAACGTCGTCGCCCTTGCGGCGAAGAATTTCGGAAACAGTGGGCATGGGGGATGTGCCTCCTTGTTCGAATTAGGAACTTAGACTGCGGGAACGGGAGCGGGGTTCCAAGGATGGAGGATTCTCAGCAGTCTGTTTTGAGGGCGGTTTATCAATTGCAGGGCCGTGGACAGGTAAGAGGCGATTGCCCCCGGAAGGCGGAACGAAGCACAAAAGCGAATTGCTTTGACTCCGGCCACCGCGAACCCTAATTCTCCAATTTGCCATGGGCCCCTTTGTGGAACATGGTTACGCCATACATATCACTCTCAGTAAAGGACGGGTACTCAAATGAGAAAACCTATTAGTTGTCGTGGTTTTACCCTTATCGAATTGCTCATCGTCGTGGCAATCATTGCGATTCTCGCGGCGATAGCGGTTCCCAACTTCCTTGAGGCGCAAGTGCGCTCAAAGGTTAGTCGTAACAAGGCAGATTTGAGGTCGCTGGCCACGGGGCTGGAGGCCTATGCAGTAGACAACAATGCCTATCCGCCAGCTTGGGACACGACATTTGGAGGCACCCTGACGTGGGGTACTCTGGTGACCCCACCGTTTCACTCCCGCGTTCCGAACTATATCACCACCCCGATCTCCTACATGACCAGCCTGCCCGAGGATCCATTCCGCTCTACGACAGTTGGCGCCCTGACGCCTCCGTTAAACCTCGTGGAGCGTCGGCAGATCTACTTCAACTTTAAGTACTACTTTGTCACGCCGTCTCTCGCCCCCCCGAACGTGAACAACTTCACCGAAGCCACGAAGCTGGCAGGGGCCTGGTTGATGTACTCCATAGGGCCAGATCGCGATGAGTTCAACACTCCAGGCGCAGTTGCCGTAGTGGGCCAGCGTGTTTACCGCGACTATGATCCAACTAATGGCACCGTCAGCCTCGGCAATGTTTTCCGGACGCAAGGCAGTGGCGACAAATTGGGAACGGTGGCATACTTCTACACAACGCCGTAATCCAAATCAAACTGGGTTTGTCTTAGAGATCGGGTGGGTTACCTTGGGACCCACCCGTTTTCATTGGCGTCCTTTGGGATCGCGCCAAATGCGAATTGCTTTGACTGGGGCGCGAAACGCCACATAGAAACATCGGTTGCCTTGGGGCGCTTTTGTGTCCCTGTGGCGGTGCTCTTTATACCATAATCATAAAGGATGGGTGCTCAAATGAGAAAACCTATTAGTTTTCGTGGTTTTACCCTTATCGAGCTGCTCATCGTTGTGGCAATCATTGCGATTCTCGCAGCGATAGCGGTTCCCAACTTCCTTGAGGCGCAAACGCGCGCCAAGGTCAGTCGTACCAAGGCAGATATGCGGTCCATTGCAACGGCTTTGGAATCGTATCGTGTGGATGGGAACAAATATCCTCCGGCCGCCGACTACCCCAACGCCGGATTAACACCAAGCAATACCGCAGGGAATTTCCCTTTCCATTCCAGGGTTCCATCATGGATATCCACACCCATTGCTTACATCACATCATTGGGTCAGGATGTCTTTTTGCCAAAGACCAACCCTCCGCCGCTGGCCCCAAACGTCTATGGCGAAGGAACGGGATATCGTTACACGTATTTCAATTATTATGAATTCCTGGAAGCCAATGTCGCCAGTCCATCCTTGGTTACCAATTATGGTGCCCGAATTGAAATGACGGGTGGATGGCTGTTCTATTCCTTCGGGCCCGACCAGGCGGGAAATTTCGACACTGCCGTGCCGTCGTTACTTGGCGTTAACCGTGTTTATACACGTTACGACCCGACTAACGGAACTGTTAGTGTAGGTAATATTATTCGTACTGCAAGAAGCTCGGAGGGTAGCATTCCTTACAATCCGGTCATAACAACAGCAACGAATGGTCAAAACTGACACGTAGCTCAGAGTTGAACTGCGTTTGATTTAAGCGCCGTCGGGGCAACCCGGCGGCGCTTTTCTTTTATTGGTAGGGCAGCGTTTCCGGCGCAGGCAGGCCAAGGTGGCCGGTGGCCAACAGGTAGACGTAAGTCACTGCGAAGGCAAAGAGGAGCGAGTCCAAGCGGTCCAGGGCGCCGCCGTGGCCGCGCATGGCGGACCCGCTATCCTTGACGCCAGCGTCTCGCTTGAGGGCAGACTCGGCAAGGTCGCCGAGCTCTGCGAAGATGGAGACGAGGCAGCCGAGAACCAGCACATCTCCCCAGCCGAGGCTGAAGCTGACGGCGGGAACGAGGCGCTTAAACGCCAGCGCAGCGAGAACACAGGCGGCCACGCCGCCGAGGGCGCCCTCCCAGGTCTTCTTGGGACTCAGGCTGGGCATCAGCTTGTGGCGGCCAAACTTGCAGCCGATGTAGTAGGCGCCAGTGTCGGTGGCCCAGACCATGAGGATGACAAACAGGACCACGAGGCGCTCGGGTTTCATAAGTTGGAAGCCGAGGGCGAGGGGCAGGGCGACATAAATGGGGCCGAAGGCCGTGACCGAGACGGCACGGAAGGCGTCGTCGCTGGCGCGGGCGATCATTTGGGTCAGGAACGCTGCAATAACCAGAACAGCGAGAATTCCCGGCAGGGCACGAATGAAGGTCTCGGAATCGGAAAGGCCCGCAAGAATGAGTGCGGTACTGCCAACGATGCCGACGAGGAGGGAGCTTTCGATTCCCTTGGCGCGGCTCATGCGGTGGTACTCGTAGGTGGCCATGAGACCACCGAAGAGGGCGAGGGCCACAAGAAGGAAGAAGAGCTCACTGTAGCCGATGGCGAGAACAGTGACAAACGCCGCAACAATGGCAACACGCGCGCGGCTGGCTTTGCGGGGCGGGGTCAGGATGGCTTCTCCAGGACTTTTCCGAAGCGGCGCTCGCGCTTCTCATAGTCCAGGATGGCCTCGTACAGATGAGCGCGGCGGAAATCGGGCCACAGCGTTGGAGTGACGTAGATTTCCGTGTAGGCAATCTGCCAGAGCAGGAAATTGGAGACGCGGAATTCGCCGCTGGTGCGGACGAGGAGGTCCGGATCGCCGAGCTCGGGATGATAGAGACGGGCGGAAAAGGCTTCCTCGGTGAGGGAGACGGGGTCGAGAGTGCCCGCAAGAGCTTCGGTGGCGATCTGGCGCACGGCCTCGATGATCTCGGTGCGGCCGCCATAGCTGAGGGCGAGGTTCAGGACGAGGCCCGTGTTGCCGGCCGTAACTGCCATTGTGTTATCAAGGGCGCGGCGGCATTCGTCGGACAAGTCCTGCGTGCGGCCCGAGGCGACCAAGCGGACGTTGTTTTCGTTCAGTTCGGGGATTTCCTCGTTCAGAAAGCGGATCAGGAGGCGCATGAGGGCGTCCACTTCCTTCTTCGGGCGCTGCCAGTTTTCGACAGAGAAGGCATACAGCGTGAGGGCGCGCAGGTGAAGCTCGCCGCAGGCGCGCACGGCGGTTCGGACGGAATCGATGCCGGCCTCGTGACCGCGGATGCGGTCGCGGAACCCGGCCTGGCGCGCCCAGCGGCCGTTACCGTCCATGATGATGGCAATATGGCGCGGCAGGCGTTCGGGGACAATCTGCAGGAGAAGTTCGCGTTCCTGCGGCGTCAGGGGATACTTCACCCGCGCCGCCAGAACTTCTCCCGGAAGTGACAATGTAGGGCTCACGGAAATCAAATACGCTCGGGGGCAAAAACCAATGTCAAAGGCTGGCGATAAAAATACACATGCAGGCCAGCCAGCACAATTAGCCGACCTGAAAGGCCAAGTCGGCCTTGAATGTGGGCCATTGGGGGGAAAGGTGATTACATTGTGAAATTCCGCCGCCATCATGCACTTCTGGTTACCGCCCTCCTCGTTATCGGAATGGCTGCGTTCGGCCGCCGGGCATCGGCAGCAACAGCGGATGCGGGTACACCCATTACCATCGAGTTCTGGGATTTCCCACGGTTGCCGAAAACTGCAGCCTACTTGACCGAAGCCATGGCGCGCTTCGAGCGCGAGAATCCGGGAGTGAAGATCCGCTACACTCGCCTGCCGTGGCAGGATGGGCAGCAGAAGGTGACGCTTTCCGTGAATTCCGGGAGGCCGCCGGACGTGTGCGGGCAGGTGAACGTGTCGCCGATGTACATCTCGCAGGAGGTCCTGGAGCCGCTCAATGATTACCTGGCCGACATCAAGGACGACTTCTATCCCGATTATCTCGACGCGGTGACGTATCGCGGGCAAATCTACGCAATCCCGTGGTTCAAGGCGTGCTATGTGGCGCTTCTGAATTTGGATTTGTTCGAGAAGTTTGGGGTGGAGCCGCCGAAGAACGGGCGCTGGACGTGGGGTGAGTTCCTGAAGAAGATGGATGCGCTGACCACAACGGTGGAGGGGCGGCAGCATTACGGCTTGGTCACGAACCTTGGACCGATGGAGTATGAAGCCTACTCGATCATTTACATGAACGGCGGGCGCATCGTGTCGGCAAGGCCGGACGGAACGGCGGAGATCGGGGTGAACTCGGCGGCGTTTCGCGAGGGTTTGCAGAGGCTGGTGGACCTCGAGTACAAGTACAAGGTTTGCATGCCAGGCGTGGGGGCCATGACGCAGGAGCAGAGCTGGAACGTGTGGCGTGACGGGCGAAACTGTGCGGTGACGTTCCAGGGGGGATGGTGCATCACGGCGGTACAGGTGGCCAACGAGGCGGTGGAGGAAACCAACGCGAAGAAGCGTGCCGCGGGGCGGCTGGACGAGATTGAGAAGCCCATCCACTGGGCTATTGCCGCGCCGCCAAACGATGAGGGGACAACGCCGATTCTCGGGTCGTCGGGCCTGACGACCTATGTGGTTTTCAAACAGAAGGATTCCCGCAAGAGGGCACTGTGCGCGAAATTCGCGCGGTTCCTTATCAGCGGCGAAGGACAGAAGGTCCTGAAGTACGAGAACTGCTACCCCTCGCTGAAGAGCACGGGCAACCTGTGGGCGGATAATGCCGCGCTGGGAAACGTGTTTGAGTTGTTCCCGGCAGGGGTGATGTTCCCGCTGGTCCCCGGCGGTGAGCGTATCGACTGGGTGTTGCAGCAACAGATCCAGAAGGCGCTGCTGCGGGACAGCCGCACGGGGAATCCCATTTTAACAGTTGATCAGGCCACCAGCGAAGCTTTCAGGAGGCTGGAAGCCGTGCTGGATCGAGGTCTGCGACGCTTTGAAGCCGGGACCCGGAAATGACACCTCCGGTGCCGCTGCCCGTCGCGGATTTTTCCGGAAGAGATGAGTCGGCGCAGGATTGGGACAGGCGGGATTGGCTGGTGGTGGCCCTGCTTGGCGCGCTGGTGTTAATTTATTTTGCTCCCCTGACCACCGGGGGACGAATTCTGTCTTCTGTTTCGGGGGACGTGGCGTCGGAGTGGCTGTGGAAGCGCGGTTTTTTGGGCGAGACGCTGGCGAAGGGCCGCATTCCATTTTGGAACCCGCATCTTATGGCGGGAACGCCGTTTCTCGCATCCGGGCAATCCGCCATTTTCTACCCACCGAACCTCCTGTTCGCCTTTCTCCCTGTGGGCATGGTCCTGAACTTCCAGATGATTGCCCATTTCTGGTTTGGGGTGGCGGCGACCTATGGCCTGGGGCGTAGGTTGGGAAGGAGCCGACCGGCGGCTTTTGTCGCGGCGCTGGTTTTTGGGTTTTCGGGTTTCGCCGTGCTGCACTGGTGGGCCGGGCACCTGGTGTTTGTGTTGGAGTGGCCATGGCTTCCGGTCATGGTGTGGGCCTGGCTCAATGCCGTTTCGTCGCGGCGTCTGGTGAGTGGCCCCGCACTGATACTTGCCGCTGCGTTAGCAATGCAGTTTCTTGCCGGGCACCCGCAAATGGTTTATATGTCGCTCCTCGTGCTGGCTGTGTTGCATTGCGGGTGGCTGTTCCACTTCGGTACGCCCGACAAGGTCGGAATGCTGCGAGCCACCGCATCCGTGGGACTGGCTTTGATGCTGGCGGGATTGCTCTGCGGCATACAGGCGTACCCGACGCTGCTTTACTCGGCGGAAACGGTTCGTGCTGGAAACGCACCGATGGCCTATTATGAAGCGGGCAGCCAGCCAGTGCAGGATTTGATAACGTATGGGGCTCCGTGGGCATTTGGAGGTCGGCCGGGGGGACAAAAATACACGGGGGGCGAATCGCACTGGGAGGTCTGCGGGTTTGTCGGGGTTACGACTTTGCTGCTGGCGCTAGGCGCGCTGGCAAACTGGAGGTCTTGTCCACCCTACCACCGGGCCTGCCTTGCGCTTTGTGTGTTGGGGGGATTTCTGGCCTTGGGAGCCAACTCTGGGTTATTCCCGATGCTGCACAGATGGTTTCCGGGTTTCGGATTGTTTCGAAATCCGGGGCGGTTTCTTTTTGTCGCGGCGTTCGGGTGGTCGCAGTTGGCATCGCTGGGACTGGACCGACTATCCTGGAACTCAGCGGAAGAACGAAAACTGGTTCGCAAAGGCCTTGGCATTGCGGCAGCGGCAATTCTTGCGGGCACCGTGGGCTACTTGACAATTTTCTGGCGCGGTGGCGAATCGGCGGTATTTCGGGGTATGATGCTGACGCGAATGCCCTATGTGTCACCGAAGGATTTGACGCCGGAAGTGTTGTCGGCGCTGTTTAGGAGTTTTGAAACGGCAATGCTTGCCGCAGGGGCCTCGGCGGTGGCGGGGCTGGGATTGATGGCATTGGCCGGCTCGGGAATGGCCCGACGCGTGGCGCCAGTGTTATTGGCGGGATGTGTTGGCGTGGAACTGTTGGTATTTGGGTGGCCCTACCGGACCTCCTTCTCCCCGCAAAGCATCAAATGGCCGGCCGAAATCACAACGCCACTTCACAATGCAGGCGACTCCTGGCGAATCGGTATTGAGGGCTTGTCCGTGGACCAGTGCCAGGCCATGGGCACCGGGGTACAAAGCGTCTGGGGGAATGAACCCACTGCGAGTTACCGTTATGGGCAGGCAATTCTCCGCAGCCAGAAGGTGGCGTTCACGTTGCCACCGCCGTCGCTAAGTACGGCAACGACGTCGCCGCTGACACAGTCGCTAGGGATGCGATTCCTGCTGCGCCGGAAGCGGGCGGATGCCCCCACGCCTGCGGCAGGCTGGAGCAGGATCGCCCGGAAGGATACACTTTCGCTTTACGAAACCACCGGCGCTATGCCTATGTATTATGTGGCAACTGAGGCCCGGGTGACCACAGATCCACTGACAGAAGTGAATGCATTGGGTTTTGACCCGGCGAGGGAAGTGCTGATCGAAGATGTGCCGCCGGGGATGGGATCGGGGAATGTCACTGGTCTCCCCGCGCCGCATATCAAGGTCATCGGGAGCAACCGGCCGGAAAGCATCATCATTCAGGCCGAAATGCCCGCCGCCGGTTGGCTTGTCATGATGGATCAGTTGCTGCCGGGCTGGACTGCAACCGTGGATGGCCTGCCCGCGAAGCTGTATCGAGCCAATGCGGTGGGGCGGGCATTGCCGTTATTGTCGGGGAGTCACACTGTTAATCTGAGTTATTCCGCGCCGGGATTCAGCGTGGGCGCCGTCATGACGTGTATTGGGGGCGGCCTGTGGCTGGCCGGATTATTGTGGACGCGTCGGCGCCGACAGAAGGCGCCGTCATAATTTTACCCGCCCGGCAATACCCTCAATCCATTCTGTCGTGCCATTTCGAGAATTGGGGTAATCTGGTCGGATTCCCATTGGTTTTGGCCGCACGGAATGGGTTCGATGCGGCTGTCCACGCGAGCGGCTGTGCGCCAAAGCTGATTGACGAGGTCACGGGAGAAGGGGCCGTCGAATACCGGGGAAACAACAATCAGGTCAATGTCGCTCTGGTCGTCGGCAGTTCCCGAGACGCGGGAACCAAATAGCACTCCAAAACTGGCAGGCACACCTGTATCCGCAAGTTTGCTTAGGTATCCCGTAACGCTTGCTAAAGTTGCCGCGTCAACCATGCCAACACCTCTCCGGCCCGTTTCATGTATTCTGCCGCACCGGGGCCTGAAATATTCTGTTGTTGGGGCTGAGGATAACGCCCCTCCAGATTAAACTGATTCATGTCAGCCAGGAGATCCATTACGTCGTCCGTCAGAGCAAGGCCTGCAGTTTGGGCAAGGCGGACAAGGTTGTGTATCCGTGCCGGGGGCGTATTTGTCCTGAGCGAGACATGCGCCTTCAAAGCTTTTTCGAGAGCAAGGTGAGCAAAGAAGAGGCCATGGCGCATCCGGCCTTGATGGACCAAGTCCACCGCAGCTTCCCAATCCTCGCGGGCGCCATCAACCCAGTATTTTACCTGCCCTGCAGTATCCATTCAGTGCAGAGCATGGCGCCAGGCAGACAAATGGCAATAGAGAAACAATCGCATGGCACCATACTTGCGGGAATTTGGTGGACGGCAGCAACCTGGGATGGCGATGTGGACCTGCCATGCGGATACGCAAGTTACGTCTTCCTGTAGGTGCGCCAATGAGTCTATTCCGTGGTTTTTGGTGTATCGCAATCGCTGGAACACTGGTTCTGGCGCCGACGCCGGCTTGCGCAAATGTCCCGCTTCCCACTATTTTCGTATTTTCGCCCACAGTCATTGGCGGGTGGATGGTGTTTCTCGCCTCCTTCTTCGGCGTCATAGCCATTGAGACCGCGGTTCTTGCGTTTGCACTGAAGAACCCGTTTGGGAAGGCACTCAAGGTTGTTTCCCTGGCGAACTTGCTCACAACGGTTATCGGCGTCGGCATAATGTTCCATCCATTTGAGTTGCTCGTTGCCTTCATCATAGCGTCAGACGCCGGTATCAGGATCGGAAAGCACCTCAAATGGGGTCTCGCGAGGGAGCTGGCTCTCTCGGTTGGGCTGCTGGTGGTTTTCTTCGCATTTCTGCTGCCCATGCCATCCATTCCGATGTTTGTGGTTCAGGTTTATGTGCTGCTATTTGCCGCGTTCTGCCTGACCACGTTTTATGAGTCCGTGATTTACAACAAGCTGACCGGGAACTGGGGCAAGTCGCTCCGGTGGTCGCTGATGGTCAATGGGGCGTCCTATGCGTGCCTATTTCTGGTCTTTTTCGGAACGGGTTTCCGCTCCGGGACATTTGCCATTCAGGAATGGTTTGGACACGAATGGCAAAAGAAGAGTTGGAAGACAAGCAACCGCACCGAAGCCATTGCAAAACTGGAGGAACTTTATACCTGGCGGCAGTCGGCCAGCAAGACGCCCCTCGGTGTACTCAATATTGGCTCGCCCTGGCCCGAACTGATGGTCGCACAGGCGTGGATCAAGGATGGGCATACTTCCGACGCGCGGGACTTGCTTGTGCTTGTCGACAAATACAATGACTTTGACAGCCCAGAGTACTCCTATGTGCGGCTGCAGTGGAACGACGTAATCCACTCCCTGAAAAATGCAATGGACGCGGAAACGTCCAGATCAATGGTCGTGGACCAGTCCAAAAGTGGGGAGAAACCGAAGTGAGAAAAGCTGGGTCACCAAAGAAGGACGGTTCCAACCTCCGCCTTGAGACCACACCGGACGTAATCCACGGCGGCATGACCGCTTGCGCGGGATGCGAGGGAAGTTTCCCGATGGTGATGGCCCCGTTGGTGCTGTGGGTGTTGGATGATCACAACCACGAAACCCTCCATGTCCCACTCAAGGTGACTTCGCGGGGTGCGGCGACGAGCGGACTCAAACTTTCAGGACGGGCCATGACGTCACCTGAAGGCAAGCATCGGGCGAAAGCGTTTCCGTTGGATGCGGAAATTCGATTCCAACCGCAAAATCGCAATCGGTGGTGGATTGAGGCGGAGGTCATCATCCGAAACTCGTCGCGGCGGGATTTGGGGATTGCGGCGGAGGTCATGTTCGTCATTCCCGCACCGGAAATACCGCGGTGGCTGATCCCGGGGATGTTTTACAAGGACAACGGGTTTGAGCCCAACAATACAAGGGTCTTTCCGCGGTTTCACCCGGCGATCCAGGAACCGGAGAAGTTCGTGTCCCCGTTCTGGAATTTCCGGGCTGATCGTTGTGCGGCCCCGGTGGTGTTTGCGGGAGTCCATGATTATCTTTACCATCTGGGGACAGACGAGCAATTCTCCCACGGAATGAGCAGCGTGGGGTTTGCCTACGACACGATGCCGGACGGCTCCTCGGCGGCGGCGCTGGCGCTGCACTTCCCGTGGCGCGAGGCACCCGCGCATTATGCGCCGCATGACCCGGAGCACCTAAACGGAAAGGCGACTTTTGCACGGCTTGGGGCCGGGGAGACGTTGCGGTTCAAGTTCCGCGTCGGGGCCACACCGGCCGCCGACCGGCACGCCTACGCGCCGGTGCTGAGGGAACTTTACCGGCATCACTCGGCAACAGCGAAGTCGGCGCCATGGATGGGGCTGGACAAGGCCGCCGGGCTGGCGGCACACGGACTTCTCCATTGGTTTTATGACCCCGAGGAACATGTCTTGTATGAGACGTGCGGATTCGACAAATACTTCGCCCAAGCGCGCAACCTGCCGGGGTATGTGGACCGGCCGCACATGCATGTGTCGTGGGTCAGCGGGATTGCTTATGCTCATGCGCTGTCGCGGTGGGGCGAGGAGCATGGCGATGAAGACGCGGCGGAGGCCGGGGCGTCCGTCATCGACAAGATTTGCGGCGAAGGCATGGCGCCTTGTGGGGCGTTTTGGGCGCAATGGACCAGTGAGCACGGCTGGGACGCGGGCTGGAATCCGCGCCCGGAATGGCTGCACGCGCGCACGCTGGGAGAAGCGTGTTCGTTTCTGAGCGATGCGCTCGCGTGGGAAATCCGACAGGGGCGGGGAAATGCCGCACGCACGAAGCTCTGGCGCAAGGCACTGATCTCATGCCTCGGTTTTGCAGTCGCCGTGCAGGGTGACGACGGGAACTTCGGCGCTTATTACGATGTGAACACTTCGCAAGTCGCGGAGTGGAGCGGGACCGCGGGATTGGCTTGGATCCCGGCGCTGCTGAAGGCGGCGAAGCTGACCGGTATTTCCAAATCCCAGGCCAAGGTTTTTTCCGCCGCCGCTGTGAAGGCGGGGAACTTTTATCGGCGCTACGTGGAGGACGCGCACTTCTTTGGCGGGTGCGAGGATGTGTCGTTGTCGCCGTCCTCGGAAGACGGCTATAATGCGCTGCGGGCCTATGCGGCGCTGTTCGAGGCAACGGACGATCCATGCTTCCTGCGCGACGCACAGCAATGCGCCGAGTGGATGCTGACGTTCCGCTGGATGTACAACACGGTCTGGCCGCGGGACAGTTTCCTCGATGTCTACAAGTTTCACACCTTTGGCGGCGATGTGGCGTCCCCGCCAAACCAGCATCTCCACAATTACGGGCTCATTGCCCATGAGGCACTCCTCAAGCTGTGGATGTGGACCGGCGACCAGCACTACCTGGATCGCGCGCGCGACCATTTGCACTATTCGCTCCAGATGATTGCGCGCTGCGACGGCGACATGAACGCACGCAAGGGAATGATGAGTGAGCAATGGTACCACACGGAATGGTGGCAGCCGAAGGGTTGCATGTTACAGCTGGCGCACGTGTGGTGCGCAGGGTTCCTGATCTTGACGCAGCAAGCCCACGCGGACCTGCTGGAACAGGTTCCATCGAGATTTCACAAGCCCCTGGCAGGACTGGACCCCAAAAATCCCGCCAAAACGCCGTCAAAGCGCGGGAAATAAGGCGCGTACACGGCATTTCGCTCCCATTTTTCGGGTATGAATCCTGCATTTAGGGGAAATGGACATAGACTTGGAATAGGACAATGGCTTACAAACAGGACGTGAACTTGGGTCAGTTGCTTCGAACGGGAATAACGAGCACCATCGCGACGATTCTCCTGTGCGCCGTGATAACGGGGTGCGAGGACAAGAGCATCGTCAAGCCGCTGAAGCGCCCCGAGGACCTCAAGAACGAAAAGACGACGGCGAAAAAGTCCGCGGCCAAGCCGACTCCGCGACGCCGGGACGTGACACCGGAATTCACACCACCACCCACGCCGGTTCCCACACCGGTTCCAACGCCAGTGACGTTTTGGGCCAAGGAGATGAAAGCCGACAATGGCGACGCGGATGGCACTGGCGGCTGGCAGCTTGTGTCGAACGGTGCGTTGAGCCTGGATCCGTACAAGGTGCCGTTCAAGGTGGGTGAGGTGGCTTTGGAGATGCGCGGCCAGTCCACCGGCAACCCACCGGTTTGGCCCGAGGTGGACCTGAACATGTACAACTACACGATCCAGAAAAACTATTTCCCATGGCCCACGGATTATGTCACGACCTCGACCTACTTTGAGTTTCGCCGCAAACTGGACATGCCACTCGAGCCGGGCGACTACAAGGTGACGTTCCGATTCTACAACAATTTCGACGACCCCGAGAAGGGCGAGGATCGCAACGTGTTCCTGCGGAAGGTGACGCTTTACCCGTTGGAGGAAACTGACGAACCCAAGGGGTTTTAGGGAAGCAGCGGCGGGGCAATGATGGTCGGCGCGGGCTTTGCGCGGGCCACCTCGGCTTCGAAGGCGGCGATTTCCTCACGGCCTTCCAGTACGCCGATCTCCAGGCGGTATTCCACCTGTTCACCGGCCTCAAGCTGGCGCAAGGAACCCAACTTCTCAACGTGGGCCATGCCGGTGCCGTAGGAATTGGACGGCTCCATGCCCATCACATAGGTTCCCTCCCCCATCATCTTCCACTGGATCATTCGGGGCAGGTTTTCGGGCGCATACTTGACGTAGAGACCAAGCCCATCGCCAAGGGCGGAGTTGACCAGCGCAACCCAGACGCGTCCATCCGAGCAAGGGGCCATATCGTGATAGTAGACCTTCTCTCGGTATTCGGCAGCGGGTGCCTCGCAAAGGTGATAATCCTTCGCCCCCTCAGCCGCGACTGATTCGCGCGGGGTAACCTTGCGCGAGGGAGCGACAAGGCGCGATACCGCGGACAAGATCGGGAAACCGGCGTTGATGTGGTAAATTATCTGATGGGGTGTGCGGGTACAGCCTGAATTGATCACAGTGTCATGGATCCGCAGGGATTTCCCGCCGGCTTCGGCCTCAATGCGGCGGCGCAGGAGCAGACTATAGAGAGAGGGGCGAATGTCATGCATCTCCCCGGCAGCCGAAAGCCGACACCCATCGGCTGACCATTCCGCCGCATGGGAAACGTTTCTGGCCGGCGTGTAAGAGACGCGCCCGTGGGCGCCGATGGGTTCGCCCTTGTAGGTGTCAGGGATTCCCACATGAAGCAGACCGCAGGTGGTCAGCAGTCCGCCAAAGAATCCGCGACTCCAGTTCCAGCCTTCCGGTTCGTAATAGGCGGGAGCCACGATGCCGGTGCCGGACATCCAGGCGAGGTTGTGCCCCTTGTATTCCGCAAAGGCGATGTCCATACCGCGGTCCGGCACGACCAAAAAATTGAAACCGCTGCCGGTGCGAAAATCGAGGACGTGGACACCCTTTTCCTTCCCATCGCACAGCTCGCTGGAGGAAATGCGGGCCAATTGCGAGGGACTGCCACAATGCTGGCCAACCTGACGGGGTGATAGGTCGTTTCCGAAGTGCATTTCGGCATTCGGGGTGAATCAGGGTGAGTTTACAGGCAAGGAAAAATGCGTTGCGGACAGCAGGTTGGTGGTACCCGGAAGCAATTCTGCAATCTTAACACGCCCAAGTGGATCTCCCAGTCAGGAATGCTGTGGGCGGATTTCATCTCAGATTTACTCTACGAATCATCCGCCACATTCAGTTCTTCCACCCGGCCGTCCTTGAGTTTCAGGATGCGCCCCGCACGGGATGCCGCGCGCATGTCATGTGTGACCATCAACACCAGTTTGCCCGCGCGATTGAGGGTTTCGAGAAACCCAAGGATTTGGTCTCCGGTTGCCGGGTCGAGGTTCCCGGTTGGTTCGTCCGCGAGGATGATCTGCGGGTCATTTGCCATCATCCGGGCAAGAGCAACGCGCTGTTGTTGGCCCACGCTCAACTCGGAGGGCTTGTGGTCGAGTCGATCCCCCAGGCCGACTTGCTCAAGGAGTTCGGTTGCCCGGGCAATTTGCTCCGCCGGTTCCTTGCCGCGGAGGTAAAGGGGAACCTGCACGTTGGCCAGTGCTGTAAGGTAGGGAACGAGGTTGAAGGTCTGGAATACGAAACCAACCTTCTCACGGCGCACCCGCGCCCGGTTTGACGGAGACATGGCATAAAGGGATTCGCCGCCAATCTCCACCTCGCCTGATTCCGGAGTAAGCATCCCGCCCAGAACCAGCAGCAGGGTGCTCTTGCCGCTTCCACTGGGGCCGACGACGGAGACGAACTCCCCGGAACCGACGGTAAGTGTGACATTATCCAATGCCGCGACCTTCTGGTTTCGCCGACTATATGTTTTATGAACAGAGGTAAGTGTCAACATTGATGTTTTCAGCCTTCCTGGAGAGTTGCGCAAGGATCGAGACGGGAGGCGTTGCGGGCCGGAAGCAGGCTGGCGACGAGCGAAATGGCCGCCGAAATCAACACGGCCCACAAGAGCAGCATCGGCATCGGAAATACGGGCACGTTTGCAATGCGCGGCCCAAGGGCGGCTGCAAGCACCGTTCCCAGGAGGAATCCTCCGATCCCGCCAACAATTCCCAGAAGCAGTGCTTTGAACAGGAACATCATCACGACGAGGGAAGGGCTGGCACCGAGAGCCAACAGGGTTCCGATTTCCCGGCGGCGCTCGTAAACATTGGCGTACATGTAATTGGCGATGCTGGCTCCGCCCACCAGCACGATGATTGAAAGGAATACCAGCGACAAACCAGCCATCATGCTGTTGGTTTTGATCTGCGTATCAACGACCTGGGCCACGGTAACCACCTTGGCGTCGGGAAGGGCTTGGTTCAGCTTGGCAACGAGCCCCCTGGAGATTTCCTGGCAGCAGCCGACGATTTCTACCGCATTAATGACGGGGCCCTTGCCGAGAAGTTCCTGGACCGAATGCAGATGCGCAAAGATGCGCGAGTCGTCCACGGTGCCGGTCTGGGGCAAGAGGGCCGTCACGCGAAATGGACGACCCAGAATATCAAAGGATTCGTTTTCCTTGAGAGACAGGCTGGCGGCAACTTCGGAGCCGACGAGGGCCTCATCGGGCTGGAGGGTGTCAATGACCCGTTTTCGAACAAGTGTCTCCCTGGCAGGTGTGTTATCAGCGCCGGGCATCTGGGCAACGACACCGCATCCGGCGGGTCGCGAAAAGATGCCGGCACCCTCCCACGCAGCCTTGGACTGAAACTCCTGCTTTGGAAGGATGCCGGTGAGAGTACAGGTGGTGCCGCGCACACTGACCGCGGCGGACAACTTCGGCGAAATGTTGTCGAGTCCTTCGAGGCCCGAGGTGGCGAGAATGGTTACGTACTCCTCGGGGAGCTCCTCGTCCTGCATGTCGGCGCTGTAGTAGTTCTGAAGCGTTGCCGACTTGGGCAAGACAAGGATGTTTGCGCCCAGGGCGTCCAGTTCGCGGGCCACGGCTTTCTCCGAGTAGAAGCTGATGTTCTTGATGGAAACGATCACAGTGATGCCAAGCAGGATTGCCAGAAAGCTGGTAAGCAGCTGGCTCTTGCGCTCGAAGATCTCGCGGAAGACGAGGGTGTGGAGTTTCATAGTTGGCGGGCTCCCCTCACTGGGCCGGGCCGCAGCCACTTGGGCCGCAACCACTGCCACAGCTTGCGACCGCGGCCGTCAGCTTGGCGACCAGTGTCTTCTTGTCAGTTGCCCCCTGGAAGGTGGCAATGGTGGTCCCAGGTGGAGCGATAAACACAGTTACAGCGTCCTTCGTGGATGGATCCACGTGGAATTTGCCGAGCGTGGCGGCCTCGGCTTTGTCCGCGGGATCGACGGTGATGATCTCGGTGGCTGACCCATATTTCTGATCGGCTTTGAAATCCTTGACGCCGCGCATGGCCTCGTCATTGCCCCGGGTCTTGTCGTTTTGCACGCAAAGAAATACCAGCTTCCGATCCTGTAGTGTCTTCAGGCATTTGGCCATGGCAGGAGTGGTGACGGCGCCGAGTATTTGCTCCTCCGTGAACTTTCCGGGAAAGCCCCCGGTGATGGCGCCGTTGGGCGCGAGCACAAGAACCATGGGCATGGGCGAGCGGCTCACATCGAACCGTTTAACAACGTCCTTCTCGGCTGGATCACTGATGTCGATGGCGACGGACTCTGCCCGATCGCCGGCTTTCTGGGTGGCTGCATCAAAGCTCGCTTTGAGGGCCGCCGTTTGCTCGGCACGGCTGCGTCCGAATAAGGCAAACTTGTTGCCGGCGTTGGAATTGGCGGAATGAAAGAAAATGAAAAGGTAGCGTTTGTTGGCGGCAGCCTTGGCTATGGCCGCACTGCCGGGGGAAGGTTGGGCGGCGGTCGGTGATTCGGCCGGTGCGACAAACCCCTTGGTGGCGGGCATCATAGCCATCAAAACCATGACGGCAATCTGCAGATGGTGCTGGAGGCCCCTGCGATTACGGTCGCGGGTGGCCCTCCCCTTTTCGGTGTGCATGTCCTTCTCTCCCTTTTACTTGCTGCGCGAAGCAGCCTGATTGATATCCTGATTCCATTCAGGCGCCCCCGGGGGAGAGGCTGTGGGGTTTGTCCCCAACAGCGAAGTAGCGTCTTTGAATCCAAAGTGAAACGCTGACGAGACCTATCAGCGCGGGCACCTCGACGAGAGGGCCAATGACGGCTGCAAAAGCGGCGCCCGAGTGAATGCCGAACACGGCAATGGCGACGGCGATGGCCAGTTCAAAATTGTTGCTGGCGGCAGTGAAGGACAGTGTGGCGGCCTTGGAGTAGTCAGCTCCGGCCTTCCTCCCCATCCAGAACGAGACGAGGAACATGACCACGAAATAAATGAGAAGCGGAAGGGCAATGCGGGCCACGTCGAGTGGGAGGCGCACGATGGTGTCACCCTTCAGGGCGAACATAACCACTATCGTGAATAGCAGGGAAACGAGCGTGATGGGGCTGATCCTCGGAATGAAGGCGCGTTCGTACCATTCGCGGCCCTTTGCTTTGACCAGGGCGAAACGCGTGAACATTCCCGCCAGAAAGGGAATGCCGAGATAGATGAAGACACTTTGCGCCACGTCTGCCATGGAAATACTGACAACGGTGGAGGCGAGGCCAAGCTTGGGCGGGAGCCATGTCATAAAGACCCATGCATAAACCGAGTAGAAAAGAACTTGGAACACTGAGTTAAAGGCAACGAGACCTGCGGCGTACTCCTTGTTTCCGCGTGCAAGGTCGTTCCAAACGATGACCATGGCGATGCAGCGGGCCAAGCCCACGAGTATCAATCCCGCCATGTACTCGGGTTTGTCAAAGAGGAATAAAACCGCGAGGGCGAACATCAGGATGGGGCCGACGATCCAATTCTGGACCAACGAGAGCCCAAGTATTTTCCAGTTCGTGAAGACCTCGGGGAGTTCCTCATAGCGGACCTTCGCGAGGGGCGGATACATCATCAGGATCAACCCAACCGCGATGGGGATGGAGGTTGTTCCTATACTCCAGCCGGTAATGGCGGCGGGTACGGCAGGGGCCCAATGACCCAGGGCAACGCCCGCGGCCATGGCGACGAATATCCAGAGGGTGAGAAAACGGTCGAGGAAGGAAAGCGTGCCCGGGCACCCAGCATCGCTGGCTACGGCAGGTGCTGTGGCGGCTTGCAAAGTCATTCCTTGTCCATTTAACCCTTTGTGCCGTTACCCTTGCGGGCTCGGATAAAGGCGCTCATGATGCGACCATCGATATTCTCGCGCTGCTCGGCGGTGAGGCGCTCGATCATGGAGCCATAACCTGACTCGACCATAGCGGCGATCTCGTAGCGGCGGACGGGCTCGACGTCGGCTGTTTCGAAACCGGAGGCACGAAGTTTCTGAAGATAGTCCTCAACGCTGAGGGCCCCGGCAACACACCCACTCCAGGCGAGGAGGTCGCTGCGGATTTCATCGGGAAGGCCGAGTTCACCATCCACGACGACGTCGGACACGGCAAAGCGGCCGCCGGGTTTCAGGACGCGGTGGGCTTCGCGCAGGACGCGGTCCTTGTCGGCCGAAAGATTGATGACGCAATTGGAAATAATCACGTCCACGGTGGCGTCAGGGAGGGGTATCTCCTCGATTTGGCCTTTGAGGAATTCTACGTTGCTGACGCCAGCCTCGACGCGATTGCGCTCGGCAAGGTCCAGCATTTCATCGGTCATGTCGAGGCCGTAGACAAATCCGTCGGCGCCGACGCGTCGGGCTGACAGAAGGACGTCGATGCCACCGCCAGAGCCGAGGTCGAGAACAACTTCCCCCGGGCTGAGTTCGGCGAGGGCGGTGGGATTTCCACACCCGAGGGAGGCAAGATGGGCCGCCAGCGGCAGCCCGCCGATCTCGGAGTCGGAGTAGAGGTCGCGGGATATGAAATCCTTGGCCTTGTCGGACAAATCTTCCGCCGGGCAGCAACTGCCGGCACCACAACATGAAGAGGTCTTCTGACCAAGGGCCGACTGGGCGGCGGCAGCATATCGCTCGCGAACGACTTCACGAATTTTCTCCTCGTGCTGTCCTGGAGGGGTTGCGTTCGGGGTCACGTATTGGTCTCCTGTTTGATTGATTGAAGAAGATCGACGACACGGCGTTCGATTTCGTCGCGCACCTGATTGAAGTCACCGGGGTCCATGTTGCGCGGGTCTGGGAGGGCCCAATCGGCGCGATGGCGGGCTGGCAGATTGGGGCAGGAATCGCCGCAGCCCATGGTAATGACCCAGTCCCATTCCAGAGGGGGCAGGTCCGCGAGGCCCTTGGAGTGATGGGACTTAAGACTGATGCCGCGCTGAGCCATCGCGGTAGTTGCGTTCGGGTTTATGATTCCCGAGGGGCGGGAGCCTGCGCTGTGGGCCTTGATGACGTCGCCACCGTGGAACCGGGCAAAGGCCTCGGCCATCTGGGAACGGTTGGAGTTCTCCACGCACACAAACAGAAGGTGGGTCCTGGATGGCGTCAATGCGGTGCCTCCGCCACACTCGTTTGAAGGTAAACCGTCACCGCAGGAATGGCACAGCAGGCGAGGCTCTTCTGCTCGCGGAGCTTGTCGAAATGGACCAAATCGGCGGCAAGCTGAGGCTCCTCGTCGCAAGCAGTGCGCAGGCAATCCAGGAGAGCGCCGTGGAGTTTGGTGGAGGGCTCCGCCAGAGAGTAGTGCATCCACGTGTTCTGGCGGCGGTCACGTACCATCCCAAGGTGGCGAAGTTGCATGAGGTGGCGGGAGATGGTTCCCTGGGGCTGCTGGAGGACCGCCACGAGATCGCAGACACAGATTTCAGGGCCGCGGTGGGCCAGGAGATGAAGAACCCGGAGTCGGGTTGGGTCGGCGAGGCATTTGAAGAGGTCGCGCATGTTGTTTTCGTATATTCGCTTAAACGAATGTTATTTGCAAAAACCTTGAAATCGCGGCCCCGAAGGGCAGAGGAACCCGTTCCCGGCCGCCTGAATATTCGCTTTTGGGGGCCTGTAGCCATTCTCGGTTCGACGCGGGCTTGTTCCCGCGCATCCTGCCGATTGATTCACGGCGCAACGCCACGAACTTCAACCGGCTATATCCAAAGGAAGGTAGCAAGAATGGCGAATTACGAACTTGTTGTTATTTATGACCCCTACCAGCAGGAAGGCGAGTACGAGCTCCAGATCCAGAAGGTGAAGGATATGGTGGCTCGCTACAAGGGCGAAGTCACCAGCGTGGATGTCTGGGGCAAGCGCCGCCTGGCCTACCCGATCAACAAGAAGGAAGAGGGCTACTATGCCATCGTCCTGTTCACGGGCGAGCCGAACGTGGTCAATTTCTCCGAGATCGAGCGCAACCTGCGCGTGAACGAACTGTTGCTTCGCAACATGATCACCCGCGTGCCCAAGCCCAAGGTCAAGAAGCCCGTGAAGCCGAAGAAGGTGAAGTCGGCAGGTCAGTCGGGCGAAGGCTACTCCAGCGCCGGCGAGCGTCGCCACTACGAGCAGCGTTCCGCTGGCGATGCCGGTGCAAGCCTGCCAGCATCCACCGAAACCGCGCAGTAAGCCACGAAGGAGGCCATCATGCTTTCCATCAACAAAGTCATGGTCACCGGGCGCTTGACCCGGGATCCGGAAACAAAGTATCTGCCTTCGGGCGCTGCGGTTACCACATTGTCCGTGGCGGTTAATCGCCGGTTTCAGGACAAGAATGGCGAATGGCGGGACGAGACGACCTTCATAGACGTTGAGACTTGGGGTAAGACGGCCGAGCGCGCCGCGGAGACGCTGCGCAAAGGTCGCCCAGTCTACGTGGACGGACGCCTCAAGCAGGATACCTGGGAGAAGGACGGACAGAAGCAGTCGAAGATTCGCATAGTTGCCGAGCGTGTAACGGGTTTTGACGTTCCACAGCGCGCGGGTGGCGGCGAAGAAGGCGGCGACGCTGGCGACAGCGCTCCGGCTTCCGGCCCGGCCCGTTCCGGCGGCAGCCGTCCTGCGGCGCGCCAGTCCGGCGGAGCTTCACCTTCCGATGGCCTCGATTTCCAGGACTCGAACGTCCAGGACGACATTCCGTTCTAAACCACCACCTACTATAAAATATCATTACTGAGGAAAAACAAATGAGCGAAGAAATTACCAACGACGTCCCCGCCGCGGAAGCGGCTCCTGCAGCGGAAGCAGCCCCGACAGCCACCGTTGCCCCCACAGGCCCCACAAGCCGCCCCGAGGGCGGATATCAGTCCCGCGGCGAAGGTGGCTACCAGCGCCGTGGCCCCGGTGGCCCGGGCGGCGCGCGCCGCTTCCAGCGCCGCAAGGTCTGCCCCTTCCTGGCCAACAAGATTGATTACATTGATTACAAGGATGTGAAGACCCTGCGCCGCTTCGTCACGGATCGCGGCAAGATTCTTCCCCGTCGCATCACGGGAGTTTCGGCAAAGTACCAGCGCATGCTGACGACGGCCATCAAGCGCGCCCGCATCATCGCGCTGCTGCCCTTCCGCGCCGAATAGTTTTGCGGCTCCGCTTGCGGAACCGCCCCTGGGTGGATAGCTCAGTTGGTTAGAGCACCAGCCTTACAAGCTGGGGGTCGTAGGTTCGAGCCCTACTCTACCCACCAGTTTTCCCCGCTGCCGAAATAAAAGCGGCAGCATGAAGTAGGAGTAAAGGCCCTTGCGGGGTCGTAGTTCAGTTGGTTAGAACGCCGGCCTGTCACGCCGGAGGTCGCGAGTTCGAGTCTCGTCGGCCCCGCCAGTTTTCTCAGCATCAACACGCCGCCCTATATGGGCGGCGTTTTCATTTCCGGTGTTTCGGGTCCAGCGCGTCGCGCAGGCCGTCACCGAGGAAATTGAATGCAAAAACCGTGATGAAGATGAAGAAAGCCGGCGCCATGAGCAGCCACGGAAAGTTCTTGATGACAGTGGTGCTCTGGGCGTTCTCCAGCATGATGCCCCAACTCACCTGCGGCTCCTGGATGCCGACTCCAAGGTAGCTGAGGGCCACCTCCCCGAGAATATAACCAGGTACGGCAATGGTGGCCGAGATAATGACGTAACTCATCGTGTTTGGCAGGATGTGTTTGGTGATGATGCGAAGGGTGCCGGCTCCCATGGCGCGCTCGGCGGTGATGAAATCCTGCTCCTTGATGGAAAGCACCATGCCACGGATGACGCGGGCCTGGCCGGCCCAGCCGATTATGGCGAGGATTACGACAATGATGACGTACATTTGGGTCGAGGTGATTTGACCGCCGCGGCCAATGCCGAAGATCCCCTCCGTCTGAAAATACGCGCGAAGCGAGATGATGAGGTATAGCGACGGGATGGAGAGCAGGAACTCCACGACGCGCATGATCACTGTGTCCCACCAGCCCCCGAAGTAGCCGGCCAGTGATCCCATGAACATCCCGATGACCAGGGAAATGCCTATGCCCAGCAGGCCAATGGAGAGGGAAATCTTTCCGCCCTCGATAACGCGTGAAAACACATCCTTACCCACGGAGTCCGTGCCAAAGAGAGCGATGCGCCCCGGCTTCTCCACGCCAAACAGATGGGTCTCCATGTTGAACAGCCACCAGAGTTTGTAGGGAGCGCCCTTCACCAGGAAATTAATGGGATACTTCTTATCGGTGACCACTTCCCACTTCTGGCGCTCGGCATCGACAAGCTTCATACCATAGACGAATGGACGCGCATGGAACGTCCCTTTCTCGTCGAAGAAATGGGGAACCGTGGGAGGCATATTGGTAGCACGATAATCTCGGGCCGAGGGTTCATGGGGTGCAATGAAACTACCGAATAGCGTGCCCACATAAAGGATGATGAGCATAATGCCGCCGATAAGGGCGGACCGATTTCGCCGCAGGCGCCGCCACGCCAGCGCACCCGGGGAAAGAACTTTGTCTTCCACGGATTCAATCATAGCGGATCCTCGGGTCATTCAGCGCCAGCAAGATGTCCGCAATCAAATTCCCAATGATCAGCATGACCGCAGCCAGCAGCACGGCTGCGGCAACGACACACATATCCTTGGACCCGTACGCCTCGATGGTTGTGCGCCCGAGACCGGGCCACGCCATGACGTTTTCCACGAGGAAGGCGCCGCTCAACAAGTCGCTGAAGGCAAAACCGAAGAGCGTGATCATGGGATTTATGGCATTGCGAAGCGCATGGCGCATCACCGCCGATCCGCCCGAGACTCCCTTTGACCTGGCCGTGCGCACGTAATCCGCTTTCAAGGTCTCAAGCAGGTTCGACCGCATCTGGCGAGTGTAGATGGCAAAGCCGCCGACACCAAGCACGATGGTTGGGAGGAATAAGTGGTGGCAGACATCCTTGAATCTGTCCCAAGTGGACGTCATGTCGAAGTAATTTTCGCTCGTCATGCCCCCCACGGGAAACCACCCTGTTACAGCGGCGAGGTAGATGGCGAACAGAGCCAGCAGCACGGAGGGTATCGAAAGTCCGAGGAATGCGATTCCCGAAGCAATGCGGTCAATGGGCTTGTCCTGCCTGACGGCGGCAAGGATACCGAGGGGAACGGCGATCAGCCATGCAAAGATCGTGGATGTCAGGGCGAGGAGGAATGTATTATAAAGGCGGGCCCCGATGAGCGAGGCGACGGGCACCTTGTAGGTGAAGGATTGGCCGAGGTCTCCGCGGGTGGTGGCATTAACGACCCATTTTCCCCAAACCACGTACCAGGGCTGATCCAGCCCCATCCGCTTGATTTCCATTTCCAACAGTTCGTTGGAAATTTTCGGGTCCATCTTGAGCTGCGAGGTGAAATCGCCGGGGCTGTGAAACAGCAGGAAAAATGTGACCAGCGAAATCGCCAGTAGCAAAGGGATGGATTCAAGTATCCGCCGGAGGACTAACTTCGCCATTCGCTCCTACTTGACATAAATCTCATCGGCATTCCAAAGCAGTTCCGGGTCGATGGCCACAGGCTTCAGGTTTCCGAATGTGTTTCGGACTGCGATAAACACCTTCGATGTATGAAGTGGCAGGAAAGGCGTGTTGTCCGCAATAATCGCCTGCATCCTGTTGAAGATTTCCCGCTGTTCCGTGACAGAGAGAGTGGCGTTGAACTTTTCCGACAGCCTGTCGATCTCGGCCTCCCAGGGTGTTGCGGGTTTTTCCTGCTGCGGGTTCCAGAAGTGGGTTCGAGCGCTGCTGCGATAGACGTTCATGCTGTTCGATGGATGGACGCCGCCCCCGCCAAAACCGAGAAGGCATGCGTCATAAGCAAACGTGTCCGCGGTACGCGTAACGAGGGCGTTGAAATCCACAAAGTCCGGTCGCCCGTCGATTCCGACGTTTCGCCAATCCTCCGAGAAGAGGTTGGCGATATTTTCACGAACCTTGTTTCCCTTGTTGGTGATGAAGGTAAATGAAACCTTGTTCCCCTTTTCGTCCTCGCGAATCCCATCCTTGTCGCGATCCCTGAGGCCCATTTCGTCCAATAGCGCCTTGGCCTTCTCAGGGTCATACTCAAACTTTGCGATGTCTGGATTGTACCAGTTCTTGATGGCTGGCGATTCCAGCCCCCACACACTCACGGCCAAACCCCGTAATTCCGTGGCTATCACGCTATCCTTGTCCAACGCGTAAAGAGCAGCCTGCCGGAAACGCTTGTCCTGGAACCAGGCCATTTTGACTGGATCCACGAACGGCTTGCCGTTTTCCTTGTTCTTTCCCTCCTTGAGATTGAACCAGAAGCAATTTGCTCCATCGCCGGGGCCGCAATCATAGAGAGTGTAGTTGCCCTTGGCCTGTCCGTCCTTAAGGTCGGGCACGGATTGGGGCCGTGGCCGTACGAGGGCATCCGCCGAGCCGTTTTGGAAGCGAAGCAGTTGCTGATCCATGTCGGGCGCGTAGGTCACAATCAGGTTGTCGAGGTAAGGAAGCTGGGTACCGTTCCTGTCATATTTGAAATAATGGGGATTGCGCTCCAGGATCACGCGCTCGCCCTGCTGGTACTGCTTGATTCTGAAGGGGCCGCTGCCAATTATGGTCGCGGGATCCACGTTTATATTTAGAACCTGCTCAAACTTTCCCTCCTTGTAAGCGGCTTCGTATGCGTGCTTGGGAAGGATGGGGAAACCCATGAGAGGTTCAAACGAGGCGCTGGGCTTCGCAAGTTTGACACGAACGGTTGTCTCATTCACCTTTTCAAATTCCATCGGCTTACCATCCACCATGCGGTTATCGCGCACGGCGTTGAGGATTTTCGGGTCAAAAATCACCTGTACCGTGAAGATAAGATCGTCGGCCGTTATGGGCTTGCCGTCAGACCACTTGATTCCCTCCCGGAATTTCACGATCCAGTTTCGCTTGTCCTCCTCCATGTACCATTCCTTCAGGAGGCTGGGAACGTACTTCTGGGTCTTGTTATCAAACCCAATCAGCGACGAGTGGATCAGGCCAAGAATGTCATTAGACCCGGAATCGTTGGCAGTGATTGCATTGAAATCCTTCGGGCCCTCGCCAAAGCTGACGTAGACGAACTTGCCGCCGCGCTTGCCAGGCTCGATGTCCGTGGCTGGCAACGCATCCGGGAAGGGGAGCTTGAATCCCTCTGGGGCCGGCTTGGCGCGCCATTCTATGGGATCGGCCTCGGAATCGGTCTTTTGGGTGGCCGTGGTATCGGCAAGGGCGGTACCAGTCCACGCCACAGACAACGCCAAGATTCCCGTGGCGAGACGGCGGGGCATTCCAATCTTAATCATGAGCCATTCCAGAACAAGTTTTGTGCCGGTTGGCGGAAATGGACCGCCAAATCGGTATGTGCGGGGTTAGCGGATTGCCCCTGAAAAGCAAACAAATTGCGCCAACCCCAAGTGTCCCCAAAAGAAGAAACCCCGGTCAGCGCCGGGGCCGACCGGGGTCTAAACTCGGTATAGTGGGGCCCAATCAGTCGAGGTACAAATTCCCAACAACCGGGAATTCATCAAACTCGTCCAGTGTGCCGGTAATCACGATTGTCGTGATGCGGCCACTGCGGAAGTTCACGGAAGTGGGTCCGTAAACGGAGATGTTGTTCACCGGGTCCCATGCCTCGATGGTATTCGCGCCGGGGCCCAAATTGAACGGACCGCGATAATCCGTAAAAGGAATCGTTCCCGTCGGGACAAGCACATTGTTAATGTACAGGTCCACCGGTCCTGCATCAGGGACGGCATGGATGAAATAGAAAGACGAACTGTTGCGGCTTACACCGCCGCGAGGATGGGCTGTCAGGGCCAGGTTTACGTCATCGAGGAACGGAGTGGCGAGCGTCGGGTTGGGGTCAGGCTGAAGGTCATCGCGAATCACGAGGGCCGTGTAGTCATAGCCGGCGTCCACGGGAACCTCGAACTGAAACTCGAGGGGCTCCTGGGTCGCCGCGTCAAACAAATCGACAAGGGCGAGATCGGGGCGTGCGACGGCGTAGCCCGTCACCTGGCCATAGGGAAGGCTGCGGGTAATGTAGCGGCCGTTAACCTTTGCCTTTACCGAGCCGAGCCCGGGGCAGGCATGGACCAGCCGAACGCGCGCCTGGCCAGCCGTGGCGGCCGAGACTTCCGAACCGGAGCCCAAGATCAGCGTCAATGCGGTCAGTGCGGCAAATGCCTTCATCGTGGAGCGAAACATCAAACCCGTCCTCCAAACTTCATATTAGGAATGCATGGCAGTTGGCGTACCCCACCAACGGTCAGGAAAACATAAACCCACCGGGCTATTTCTGCTTGTGCAGACCCCGGCGCTGACTGCCGGAGTCGAGAACAGCACCATCCATAAGGGCCATTCAAGCGTTTTTTACCCGGTTTAGCCCACGTCATTAAAAATGCGGAGGCGGAAGCTGACCCCCAATTCGCGGGCGAGGGCCTCCGTGGCTGGAACGTCGAGCCCCGGGATGCCCACGGCGGTGGCCGTAACGTCGGGGATGTGCCGGGGGGCCGCCCGGATGAAGTCAACCACAGCCCCAAAGGCCCGTTTGCGGTCAAAAGGTCGCACAATCCAGTTGTAGGTCGCCTCATCGGGAGCATTGAGGCTGATACTGGCGGCATCAATCAGGCCCTCCATTTCGGGGAGGGTCGCGTGCTGGTTGATGAGATCGCTGTGGCCGTTCGTGTTCAGGCGAACGCGGCGGGCGCCGCCGGGGCCTTTCAGCCACCGGGCGACCTCCAGAAGGACCGGCAACCGCAGGGTTGGCTCGCCGTAACCGCAGAACACAACCTCATCGAACTTCGCCGCGCCGCCCTGGGCCTCGATGGCTGCGATCACCTCGGCCGCTTCCGGCTCCTTGTGCATGCGCAGGTTATGCCCCTTTACCGATGCGTCCCCCAATCGGTCGCAGAACACGCAAAGCGCCGAGCAGCGATTGGTAAGGTTGATGTAAAGGCTGTTCCGAATGACATAGGCGATGGCGGGCGGCTCGTCGTCATGGAGTTGGAACATGGCCAGCGCATTGTGGCGGGTCACGCGGACAACGTCATCCACGGTCATCCCCTTCAGCTCGGCGATGCGCGCGGCAATGAGGGGCAAATGGGCCGATTCATTGCGTTTACCGCGAAAGGAAACGGGCGCCATGTAGGGCGCGTCGGTCTCCAGCACGAGATGCTCGATGGGAGTCTGGCGGATGACCTCATGCAACTCCTCGGCCTTCTTAAAAGTGGAGGACCCGCCAATGCCGAGGGCATATCCAAGATGCGTGAAGGCGGCCGCCTGCTCCACGCTGCCAAAGTAGCAATGCATGATGCCTGCGGAAAGGTGATGGGGGCAGCCAGGCGTGGGGCAGGTAGGCGGTGGTTCGTCCAGACTTCCGGGCACGGCGGGCGTCACATGGGGCAGTGGGTCACCATGAAAATCGCGCAGAATGGCCAGCACATCGTCATATGCCTCGCGGCAGTGAATGACCACAGGCTTGCGAGCTTCCCTGGCAATTTCGAGCTGGGCCAGGAACGCTTCCCGCTGCTTCTCGCGCGGGGCGAAATCGTAGTGGTAATCCAAACCGATCTCCCCCACCGCCACGATGCGGGGTTCGCGCTGAACGATGTCGCGAAGGCGCGCGGCCTCCGCGTCGTTCCATTTGGCCGCCTCGTGCGGATGAACGCCGGCCGCCACGTAGAAAAGCGGATCGGCGTTGGCCATTCCAGCGGCCTTGAGGCTGTCGTCCACATCCACGCCGATGAGAACGATATGCTCGACCCCCGCCTCGCGGGCCCGGGCAAGCACCTCCGCGCGGTCGGTGTCAAACTCCTCGCCGTGAAGGTGGGCATGGGTATCAATCAGCATCAGGAATCAACTACGCGTCAGAGTCAGGAATTATCACTCTTTTCAAAATCCCGGAACATCATGCTGGGCTGGATGCCCGAGTTGTTCTGGTACTTGCCGCTCTTGTAGGGGACGAAATCGCCCTCCACTGTGTGGTAGAAAATCTGGCAGATTTGGACGCCGGCATACACACGGACCGGCTGGACGCAGAGCATCTCGAGGGTCCAGTAGCCGCGGAAGCCTACATCTCCGAAGCCTGCAGTGATGTGGACGAACAGGCCAAGCCGCCCAACGCTGGATCGCCCCTCCAGCATTGGCACGAGGTTGTCCGTGCGCGTGAACTCGAGAGTGCGACCGAGGTAAAGCCGCCCCGGTTCAAGAAGCAGCCCCTCCGCGGGAATCTTGAGTGAGACGGCTCGGTTCTCGCGGCGCATATCGAGTTCGTGGTTCTCATAGACGAGAAGCTCGTCGTGGAGCCGCAGGTTGTAGCTGTTTGGGTTCAACAGTTTCTCGTCGAAGGGCTGGATGTCGATGTCGCCGCCGAGTCGCTTCTTAATTTCGAGTCCCGAGAGAATCATGGAAAACAATTCTCAGTTCCAAATTCTCAATTCTCAATTGAAAGAAGAAGCCATTCACAGATTTCACAAAGAGCGCGGAGCAGCAGCTCTGAGTTATGGGTTGCGCCGGGATCGTGTTGCGGGCCTTGACACCCGCATCGTGGCTTGAGCAAATCGCCGTTTTTCAATTGTGCCAGACTTTGCGAAGGAGGGGGCCATGGGCGTCACCAGCCACCCCGAGTATATCGTCAAGCGCAGCGGCGTGCAGGTCGTATTCGACCAGGAGCGCATCACCCACGCCATCTACAAGGCGCAACTCAGCCAGAAGCTGGAAGACCGCAGCCTGGCGGAGCGGTTGTCGGACATTGTGGTGCAGCGACTTTCCGAGGCCTACAGCAACGGCGATTACCCCACCGTCGAGAACATCCAGGACATGGTGGTACGGACCCTGGACGCCGAGGGGCACAAGAACGTGGCCACGGCCTACCGCGAATATCGCACCGAGCACGCCCGCCAGCGCGAGGAAAAGGACGAGCAGATCGTCGTCAACGACACCATCCCCTACAAAACCCTTTGGCAGGTGTTTACCTGGAACGTGGCCCACGAGTGCGACAGCATCGAGCGCCTGAATGAGCAGGTGCGGGATGGGCGCATTGGCGGGCTGATCCAGGAGGCGGAAGCCAACTACCACGCCGAAATCGACCGCATGGCAGATCGTGTGCTGAAGCGCCGTAACGACCTTCGCATCATCATTATCGCGGGGCCCTCCAGTTCCGGAAAGACGACGACAACGATCAAGATGAGCGAGCGCCTCGCGGAAAAGGGCATCGAGGTCGTGGCGCTGAACCTGGACAACTATTTCCACAACCTTGAGACGCACCCGCAGGATGCGTTTGGCGATTATGACTTCGAGCGCCCCGAGGCGCTGGACCTCGCGCTCATCAATCAGCACCTGGCGGACCTGCTGAAGGGGAAGGAGATCCAGACACCGATCTATGACTTCAAGACGGGGCTGCGGCAGGAGAAGACGGTGCCGTTCTCACTCAAGCCAAACCAGGTGCTGCTGCTGGACAGCCTGCATGGCCTTTACAAGCCAATGACGTCCAGCGTGCCGAATGATTTCAAATTCAAGATCTACATCGAGGCCCTGTGCCAGATCCGCGACGCCCGCGGCGAGTTCGTGCGCTGGGCTGACCTGCGCATGCTGCGCCGCATGGTACGCGATAGCTGGCACCGCCACTACCAGCCGGACCAAACCGTGGGGCACTGGCACTATGTTCGGCGCAGCGAGATGAAGTACATCGTGCCCTTCATCGGCCAGGCCGACCACATCATCAATGGCTCGCTGCCCTACGAACTGATTGTGCACAAGAAATACCTGTTCCCACACATGGAGTCCATCATCGCGGCTTATGACGACACCCCCGCGCGGCTGGACGCCTACATCCGCGCCAAGCGGGTCCATGACCTCCTCGAGCCCGTCGAGCCCATCCGCGACGAGGAGGCCATCCCGCGCAACAGCCTCATGCGCGAGTATATCGGCGGCAGCGTTTATAAGTACTGAGGCAATACTGAATTCTGAATTGAAGGCAGAGGCGCGCACCATTCACGGTTGTTCTATTGCCTGACGCGCCAGATATCTCCACCGCTTACAGTGCCATTCGTGGGATCGAAGGACTTACTGAGCAGAGTATCAAGGGACTGCGAATTACTGGAGACGTAGTCCCTATTGGGCACTATATCGTAAAACCCGTCGGGACCCGGACTAAAAACTATCCAGCCCCCGCTGTCGGCGTAATAGGCAAAGGGAATGTTCTCGAATACAAAGGGATCCGAGAACAAAGAATTCAGGTAACTGATTGGAGTGGTTAGTCCGCCAAGCTGCGTTGAGCCGGCATGTGGGGCAGACAAGTTGGCGCCCCCCATTCTCTCGATGAACCCTGCTGCGAGTGAAGACGCCCCAAAAGTCAGAGGTGCTAAAGGGGGAAAGCGATTGTTGTCCGCATAATAAGATTCCAATCCAGTGGCGAAGGACCGCATATCTGACCGAACTCTTGCTACCGTACCTCGTCTCGACCCCAAATCCAGGGGGTTCAGGGCGCCAATGATAATTAAAGCAACTACCGCCAATAGCACTGAACGAAAAACCAGCCGGTAGTCCCAATGAGTACGAATCCAGCGGATCGTGTCTCCTGCGCAATCAACAGCCAAGCCAACAACCAGCCCGACAAGCAACCATTGGATAAATATGCCGATGAGATGTACGGTGAACCAAATCCGCAAATCACTGAGGCCATATCGCACACCGAGAAGCTGATCGGTCAGCCAGTAACCCGGCAAATTCACGATAAAGTAAAGGTGGTGCAAACTCGGAGAGTCGAACAAATCCCGGCCGGGGATGGGCCACGATACGTCCACTACCAATGCAAGAAGCACCATGAAGGCTCCAACAAAGGCTCCCACCATGGTTGTAAACTGTTTGTATTTGCGGTTGGGCGCGTCCGGAGTTAACGCACCTGCAAGGTCGTCCTCCGGTGCCAGCGCTTGCCTAGGCGCAGCTGAATCCGGTTCAGGCTCGATGCCCGGCTTCTCTGTCATGGAGAGGCCACTCCAATGCTGCGGTGATAGGCCTGCATCTTCTTGAATCGGTGGAGAAGGTGTTGGTCTGGGAGATACAGCCCGTCCATGTTGGGATCCCCATCGTAGCGGTTGCGGCGCCAGTCGGCTTCGATCCAGCCGATGATTTCTACGCAGCGCATTTCGAGGCGGCGGAGTTTGGCGGTGGCGGTGAGGGTGGGATCGTTGGCAGCATCGAAGCGGGCGTAGAGGTAGTCGAGGATGTCCGCAGATTGGACCACAGCGTGCCAAGCATCGTCGTTACGGGTGACGCGAGGTGCGCAGTTTATCAGTTCTTTTCTGGCTAATCGGAGTTTCTCCTGCTTCTGGGCAATCTCTGCGCGCTTTTCAGGGGCAGCCTGTTGCGCCTTGGCCAAGGTCGCGGCATCGCTCCAGGCGCACAGGTTGAACACATCCATGTGTGGCGCAGCTTCCGCCAAGGCAATCCATGCGGTGTCGAAGGAATTGGTGCCTTCGAGGCCGAAGAGGTCGCGCGCGACGGATTGGGCGAAGCGGGATTCGTCGAGGTTGGAGCCACCCCATGCCTGGGCGCCGGCGTAGGCGATTCCCGGCCAGAGTACATCCGACATATAGCGCGGTGGAATCCAGATGGTGGTGTTGAGACCGGCGAGATCGAGTTCGCGCGCGATCGCGGCGGAGCGGCGGATGTTCTCGTAGTTGTGAGCGTCGGGGATCACGATGTGAGGCGAGCAGACGAGGGCGGGGCAGGCGACGACCTCGAAGCCGCGGCGGCGAAACATGGCGGCGGACTCGGAGGTGACCTCGGGATGGTAATGCCAGTCATAGATTATTGTGCCCGAGGTGGGAAGGCCATCAAGTATCTCAGGATGGGCAATAAGCATGTCGCCCCAGAACGCTGCGATGCGCCCGTGCTTGATGGCGATTTCGCGGCACCGGAGCAGGTGCTGGCGAAACCAATCCGAGGGGGAAATGCCGGGGAACTTTGCCTCACACCGGGCGCAACTTGTCATGTCAACCTCGTCACATCCAAGGTGGAGCACCGGATTGGTGAAAGTTTCCGCGGCGGCACCATACATCCGGTCGAGGTAGTCGTAGGCCTTTTCGCTGGCGGGACAAAGCACGTTGGTGAAGCCAGGGATGCTGGTGCCGTACCAGGTGCCTGAGCCAGTGGTGAGGCGGTTCTGGTGGAGAATCTCGCGGAAGTCGTCGCGCCGGGTAAACATGCGGGAATGGCCAAAGGACTCTATCTCGGGAATCAGCTCGACATGGCGTTTCCTGGCGAAGGCAACCAAGGCCCGGATTTCATCGGGGCGCCAGGCGTGGGGATGCATCAGCTCGGGGTAGTCAGGCTGGTGAAGGCAGGCGGTCTGGTCGTCTGTCAGGTGAACGAGAATCGCGTTGATGCCGTAGCGGCTGGCCCACTCGATGACGCGGCGGTAGTAATCGAAGTTCTCGTTCTGGCGGGCCGGGTCCACCATGATCATTCGCGTGGGAAGATCGGGCCAGTCGGTGATCTCCATGACCGGGAGAGTGCCATTGCTGGAAAGGGAACGGACGAGGGTCTGGATGCCATAGAAGACCCCGGCGGGGGAACCGCCGCGAATGGTGACGGCGTTGGTGGTGACCGTGAGCCGGTAGGCGTCGGCCTGGAGCTGGGGAGTGAAACGAGATTGCCGGACAGCTACATCGACTTTGCCGATTTCCAGGTGAATGGTGGGGGCATCAACGGAAATGGAAACTCCGCTTTGCTTGAGGAGTTCCACCAGCAGCTCGCGTTCATTTGAAAGGGTGGTGGAGGTAAACTCCGGCCAAGCTGGACTGAGTTTGAGTTCCCCGTCTCCCAGGTTGACGACTTTGGCGAGGATTGGAACGGGAGCGCCGTTGCATGGCGCCATCAGGCCGGCGATTGCAAGAAGCATGCAGCCAATCGCCCTGCGGATAGGACGGATGGGGAAGGCGTCCATGGAGTGCTGAGTCCAATCTACCGGGGCTGGAGTGTGCAACGGGAAACTCGGGGCGGGGAGCGCTGGGGTGCCGAGGAAGAACGGCGGAGTAAGGTTGCAACTGTTGAAAGTGCGACGCGATTTGGGAGAGACCGCCTGAAACCCTTAACTACGAACGGGGGGGAGGGGGAGGGGGGGTATGCACTTTTTGCACAAGTCCTTTATTATCAATGTTTCTTATGATTTAAGAGCGCACTTAAACCGATTTGAATTGCCAAATTGTGCGTACTAAAATCGGTCCAAATGTGCGTGAAAGTGCACTTTCTTGCCCACGAAACACGCCGGCTGGGCGAATGAGAATCGGGTTGGCCTTCTGGCCTGTTGGTCATGTCAAAGAACAATGCCCGGTGCGGGGGCTGTATCCCCATTCCTTTGTAATTCGTGCGATGGTGACGGGAATGGAGATCGGGCAATTTAACTGAGGATGGGTGTAGCACGGGGGAACGGGTTTGCCTATTCCCCCACGACCCCTTGCAACCCCTTGTAGACCCATAATCTCAAATTCTCAATTCTCAATTTTGAGTTAAGGAAGCGTCTCCACAGATTTCGCAGATTGGCACAGAGGGGGAAAGGCAAAGTCCTGACACGAAGGCTCGAAGGAAACCGAGGGAACGGGGCGATGGGTGGTGTTGGCAGGTGGGCGCCAAAAGTTAATTGGGGAAAAGGTGAAGCATCCTCGAATTTGAGCGTCCCAGAATTGGGACTGTCGACCCTTACGCTGAGAACCGCGAACCGACCTGGCACCGTTTGCAGGAATCATGGCTTCCCAGATGGCTTCTTAATCCGAGAAGGCCAATTGGCAATTGTGACAAAGGCAAAAGGGACCTTTGCATGAAGATGGTTTCGAAACTCAGTACTTAGCCGATTTTACTCCGACTCGCCTTCCCACCGGGACACCAGCAGTCTTCTTCGAGTATCAGTTTGGCAATCCTGTGCGCCGGGTCTGACTGGTCGCCAGCAATTGTCATGGCATAATCGATTAGATCCTTGTCCGCAGACCAATTCAAGAGAAACAATAAACCAGTGTGTTCGGGTTCCGATCTCTGGGCGAGACACTCTTGAAGGAAGTCTTTGTTGAAGGCAAATTTAAGGTCTGTTCTCCGGACCGTTGCCAACGGCTCGTAGTCGTATTTCAAAAGAAGGTCTCGGAGTCTTTCATTGTTCCTTCGGCAAAATAGTATCCGACGCCATAGGGGTTGTGTAATGTCAAAGCAAAGCCGGCGCAATGCTGTGCGTGGCGCAGGATTATACAATAAATCCTGCAACATGGAGCTGGGCATTCGAGCCCAATCCATTTGTGTGTTTGCCCCACTTCCCTTTTTAGGCCACATGAGACCGCTCCCCAGCAACGCTCAACACATGCTGATCTCCAGAATAGTTGTGGCAGCCATCGCTCTCGAAAGTGTCTTAGCTGTCACGACTACTATTGTTGGAGGTGGTGGCAAAGTGCAACGGGAAACGCTGTTCCCAGATCTCACACGGTTGGTTTTTCGACAGCCTTTCCCTGAATGAATTGGCCGCTTACCATGGTATTTGCAAAACAGCAAGAAAACCACATGACGACACTTAGTGAAATCGAAAAGGCCGTAGGCAATCTGCGGGATCAGGACTACAGCGAATTTCGTCGCTGGTTCCTCGAACATGATTGGAACAAATGGGATGCTCAAATCGCATCCGATTCCGCCGCAGGTAAATTGGACTTTCTGATCAAGGAAGCCGCTGACGCCAAAACCAAAGGCACTTTGAAAAACCTCTGATGCACCGCGCAACAGAGCGGTTTTGGAAGAACTATGAGGACCTTTCGCCCGAGTATCCGGAAGCGGGCCGACAAGGCATTTGAACTGCTGAAAGCCGATCCGAGACACCCCAGCCTGCAATTAAAGAAAGTCGGCGCCTTATGGTCCGTGCGAGTGGACCTTTCCCATCGAGCCCCTGCCGTTGAAGAAGGCGAGGATTTCACCTGGGTGTGGATCGGATTGCACGATGAATATGAGCGGATTCTGAGAAGAGGGTAATTTCTTACGGCGCCTTACTTCTTCTTTATCTCCCAACCAAGTTCCCTGGCTGTATGAAGAACATATTCTTTCCTGGCTTTCAACTCTCTCTTCGGATCCGGACGGCGGATTTGCCTCGGTTTGGTTCGAAATTGAGCAGGACAGTCATCAATGGGAATAGCGATTGGGGGCAACGCTATTATACTCCTTTTAGCCAGGCAGAAAAATTTGACCACGAAAAGGATTCCCCCCCCATGAATCGGCCTTTGATCGCAGGGCTGTGTTTGATGATGTCGGCGGTGGCTATTTGCCAGACCGCGCAGGAAACATCTGCGGGCAGTGCGGCCAGGAAGCCCAACATTGTCCACATCGTCGCGGATGACCTGGGGTGGAAGGATGTCGGGTTCAACGGCTGCAAGGACATCAAGACGCCCAACATGGACGCGCTGGCCGATGGGGGCGCGAAGCTGGCGCAGTTCTACGTGCAGCCGATGTGCACGCCGACGCGGGCGGCGCTGATGACGGGGCGCTATCCATTTCGCTATGGTCTCCAGACAATTGTCATTCCCACGGCGGCGGGCTACGGGCTGGACACGAGCGAGTACCTGATGCCGCAGTGCCTGAGCGACGCGGGCTACAAGACGGCGATCATTGGCAAGTGGCACCTGGGCCACGCGGACAGGAAGTATTGGCCGAAGCAGCGGGGTTTTGACTACCAGTATGGCGCGATGATCGGGGAGTTGGACTACTTCACGCATGACGAGCACGGGGTGCTGGATTGGTTTCGCGATAACAAGCCGGTGCGGGAGAAGGGCTATACGACGAACCTGCTGGGGGACGATGCCGTCAAATATATCGACAAGCAGGACGGCAAGCAGCCGTTTTATCTTTACCTGACGTTCAACGCTCCGCACACGCCGTACCAGGCGCCGCAGGAGTATATTGACCGCTACAAGAACATCGAGGACCCCACGCGCCGCACATACGCCGGCATGGTGACCTGCCTGGACGATAATATCGGCAAGGTGGTCACGGCGCTGGACAAGAAGGGCCTGCGCGATGACACGCTGATCCTATTCCACAGCGACAATGGCGGCACGCGCAACGCGGCGTTTGCCGGCCAGATGGCGGACATGTCGAAAGTCACGCTGCCGTGCGATAATGGTTCATACCGGGACGGGAAGGGCTCGCTTTTTGAAGGTGGCACATTGGTCTGCGCGTTTGCGAACTGGCCGGGGCATATCAAACCGCAAACGGTGACCGGGATGATCCATGCGGTTGACATCTATGCAACGCTTGCAGAGCTGGCGGGCGCATCGACGGCGAAGAGCAAGCCGCTGGACGGCAAGAATGTGTGGGCGACGATCGCGGAGAACAAGCCGTCACCGCGCAGCGAGTTCATCTACAATGTGGAGCCGTTCCGGGGCGCCGTGCGGCAGGGTGACTGGAAGCTCATCTGGCGCACGCTGATTCCGACGAGCGTGGACCTCTATAACATTGCGGAGGATCCCTACGAGAAGAACAATGTGGCCGCGGCGCATCCCGAGAAGGTCGCGGAATTGCAGAAGCGCCTGGAGGCGGCCGGCAAGGAGGCCCAGAAGCCGCTGGCCCTGAACTGGATCCTGCAGACGGCGATGAAATCGGCGACTCCGCTGCTGCCAAGCGACGAGGGCTTCTACATGGATACGGATGCGGATGCCCAGCCGCCGAAAATCGGGACAAGCCACTAACAGATCCAACGGGGGAAGCGGAAGGTACCGGTGATTCCCCCGGGGTGGGGGCATAGGGAAGCCCCCCTCAAAAAAAGCGCGGATGTCGATTTTCCTTGAATTAGAACGTCGTGTAGAACATAAGTTCTAACATCATGAGCGCGATAACCACCATTCATTCCCCGTTGCGCGGGCGGGGAACCGCAGGCAACCCGCGAAACCGTTTCGCCAAGCGCCACGTGGAGCGCGAGGCCGTCGAGGGACTGTGCCCGGATCCGGCACCCACGACGGAGTTCTTCCAGGATCGGACCAAGGGTGTGCTGTCGCACAACGACAGCCCGGACGTGCCGTTTGATACAGGGCTGAACCCCTATCGCGGGTGCGAGCATGGGTGCGTGTACTGCTACGCCCGGCCGACGCACGAGTACCTTGGGTTCTCGTCGGGGTTGGATTTCGAGTCGCGCATCATGGTGAAAGAGGATGCTCCGCGGCTGCTGCGGAAGGAGTTGTCGTCGCCGCGGTGGAAGCCGCGGGTGATCGCCATGAGCGGTGTGACGGATCCGTATCAACCGGCGGAGAAACGGCTGCGGATCACGCGGCAGTGCCTGGAAGTGATGGCGGAGTTTCGTAACCCTGTGGCGATCATCACGAAAAGCCGGCTGGTGACGAGAGACATTGATGTGCTGGGCGAGCTGGCGAGGCATAACGCGGCGGTGGTGTGCGTGTCGGTCACGTCGCTGGATCCGGAGCTGGCGCGGACCCTGGAGCCGCGGGCCTCGGCGCCAACGGGGCGGTTGGCGGCGATCGAGGAGCTGGCGGCGGCGGGGATCCCGGTGGGGGTCATGATGGCGCCCATCATTCCGGGGCTCACCGAGCACGAGATACCGTCGGTCATCAGCGAGGCGGCGCGGGCGGGGGCGAAGTTCGCCAACTACACGATTTTGCGGCTCCCCTACAGCGTGGGACAGATGTTCGAGGAATGGCTGGCCACGCACCGGCCCGATGCGCGCGAGAAGGTCATGAACCGGTTGCGGGAAATGCGTGACGGCAAGCTGACCGATCCGCGGTTTGGCGCGCGTATGCGGGGCGAAGGGGTGCACGCGGAGAACATCCACAAGCTGTTCGGGCTGGCTTGCAAGCGGGCCGGGTTGGTGCAGCGCGACACGTCGCTGTCTGTGGAGGCGTTTCGGCGGGCGTCGGGGGACGGGCAGCTTTCGCTGTTTGAGGAAGAGTTGGCCTGAAGATTAACTAAGCGAGTTCGTCAGAATCCAACGTTATAGTGACAGGGCCCCAGTTGTTTAGCCGGACCTCCATCATGGCCGCAAAGATTCCGGTTTCCACCTGCGGGCCAAGGCTTCGGCAGATTCCGACGAATTCCTCGTAGAGACTTTTGGCCTGGTCGGGGGGCGCGGCGTTCATGAAACTGGGGCGACGGCCTTTGCGGCAATCGGCGTAGAGGGTAAACTGGCTGACAACCAGCAGCCCGCCACCGGTTTCGAGCAGCGAGAGGTTCATCTTGCCGTCATTGTCCTCGAAAATGCGGAGGTTCACCATTTTGGTGGCGACGGCTTCGAGGGCACGGCGGTCATCCGAGGCGGTGAATCCCGCTAGCACGAGCAGTCCGGGGCCGATGCGGCCAACGGTTTGCCCGTCCACGTCCACGCTGGCTTCGCGCACGCGCTGCAGGATGGCTTTCACTGGTGGATTGCGAGCCCCAGGAGGATCACTCAGTAGGTGTTGCGCTGCAGGGCATAGTCGCCGTCGGCGAGAACGGCCTCGATGCCAACGACTGTTCCGAGCGTTACGGTCTCAACGGGTTTCGAGGGAGGCAGGATCGCGAGGGGCGTGGTGCCGCTGTAGACGCTGACTGTCAGGTAAACTGTGGGCGGAAGTTCCACCAGGGCCGGCAGGATGCCGTCGGCGCTCCAGAAGTTGCTCCAGCCGGTGCTGCCCATGGGGGTGCTGAATGCGGGATTGGAATTATAGAAAAGTGCTCCGAAGGAAACCACATTGAAAGCGAGCGGAGATGTGGTGGTGGATTCGGCGGCGCCGCCCTTGTCCGTGATGACCTCGCGTAGCAGCACGTTGGTCTGGCCATCGTAGGTGCCGAGAAGAAACCGCACCTGACGGATGCCAAAGGTGGGATTAAAAACATTTGGGAAGGTGCGGAAGATAATCTCGGCGTTGGCAAACTTCACGTCATAGTCAATCTGCTGATCGTCCAAGTCGGCGGTGCCGAGGAACTGTTTTCGTTCGTAAACGGGTGTAACGGCGGCATTGTCGAGGCGCACATGCTTGTCGTCGCCCACGGCCCAGCCGGAATTGGCCTGGCCATCAATGTCCTCCTCGTCGGTCTGGCCATCCTCGTCGTCGTCGAGGCGGTTGCCCTGGTTGCCCGGGAAAGTGGCGGTTTTGCCGTCGAACAGATTCATGGGAGACGCAGTGGGTGGGCCAAAGCGGGCCTGCTTGAGCTCGGAGGCCATGGTGTCCAGGGCGTGGCGCGCCTGGGCAAGGGCTTCGGTGCGGGCCTGGCTGCGGTCGCCAGCACGGACAATCTGGATGAACGTGAAGACAGCGCCGCCCAGGAAAGCCATGCAAACAGCAATGGCCACGAGGAGCTCGATGAGCGTGAAGGCCCGCGCGCGGCGGGCTGCGCCGTCAGTACGCAAAGCGCAACTCATAGATCACGTCCCTGGGTGATGGTTGGGGATTGCCGACCCGGGTCAACGAAATGATGATTCGGGCCACGCCGGCGTCATTCAGAGGCGAAGGCGGCAAATCCGCATAAAGTATGGACCGTCCGTTGAAGCTGTAGCTCAGTTTCGACTCCGCCGTGAACGGCATGGGTGTGGTGGGTGTGGTGCGGCTTTGGATGATGCCAAGGAGCGTTCCCGAGGTGTCGTCGTCGCGGCGTATTTCCTCGGCCTTCCATTGCGCCAACATGGCGGCCTTGGTGAGGAATTCGGCCTCCTGGCGGGCGCGGAAGGTGTTGGGCAAGATGAAGAATATCGGCACAACGCCGGCCAGCAGGATGGCAAGGCTGACAAGCACCTCGATGAGCGTGAAGGCCCGGACTGCGCGGCGCAGCCATGTGTTGTCACGTTGCACGCCGGCGCTACCTCCGCGTTTCCGCATAGATTTTCGATTTCGCGGAGGGGTTGTAGAGCTTGATCGTATAGTAGTTGGAATCCACGGCGGGGTCGGTGGCACGGCTGATGATGTGGACAGATGATGCGTCCGACGAACCATCAGGCCGGAACCGCACGACGGCGTAATTCGCGGCGCTTGCGGTTATGGTCGTTGCCGGGTCAGCCAGGTTGTCCACATAGATGGATTCGATCTGCACCTTTTGATCCATGAATTCGGGAGTGGTGACCTTGGGGGTGATGACCCCGTTGGGAAGCTGGATAATTGGCGGGGAGGGGCTGGCACTGGTGTTTCGGACGATCTCGTCGATCCAGTAGGCGAATTCCTCGGCGCCGGTGTCTGGGTTCTTGAACTGGAAGACCACGCGATACCATTGGTTCTTGGAAATGGCGAAGGCCCGGGCGGTGGTGAAGATGCTATTGATGGATTCGGCGGAGCTGCGGATTCGGCGGGCCTTGTTGAAATTGGCGTAGGCGCCCACGGCCAAAACCGTGAGTATCAGCATGATGGCGATGACCACCAGCAACTCGATGAGCGAGAAGGCACGCCTGCCCCCCGCCTTTGTTATGTAAGTGCCCGAAACCACAATAGTCTACCAGTGATGTATATGCCGGGCCGGGGGTTGCGTCAACGCACGCAGCCCTGCCCGGGAGATGCCCTGCCTTGCCATTTTCTCCCTACCCGCCCCCCAAAAAGGGGGGAAAAGCAACCACCAAACCCTTTCCAATGCACATTGGGATTGCCTATGCGTCAAGGGATGGATTTGAAAAATGCCCGGATAGTGCCTAAATAGGACAAATTTGGCAGGTTGGGACGAGGTTTTCGTGGGATGAAACGATCAGAAATCAATGCGGCCATTGCGGATGCCCGGTTGGCCTTTGAGCGCCATCATTGGCACCTGCCCCCCAAGCCGCGCTGGGACGTAACCGGTTTCGGGCTGGGACGGTTCCCGCAAAATGGGCTGGTGCTGGTAAACCTGACCGATCTGCCCGAGTATTGCGAGAAGCTGATGTTTGCGAAGAAGAACCAGGTGACGCTCCTCCATTGCCATAAGAAGAAGCAGGAAGATATCATCTGCCGGGTCGGGACTTTCGCAGTTCGTGTGGCCGACCGGACGGAGGACTGGCGCGCCAACCGCGCCGGGAAGCCGGTGCGTGTCCTTATAAATGGTGAGGAGCAGTTCTTTCCCTCGAATTCCGTGATCTATATGATTCAGGGTGACCGCATCACGCTCTACCCTGGCGTTTACCACGAGTTTTGGCCGGTCAGCGATTACTGCATCATCGGCGAGGTCTCGACAGCGAACGACGACCTCAATGACAATTTCTTCGAGAATCTCGACGTCGGCCGGTTCGAGGCCATCGAAGAGGATGAGCCGCCACTGGAGCGGTTGGTTAGCGACATGTAAGCGGCTTCGATTTTCACCAGCCCCGTCCCAAGAACATGACTTCTCAATTATTTGACATCCTGTCCGAAACACGCCATCAACTGATGTTGAGCGCGCGACGCTGGGCGCCATTCCTGAACGGAAAGGCGTGGCGGTCGGCGCGCACGTTTGAGCAGGTGGCTGGCGCAGTGAAAATGTACGTTCGCAATTACCTGCGCCTCAAGCTCGACATTGCAAAGGACGTGCATGCACGGATTGAGATTCCCGCGCTGGGCGTTTCGTCGCGGCTGTGGTTTGTTTCCTTTGGTGATCAAAAAGCGGTGATACGCTTTTACCCGCTGAGCGAGCTGCACGATGCGGAACGCCATCGGCGAATCCTGGAATTGCTTCAGGAGAATGGTGTCGACGCGCCCGCGCTGGTGGATTTTCAATATGACCCGGAACAATGTGGCGCGGTCATTCTGGTCGAGGAGTTTGTTGAGGGGGAGATGACACGGCCGTGGAATGTTTCGCCCGACTACCTTGGGAAACTCGCTGTGCAATTGGGGCGACTCCACGGAATCTACTCGGATCGCTGGGGTTCACCCGGTGAGCCTCGGTCGAATGACTTCTTTCTCTCCTCGCTTCGCGGCATCGAGCGAAAGCTGCGCCGGGCCCGAAAGGGAGGACGCTTAAGCGGCGTGGAAGCAAGGGAACACAGCGCGTGGTTTCGGGGGTTCGAGGAACAGTTTGGCAAGTTTCCACCTTATAGCTTGATTCACGGCGACCTGCACTTTGCGAACATTCTCTATGGCGCCGAAGGGGCCTGTCACCTTGTGGACTACAGCCGTGTCGAGTTTGCAACGCCGGCCCAGGACATTGCCGCGGTGCATTTCCGGGTCTGCGCTTCGGATCCCGACCGCATCCGTGCGTTTGACGCGGCCTATGCGGCCGCGTCGCCCGCGGAATGGGAACGGGCCCAGTTGCTTCTACCGTTTTATGAGCGCCTGCTCAGGCTGGGGCGTGTGGCTCGCGGCAGTGGGGAACGGGGATCGCAGGCCGTCACAGAATCGCTGCGCGAAAGAGATGAGGATTAGCGCTGCGCTGGCATCGATTCTAAGCTTTAGCTGAAGTCAATTCCGCGGCTTCTATGCCCTCAAGCCTCATGAATTTGTAAAGCGTGGCGCGGCCCATGCCGAGTGCGCGGGCCGCCTCTCCCACATTCCCATGGAAGTGGCGCAGGGCATAGAGGATCTCCTCCCGCTCCACTTCTTTCAGGGTGCGCACCGGGCGCGTCAAGGAGGTGGGCGCAACCGGCCCGCCGGTCATGGCACCAAAACGCGATCCAAAGTAGGCCCGGACCGCCGGACCGTCAATATGGCCACCCTCGGATAGCAGGCTGATGGCCTGGGCAAAATTCAGGAGCTCGCGGACGTTTCCCGGCCAATCGTAGGCATGAAGCAACTGGCGCGCCTCGGGAGTCACCACCGTGGGCCCGCCTGCTTCCCGCTTGAGGAAATGGGCCAGCAGCAGGTCCAGGTCCTCCATCCTGTCGCGCAGGGCGGGAAGCTGGACTGGAAAGACAGCAACTCTGTAAAACAGGTCCTCGCGAAAACGCCCAACTTTCACCTCGGCAGCCAGGTCACGGTTGGTCGCAGACACAAGGCGGAAATCGCAGTCAATGGTCCGCGTGCCGCCGACGCGGGTAATCCGCTTCTCCTGGAGGGCGCGCAGCAGCTTGGGCTGGATGTCCAGCGGAAGCTCCCCAATTTCGTCGAGGAAAAGCGTTCCGCCTGCTGCCAACTCGATCTTTCCCGGTTTGGCGGCCACGGCCCCCGTAAAGGACCCCTTCTCGTGGCCAAACAGCTCGCTCTCCACGAGATTGGGAGGCAGTGCGGCGCAGTTAAGCTCGACGAAACTGTGCCGCGCCCGTGGGCTGATCTGGTGGATGGCTTGGGCCACCAGCTCCTTTCCTGTGCCGCTTTCACCGCAAACAAGAACCGCCAGATCGCGGGGGCCGACTTTCTGTATCAGGCGCAGGACGGCTTCCATGGCATCGCTGTGTGTCACGATTTCGGGGAACACGCGCTCCCAAACCGTGGACTGCAGTTCGCGCTCCAGTTGGCGGGCGCGCTGGCGCTCGTGGCGCAGCTCGGCCAGTTTCCCCGCCGCCAGCAAAAGGGCTGCCGGCACGATGGGCTTGGAAAGGAAATTGTCGGCCCCGGACCCAATGGCCTTGTTGGCCAGGGTCTCCGTGTCCTCCACGGAGATCACAACGATACCGACCTCGGGGATGCGCTTTCGAAGCTCCGCCGTAAAGGCCAGACCGTCCTCGGAGCCAATGTAGACATCCACAATGGCCACCTCGGGAACGAAGTGGCTAAGGACCGTGCGGGCCTCGGCGATGCTTTGAGCACTCTGGACTTCCCATTGCTGCTGGCTGAGAATCCGGGTCAGTACGGCAACTGTGGTCGGGTCGTCATCAAGGACCAGGGCCCGAACCGGAAGGGCCAATTCATCGATTTTCGCTGACGCCACCCCTGACACCCTCGCTCTCAATTGTTCTAAAACCGCCAGTTAAAGCCCCCCACGTACCGACTTACAGCAAAACTGGGGCTTCCGAATCAGCGGTTGTCCCAAAAAGAGTCCACAAATGAGACCGCGTCTGCAATGGAAAACGTCTGCGCCTCCCCCAAAAACAACTAACTCCTCTATTTTCAGTGATTAAGCTAGAATAAGAAGACCGGTCTTATTGGCAAGCAACTTGCTGACTGACATATACCCCCTGACGGTCGGGAGCTCAGCTTGCTGGAAAACTTCGGTTTTTCACGTTGGGTTCCCGACTATTTCTTTTTTGTCCTCCCAATTCTCCCCGACTAGTTTTTGTCCGGACTGGTCACTTACACGACGCCCAAGTCGTCGGACCCATCCGGAAATAAATCGGGCTGCGGGCCTGTGATTCAAATCCTACAGTTCGGCGCGGTCAAACGAGACGACCAGAGTGTTTCCTCGGGTTCATCGACGCCGACGATTCTTTTACGGGAGTGCGGCGTTATGAAAATCTGGCTCGACGGAAAGCTCTTCGACAAGGACGAGGCGAAGATCAGCGTATTTGATCATTGCGTCCTTTATGGCGACGGGATTTTCGAGGGGATCCGGGTTTACGAGGGCTGCGTCTTCCGCCTGAATCAGCACCTGGATCGCCTTTGGGAATCCGCGAAATTCATCAAGCTGAAGATCCCCATGACCATGGACGAGATGCGCGATGCCGTGGTCGAAACGGTCCGCGCCAATGAGATTACCGACGGATACATCCGCATAGTGGTGACGCGCGGGGTGGGCGATCTTGGGTTGGATCCGCGCCTTTGCCCCAAGGCAAGCGCGTTCATCATTGCCGCCAACATCAAGCTGTACCCGAAGGAAGACTACGAGAACGGCCTGGAGATCATTACAGTGCCGACCAACCGGTTCAACGTGGCCGCGTGGAATGCCCGCGTAAAGTCGTGTAATTACCTGAACAACATCATGGCCAAGATGGAGGGCCATATTGCCGGAGTGCGCGAGGCCCTGATGCTGGACCATAATGGTTATGTGGTGGAATGCACGGGCGACAATATTTTCATAGTGAAGGACGGCGTGATCACAACGCCGCCGGTTTACCTGGGTGCCCTCAAGGGCATCACGCGCGACGCAATCATGGAGATCGCCGTGCGCCTGGGATACACGGTGAAAGAGGAGCCTTTTACCCGCTTCGAGGTCTTTACAGCCGACGAGGTATTCCTGACAGGCACCGCCGCCGAGGCCATCCCGGTGGTCATGGTGGACAAGCGCGAGATTGGCGACGGCAAGCCGGGCAGCATCACGAACCGCCTTATCGCCGAGTTCCATAAGATCGTCAGCGTGGACGGTGAAATGGTTTACGAAAAGGCCGCGCATAAATAGGCTGGTCCGGCAATCGGGCCGATTGACAGCAAGTCGCGGGGTTGGGCACCGTCTTTTCATGCGCCCCAATCTGGCGACAACCGAAAATGACTGAACTTCCCGGCCGGGTATCTCCGGGGTTGCAGCCATGGTTTCCCGATAATTGGCTGACAGCCGGCACCCTCGCTGCAATCACCTGCGTGGGGGCCATCCTGCGGCTTTACGGCCTGGAGGTCCAGTCGCTTTGGAACGACGAATTGTCGAGCTGGTTGCGGAGCAGCTACCCGTCGTGGGCCGCGGTCATGCATCAAGGGGCCTACCCGGACACGCATCCGCCGCTGATGTACCTGATCCTGCATGGCACGATCGGCATTCTTGGGGATTCTCCATGGGCTTTACGGCTGCCTGCCGCGATTTTTGGCATTCTGGCTATTCCTGCCGTTTATCGCCTGGCATCACTTCCCTTTGGCGCGGGCGCAGGTCTGGTGGCCGCCATGCTGATGGCCCTGAGCCGCGATCCAATTTACTGGAGCCAGGAAGCGCGGTCTTACTCGCTGCTGCATCTGGCGGTAACAATTGAGGCTATCGGTGTTTACCGGGCGCTGACTTTCATGGCAAAGGGAAGACGACTGGACTGGCAAACGGTGCTGGTTTTTTCCACCGGAGCCGGGATAGCCTGCTACGCTCACTATCTCGGGTGCGTGTTCACCGTTATGACGTTGGTGGGATTGGCTGTTCCTTCATTTTTTATTTTTAGGCGACCTGGCGCCTGGCTGGCCTTGGTTTTGGCCATCGCATTGCTTTACTCGCCGTGGATCGGGGAGTTCCTGTTTGATTTACGAACCGACGCCCAATGGTACCCGCCACCCTTCAGCGGGAAGGTGGTCTGGGAGTTTGTCCAACGGACATTTGGAAACGCATGGCCGTTCGCTGTGGTAGGTTTGCTGGCCGTTATCCTTGCGCTGATACCACGTCGCGCGACGCTCAACCCAGAAGATTCACATTCCAGCGCGGAGCGTTGGTTTACTGCCTACCTGTTTGTCTGGATGGTGGCGCCTTTCGCCGCGGCTTGCACGGTGGCCGTGGTGGTCAAACCCGTCCTGCACCTGCGTTACCTCACGTTTTGCATTCCGGCCGCCTATGCGCTCGCGGGCGGAGGGTTGATACGGATTCCCGCACCCCGAATGTTGCGGATTGGCATTGCTGCATTTTGGGGAATTGCACTTCTTTGCAGTCTGCTCCTTCTCGATCGCTACTACGCCACGCCCGTCAAGGAACCCACGAGGGAACTGGCCCGTTGGATTCTCGATGAGGAGAACAATCGCGGCGGGAATTGCTACCTGGTCGAAGCGAGCAGCAACGAGGCGTACCTGAATTACTGCCTTCGAAGGTTGGGTTCTCCGCGGCGGGCTGATTTGTATGCGGAGAATGCCGAAGCCATTCCGAAAGCCATTCGGGAGATCCGTGAGCGCAAACCAGGTTACATCCTGTTTTCGACCATAACGCGAAGCGCACCGGGATTCGACGAGTTCCTTCAGCGGTGTTTTGAGAAGGTGGCCGTGAAAAGCTCCCTTGGAGTGAACCTCTATACCTACAAGAATGATTGGCTCACTTCCGCACCGGATGATCCGCTTGGGCTTTTTCGCCCCGCCGAACGCCAACGGGGAGCCGCTGCTGTGGTGCCCGGCGCAAACCTCCTGAGCACCACTCATCCAGAACGTGCGCGCCAAGTTTTTGCTGGTGAAGTGCTTCGAGTAGACAACAGGGAAATCTACAAAACCACAGTAACGCTTGATCGCCCGTCAACCGAGACACTGGCGTTACTGAGACCCTTTTACTTCAGAGACGTAGCGGCAATTGTGGACGTGACCCTTAAACAGGCTGGCCATGAAATTCCCATCTGCCGGGATCTTGTTGTGGATCGATGCCGATTGGTGCGAGCCGAAACACCGCTCACCTCAGGCACGGCAACCCTTCAACTGAATTTCAAGAATACAACGAAGCCGGGCAAACCGGCCTCAATGGAGGCCGTTCGATTCCTAATCCGATGAAATTTCGGCCCTATCGGAAAAGGAACGCCCGAACAAACACCACCCGGCGCCCTCCCGTCGGATTTGGTTCGAGGATTTCCAATGTGAGCTGGGTCTGCTTGCCAGCCAGCTTGAACGGCACCGGAAAGACTATGCTTGCCATGGAAAGCGAACGCACAAACCCCTCATAGACTGCGATGCTGTCACCGCTGTCCGCGTCGGCAGCACTGACTCTCACTCGCGGGAATGCCCCTTCATTCATTTCCGCCCGAGCCACTAGGACCATGGTTTTGGCACTTTCAGGGACGACAAAGACCCGCGTATTTAGTGGTCGCTTTTGCAGAATGATGTTCCCCCCGCGAATTTCCTCCTGCTGTTCGAAATCCTGCGGATTTAACCTTAACAGTATTGCGCCACTTGTGTTGGCAACATCATCCCATCCCTGTAGGATGACCTTGCCATCGCGCAGGGCGAAGACGGGGGGTTCTGTGCTTCCTGACTGTGGCGCATCGGGCTTCCGGCGATGGCATGCGGCCATGACCATGAGGCTGAGAATCACAGCGGCAAGCGGCCGGACCATCATCGGCTCCGCTCCAGTCGCAGACAAGGGTCCCCAATCAATGTAAAGGTTTGAAATTCAGCAATCTCATCCTGATTTGTGCGAAGTGTCTTCTTTGACGCAAGGAATACATCCCCAAGCCGTTTGAAGGTCTTGTCCAAATAGTACTCCAGCAATTTGATATTGAACGAGTGGCTCTCGTAGACTGTGGCTTTCCAAGGTGTGCCCAACACGGCAATGGCCCCCTTGTCCGGAGCCATGATTAGTGCTTCCCCGAGGCTTTCCACCTCATTGAAAGAGGTTGTATAGCAACTTGAAGCGACGACGATGGGATAATGCCCGTGATTGTCCAGCTTCCCGACGTCGGCAGGGGTAAACAGATCCTTTTGCTGTTTGTAATCGGTGGGCCCCACACGCCAGACAAAAGACCCGCCATGCCCGACGTAGTAAAGTATCTGTATGCCGCTGGTAATTTCGTCGCGCAGCTTCTGCACCTCGCGGTCTGCCTGATTCGTCTCCGGGAAAAGCGTCGTGACCGTTGTAAACCCGTCAGCCATCTTGTTTCTGGCCTCAAACACCAATTCCTGAAAACTTTTTTCCACACTGGAAAGCATCAGCGCCTTGTCGTTTCGTGACAGTCCAAGTTGCTCATACTCGATGAGCTTTCTTATGTACGCCATTCCCTCGTCGTCATCGTTTGCTGGAATCCGCCCCACGGCTATATTGGGTTTGTTTCCCCGTCCGAAGGCGCCGTACCAGTTGTCGTCGGCATACCCACCGGTTCCGGGCGTCGAGGGGCTCACAACCCAATGAATCGGAATGAGTGTCTGGGGGGGGCTTTCGTCGTCCAGGTTCTGTGACTCCCGATAATCGAAACTCGAATCGCCAAACAGCGTCAGGTAACGTAGTCCCCGGGCATTCTGGCCAACCCACCGAATATAAAGCTTTAGCGCGTGATCCGTAATCAGACCGTCGGAAAACGTGTCGAAGACATCATCAACACTGACCATGGTCACCCGAAGTCCTTCCGCCTTGCGATAGTCGGCATACAATTTCGCCGCACGCGCCACCCGGGGGTGAAAAACCACAAGCAACTCTGCGTCCTTTGCCACTTCACTCAGGCGCGTGCCCATAGGGCGGGAATGGATGAATTCAACCGGGGCGACACCGTTATCCGTGACCGCCACATAGCTTGTGGGTGTATCCAATGTCTGAATGGTCACCGACTCTGCATGCCGGCTGGCTGGCAGATATACCAGGCCCTCCTGAATGCTATAAACACGAGCACCCGGCTTGGTTCCCCTAAGGGGGAATGTTTGCGGCAGCGTCCGGTCCAAAAGATCCGAGGTAAACCAGAATTCATCCTTCCGTGCGGCGTCCAGCTGCCGCGGGTACCGCACATTCACCCAGTCCAGGAGAATGCTGTCTACCACCCCTTCACGATCCTTTGGGGCGCGAAATGTGACCTGCTTACCCGGCGCTATGAGTGACGCCGGCACGGTTGTCTCGAAATCAAAATATTGCATGCCATCAAAGACGGCTGTGCCAATGGGTTCATCCCCGTAGAACGCCGAAAATTTGTGCCCTGGTTTCAGCCCGGGGACGTTGCTTTGCCCAAACAGGCGAAAGTTGAGATCGACATGATCGGCATAGCGGCGGTCGAAGCCCGGAAATTCCAGCGACACCTTGTTTGCTTCCTCGTGCCCGGCATAGTAGCCAATCCAGAAAAATCCATCCGTCGTACCCAGTGGGACATTGAGATAAAAAAACCGCTGATCCTGCTCCACATGACCTCGAAAATGAAACGCGGCCGTGGTTAAGTCATCTTCGCCGGATACAATTGTCCTCTCTTCATATCTCAGCGGGTTGCCATCACCCCATGACAAAAAATAAATATTGTACAAGTTGCCAGGCAGGGCGGTGGAAAAGGATCCGCGCGGGATATCCCCAATGAATTCAATGTAATCATCGGGACGCATCACCGGGGTTGTCGGGGCTTTGACAAGAATCCTGACCTGCTCCCCGCGATTCCACAATGTTAGGCGCGACGGAACGATCCCGCTCAGGTCCACGCCCGCCGACTCGAGATCACGACCGGTAATCCGGTAGACCCCGGGGTACTTGACCCCGATGCGTGCGTACGGCCCCCGAATAACCTGATTGGCAGAAAAATCGGCGAGGGTAGGCGTAGTCAAACTTTCCTCGGGCAACGCCGCCTTCAACGAGGGGGTACACCAAAGGATGCCCACCAACAACCAGAGCACTCTGGAACGCATAAAAATGTGGCTATTAAAGGACATTTGGATTTATTCGTTGGAGCCAGCGCCGGGTTCTCAAGCTGCCGCGTCAGCTTCCTGCCGCTGCTGGGCCACCTGTTGCGCGCGCTTGCGAAGCCGGATTGCCATGCGATTGAAGATTCGGGTGCCGAGAATCATGCTGAAGATAATGGCGGCCTGAATGATGTCGATAATGTCCTTCGGAATATCCCCGGCTGCCACCTTGCCATAATTGAGAACGCCGAAAAGGAATGCCGTAAAAATGACGCCAATCGGATGATTATTCGCAAGAAGCGCCACCGCAATTCCAATGAACCCGGCGCCGGCGGAGAAGTTCTCCTCGAAGTATCCCTTTAGCCCGAGCACAAAATCCACACCAACCAAGGAGGCAAGGCCACCACTGAGGAACATGGAAATAATGATGATCTTCCCGGGCGAGATGCCCGCAAGCCGGGCTGCCGTCGGGTTCTGCCCAACGGCTCGCATCTCAAATCCCAGTCGCGTATGCCAAAGCAGGATGTACACGGCCAATGCCGCAAGCAGGGCAATTACCAGCGCACCGTTCACCTGCGATCCCTCTAATGGCTTTATGTATTCCGACAACCGCGGCATGCGAAGAGATTCAGGAATCCTGACGGTGTGCAAGGTCGCGGGCACTGCAAAGCTGGCCGGGCTGGGACGCACCAGGTAGTTGATACCGTAGTAAGCAATGAAGTTCATCATGATGGTCGTGATGACCTCGTGGGCGCCGGTCACAGCCTTCAGGGTACCAGGGATTGCCGCCCACGCGCCTCCGGCAAGAATTCCCACAAGCATGAAAAGAAGGATGAAGC